>CAYRVX010000124.1:0-20248 GCA_964427875.1 uncultured Planctomycetaceae bacterium
TGGCCATCCGGTCGGCGATCCGAAAGGCCGAGTCCATCTCGTGCGTCACCACCACGCTCGTGACGCCGAGCTTGCCCGACAGGTCCATGATGAGCTGGTCGATCTCTGCGCTGGTGACGGGGTCCAGCCCGGCCGAGGGCTCGTCGTAAAACAGGATCTCCGGGTCCAGGGCGATCGCGCGGGCCAGCCCGGCTCGCTTCTTCATGCCGCCGGAGATCTCGGCCGGCATCAGGTCCATCGCCTCCCGCAGCCCGACGAGCTCGAGCTTGATCCGCACGATGATGTCGATCGTGTCGGCGTCGAGGTCGGTGTGCTCCTGAAGCGGCAGCGCGACGTTCTCGCCGACGGTCATCGAGTTGAACAGCGCCCCGGACTGAAACAGGATGCCGAACCGCTTGCGGGTCTGGTCCAGGCGCTCGTCGGTCATCTTCAGGAGATCCTCGCCGAACAGCTCGACGCGTCCGGCGTCCGGCCACATCGATCCGATCATGTGCCGCAGCAGCGTGCTTTTTCCGCAGCCGCTGCCGCCCATGACGACCATCGTCTCGCCCGGATGCACGCCGAGGCTCACGCCGTCCAGGACGGCCCGCTCCTCAAAACGCTTGACCAGGTCGATGACGCGAACGACCGCGTCGTCGTCGCTGATGTTGTTGTCCGGTTCGGCGGCCATGACGCCACTCGACAGCAAGCCTACAGGTCAAAGACGTAGAAGATCGCCGTGAACGCCGCCGCGGCGGCGATGATGGCGACGATTGAATACACGACGGTCGCGGTCGTGGCCCGCCCGACGCCCTCGGCGCCGCCGCGGACCCTCAGGCCCTCGTGGCACGCGATGATGCTGATGAGGATGCCGAACACGCCCGCCTGAATGAGCCCCGTGACGAAATCGCGGTAGAGCAACTGCTCCTGCATTCGCATCCAGTAGCCGGCGGGCGCCGCGTGGATGATCAGAGAGGCGACGTATCCGCCCAGGGCGATCATGAGATCGGCCAACACCGAGAGCAGGATGGTAACCAGGAACGTCGCCAGCACGCGCGGCACCACGAGGTAGCGGACCGGGTTCAACGCGGTGGCCTCGAGGGCCTCGATCTCCTCGGCCACGACCATCGTGCCCAGTTCGGCGGCGATGGACGCGCCGGCGAACCCGCTGAGCACGACGGCGGTGATGATCGGCCCGAGCATGCGGAAGCCCGCCACGCCGATGATGTTGGCGACCTTGTCGACCTGCCCCCAGGGCTCCAGCGGCGGGGTCATCTGGAGCGCCAGGATCACGCCGATGAACAGTTGCACGAGCGCGACGACGCCCACGCTCCGCAGCCCCACGCGGACGATCTGCCCCGCCAGGGCGCGCCAGGAGAAACGCACCTTCGGCGAGAAGATCCCCAGCAGCGCCCAGCGGAGAGTTCCGGCCAGCAGCAGCGCCATCCCGCCGGCGTACTGGAAGGCCCCGAGCGCAGCGGCCCCGACGCCCTCGATCATGCTGCGCTGCTTGCCGGCAAGGGCCATCGCTATGCCAGGGCCTCCTCTTCGGTGGAACAGATCTCGAACACGCTGTCCAGACGCGTGATCTCGAAGATGCTCCGCACCCGCTCGCACAGGCCCGACAGACGCAGACTCACGCCCTGCTTGCGGGCGCGGCTCAGCAGCTTCACCAGCGACGCAACGCCCGAGGAGTCCATGTACTTCACGGCGGCGAGGTTCACGACGATCCGCTCGGGGGCGCCGTCCATCACCTCCAGAAGCGACTGCTGAAAACGGGCCGACCGGTTCAGGTCGATGTCGCCCTCGACGTCCACCACGGCAAAGCGCCCGATCCAGCGGACCTCGCGAACGGGGCTGTCCTGCGATTCTGCACTCATTCCGGGGCCTCTCCCCCGGCCGGCCGGAGACGCTTGGTCATGGTCAACACCGTCCCGCCTCCCTCGGCCCGCCGGTACTCCACGCGATCCATGCATTCGGTCATGATGTGGACGCCAAGCCCGCCCGGGCGGACGTCGTCGAGGTCACGCGATCGGATGGCGCCGGGGTCCACCGCTCGCCCGTGGTCGCGGATGCGGATCCGCAGGCCTTCGCCCTGCGAGGCGTCCAGCCCGGCCAGCTCGACCTCGATCGGCTGATCCTCCGCGCCGTCGTAGGCGTGGCGGATCACGTTGGTCATCGCCTCGTCCACGCTGAGGACAACGTGCGTGGCAGACTGCTCGTCGAAGCCAAGGGACCGGCAGAGCGCCTCGGCCGCGGCGCGGACCACGCACAGGTGTTGCGGCGTCGAGAGGATCGACAGCTTCACCGGCCTGTCCGTGGCGGCGCGGCTCATCGGGCCTCCTCCTTCGCCGGCTGGCTGGCCGGCTGACCGGCCGCACGCCCGGCCAGCCACGAGCGCCATCTCCCAACCGCCTCATCGCGCTTGGCCGGCGGCTCGTAGTACCGATAGCCCCTCGCCGTCCCCGTAATCTGCCGCAAAGCCAGGATGGCCGCAAAACGTACCTCCGCCTCGGCGTCGGTCAGGCGGTCCACGAGATAGGGCACGGAGCCCGTGTCCTTTTCGCGGCCGGCCTGGAGCACGGCCTTCATGCGAAGGGCGGGATCCTCCGACTGGAACCGCCGGTACAGCTCCCGCCGCGAATCGCCTCGGCGGGTGATTCGCCACGGCGAGGAGGGTTCGCCGGAGTGCAGGGAGGCACTGCCGGGCCTGCACCCGCCCAGCCAGATGGCCGCCAGCACGCACGGCCCCAGGAGTCCACTCCGCGGACAGCTCAAGGTTCCACTCTCGCAAAGAGTTGGCAGGACAACGTATCCGAGCGGATTATAGGGCCACGGACGCGGCATGCAATGGCTTATTGGCACAGAGGGGTCTGGCGGCCGCAGCAGCGGATCGTGGGGCTCGCCCGCCCTTCCGGCCGACCTGCCTGACGGTAGGCAGGTTCGCTTGCGCTCATCAGCCGGCTTTGGGGCAATCCGAGCGTTTCACCCAGTTTGACTCTCACGCGCGCTCCATTCGTCGGCGCGCGCAAGGGACGATGAATCAACCAGGTTGCCGGGTCAGACTCCCCAGCCGCTTCGCGGCACGCGGCTGACGAGGTCCCTGGCCTCCTTCGTCTTGACCTCGCGCTTGACGGGGTCGCACTCGATCTTGAAGCCCACCTCGCCGATGTGGATGGCGACGCAGCCCAGCAGCATCAGCTCGGTCATCGGCCCGGCGTAGGTGAAGTTCGACTTGGGGAAGTCCCAGGGCTTCTCGCCCTTGACGGCCATGAGGAACTCCCTGTGATGGCCGGGGGAACGTTCGAGCTTCCGGGGGGGCTTGCTGCCGAGTTCCTTCATCTTCGCTTCGGGGATGATGCGCGGGCTGTCGCCGTAGTCCCCTCGGACGTAGAGCGTGGCCTTCGTGCCGATGAAGAGGTTGCCGCTGCCGACAAGCTTCTTGCCTTCCATCTCCGGCGGCGCGGGCGGCTTGAGCTTGGCATACCAGTGGGCCGTGAAGGCCGCCCGGCTGCCCTTGGCGGGGAATTCCCACTTGAAGTGGCTTCTCTTGGGGAAGGTCTCCGGGCGCCCGTCGCCCTCGATCTCGATCAGCTCGACGCTGGTGGGGTAGTCCGGCGCCATGGCCCAGTTGACGCAGTCCCAGGTGTGGCAGCCCATGTCGCCGACGGCGCCGCAGCCGAAGTCGAACCAGCCGCGCCACGCGAAGCCGTGGAGCCCGTCGTGGAACTCGCGGAACGGCGCCGGGCCCAGCCAGGCCTCCCAGTCGAGGTTCCCCGGCACCGGCTTGCTCGGCGGGCGCTGCTTGATGCCCTGAGGCCAGATCGGGCGGTTCGTCCAAGTGTGGACCTCCTTGATCTCGCCCAGCATGCCGCTCTGGACCCACTCCACGACCAGGCGGTTGCCCTCGTTGGCGTGGCGGTCGTTGCCCATCTGCGTGGCGACCTTCTTCTTGGCGCACATCTCGGCCATGGCGCGGGCCTCGCCGACCGACCAGGTCAGGGGCTTCTCGCAGTAGACGTGCTTGCCTTCCTTCATCGCCGTCAGCGAGGCCGTGGCGTGGTTGTGGTCCGGCGTGGCCACCGCCACCGCGTCAATCTCCTTCATGTGCTTCTCGAACATCTTGCGGTAGTCGGTGTACGCGCCGGCCTTGGGCCACTGCTTGGGCATCCTGCCCCAGCGCCCCTTGTCCACGTCGCAGTAGGCCACGCAGACGCCCTCCTTGGCCATGCCCAGGTGCGCCCCGCCCCTGCCGCCGGTGGCGACAAACGCGAAGCCGACCTTTTCGTTGGGGCTCCTGGCGCTGAGGATTTGCGGGCCCACGAACACGGCGGCGCTCGTGGCGCCGGCCACCTTCTTCAGAAAGCTACGACGAGAGATGTGACGTTTCATCTTCTCCTACCTCATAAAGCTGCTGGTTGACCCGGCGAGAGTCCCGCTGCCATGCGGTATCGCCGTCTGAAACAGGCACCGTCCACGACCGCCGTGGGAGTCCCTGCGGACATCATACTGCAAACTCCATCCGCGACAAGCCGAGATTCGCGGCTCGGATTGTCTTAAACAGCCCCGCCGGCCTGGGGATTCGGTCAAAGTGCGCGGCGGGGCAGTCCCCGTTTCAGCCGGGCCACGTATTGGTCCGCTCGGCGCGTGGGCTCGGGCAGGCGAACGCCCCGGGTGCACCTGAGCGTCCAGCGGACGGCCTCGTCGAGCGTGATGCGATGCCCGACGGAGACGTAGAGCGGCCTGACGCCCGTTCGCGTGCGTACGACCGCCCCGACGAGCCGCCCGCCGAGGCGAAGCTGCGTGCGGCAGCCGCGCCGCTCGCCCGGGGTGCGGTGCCGGCCGCAAAGGCGGCTCTTCGCCACGCCGATCGTCGGCACGTCGAGCCAGAGGCCCACGTGGCTGGCCAGCCCCAGGCCCCGCGGATGGGCCCGCCCCTGTCCGTCGCACATCAGCAGGTCCGGGCGAGCGGGCAGCTTCTCCACCGCCTCGATCACCGCCGGCGCCTCGCGGAAGCTCAGCAGGCCGGGTACGTACGGGAAGGTGCACGGCCGGCGAGCATGGACGGTCGCGATGATCTTCATCGACCTGGCCTCCAGGAGCAGAGCGGCCGCGAGGATCTCCTTGCCGTCGCGCGTGAACGCGCAGTCCGCTCCGGCTACCGTCCAGACCTCCCGCGCAAGCGGCTCGGCGCGGACGCGCCCGGCGAGCCGCTTCTGGAGCTCGATCCCTTCCGCCGGCGTGATGTCCCACGAATGCAGGGGCATCGGCTGTGTCGCTCGTCCTTGGACCGGCCCGGCCTTCACAGGGCCTCCCTGAAGGTCTCCAGCGCGCGCCGGACGTCGTCGGCGTCGACCATCAGGTTGGTCACCGCGCGGATGTTCTCGGGGCTGGTGGCGAGCACGAGTACGCCGGCGGCCTTGAGCTTCTCGACCAGCTCGGCCGCCGGCATCGACCTCACGCGAAAGATGATGATGTTCGTCTCCACTGTGGCCGGGTCCAGCTCGATCCCGTCCATCGCGGCGAGTCCCTCGCCCAGCGTCCTGGCGTTGGCGTGGTCCTCCGCCAGCCGGTCGCGGTGATTCCGCAGGGCGTAGAGGGCACCGGCGGCGATGATCCCCGCCTGGCGCATCCCCCCGCCGAGCATCTTGCGGAAGCGCCGCGCCCGCGCGAGAAAGCCCGCGCTGCCGACCAGGCACGAGCCGACCGGCGCGCCCAGGCCCTTGGAGAAGCACACGCTGACCGAATCGAAGTACCTCGCGTACTCGCGTTCGGGTATGCCGGTCGCGACGGACGCGTTCCAGATGCGGGCCCCGTCGAGGTGCATGCTCAGATGAGCCTCGCGGGCGGCGTCGTGCACCTCCGCGATCCGCTCGATCGGCCAGATGCTCCCCCCGCCGCGGTTCGACGTGTTCTCCACGCAGACGAGCCTGGTCGGCGGGAAGTGCACGTTGGGCGGGCGGAGCGCCGCGCGCACGGCCTCGGCCGTGAACACCCCCCGCTCGGCCGGAAGCAGCTTGCACATCACGCCCGAGATGCCCCCCGGCGCGCCGGCCTCGTAGATATACATGTGGCCGTTCTCGGCCAGGAGCACCTCGTCGCCGGGCTCGGTGTGCGCGCGCAGGGCCACCTGGTTCGTCATGCAGCCGGAGGGCATGTAGACGGCCGCCTCCATGCCGAGCACCTCGGCCGTGGCGCGCTGGAGCTCGATCACCGTCGGGTCGTCGCCGAGCACGTCGTCGCCGACCTCGGCCGTCGCCATCGCCTGACGCATCGCCTCGGTGGGCTTCGTCACCGTGTCGCTTCGAAGGTCCACTGCCTCTGCCATCGCGTTCTTCCCGTCCGTGCCCTCTTCAATCCGCAATTCGCAATCCGCAATCCGCAATCAGCGCATCCCCAGCACGTCCTGCATGTCGTAGAGGCCGGGGTCCTTCTCGGCGACCCATTCGGCCGCCCGCAGGGCGCCGCGAACGAACGTGTCGCGCGTATGGGCGGAATGGCCGACGTGAATCGTCTCGCCGAGATTGCCGAAGTGCACCACGTGCTCGCCGACCGTATCGCCAACGCGCAGGGCGTGCATGCCGATCTCGCCGGGCTTCCGCGGGCAGACGCCCCCGCGCCCGAGGACCGCCGCCTCGCCATAGTCCCGGCCCGTCGCCGCACAGATGCTCCGGGCCAGCGCGATCGCCGTGCCGGACGGGGCGTCCTTCTTGAAGCGGTGGTGCGTTTCGGCCACCTCGATGTCGTAGTCCTGCCCGAGCGTCCTGGCCACCATCGCCACGACGTTCAGCAGCACGTTGACGCCGACGGAGAAGTTCGCCGCCTGGACGATGGCGATCTCGCCGGCCGAGTCGGCGACCTCCGCCTGCTGCGAGGCCGTCAGGCCCGTCGTGCCGGTCACCATCGCGATCTTCCGCTGGCGGCAGACGGGCAGAAACTTCATCGTCCCCTCCGGCAGCGAGAAGTCGATCAGCACGTCGACCTCGGCATCATCGGGCAGATCGGCCGTCACCGCCGCGCCGAAGGTCCCGACGCCGGCCAGCTCGCCGACGTCGCGCCCGACGCCCTCGTGCCCGGCCAACTCCGTCGCCGCGGCGATGTCGAACCTCTCCGACTCGATCGCCAGCGCCGCCACGCGCCGCCCCATCCGCCCCGCGGCCCCGGTGATGGCTATCTTCCTCATCCGGTCGTCCTCTCATCTGAAGGCCCAAGCCCGCCCGTTCACGAATTACACGAATTCGGCGAAAGGGAAAAGAGAAAACCTCCGGCGCCGTCCGGGAAGGCCAAGCCCGCGAAGACGGAATAGCGCGGACGAATCAGAAGACACCGGCCGCTCAAGCGGCCGGCCCTTGTGGGCCTTGTGGGGGCGGGGCCCATACTATGGAGCGGCGGCCGGTCAGATTCACGGGCCGCTGCCGGGAGGCTCGAGGTAGATCCGTTTGACCCGGATCCTGCAGCCGGCGTCGGGCACCTGGTAGGTCATCAGGTAGATCTTCGTGATCGCGTCGATCCTGGTCTTCGTCAGGCCGGCGATGGGAATCCTCATCACGAGCTCGCCCCGGCCGACCGTCTGCTGGACGTCGCTGCGCTGGGTGTTGTCCTCGTTCGACCGCACGCGGAAGACGACCTCCTGCGGACCGGGGCCGAGGTTCTCCAGCTCGATCACGACGTTCCTGAACCCGCGCCAATCGGCCTTCGGGCCGCTGAGGCTTGCCTGCGGATAGGTCGCCTTCTTCGCCACGTCCAGCACCATCCCGACGCCGTCGTGCGAGAGGGCGATCTCGGGATCGGCCCGCCAGTCCTTGACGGACCCCGGCTGCGAGAAATCGCACAGGACCTTGTCGGGCACCTGCCTGGTCTTCGGCGTCCAGTTGAGCGTCCCGCAGCGAAGCGTCAGGTCGCGCATCTGCGGGAGCTTCTTCGTCTCCGGCAGGTCGGCCACGAAGGTCAGCGGATACCTTGTGGCGCTTCTTTCGATGACCTTCACGTCCTTCCAGGCGGGGGCGTCGGCATAGCGATAGATCAGCGCGAGGGCATCGGCCTTCGCCGCGTCCGCGACGGTCAAGGTAACGTTGTTCCTGCCCGGCATCAGGTGGGGCGCGGCCATCGCGTTGTGGACGAAGACCGTTCGCAGGTGGAAGCGGTGCAGCGCCGCCTTGCCCTGGATCGCGAACTTGAGCTGGTAGACGTGCCTGCCCCTGCTGGGGCGGACAACGAACCTGCTGAGCGACGCGCGGTACTCCCGCCGGCCGGGGTCCCCCGCCGTCATGACCCGGTGCCACTTGCCATCGACCGAAACGGACACCTCGACGCCGTCGCCGGCGGCGGGGCAGCTCGCCTCGAACGCCACGCTCGCCGCGGAGATGTAGAACGGGCACTTCACCGGGACGATGAGCTCTCCCTTGGCCAGGGCCTCCTTCAGCGGCGGGGCGGACAGGTCCGGCGAGTAGCTCATCCACCCGTTGAAGTAGTGACGGTAGCTGATGGAGACCCCGCCGAACCTGGGGATCCCGTACGGCTCCCAGAAGCGGAACAGGTCGGGCGGATTCCTCCGGTCCTTCGAGCCGCAGGTGTGCATGGGCCCGGGGTCCCGGCTGCGGTGGGTGCCCGGCAGCGGCGCATCGTGCGGCCACCAGGAGCGAACGATCTCCTCGCCCGGGCGAAGCCGATAGTGCTTGACGGACCATTCGCTCTTCTGCGGCTGATAGTTCAGGACGCGGACCTTCGCGGCGAAGTTCATCGGCTTGTCGCCGCAGGGGCACATGCCGGGGCAGGCCCGGCCTTCCTTGACGGCGTCGGCGATCAGCGACGGGTCGGCATTCAACTCCGCGAAGGAGGCGACGCTGCGGTCCCTGCCGCGGGTGAAGACGTAGAAGTGGCACATCGTGTCGAACCCGTGCCACTTGCCGTCGTAGAACGCCTCGTAGAAGGTGTGCCCCGGATGCGAGACGACCCGCGCCTTGATCCCCGCCGCCGTCAGCAGGGCCTTCATGCACGTCGCCTGCGAGCCGCACAGCGTGTTGCCCAGCACGTTGACGCACTTGATCGGATTGCGGCTCTCCGGCATGTTCCTGTAGTGGTACACCCGCTGGCGGTAGAAGTCGTAGAGCGCGATCGCCCTCTGCTCGTCGGTCATGCCCGGGCCGATGAGGCCGGCGAGGATCGTCTCGCAGCTCGAGCAGTCCACCGTCCGGTCGGTCGTCACCCAGGGCGATCTGACGTCCGCCCGGACGGCGGCGCCCAAGAGCCCGCAGAGCACGAGCCCGCAAAGGGCCGCTTCGAACAGCACGCCGCGCGCGTTCATGCCGTTCAGCTCCCAAGAAGGTCTTCAGGTCAGTCGCCGGACGTACACGTAGTACGCGCCGATCGACAGGCCCTCGCCGCTGAGCCACGTCTGGACGCGCGTCTCGCCGGCGGGCAGGCTGAAGAGGAACGTCACGTCCCGCACCTCGGGGTCGACGGGCCTCCTCAGGCGAAGCCCCCCCACCTGGATGGCGGCCTCGGTCAGGTCGAGGGCCTCGCCGCCGTGATACCAGTCCGTGATCTCGCCCTCGATGCCGGCGGTGATGGCGCGGTCCTCTTCCCTCGGCCAGCGGCGAAGCTCGAAGGCGTAGTCGCCGTCGGCGGCGACGTCGACGGCCCAGAAGCCGTTGCACTGAAGCCCCTGGCGGACCTGCCCCTGGTTCCACGCGCACTGCTCGCCGTGCCAGTCGTGGCTGGTCAGGACCGAGAGCTCCTCGTTTTCCGCGCCGATGACGATCGGGCAGTACTCCTCGAAGCGGCGGGAGACGAGCGTCCACCACTTCTCGTATTCGCCGCGCAGCAGCTCCACGACGCCCGGGTGCTCGGCGGCGACCTCGTTCCGCTGGGCGGGATCGGCCCGCATGTCGTACAGCTCCACGCCGTTGATCAACCGCCAGCGGTCCGTCATGGTGGCGCTCCTGCGCCACTTGACGGGGTGCTCGATCCGCTGGGAATCCGTCACGACGGCGCGGTCGGGCCAGTCCTCCTCGCGCCCCTCAAGCAGCGGGACCAGGCTGACGCCGTTGATCTCCGCGCCGGCGGGGGCCTCGAGCCCGCACAGCTCGACGAGCGTCGGCAGCACGTCGATGTTCGCCGTGAGCCGCTCGACGTCGCGCCCCTCGGTGAAGCCGCCGCCCGGCCAGCGCAGCAGCAGCGGCGTGCGGTGGCCGCCGTCGTACGCCGAGCCCTTCATCCCCCGCATCCCGGCGTTGAAGCCGTCGCGGACGAACTCGTTCTCGTCCAGCGAGCAGCCGGCCGACGTGCCGTTGTCCGTCATCCAGATCAGGATCGTGTCCTCCTCGAGGCCCAATTCCTTCAGCTTCGCCCGCAGCCGGGCCATGTTGTCGTCGATGTTCGTGATCATGCCGTAGAAGTTCGCCCGTTTATCCGGAACCAGCCCGCGGTACGGGCGGCTGTACGAATCGGCCACGTTGTACGGGCCGTGAGGGGCGTTCGTCGGCAGGTAGCAGAAGAAGGGCCCGGCGCGGCCTGCCTCGATGAACTTCATCGCCTCGTCGAACCACACGTCGGTGCAGTAGCCGCTGAACACCTCGGGCACCCCCCTGCGGAAGTACGTGTCGTCGAAGTAGTCGTTGCCCCAATAATCGGGGGTCTGGCTGACGCCCCCGCCGCCGTGGACGAGCGCGTCCTGAAACCCTCTGTCCTGCGGGCGAAACGGGTAGTTGTCCCCGAGGTGCCACTTGCCGAAGATCCCCGTCCGGTAGCCGCCGGCGGCGAACACGTCGGCCATCGTCACCTCGTCCCTGCGAATCAGCGACCGCCCGGCGATCGTGTGCCACACGCCGGTGCAGTTGCAGTATCGCCCGGTCATCAGCCCCGCGCGGGTCGGAGCGCAGGTGGGGCCGACGTGGAAGTTCGTCAGGCGAACGCTCTCGCCGTGCAGCTTGTCGAGGTTCGGCGTCTTGATGATCTCGTTGCCGTGACAGCCCAGATCGCCGTAGCCCTGATCGTCCGTGATGACGAGAACGACGTTCGGCCTGCGGCGTTCGCTGCCTGGAGATGTCTGGTCGGGCATCTTGCTGTCTCCTGAGTCCGACATTGCTCGACTTCGTGAGCTAGAGGATACCGTCTCTTGCGGTGGGTTTCCGGCGAATTGCTCTAAGGAATCCGGCGCTCGTGCGTCGTGATAGTGACGGACCCCGGCCGGTTGGCCGTACAGGCACGGCGACGGGAACTACGGGATTGAGCAGAGGAGACAGGACATGACGGGTTCGCGCAGGAAGATGGCGGTTCTGGTTGTGCTCGCAGGCGGCTGGGGCATCGTGTTGGGCGAGTCGGCCAAACCCGGGGGCAAAGCCCCGGCGGGAAAGGCGGCGATGGGCCTGTCCGCCAAGCCGGCACCCAAGGCGTCAAAGGCGGCACCTGGTGACGGCAAGGCCCGCAAGGGCCTCGTGCCCCTGCGGCTGAAGCTGCCCGAGCCAACGATCACGCCTACGCCCAGGAACATCCCGCCCGGGACGCGAGTGAAGATCCCGAAGGGCAAATGGGCGCCGCGAAAGCCCTTCTACGCCCCAAAGGGCGTCAGGAACGTCGCCCTCAAGAAGCCCGTGACCGGCAGCGACATGGAACCCGTGATCGGCACGCTGGACCTGATCACCGACGGCGAGCGGGAAGCCGGCGACGACACCTACGTCGAGCTCGGATTCGGCGTCCAGTACGTCCAGATCGACCTCCAGCAAACGCATTCGGTTTATGCCGTCTTCGTGTGGCACGAGTTCTTCGATCGGCGCGTCTATCACGACGTCATCGTCCAGGTCGCCGACGACAAGGACTTCATCACCAACGTCCGCACGCTGTACAACAACGACCACGACAACTCCGCCGGCATCGGCCTGGGAAAGGACTGGGGATACTTCGAGACCCACGAGGGCCTGCTGATCGACGCCAAGGCCGTCAAGGCGCGCTACGTGAGGCTGTACTCCAACGGCTCCACGGCCGGCGACATGAACCGCTACACCGAGGTGGCCGTCTACGGCCTGGCAGCCAGGTAAGCCCCAAAGCCGGCGGGACGACGCACGGCCCGACGACGGAAGCACGGCGGTTCGAGCCGCCGCGTCAGTCCTTCAGCGTCACTCCCACGGTGACCAGGTCGTTGAAGCGATCGACCGGCTCTTTCGCCGCCCAGGCGACGGCCCGCAGGAGCAGCACGCGAAACAGCGGGTCATTGAACGTCCAGTTGTAGTGGCCGAGGATGTTCACGTGAACGCGCCCCTTGCCCGTCCGGCGGTTCCACAGCAGCGGGATCGTGACCGTGCCCTGCTTCTCCTTCTCCTGGCCGGTGGCCAGGACCTCGATCCGCGAGGCATCGCCGTGCAGGCGCCAGTACGACTCGTCGTGGAAGCGGACCTTCCTGCCGGCAAAGCCGCGCAGGATGGGGCAGTCGGACTTCTCGCTGAAGGCAAGCTCGACCCACCCGTGGCGCCACCTGGACCCGCGGCCCCAGTACAGGCCGATGTGCTTGCCGACCGACTCGGCGTTCCGCGCGCCGTCCACGGCGTAATGAAGCAGCACGAGCCCTCCGCCGCGGGCGAAGTACTCATCGATCTGCCGGTTCAGCTCCTTCGGCCACGCCTTGGGCTTGAAGAGCACCATCACGTCGGCGGACCTGAAGTCCTCGGCGCTCGGCTTGTCCCAGGCGGTCGTGACCTTCGTATCCGGCGCCCTGGCGAGGAGCCTGGCCCATGCCTTCTGCCAGGCCGGGTAATCGTGCTCCCCGGGGCCGTGGTCCTTCTTGCCCGCCACGAGAACAACGTGGATGGGCCGCACCTTGGCCTTCTCGTCGGCGCCCTTGAGCACGGCGTCCACCTCGGCCCGCGTGCGCGGCGGGGGGGCCTCCTTGGCCCGGCGCTGCGGCACCGGCACCAGCGTCTCGGCGCCGCCGCCGGCCTTGCCCGCCGGCGCGACGGCCAGGCTGGTGACGGCAAACAGGACCGCGCAAGCGACAGCACACAGCATCCTGACCGTCTTCATCGCTCGTCTCCTTTTTTCACTCGTCCGCCGCTTCCTCGATCACGGCCTTGGCCTTCAGCGAATCGACGAAGGCCTCGACGGCCTCGCCTCGCTTTCTCTTGAGGACCTCGTCCGCGACGGCGCCGCGGACCTCCTCCAGGGGGATCGTCCTGCTCTCGACGCGCTCGTGCAGCTTGGCGATGTGGTAGCCGAACTGCGTCAGGAAAACGTCGCTGACCTCGCCGGGCTTCATCGCGAAGATCACGTCCTCGAATTCCCCCACCATCTGCCCCCGCCCGAAGGTGCCCAGGTCGCCGGCGTTCTCGGGGCAGTCCGAGTGCCTGACCGCCAACTGCTCGAAGGACGCCCCGCCGGCCAGCTCCATCTTGACGTCGAGGATGGCCTCGTAGGCCGCCTTCCTGTCCGTGAAACCATCCACGTTCTTGACGATGTGGCTGGCGTGAACCTGCTCCGGCGTGACCAGTTCCTCCTTGTGGGCCTCGTAGAACTCGCGAAGCTCCTCCTCGGTGGGCTCGGGGACCTCCTCGACGCCCTCTTCCATCAGCCGATCGACGCGCATCTGAAGCTCGATGTCCGCCTTCACCTCCTCGGCCGACACGTCGCCGGCGCGGTCCTTGACCTCCTCGTAGGCCGCGTCGATCTCGTCCTGCGGGATCTCGACGTCCATCTGGCGCGCCGCCTGGAGTATCACCGTGCGCTCGACGACGTTCTCTCTGGCCCACCCGCGGAGCTGCTCGTCCCCCGCCTGGCCGTCGCCGTCGTTGGCCCGGACGTACTCGTCGTAGTGGGGCTTGAGGCGCTCGAACTCGGCGTCGATCTCAGCAGGGGCGACCCTCTCACCGTTTACCAGCCATGCCATATCTTGGTTCCTTCAGTTCGTCGCGGCGTCGCACGTTCAAGACCGGGACTATACCACACCGCGGCCCTCCACAGAAAGCTCCCTTGGGGCCTCATCGCTCGGCGCCTCGGGGCAGACGGCGCCGAGGCGCTAATCCGGGTGGAGGACCTGTCCGCTGTTCAACACGACCGCGCCGGCCTTCCTGATGGCTCGGATCGCCGCGGCCACGTCGCCGGGGGTCAGGTCCACGCCCCGACAGCCGTCCTCGATGACGTACGTCGTGAGGCCCAGTTGCCGGGCGTCCAGAGCGGTGAACTTCACGCAGTAGTCGGTTGCCAGGCCCATGATGTACAACTCACCGGCGCCTCGTTCCCGGAGGAAGTCAGCCAGGCCGGTCGCCCTGCGGTGAGCGTTGTCGAAGAAGCCGCTGTAGCTGTCAACCTGCGGGTCGGTGCCCTTGCGGATGATCTTGTCGATCCGCTCGACGTGCAGGCCGCCGGCCAGCTCGGCGCCCGGCGTCTCCCGGACGCAGTGGTCCGGCCAGAGGACCTGTTGAAGGCCGTGCAGCTCGATCACGTCGCCGGGCCGCCTGCCCTCGTGGCTGGAGGCGAAGCTCTCGTGCCCTGGCGGGTGCCAGTCCTGCGCGGCGATCACGAGGTCAAAATGCTCCATCAGGCGATTGGCGACGGGGATCACCTCGTCGGCGGCGGGCACCGCCAGCGGGCCGCCGGGAAGGAAGTCGTTCTGAAGATCCACCAGGAACAATGCGTTCATGGGGCAGCCTTTCACGATTGCCCGCGCGACGGCGGGACGCCTCCTTCCGCCGACTCCGAGGCCTGGCGGGCGAGTCTTGCCTTCAGTTCGTGGAGGGCGGCCTCCAGCCCCACCGGATACGGCTGGGGGTCGGTGAACCGCTTGACGCCTTCGGGCAGGTGAGCCAGTTGCTGCCGGACCCTCTCTCGCAGTTCGACGAGCGAGGGGGCATCATACACCGGCTCGCCGTCGCGAAGTACGGGCACCAGCAGGTCCTCCCACGCCGCGTCGCGCGAGATGATCCTCCGCTGCGTCGCGTCCTGTAGGTCAACGACCGTATAGTCGCCGTCCGGCAGGCCCGTCGGGCGGTCGTAGATCATGTCGGCCACAAACGCCTGGCCGTCGCGAAACCGCCTCACCTGGAGGACGCCCGGACTGGTGGCCTTGCCGGGCTCATCCGACAGCTTGAGCTTGTAGTCCCACGGCCGGGCCGCCTGGCCGGGACGGGTCGGGTCGCGGATGGCGGTCAGTTTGAACACGCCGCCCAGGGCCGGCTCGTCGTGCGCGGTGACCAGCCGCGTGCCCACGCCCCAGACGCAGATCGGGGCGCCGCGGTCCTTCAGGCCCCGGATGGCGTGCTCGTCCAGGTCGCCGCTGGCGAGGATTCTCGTCTCCCGGAATCCCTCCGCGTCGAGGACCTCGCGGGCCTGCCTGCTGAGGTCGGCCAGGTCGCCGGAGTCCAGGCGAATCCCCACGACATCGTGGCCCCGCTGACGGAGCCACCTGCCCACTCGCACCGCGTTCCGGACGCCCTCGAGCGTGTTGTAGGTGTCGACCAGGAACACGCAGTTGCCTGGCATGGCCCGGGCATAGGCCTCAAAAGACGCCAGCTCCGTGTCGAACGACATGACCCAACTGTGGCCGTGGGTGCCCTTGACGGGTATGTCGAGCAGCTTGCCGGCCAGCACGTTGCTCGTGGCGGCGCAGCCGCCGACGTAGGCGGCCCGGCTGGCGGCGACCGCCCCGTCGATGCCCTGGGCCCGGCGCAGGCCGAACTCCAGCACCGCCTCGCCCTCGGCGGCCAGGCACACACGAGCCGACTTCGTCGCGATCAGCGTCTGGAAGTTCATCATGTTCAGCAGGGGCGTCTCCAGGAGCTGGCACTGGAGGATCGGACCGCGGACCTGGAGGAGCGGCTCGTGCGGAAAGACCACCGTGCCCTCCTCGACCGCCTCGAGGCTGATCGACAGCCGCATCGACCGCAGATACTCCAGGAAGTCCGCTTCGAACAGGCTCCCCCCGTCGCTGCCGCGAAGCCGCGCGAGGTACGCCATGTCCGACTCGTCAAGGCGGAAGTCCCTCAGGTAGTCCGCCACGTAGCCGAGCCCGCAGGCGATGCTGAACCCACCTGCGAAGGGAAGCGTGCGGAAGAAGAGGCCGAAGACGGCTTCCTTGTCGGCCCGACCCGTGCGCCAGTAACCGTAGGCCATGGTCAACTGGTACAGGTCGGTCAAGAGCGCCAATGAGCTGCCGTACAGATCCGACGGTAGGGCCATCGCCACCGCTCCAGTCTCACTCCCGGCCGGAACACGGACAATCATACCGCCCCTTCGGCCAACGGGGCACGGCCGTCACTTCGCCGATGAGAACGCGATCTCCGCCCGCCTCGCCCCGCTCGGCAGGAGGCAGCCGCCGTTCGGCGAAGGCGTGATGGGCCTGCCCGAAACGACGACCTTCAGATCGGGCAGTTCCGGCAGGCGCAGCTCGAAGCCCCCGGGCGGGTCGGCCGCACCGCTCAGCTCCAGCACCGCCCCGCCGACTCTCGGCCTGTAGCTCATCGAGACCTTGCCGAAGTGCGTCGGCATGTTCGCCAAGGCCATGCCGCCTTCCGCCGCGAACCACCGCGGCGGGACGCCGGCCAGCAGGACGACGCGGTCGCCGTTCTCGTACAGCAGGCAGTCGCGAAGCAGCAGGTGCAGCTCGGCGATGGCCCATCCGTGCGGCATGGCCACGCTCGACCGCCACGTTGTGCGCAGGTGCCCCCAGCCGCCCGAGCCGCTGCGGCCGCCCTCGTCGAAGGCGTACCAGCCGCGCATCTGCAAGTGATCGAGCTGCTTCTCCAGCGTACCCCACCCGGCGGCGCGGTTGCCCGCAAGGAGTCCCTGGTGGGCACGGGCCAGGGCGAAGTACCGCCACCCGCCCGGCCGCTGGGGACCGGTCTTCCTGAACTGCTCGTGCGCCTTGCCCTCGTCGAGCGGATACAGCCTGCACGGCCAGAGCACGCAATAGCTGCCGTAGCCCTTGGGCAGGCGATTGCCGAACTGCTCGTCGTAGCAGGCGAAGAGCCTCTCCGCCAGCTTGCCCCACTTGTTCGCGTCTTGGCGGCGGCCGAGCGCTTCGGCCAGCATCGCCGCGGCACGCAGGCCCGCCACGTCGAACGCCTCCGTGTACTCGGGGTGCTTCCCGTCGCAACTGCCCGGCCGGAGGACCTGCTTCCCGTGTGCCGGGCGCTCGTCGGGCCTGTCCGGCGGGAGCCTGTCGCCGAACTCCAGGCTCGTGGCCTTGACGTAATGCGGAGGCGGCGTCGTGCGGTAGTACTCGATCATCGCGGCGATCTTCGCCGCCAAGGGATAGACGCGAGCCAGCCACTTGGCGTCGCGCGAGTACAGCCAGTGCCGCCCCATCGCCCAGAGCACCTGGCCGGGATTGTCGGCCTCGACGCGCGTCCGCCCGTTGAACGGGTGCGAGAGGAAGTAGTCGATCGTCCCCTCGGACAGGTCGCTGCGCCCGGCCTTCTGGAGGATGTTGGCGATGTACACGCCGTCGCGGTTGAACACGTTGTAGTTTACCACGGCCACGTCCGGGGCGCCGGCGTTCATCGTGATGGCCGCGTGGCCGGTGATCGCCGCCAGGGACTCGGCCCAGCGCGGATCGGGCGTCCGAATACTCATCCGCCCGACCAGGTCCTTCCAGTAGCCCACGGCCTGCTCAAAAAGGCCATCGACCTTGAGCGTGCGGTAGTAGGCCAGGCCGGCGTCGGGCTGGAGGACGCCGCCGGCGGGCGGGTTGGGCCTGGCCAGGTCGAGCTGCGCCCATCCGCTGCGCCCGTCCCAGTCGTGCCCGACGGCCCGCCGGCCGGGAAGCACCGGGCAGATGAAGCCGAACGTCCGCATTTCGCCGGGCGGCACGGTCGCGTCCAGCCGCAGGGCGCCGCTACAGTCGCCGGTCCCCGAGGAAGCGGTCTTGCCGTCGGGCATCTCGCCCGCCATCGCCAGGTCGCCGATCGTGTCGGTCCCCGCCACGCCGGCCGCGGCGACCTTGGCGGCGCTGACCAGCGCCGGCCGGCCGGCCACCAGCAGCGCGTCGCCGGCCTTGCCGACCGCAAGCTCCTTCACCGGCCAGCCGGCCGGCCCCAGGCCGCGAAGGGCCGCGTAGAGCTGCACCGCCCGGTCCGTCTTGCCCGTGTTCGCCAAGTGCACCCGGGCGGCCACGACGTGGCCGGCGCCCTTCGGCGTACGGGTGAGCACGTGGCAGACCTCCGTCCGGACGTTCAGCGTCCCCGCCGACCACGAGCTCCACGGAATCAGAAGGCCGCCGGGCGCCAGGCCATGCTTGCACGGCACGCCCGGCATCGTCGCCGCCGCGAGCTTCCTCGTCCGCGGGTTCCAGAGCCAGAAGTAGATCCCGCAGCTCCCCACGCCGGGCGAGAAGCATCCCTCAGCCTCGACGAACGTCTTGAGCGTATCGAGCGTGTCAGCGATGCCGATGGGGATGTGGATCTTCCCCCGCGGGTCCAGCGGCCCGGGCCTGGGCGTTTCCTTGCGGGCCTCGCCGAGCGAAACCGCCGTCGCACACATGACCAGCCACCCCGTCAAGAGGACACGAGAAGCCGACATCGTCGCACCGCTGCGCGCGAGCATCGAAGCACCTCCCATCGGCGAGAACCTACCCCACGAGTCGGCGATCGTCAAGAAGTGCGGAGGTCGCGGCAAGGCGTGATTCGCTCCTTGAAGGAGCAGCAGACCCGGACCTTGTTGTGACGGCAGCGACGGCGGACTATCGGGACCTTCGTCTGAGCAGAAAGGCAGCGCCCGCCGCGAACAGCAGCAGCGCCGCCGGCTCGGGGGCATACTCCGTGTCGCTGTGGACCGTATGGGCCCACGGCTGCGCATCCCACGTCGGCCCGTACCAGCGCGGGCCTTGCGGGCCGTCGGTCTTCTCCAGCACGAACCAGCCTATCTCTTGGCCCTGAACCGTCGGGTTCAGCGCGGTGAGATAGCCTTCACCGGCATACGTGCCGGAAGCGACGAGGAACTCCCTCTGCCAACTCACGGGGCCGCTCGTGGACGTGTCCAGGCCACCCTCGATCCCGGCGCCCTGGATCACCAGCCTGTCGAAGAAGGGGTCATTGGGCGGGGGGTAATCCACCGGCTGGATGGCGATGATCCCCCAGCCCAGATCGCCGTCGTCGCGCATCACACAGAAACCCGCCATGTACCCCGGCGCGTCGGCGGGCTCGAACTCCACGGCGTCGCACCTGGAGGACGTCACCACCGCGCCGCCGTCACCTGTCACGTCCAGGATGAAGTCCCCCAGTCCGGCCGTCTCCGGCTCGCCGCCCCCGACGCCCGTTACGGTGGCCCGGACCTCCCACGTCCCGGGACCGGCGGGGTCGATGATCAGGTCCAGCCAGACCTCGTCGGCGAGGTCCTGGCCCGACGATGCGCCAACCTCCGCCTTCCAGTCCAGGTAATCCGATACCACGTCGCCGTGAGCTGCCGCCGACCATCCCACGGCGAGCACTGCGGCCAGGATCAGGATTCGTCTGCTGCGCATGGCTCGTACTCCCTTCTTCGGTGTGAAAAGAGGCCCGCACAGCGCCCCGCTGCCCTGCCGCCTCCGGCCGGGCTTCGATCAGAGACCTTCGCGTCTGCCGTGGGAACTTGGCCGTGCGGCCTGGGCAGGAAGGGACGAGTGAGCGAGTTTCGCTCCTGCCCGAACAAAGATGAGCATAGCTCCGCCGCTCCCCGAGCGTGCTAGAGCGCTGCCTATTATATCACCGAAAGCGACTCTGTCAAGCGCGAAAAGGCCGAAACACTCCCCGTGAGAAAAGCCCGGGGACAGGCGTCCCCGGGCTTTCAGCGCGTGTCCTGGTCGTGCGGTGCTTCCGCAGGGCGTGTCTCACTTGCCCGTCGAGAACGGCAGCTCGGGGTCCCAGCCGCAGGGGCAGGTGCGGTCCGCCGTGAATGCCTCGAAACCGAGGTAGTTCCCGAACGCCTCCCAGAGGACATTGCCGACGTGGCCGCGGGTCATGGCCACGTGGTGCGGGAAGTGCCTCAGCAGGACGAGCCGATAGAACTTCTGGAGGCCGGGCAGCCTCACCCAGCCGTAGGCGCCGAACGTCTCGGCCGCGCTCGGCTCGACCGCGCCCTGGATCATGGCCACCTCGAACTTGCCGTCGGCGTCCTGCGTGGCGCGGCAGAGCGTCACGGGGCCGTCCTGCATGACGAACTCCACCACGCCCATGGCCTTCTCCCGCCCGGTCGCGGTGGCGATGATCTCCTGGCAGCCCATCTTCGGGGGCGTCTTGGCCCACGAGTGGGGGAAGACGCCGCAGTGCCAGCAGTTGACCAGCTCGGGGTCCTCGTTGTGGAGGTTGTTCCA
>CAYRVX010000125.1:0-19964 GCA_964427875.1 uncultured Planctomycetaceae bacterium
CAAGGACGGCAAGATCAGCATCTTCGACCACGCCTGCAAGTACTGCATGCACTGCGTGCTGGCCTGCCCGAACGACGCGATCTCGATCGACCAGCGGGGCTACCGGTACTTCCAGCACGGCATGGCCCTGACGACGCGCGAATGCCTGCGCTGCTTCCCGCCCGGCGGCGTCCTCTACATCACCGCGCTGCTTCACGTCACGCCGTTCTGCGACTGCTGGGGCTTCACCACGCCGGCGATCGTGCCGGACATCGGCATCGTGGCGGGAGATGACATCGCCGCCGTCGAGACCGCCTCCCTGGACCTGATCAGGGCCCAGGACTTCATCGAGGGCTTGCTGCCGGCCCCGCTGAAGCGAACCGGCAGCGGCCACCTGTTCGAGCAGATCCACGGCAAGGACCCGTACATCCAGATCGAAGAGTGCATCAAGGTCGGCCTGGGCGACGGGAAATACCGCCTTGCCAAGATCACGTGACAGGCCCGCTTCGCGTCCCCTACAATCCCCCGAGTCTCCACCGGCATGTTTGACAGCCAGGAGGTCGTGACCATGGGCAACGGGCACGATGGTCCGCGCAGCGGCCGCGCCGGGCGCCGGGCCGTCACGCTGCTTGGCAACCAGCGCTATCGCGTGCTGTGGGCGCTGCCCGTGGCGGCACTCGGGGTCTTCTCGCTGTTCCGGGCGGGGCTGCTGATCGCCTCCCGGGGGTACCTGGACGGCGCCGGCGCGGGGGAGATCGCCCGGTGTTTCCTCGTGGGGATGCGTTACGACACGGTCGCGGTGGGCTACGCGATGATCCCCGTCGTGCTGGTCGCGGCCCTGGCGCCGAACCCGGCGTTCCAGCGCGCGTGGTTCCGCCGCGGGGTGACGATCTACGCCGCGGCGGTAGTGACATTGACGCTGGTCGTCGAGATCGTCGGGGCGTACTTCCTCCTTCATTTCGGGAACCGGCTGAACTGGCTCGCGCTGGAGTATTGGGGCCACTTCGATGAGGTGGCGGCGTACATTCGGCAGCGCTACCCGGTATGGGTCCTGCCCGTGGCGGCCGTCGCCGGGTTCGCCGGCTCGTATCTGCTGTTCCGGCGGATCTGCTGGGGAGGCGCGAGACCCACCGGCCCGGTCTGGCGCCGCCCCATTGCGGCGACCGTCCTGACGGGCCTGTGCGTGCTGGCCGCCCGCGGGAGCCTGGACCATCACCGGCTGCGATTTGGTGCGGCCTACTTCAGCACCAACAGGGCCATCTGCCAGTTGGCGTTGAACAACTTCTTCACGCTGGGCGAGGGATGCAAGTCGTACGTCAGCGATCAACTGGCGGTGGTCGGAGGCGAAGGGTATCCGGCGATGGAGACGGCCTGGGAGGTGGCCCGGGACATGCTGGCCCAACCGGGCGACACGTTTCTCGACGTGGAGAAGAACCCGCTGTGGCGGCGGACGACGTCCCCGCGCCCGCGTCGCGACTACAACGTCGTGATCATCGTCATGGAAGGCATGTCGGGCCTGCCGGTCGGCGCGCTGGGGCATCGGCCGAGTCATACGCCCTGCCTCGACGCCTTGGCGAAGAAGGGGCTGTTTGCCGAACGCCTGTACGGGGTGGGCGACCGGACCTGCCGGGGGCTGATCGGCATGCTCTGCGGGCACCCCGACCTGGCGGGCAAGTCGGTGATGAAACGCTCCCGAGCGATGGGGCGCTTCCTGGCGCTGCCGGGCATCCTGGCCCGCCGGGGCTACCGCACGCTCTTCCTCTTCGGGGGCAACCCCGACTTTGACAACATGAAGGGCTTCTTCGGCGCCGCCGGGATCCAACGCTTCGTCACCGAGGACGACATGAATCCCGAGGACGCGGCCGGGATCTGGGGGACCCACGACGCGGGCATGTTCCGAAAGGCCCACGAGGTGTTCCTGGGCCTCGGCGACCGCAAGTTCTTCGCCGTGATCAAGACGCTGTCCAATCACGAGCCGTTCGACGTGCCCGCCGCCGGGGCCCAACTGCTCCCGACCGACCACCCGCAACACAAACGCCTCAACGCCTACCGCTACGCCGACTGGGCCATCGGGGAGTTCTTCCGGCTGGCGCCGAAGGCGCCCTACTTCCGGCGGACGATCTTCGTGCTGGCCGCGGATCAGGAGCGGACGGTCAATCGGCGCAGAATCCTCGACGTGGAAGGGTACCGCCTGCCGTGTCTCATCTACGCGCCGGGGATCGTGCCGGCGGGGCGCATTGAGGCCGTGGCCAGCCAGGCCGATATCCCACCCACGGTGCTGGGCCTGCTGGGCGGAACCTACGAGCACTGCTTCCTGGGGCGCGATCTGCTTGCCGTGGAAGCCAGCGGCGGTTTCGCGTTTCTGCGGAACGACAACCGGCTGGGTCTTGTCTGGACGGACCGGGCGCTGGTGCTTACGCCGGGGCACAAGACGATCCTCTTCCGCACGCAAGGCCACGGGCTGGAGCAAATCCCCCCAGACCGCGTGGACGCCGCCGAGGTGGAGAAGGCCAGGCTCCGAATGCTCTCCTACTATCTCGTCGCCCAGCAGCTCTACCTGGACAACGCGTACGACTTTCCGAGCGAGCCGGGCGGGCGTTCGGCCGGCGGCGCTGCGGGCCCTTCCGCGGTCGGACCCGTGCAGGCAGGGCCCCCTTGAGGCTGAACCGCGCCCCCGTCGCCAGGCGCCTGCAGAGAGGAGTTCTCCATGAATACCTGGAATCGGCGTGATTTCCTGAGGATCGCCTTCGGCGGCGCGGCCGCGTCGACGCTGAGGCCGGCCACCGTGCTGGCGAAGCTCGCAGATCGGCGAGCGAAGTGGAACGTGCTGTTCATCGCCGTGGACGACCTGCGGCCGGAATTGGGCTGCTACGGGCATCCTGCGATCAAGAGCCCCAACATCGACAAGCTCGCGGCCGCCGGCTTGCTCTTCACGCACGCCTACTGTCAACAGGCGATCTGCGCGCCGTCGCGGGCGAGCCTGCTGACCGGCCTGCGGCCGGACTCGACGAAAATCTACGATCTCCGCCACCCCGTCAGCCAGCACCTGCCGGATGTCCTCACGCTGCCGCAGCACTTTCGCAGGAATGGATACAAGACGATCTCGCTCGGCAAGATCTACCATCACCACACGGACGACAGGCCCGGCTGGACCGAGCGGCCGAGCGCGTGGCGGGGCCTGTACCACAGCAAGGAGATCGAGGCCGACCGCAGGCGGCGGCGCGCCGAGGGCCAGAAGAAAGGCCTCACCGGGTCGCGCCTTTACAACCACGCGGCCGGGCCGAGCACCGAATGCCTCGACGTGCCGGACAACGCCTACTCCGACGGCGCGATCGCCGACAAGGCCGTCGAGGCCATCCGCAAGCACAAGGACGAGCCCTTCTTCCTGGCGGCGGGCTTCCTGAAGCCGCACCTGCCCTTCACGGCTCCGAAGAAGTACTGGGACCTGTACGATCGCGGCAGGATCGCACTGCCGAACCCCAAGGAGCCCTCCGACGCCCCGCGAATCGCCTTCACCAACTGGGGGGAACTGCGGGCCTACACCGACATCCCCAAGAGCGGCGACCTCGACGAGGAGAAGACCCGCCAACTGATCCACGGCTACTACGCCTGCGTGACCTACGTGGACGGGCAGATCGGCCGCATCCTCGATGAGCTGGACCGCCTCGACCTGCGCCGCAGGACGATCGTCATCCTCTGGGGCGACCACGGCTGGAAGCTGGGCGAGTACGGCGACTGGTGCAAGCACACCAACTTCGAGCTGGACACCCACGTGCCGATGCTCCTCAGCGTGCCGGGCACGAAGGGCTGCAAGTGCCACGCCCTCACCGAGTTCGTGGACATCTACCCGACGCTGGCCGAGCTGTGCGGCCTGGGGATCCCCAAGCACTGCGAGGGAACGAGCATGGCGCCCCTGCTGGCCGAGCCGGACCGCAAGTGGAAGTCCGCCGCGTTCAGCCAGTATCCGCGCGGCCGCGTCATGGGCTACAGCATGCGGACCCGGCGCTGGCGGTACACCGAGTGGATCGACCGCAACACGAAGAAGGTCGTCGCGCGCGAGCTGTACGACCATGAGACGGACCCGTTCGCCCATGCCAACGTGGTGAGCAAGCCGGAGCACGCCAGGCTCGCAGGGGGGCTCGCCGCCATGATGAAGGCCGGCTGGCGCGGCGCGCTGCCGAAGTAGACACCTTCACTCACTGCCGCCCGTTCCGGCCGACTTGCGCGGTCCGACCGTCATCCAGGCCGCTTCGCGCTGCGGGGCGACCGTGTTCGCATGGGCCAAGTGGAAGTCCATGTACTTGAGCGTGCAGAGCTGGACAGGCCGAAGTGTAACTACTTCCTTGTAGGGCCCTAACGACGGGCTGGCAAGCACTTCCCGCACGAAAAGCACACTGGCAGCGCGCTGTCGGCGCACTGTTCGGAGACTGGTTTTGCCACAACTTTGCCACAACTCCGCGGAGGGAGAAAGGCAGGGGGGAGCTGTATCCAGGGCCGAGCTGCGCTCATCGAAGGCGCAGCCGGCGGGACGATCGGCCAGGGCTACCGGGGAGCCAAAGCAGGATCCCCGAGGCAGTACCGCGTGTTCTCCGGGAGGCCGAAAGGTGCCGGGGAGCATCTCTTCGGGAACGGCCGTTTCGCACAGCCCACGGGACGCCGTGGGAATCGACACGGACGACCGGAGAACGTATCACCCATACCGGATCGACGGATGACCGAAGCGCATTCCACCCATGGGCACAGCGTCCATGCTGTGTGGCCAGCGGGGCAGGCCGAGCGCGAGAGCCGCCAGGTGGGCGGGACACGCCGAACGATCGACCCCAGGGCCGGGCCTCGGCCGATACGCCGAGGGCCAACTCCGCGGTCGATCGGTCCACCGGGCAGGCAAGCCAGCGGACGATCGGAGGGGGCACGCCGTTGCCGCTGCCGCCGGCCTAAGACCAAGAGTAAGAGCAAGAGAAAGACGCCGCGCCTAGCGGCGCGGCTAAGACGGCTGCGCCAAGAAAGAGAGAAAGCGGCAAGCGGCAGAGGTCAAGGCCAAGACCCGCGCGCCCGCGCGCGAAGGGCAGACTTGCCGCCCGGCGCCGAGCCCACGGGAGCCGACCCCGGGCCCCAGGGGCCAGGGGCCCGGAGCTGGACTTGGCCGAAAAGGGAGCTGATCCACGGCCGAGGGCCGAGGCGGAAAGGCCGGACCCTCACTGAGGCGATTCAATCCTCGCGCGGGTTGCGGATGTTGGTCATGTCAGTTATGCTGACGGGACTGATGCGAATGCTACTGGTCCAACTGGCGGATGGCCGAATCGTGGCGCCGGTCTCAGAGCAGCTGCGATGGAGGTTTCCAACTTCGGGTGCTATGAGAGTGGGGCGCGCCTCCTGCTGCAACGTGTCGGAGGATGACTTGTGATGAACGAACTGATCCTTGAGAACGTCCGTTGCTTTCGGTCGCGCCAAGAAATCTCACTAAGGCCTTTGACGCTCTTGGTGGGCGAGAACAGCACTGGCAAGTCCACTTTCCTAGCAGCCACGAGGCTGGCCGTGGATCTTGGCGGTATGATGAGCATGCCCGATTTCAACCAGGAGCCCTTCATCCTTGGTGCATACGACCAAATCGCGTCATACTTTGGCGGCCGGGCCGGACGCGCGAAGCACTTTACCATAGGCTTCGGCACGTCGGCCGGGTATGTTACGAGGCGCGGGCGCCCCTCGCGACGAGTCGCCGCGAGGGCTCTCCCCTCAATCAGACTGACCGGCCGATTCACTTCTCAAGAGGGACAACCTGTCATCTCGGAGTACAAAATGGAATCGGACGCGAATACGATATGGGTCATAAGGGCTGAGGAGCCCGGGGTCTTTCATATCAGGATCAAGATCCGGGGGAGGCAGATAGTGAGACGCCAGCTGCTCCTTGGGGGATTCCCACTGTATGGGAGGGGGGAGGGCCGCCTGGTGTCCGACCTTCTCAACCCTTACCGGTACCGTCCCGTGATTCCCGAACAGACGTTCAAGGCAATGCAGCCCATGTTCCGCGCTCTGTACTGGGCAACGGTAAGTCGCCCGTATGCGTTTGCACCGATTCGGATGAGGCCCGAACGAACATACGACCCGAAGAGCGACGCCGCCCGTCCTGAAGGCAATCACGTTCCCATGCTGCTTGCCCGCATTATCCGGGACAAGCCAGAAGTTTGGGCGAGACTCCAAAAGGCCCTTTGTGCCTTCGCGTCGGAGTGCGGGCTGTTCGCCTCACTTGGGGTCAGGCGGCTTGGGAAGACGGCAAGCGATCCGTTCCGTATCATGGTGAAGATCGCAGGACCAGGCCGCAATCTAGTTGATGTAGGCTACGGCGTGAGTCAAGTCCTCCCGATTCTCAGCGACATTCTCATGGGGAATCCGGGTCAGATCTTCCTTCTCCAGCAACCTGAAGTGCACCTTCACCCGCGAGCGCAAGCAGAGCTCGGGACCTTTCTCGGGCAGGCGGCAGCAAAGGAAGACAAGCGGTTCCTAGTCGAGACGCATAGCGACTACCTGGTCGATCGAATCCGCCTTGACGTTCGGGACAAGCGGTCTGGGCTGACCCCTGGACAGGTCCTGATCCTGTATTTCGAAAGAGAGCACTCAGATGTGACCGTACATCCGATTACGATTGACGAGCAAGGCAATCTGGAGAACGTCCCACGCTCCTTTCGGGAGTTCTTTCTACGGGAAGAAAGCAGATTCTTGGGGGTGTGAGCGATGTGCGTTATAGTGGACGCCGACGTGGCATCGGGTGTTTTCTCCGAACCGCCGCGGACTGGCTATGACCCTTTGGTTCGGTGGCTGTTCAAAGGCAGCGGGTGGCTCGTTTCTGGAGGGGAGAATCTGAGGGAGCTTAAGGAGATCGGATCCGCGCGTCGGGCTTGGGTTAAACTCTCCCAAGCCGGCAAGACCAAGCGCTGCGGCGATGAAGAGGTCGATTCGGAGCAGGGGAAGGTACAGAGCATGACGCAGTTGACATCAGACGACGCCCACGTGATTGCCCTGGCTAGAGTAAGCGGAGCCAGGACACTGTGCTCAGGCGATCACGAGCTGCATCAGGATTTCAAGAACATCCAGCTCGTGCCTAAGCCGCAAGGCAAGGTCTATCAGGACTCAAGTCACGAGCGCGTGCTGGTACACACGCCTGGATGCCCAGCGTGGCGCAAGGTGAGACGTCGCAGGCGGCGGCGGAAGTGAATTGACAGGCCACACGCGGCACGCCTGGGCCCCGCCGGGGACTACGGGTCCTCCGCAGGGGGTAGCCGCATGCGGGCAGAAACGAGCCGGCGCTTTGCGCGAAAGTCGGCAGCGAAAAAGTGGTAGCGCAGGTACGCGGAAGCGTAGGGGCGGTTGGAGCTTAGCAAGCGGGAAAGCCGCTGTGGCGAGCCTCTGAGGGGGCAGGTTGCCTCAGACTGCCGGCGGCTGGATCAGGCGAGAACCCCTCCCATGTTCGGCGGGGCTTGTCGGCCTGGGCCGGCGTGGCCGGTGGCCGGGGTCGGCCGGTGCGCGGGTGGACGGTCGGGCGGTGGCGCTCTCAGGCGGTGGCCAGGTGCGCAGGGGCAGAAAACCGGGGAAGGGAAGAAAAAATGTACGCTCGCAAGTCACGGGGTTGGCGAGGATAAGCAACGGCTCGCCAGCTGGACAGATCGCAGCCGCCAGAGACAGCGCCGGCGGCATGGCCCAACACGTCCTCATGGCCGGCTCCTTTTCGTCATTTCTGCGTGTTGTGTTCTCCCGCGCCGTCCGGGAGCAGCGGGACCTCGCTGGCGACGTGCTCGACGGGGACGGGAGGCGGCTGCTCCGTGGCCAGCAGGCGGAAACGACCCAGTGTGCCGGCCGTCTGCCAGACCCCGCCGCGGCAGTGGCGAAGGTGGAACGTCAGGCCGGTCCCGCGGGCGTCGATCGGCCGCTTGAGCACATACACGGCTGCGTGAGACTGACCGGCAAGCCCCGTGGCCCAGCCGCGCGTCGCCGTGTCGAGCGATCGTGCCGCGCTGTAGTCGCCCCACTCCTGATGCGCCGTCGCGGCGGCGGACTCCACGGCGATCCGCCCCGGGTCGGGATTGCTTATCTCCACGGCCGGCAGCGGGTCGGGGACGTCGTCCCGCCTGAGGACGACCTTCCGGCTGCCGTCGAGGACGATGAGGCTGAAGTGGGCCAGCTCGTCCTTGAAGTAATAGTACGCCCGGTTCCAGACGACGATGCGGTCCATCGTCTCTTCGCTTCCCAGATCGAGCTCCCACCACGGGTCTTCCTCGATCTTCGTGGAGCTGTAATCGGCCGAGCCGTGTTTGATCTCGCACTTCCCGTTGACGGCCATCGCGGCGGCGAACTTCCCCTCGGTGCTGGACTGGGACGCCTTGCCGCCCGGGGCCAGGTTCCGCGACGGGCCCTGCCGCGGCGGGGCAAAGGCCTGCACCTCCGCAAGGCGCAGCGTCCTCCTGCCGCCGGGCAGCTCGATGCGGACGTAGCGCCCGCGGAAAGGCTCGCGCCGGCGAATCGGGGCGGTCACCTGGAGATTGGCGAGATGGAAGTTGCCGTTGCTGTTGCGCCCGGGGCCGCCGGCGGGCAGAGTCGGATCGGCCAGCGCCTCCAGGCGAAAGGCGGTAATGCGGGGCAGGTCCGTCCGGCACTCGACGATGAACGTCTCGGCGTCATCCTGTTTTCCCGTCGCGAGGATGCTGCCGTCGGCCTGCACGGCGAGCTTGGACGAGCCCAGCACGGCCGTCCGCACGATCTCCATCGCCGACCAGTCCACCGCGGTCTTGCGGGGCGTCAGGGCCAGCGCTTCCCACCTCACGTGCTCTCCGGTCGCGCTCGGCCTAGCGATCACGTCCAGCGCGACCTTTCGTCCCAGCCACTTTCGCAGCGGGACCAGGAACGGCCGATCGAAGCCCACCGGTGGAGCGGCCAGCCGCGCGATCGGCCTGCCGCCAATACGGACCTCGACGCTGCCGGGCTTCGCCTCCTCGGCCCGCGGTTGAGCTCGCAGGTACAGCCATTGCTCGCGCTTCGTGATCCTGCGCTGCGTCGACAGCGTAAGTGCTCGCGTCCCGGGGGCCACGTCGAGGGCGAAGCGCGGCCCCCGCGGGTATGAGCCGTCCCATCGCGTCACCAGGCGGACCGGTGCGCCCCCGTCCGCGCGGACCCGCCAGCCGCGCCAGGCCGGCACGTTGTCGGAAACGCGTCTCGCCACTTCGCGGCCGAGCCTTCCCGCATCGAGCAGCAGCAGCGGCTCAAGCCAATCGAGCCGGTCGCGGATGTCAAACGGGTCCGCCCCCTTCGGACGACCTTCGTGGGCTGCGTCGGCGACCAGCACGAGGCGGTCCTGCCCGTCGTCCGGCCCGGCCAGGCGGATCTCGCCGGTGTCCACCACCTCGTCGGAACCGACCAGGTGCTTGCTCCGGTAGACGCACCCGCCGGTCGCCTGATTCACGAATACCTTCGCCACGGCGCATCCGCCGTTGCCGGCGACGCGGTCGAGGCCGATCCGTGTCCGAAACGCACGCACGCACGCCGGCAGACGAAAGGCCAACTCGTTGGTGGCGTGGACCCCAAAGCCCCAGCCGTACGGCTGCCCGCCGCTGTGAAGATCGCCGCCGGAGACGCTGCGGTCCACTCGCCACGCCCACCAGTTCCTTCCGAGCGAGGATTGCTGGGCGGCCCGGTGCGGGGGAACTCGTGACAGCGGGACCTCGTGCGGGGCGAAATGCCACCGCGCGTGGATCGTGGCCGCCCGAACCCACAGGGCCCGGGGGCTCCAGACGGGCTGAACGACGCAGCACCAGGGGATCCGCTCTTGCCGGCGCCCGCCGTCCGCGACGTCGCAGCGACCCGCAGAAGTGGTAACGATCAGGCCGTCGCTCGTCTGGAGGCGGACGATGCCCCCATCACCGGCCGGGGCCAGGGCGGCCAGCTCGCGGTAGTAGCGCTCCCAGACGTCCGCCTGCGGCAGATGGACGTCCGCCACCTCCTCAAGCGCCAGCCGTTGAACGTCCTCCTGCGTGAGCAGGCGCACCTCGCCGGCGCCCCAGCGCAGCGCCCGAAAGGCGATTCTGCGCCCGTCGCGGCAAAAGAGCGTGCCGGGATGCAGCCGCCGCAGCGGTTTCGCGCCCGGGAACACCACCCGTCGGACCTCGTCGGCCAGCACGCCCAAGCGGTCGAGTTGAGTCCCGCCGGCAACCAGGCTGATCTTCGACTGCACGAGCAGCACCTGCGGCGCGGGTGACCAGGGGTCGGCCAGTGCGGCCGCGCCGCCGATCACGCTGCCGGGCAAGCGGTCTTGGTTGTGGAACTCGACGAAGCCCCCGGCGGTGCCCTCCGGAGACGGCGCTGTCACGCTGCGGTTGCGGAGCCAGCGAAACCCCCGCAAGGCGTGCAGCAGGGCCGCGTCGTCGAGCCCGGCGGCGCCGTTCTGCCGGCGCCACCCCGTGATCGCGTCGCTCTCGAGCCGCGTGCCGTCCTGGCAGGTCACGAGCAGGCGATTGCCGGCGCCGACCTGGCGAACGTGAAGGAAGAGGTCGTACAGGCTCGATATCCCGGACGGGCCGGTGTCGCGGTCCGTCAGCAGGACGGCATCGGCGGCCTCGTAGCCCTCGTCGGCATCGTGGACGACGACTTCCGCCGGCCCGGCCCCCAGCCGGACGCGGCCGGCCAACTGCCACGACCAACCCGCCAGCGTCCGGTCATGCGTGCGCGCCAGCTTCCGCCCGTTGACGGCCAGTTGCAGGGCCCGTCTGCCCTTCCACGGATCGCGATCCGGTCCGGCGTAGGCCCGCAGCCAGACAAAGTACGTGCCGGCTCGATCGATGCGGACCGCCTGCTTCATGACGGTCGGGGCGCCCTCACGGGGAAACGCCGTGCAGAAGCCGCGGCCGAGGTACCCCGCGACATCCGTCCGCTCGCGCCACGGCCCGTCGAAGTCCTCGACCTGCAGCAGATACTCGCCGGCGCCGGCGCACAGGATTCCCTTCGCAGCGTCGAGGGGCGCGGCAGACGCGACCAGCAGGCCGGCCGCCACCAGGCCCGCGGCACGTGTCACCTGGCTATCCCGTGTGTCGTAAGACGATCTCATCCGGTCTCGCCGCCGGTGCCGCTCAGATCAGGAAGCCCTTGCCCAGCGAGTCCTCGGGATGCAGGAGGAACTCGTGCCGCCCGGTGAGGAACGCTCTGCCGGCGATCTCCGGCACGACCGCCGGATGCGGGCCGACCTCGGCCGTGTCCACGACCCGGCCTTCGAAGACGCTCTGGCGGCCGAGGATGCTCTCGATGGCGATCCATTCGCCCTGACGGATCTCTCCCTTGGCATAGTGCAGGGCCAGACGGGCGGACACGCCCGTTCCCGTGGGGGATCGATCGACCTGGGAATCGGCGAACACGCACAGGTTGCGGCTGTGGTGGGACGCGTCCTGGGGGCGGCCGGTGAAAATCACCCCGTACAGGAAGCCCAGGTCCTCCTCCAGGGGATGCTCGATCTTCACGGCCGCGCTTGTCGCTCTCTTGATCGCTTCCGCCGCGGCCACCAGCGGCCGTTCGTGCTCGACGGCAACGCACAGGCCGACCCTCGCCGCCGGAAGGACGGCGTAAAACGCCCCGCCGAACGCGATGTCGAGCGTCACCCGCCCCAGATCGGGCACATCCACGTCGAGGTCGCGCTCGTAGAGGAAGCTGGGCACGTTCAGGAAGGACACCCGCTCGACGCAGCCGGCCGCATCCAGGTGCCCCGTGGCCCGCACGAGGCCGGCCGGCGTGTCGATGCCGACGGGAGTCTCCCGGCCCCGAGCGGGCAGCGCGCCCGTTTCCAACAGGGCCGTCACGAGGGCGATGACGCCGTGGCCGCACATCGTGCTGTAGCCCTCGTTGTGCAGGAACAGCGCGCCCACGTCCGCCCCCGGCGAGACCGGCGGGGTCACCACGCAGCCGTACATGTCCCTGTGACCCCGGGGCTCGTGCATCAGCAGCGGCCGGAAGAGATCGAGGTTCTCGCGCATCCACCGCCGCCGGGCGGCCATCGAATCGCCCCTCAGCTCGGGCAGTCCGCCCGTGATGATCCGCAGCGGCTCGCCCGCCGCATGGACGTCGAGAGTCGTAACGACGGTCCTCCCGGTCCGAATATCCCTGCGATTCCAGTCCAGGCGCATAGATCAGCTCCCGCAAGGCCCATCCATTGTACCCGCGGGCTCTCCGCCAGGCGGCGGTTGGCTGCGTTTCGTCATTTGACCCACCTCAACTCGCGGAGCTCGGGCTGGGGACCTCGCCAGCTCTTGCTGCCCAGCAGCTTTGTCTTTCCCGCCGTCGAGATTTCATGGTACGCCCTGAGCCCGAGCCGATCGATCTGGCCCCACGAGCCAAGGCGCGAACCATCGCCCTCGGCGACGAAGTCCCGGCAGCTCAGCACGACGGTCTGCCGGGAGTCGGATCCCTTCAGCTCTCTGGCGGCGACGTACGTTTTCCTTCGCCCGCGGTAGCCGCGCCATTCGTTCTGAATCACGATGAAGACCAACGCGTTGTCTCTGGCAACTTCCAGCTCGAGTGACAGCCGGGCGCCGGCTGGGCCGCGCCACTTGGGATCCGTGATCTTCCTTGTCCAGTACTGCCAGTGGTGCGGATTGCCTCTCTGGAGGACGTACCAGTCGTGGAATCCCCGCCGGAAGTCGTCGATCAACAGAGACGGCCTGTCCGTCGCCTTGACACCTGACTGTCGCAGCATGATCGGCGAGGCGATGTGCAGCTTCGAGCTGAGACAGAAGCTCTCGGCCGATCGCCCGTAGGGCAGCCTCTCCGGCTTGTCCAGCCTGTAATGCACGTTGGCAAAGGCGAACAGCGGTCCCTCCACGTCCATGACGGGCAAGCGGGCGCTCCAGGCATTGCCCTTTTTCCCGGCCATCGCATCGCGCCAGAACCGCGCGCGGGGATCGGGGTCGATCGAATAGTAGATATCGACCTTCGCGATCTCCTTCGAAGTATCCGGCTCGACCGCCAGCGCGGGGACGCCGCCGTCGGTCTTGAGCGTCAGCTTCGTGGCCGGGGTCTCGGGAAACACGAACGTCCCCTTCAGATGCTGATCGATCCACAGGGGACGGGTGACGGCCTGGCCCGCCCGGAAACGATGGTTCAAGTGCGGCGCAAACGAGCAGCGAACGTTCTTATGCGGAATGAGCTCGTTCGTCCTGTAGACGTTGTCCATGATCGCGTGGAAATCGTTGGTGGCGCTGAGATGCAGGAACGGGCAGCGGATGAACGGGGCGTAGCTCTGATAGCCCAGGGCCCTGCGGAACAACCCCAAGTCGCCCTTGATCGCTGTCGGCCGCTTTTCGGGCAGATGCGGCAAGGCGAAGGTCCTGTACCCCTGGCCGCCCACGGAAGGCACGGCCACCTTGACGCGGCTATCCGTGCCGGCTACGTAGGTGGTCAGGTTCCCCCCCATGGAATGGCCGTAGATGCCCAGGCGCTTCGGGTCCACCTGCGGCTGCCTTTCCAGGAAGGTCAGTCCGCGGCGGCAGCCGAGGGTCAGCAGATACCAGTTGCAGTTCCTGGGCGACTCGACGGCGTCGAGGTATTTCGGTCCGGGCTTTAGGTTGGAGTATCCCGCCACGTTGTTCTGGGTCGGGTCCACGGCGCCCCAGTCGGTATTGGGCTCCCCCGGCCGGGCGTCCTCCATGCCCCGCCCGCCCCAGTTGACCGAGAGACACGCATACCCCCGGCCGACGTAGTACTTCACCTCTCGCAGGAACGCCCGCTGCCCTCCGCCGTGCATGTGCATGACCGCCGGCAGTTTGCGGCCGCCCTCGGGAAAGCCGTAGAAGCCCGCCATCCGGGCCTTCTTGCCCTTCAACGTGCCGATGGTATACAGGACGCAGCGGTAGTCGCCGCCGTTCTGCGTCCACTGCCTGACGACCTCGACCTCCAGCGGGTCCTTGCGGGGATCGAAGCCTTCCCACAGCTCCTTGACGTTCTGCGGAACGGCCCTTTGGGCAGCGCTGACCGGGCAGCACGCGGCAAGCAGGCCGCAGACAACTGGGGTAGAGATGCGACTGAACATGTTGGAGTCCTGCTCCTCCCGCGGAGCCCTGAGGGCATGTGTAAAACGGCTCTATTCCTTCTTCGCCTCGGCGATACAGTACAGATACCGCGCCGAGCGGATGAAGATCTCACCGCGCGAGATCGCCGGCGAGGCGAAGCACTTGTCGCCGAGCTTGTTGGTGGCGAGAAGCTCGAACTTCGCGGCGGCCTTGATGACGAACGTCCGGCCGTCGTCGTCCGGGAAGTACAGGCACCCCTCGGCCGAGACGGGGCTGGCGCTGTGATGCCTTCCGAGCCGCTCGCTCCACATGTACTTGCCGGTCCCGGCCTCCAGGCAACTGGCCATCCCCTTGTCGGAGACAAGGAAGAAGTACTCCCCCTCGGCGATCGGCGAGGGGACGTAGGAGGCGTGCTTCCTCACGTGCCAGATGACGTGGCTTTTGGTGACGTTGCCGCTGCCGTCCGGGCGAATGCCGATGATGTGAAGCGTCGGGTAGCCGCCCGTCATCATCAGGATGCCCCGCGTCTCGACGAGGCTGGCGACGAACTGCTCGGTGGGCCCGTCGACGATCCAGTACTGCCTGCCGGTATCGGGGTCGTAGGAGGCGACGCACTTCGAGCCGCTGAGGACGAGCTGTTTCTTTCCGGCGACGTCGAAGACGACCGGCGGGCAATAGCTCCGCGTGCGGTTGGGGCGGTCCGCCCGCCACCGTTCGGCGCCCGTGGCCTTGTCGAACGCCACGATGCAGGCGACGTCGTCCTGGTCGGCGTTCAGGATGACCAGGTCCTTGTGGAGCAGCAGGGAACTGCAAAACCCGTGCATCGAGTGCAGCTCACCCGGCGAGCGGCGCCAGGCCTCCTTGCCCTTGACGTCGTAGCAGACGACCCGGATCGTCTTCCTGGGGCCTTCGAGGAACGATACCCAGACATGCCTGCCGTCCGTGACAGGCGTGCTGCTGGCATAGGAGTTGAGCCGATTCTTCCTCTCGAGCGGCGCCCGGAGGACCACCCTCTCCCACAGCACCTTTCCCCCGGAGCGGTGGAGGCACAGCAGCCGGCGCTCGGCGGCACGCTCCTGGCACGCCGTAACGAAGATACGATCCCCCCAGACGATGGGAGAGGAGTGCCCCTTGCCGGGGATCGGGACCTTCCACCGGACGTTCTCCGTATCGCTCCAACGAACGGGGATGCCTTTCTCCGTGCTCGTGCCGTCGCCTCGCGGCCCGCGCCAGCCGGGCCATTCCTCCCCCGGCGCCCCCGCCAGGGCGGCCGCCAGCAACGTCCCACAGATCACCACCACCCTGGTCCTCATCGAGCTGCCCTTGTCTCTCGGCATGGGTGCCGGCCTGTCGCTGGAATCCTGGACGTCGCGGCCACCTCCTGAAACCCGCCCCGCCGCCCCGTGTTCTTCTCCGTCCCACGGCCCGAGAGGAACCCCCGGTCTGGCGGCGAGTTGAAGAGGACAAACGACGTGAACATCGCGAGCAGGTCAAATCAAAGGAGCTGCCATGGTGACGAAGACAACGCGGGTGACTCGGCGGCGGTTTCTGGGGGGCGCGGCGGCGGCAGTGGCGGCGCCGTACATCGTTCCGGCCTCGGCGTTGGGCGCCGACGGCGGGCCAGCCCCCAGCGAGCGCATCACGATGGGCTTCGTCGGCGTCGGCGGCCAGGGCTCCGGCGACATGGGCGGCTTCATGGGCTTCCGGGAGGTTCAGGCCGTCGCCGTCTGCGACGTCGACGCCCGGCACCGCGAGCGCGCCAAGGAGCGCTGCGAGCGCCACTACGCCCGCCAGAAGGCCAGCGGCATGTACAAGGGCTGCGGCGCGTACAAGGACTACCGCGAGCTTTGCGCCCGGGCGGACATCGACGCCGTTTTCTGCGCCACGCCCGACCACTGGCACGCGCTGGTGACCTGCGAGGCGATGCGCAACGGCAAGGACGTCTACTGCGAGAAGCCCGAGACGCTGACCGTCCGCGAGGGGCGGATCATGGTCGAGACCGCCCGCCGCTACGGGCGCGTCTTCGCCGGCGGCAGCCAGCGCGTCTGGCAGGACTACAACTGGTACCACCGGATGATGTGGTCCGGCACGGCCGGGAAGCTCCAGGAGATCTACGTCGGCATCGGCGGCCCGTCGGGCCAGATGCTCCGCCCGGCCCAGCCCGTGCCGGAGTGGATGGACTGGGACCTGTGGCTCGGCCCGGCCCCGTGGCGGCCGTACAACAAGGACTATCACCCGTTCCGGTGGCGCGGCTGCAGGGACTTCTCCGGCGGCGGCATGACCGACTGGGGCGCCCACCACGTCGGCGGGGCGCTGTTCGCCGCCCAGTTGCACGACCAGCCCCTGCCGGTGGAGGTCATCCCGCCGGACGGCAAGGAGCACAGGCACCTGACGTTCAAGTACGCCAGCGGCGTGCGGATGTACCTGGGGGGCACGTGGGACGGTCCGCTGGGCTTCAAGGGCAGCGACGGCGAGGTGCCCGCACGCGGCCGGCCCCGCAAGGCCCCGCCCGACATCCACATCCCGAACTACAAGGGGCGCGGCATCTTTGGCGACTTCCTCCAGTGCGTCAAGACGCGCGAGCGCCCGTTCCGCGACATCGAGCTGGCCCATCGCACCGTCGCCACGTGCCACCTCGCCAACATCGCCTTCTGGACCGGCCGGGCGTTCAAGTTCGACCCCGTCAAGGAGGAGATCGTCGGCGACGAGGCGACCAACCGCTGGATCGACCGCCCGATGCGTGCTCCGTGGCGGCTGTAGACCCCAGCCGCCGAGCCCCCACCGGCCGGATGCGGCCCGCCGGACTGCCGCGCTCGGCCCGTTTGCCTGGAACCATCCTGAAACGAAAGGACACACTGATGAGGCCTCGCTGGATCGGATTGCTGGCGGCTGCGGCACTGTGCGGGAGCCCCGCATCGCTCCCGGCCGAGGGACCCGACGTCGGTGAGCTTACGAGGGAGCTGAAGGGCGAGAAGCCCGCCGCGAAGCGCACGGCCGAGCAACTCGACGCCGCCTACGCCAAGGTGCTCGACGCCCTGATCGCCGACCTGGGCAACGAGGACATCCCCAAGCGCGACAACGCCCAGCGAACGCTGGAGCGGATCGCGTTCCAGGCGAGCCGGCCCGGCGCCGACGCCGACCGCGCCGCCTGCGCGAAGGTGCTGGCCGGGCGGCTCGGCCCGGACGTGCCGACGCCGGCGCGCGTGTGGATACTCCGGCAGATCGAGCGCCTCGGGCGGGCGGAGGTCGTCGCCCCGCTCGCCAAGGCCCTGGGCGACAAGGACGCACTCGTCCGCGAGTCGGCGCGCCGGGCGCTCGAGAAGAACCCCTCCCGCCAGGCGGGCGAGGCGCTCGGCAAGGCGATCGCCTCGGCCGCGGCGCCCGCGTGGCGTGCGGCCCTCGTCAACGCCCTGGTCGATCGCCGCGATCCGGCCAACCTCGGCGTCCTGCTCGCCGAGGCCCGGTCCGACCACGACGACGTCCGCAGCGCCGCCGTCGCGGGCCTGGCGAGGATCGGCGACAAGTCGGCCGTCAAGGCCGTCGCCGCCGCGATGACCAAGGGCTCCCAGCCGGCCCGGCGGATCGCCACCGACTCGTTCCTGCTGCTGGCCGACACGCTCGTCGCCAAGGGCGACAAGGCGACCGCGCTGGGCATGTACAAGAGCGTGCTGACCCGCGAGGCACACCTCCAGTGTGCCGGCATCATCGGCCTCGGCCGGGTGGGCAGCTCGGCCGAGCTGCCGGCGATCTTCGCCGTGCTGGCCGACCCGGACGCCCGCATCCGCGGCGCCGGCGTCGAGGCCCTCTGCCTGATGGGCGGCCGGGACGTCACCAACGCCATCGTGGCCAAGGTCAAGACCGCCGGGAGCGCGATGAAGCCGGCCCTGTTGCGGGCGCTGGCCCTGCGCGGCGAGACGGGCCAGACGGCGACCTTCCTGGCCGCGGCCGAGAACGTCAACGAGGGCGTCCGGACCGAGGCCATCCGCGGGCTTGGCCTGGTGGGCGACGCCTCGGCCGTGCCGCTGCTGCTCAAGGCCGCCGCCGCGACCGGCAAGCCGCAGGCCGCCGCGCGCGAGAGCCTCGGCCTGATGAAGGCGCCCGGCGTCGACAAGGCCCTGCTGGCCGCCCTGAACGAGAAGGACCCCAAGCTCCGCGCGGAGGTCGTCCAGGCCCTGTCGGCCCGCCACGCGACCGCCGCCGCGGGCGCCCTGCTGAAGGCGGCCGAGGACACCGAGGGCGCCGTCCGCAACGAGGCGCTCAAGGCCCTCGGCTCGCTGGCGGGGACGGACTGCCTTTCGGCCGTCGCGGCGCTGCTCGTCCGGACGGCCGACGGCGGCTCGCGGAACGAGGCCGCCAACGCGCTGGTCCGCATCGCCGGGCGCGAGGCCGACGCCGACAAACGCGTCCAGCCGATCGTCAAGGTCCTCGAATCGGCCGCCGGGCCGGCCAAGCTGTCGCTGCTCGGCGTGCTCGGACGCATCGGCGGGCGGAAGTCGCTCCAGGCCGTCCGGCCCGTCCTCAAGGACCGCGACGAGAAGGTCCGCGAGGCCGCCGTCCGCGCGCTGGCCGACTGGCCCGACATCGACGCAGCCGACGACCTGCTCGCCGTCGCCAAGGCCGCCGGCAGCGAGACGCTGCACGTGATCGCGATGCGCGGGTATATCCGCGTCGTCCGGCTGCGGAACCGCCGACCGGCCGCGACGAACGCCAGGATGCTCGCCGCCGCCCTCAAGGCGGCCAAGCGGGCCCAGGAGAAAAAGCAGGCCCTCGGCGGCCTCGGCGAGGTCCGTGACATCCTCGCCCTTCGGGCCGTCGTGCCCTGCATGAGCGACAACGCCCTCAAAGAGGAAGCCGCGCACGCCGCCGTCCGCATCGGCCGCGATATCTGGTCCAGGCACCTCGACGACGTCCAGGCCGCCATGAAAAAGGTCCTCGACGTCTCCAAGAGCAAGAGCGCCCGCACCCAGGCCCAGGAAGTCCTCGACCGCATCGAGCAGCGCCGCAAGGAGAACGCCAGGCGAAAGTAGCCCGCGGCGGCACGCTCGAACCCCAACCCCGGCGACCCCAATTAACCTGGGGACGCTAACCAGGTTTCTTGCCGAAAACATGGTTAGCGTCCCCAGGTTTCGGGTTTTGCAGCGTCCCTGGGTCATCAGCTTTTGATCAGGGCCCTCAGTATGCGCATTCCCGGAATTAACCTGGGGACGCTAACCAGGTTTCTTGCCGAAAACATGGTTAGCGTCCCCAGGTTTCCGAAAACATGGTTAGCGTCCCCAGGTTTCCCCCAGGTTTCCGGGGCTGTCAGTATGCGCATTCCCGGGCGGCCCGGGCGTAGGCGAGGAGGTTGGCTCTGGGGGTGTGGAAGAAGTGGTCGGAGGCGGAGAGGATGTAGCCGCCGTCGCGGCCGAAGCCCTCGAAGAGGCGGCGGACCTCGGCGCGGATCGCCTCCGGCGTGCCCGTCGTCAGGACGTTGAACTGGTCCATCCCGCCGATCATGGCGACCTTTCCGGCGAAGGCTTCTCGCACCCTCTTGGGCTCGGTGATGTTCCCGCCCGTGCCCGGCGGGCTGAGCGTCTCGGAGGCGTCGGTCTCGTTCTCGATGATGAGGTCCAGGAGGTTCATCATGCCGCCGCAGGTGTGGTAGGTGACCTTGAGCCCGGCGTCGTGGACGGCCCGGTGAATCTGCCGGTCGTAGGGCAGGCAGAACTCGCGGTGCATCTTCGGGGAGATGACCGTATCGCTGCCGGCCCCGCCGCCCGTCTCGATCAGGTCGAACTTCGCGCCCGCCAGCGACTCCTCGACGAACCGCAACTTCTTCTCCAGGAGGACCTGCAAGAGCCGATGGACCCAATCGGGGTGGTCCACGGCCTCGAAGATGAGGTCCGTGACGTCCATCAGGCAGCACGCGTGCTGCCAGCAGCCGGCCTGGTCGCCCCAGACGAAGCCGCGCAG
>CAYRVX010000126.1:0-19877 GCA_964427875.1 uncultured Planctomycetaceae bacterium
CGTCCTCGCCGCCGGCAGGCTGCCGATGCCGCTGGCGGAATGAAAGACCCCGTCTTTGCCCCGGGCCCGGCGCGCGTTATGAGGCGGGGCGGCTGTGTAGGGCCGGGCGATCTTGTCGGCGAGTCCGACCGGCTGTACAATGCCCGCGATGATCATCGGGACGAAGATCGTGGTGACGGTCGGGCCGGCGTGCGGGACGGTGGGGGAGCTGCGCGACTTGGCCCGCGCGGGGGCGGACGTGTTTCGGATCAACTTCTCCCACGGCGGCGACGAGCAGCATGACGAGTTCTTTCGGAACGTCCGCGAGGTGGAGGCCGAGCTGGGCGAGCCGTTGGCCGTCATGGGCGACCTGTGCGGGCCGAAGATCCGGGTCGGCGCGATCGTCGGCGGGGGGGTGCTGCTCTGTGACGGGCAAAAGCTGGGCATCCAGCGGGAGCCGATCGAGGGCACGACGCAGCGGATCTCGACCACGCTGGGGGAGTTGATCGACGCCGTGCAGGTGGGTCAGGGGATCCTGCTGGACGACGGCAGGATCCGCCTGGAAGTTGCCGAGGTGGACCCGCCCGAGGAGGTGACCTGCACGGTCCTGCGGGGCGGGGTGCTCGCCAGCGGCAAGGGCGTGAACCTGCCGAACACGTCGCTGTCGCTTGCGGCGCTGACGGAGAAGGACCGGCGTGACGCGGCCTGGCTGGCCGGGAGGGACTTCGACTACGTGGCCATGTCCTTTGTCCGCTCTGGGGACGATGTTTTGGCCCTCCGGGAGCTGCTCGCTGCCGCCGGCTGCGGTGCGAGGATCGTGGCGAAGATCGAGAAGCCCGAGGCGGTGGCGCACATGGGGCAGATCGTGGAGGCGGCCGACGCCGTGATGGTGGCCCGCGGCGACCTGGGCGTGGAGATGGACCTGCCGGCGGTGCCGGTTACGCAGAAGCGGATCGCCCGTCTTTGCCAGCAGGAGGGCAAGTGCTGCATCATCGCCACGCAGATGCTGGAGACGATGACGCACTCGCCGACGCCGACGCGTGCGGAAGTTTCGGACGTGGCGAACGCGGTGCTGGACCACGCCGATGCGGTGATGCTCTCCGGCGAGACGGCGGTGGGGCAGTTCCCCGTCGCGGCGGTGCGTGTGATGAACGACATCGTTCGTCAGACGCAGTCGTACCACGACGAGACAGCGGGGCCGGTGCGTGTAACGTACGCCCCGGCCGCGACGGCGGCGGCGCTGGCGTCGGCGGTTCGCGAGATCATCGAGGTGGAGGACATCGCCGCGGTGGCCGTCTACACGGCGACCGGGACGACGGCGCGGATGTTCGCCAAGAGCCGTCTGCCGTGTCCGGTGCTGGGCATCTCGCAGGATCTGGCGGCCGTGCGGCGGATGTGCCTGTACTACGGCGTGGCGGCCCGGCAGGCCGATCCGCCCGCGCACACGCGCGACGTGCTCTCGCTGGCCGAGAAGTTCGCCCTCGAGCTGGAGATCGCCGAAAAGGGCGATCGGATCGTGGTCGTCAGCGGCCGGCCCATCGGCAAGCCGGGGGCGACGAACACACTGGTGGTGCACACGATCGGGTAGGGGCGAGGGCGATCAGGGCACGAGGATGTGCTCGAGCATGTCGGTTTCGGTATCGAGGATGGCCACCGTGTGGACCTTGGCGTGGTAGAGCGCGCCGGGGTTGATGACGCGGACACCTTCGAGGCGATCGTCGCGTGTGCGGTGTGTGTGGCCGTGGCAGACGTAAGGGAACTGGCGGTCGTTGACGAGTTCGCCGAGGACCTTTTCGTCGCTGCCGTGGGTGGCGACAAGGGACCTGCCGTCTCCGAGGGGCACCTTGATGACTTCCCAGGAGAAACGGACGGCCAGCTTGCCGGCAACAGAGGCAAGCTCATCGACGCGTCGGTCGGTGTTTCCGGCGACCATGTAGACGTCGGGTCCGGCGGACGCGAGCGCCTCGACGCAGTCGGTGCTGCCCACGTCGCCGCAGTGCACGATGGTCGCGACGTCGTGCGTCTCGAATATCTTCAGGGCGCGGCAAAGCCTGGCGGTGTGGCCGTGGGAATCGGAAACGATGCCTATCTTCATGCGTCGCACTCCCAAGACATGTAACCGCGATCGCCCCCCAGCAGGACGCATCATCGCAATATTCCGCGGGCGCCTTGCGCGGGCTCGCGATCAGGAACGGCGCATCAGGAGCTTTCGGCCTGGGCCAGCACTTCGTCGGGCATGTCGAAATTGGCGTAGACGTGCTGGACATCGTCGTGGTCTTCGAGGGCCTCCATGAGCCTGAGCACCTGCTTGGCCTTGTCCCCCTCGACGGCCACGGTGTTCTTGGGGACCATGGCAATCTCTGAGGTGATGATTTCGATCTCCTTCTCGGCGAGGGTCCGCTTGACGTCGGAGAAGGCGCCGGGTTGACAGACGATCTCGAACAGGTCCCCGTCGGAGGTGACGTCGTCGGCACCGGCCTCGAGGGCGATCTCGACGAGCGTGTCTTCATCGGCGGTTTCGGAGGATACCACGAAGGCGCCTTTCTTTTCGAACATCCACGCCACGCAGTTGGACGAGCCGAGCTGTCCGCCGCCCTTTTCGAAGGCCCTTCGCATTTCGGGGGCGGTGCGGTTGCGGTTGTCGGTGAGGCACTCCACGAGGAAGGCCACCCCGCCGGCGCCGTATCCCTCGTAGACGATCTCCTCGTAGCTCTCGGCGCCCAGTTCGCCCGTGCCCCTCATGATCGCCTTCTTGATCGTGTCGTTGGGCATGTTGGCGCCCTTGGCGTCGTCGATGGCGTAGCGTAGGGAGAGGTTCTCCTCGGGGTTCCCGCCGCCCGACTTGGCGGCGACGATGATTCGCTTGGCGAGCTTGCTCCACAAGCGGCCGCGCTTGGCGTCGTTTGCGGCCTTGCCTCGCCGAATGGTCGCCCAGTGAGAATGTCCTGACATATCATGCTCTCCGTTCGGATGTGAGACGTTCAGTTCCTGTCTCTTGTTCCGGCCTTGGCAGGCGACTGGCCGAGGGGAGCAGGTTCAGGCTCTTTGCCGCTTTCGACGGCCTTGAGCTTGGCCGCCGCGGAGGAAAGAAGCTCCCGTTCTTCCCGCGTGGGGCGTTTGACCTTCCTGGCAAGCATCAGCGCGCGTTTCCAGAAGTTGACCGCCTGCTCCTTCCAGCCGAGCCGGTAGTACGCGTCGCCGGCGTGGTCGAGGATCACGCCATGCTCGATCTCTTCGTCCTGGCGGTTCTCCACGAGGCGTTGGAAGGCCCGGCCCGCGTCGCGCAGTCGGCCCTGCTTGTAGAGTATCCAGCCCAGCGAGTCCTCATAAGCGATTCTCGACCTGTCGTCCTCCGCGTCGGTGAGGGCCTTGCGGAGGATCTTCTCGGCCTTGTCGAGCTGGATGCCGCGCTCGGCGTACATATACCCGAGGTTGTTGCTGAGGCTCGCGTCGTCGGGCTTCAGCGCGCGGGCGGCCTCCATGACGGTCAGGGCCTCGGCGTCCCGGCCCAGCTCGGTCAGGCACGCGCTTTTCAGGGCGAGGAAATCCGTCTTTCTCGGTTCGAGCTTGCACTGCTTTTCCGCCAGTTGGAGCGCCAGGTCGTGTTTCTGCTGCGCCATGTTCAGCCGGATCGACATCTCCCTCAGCCAGCGCACGGTTTCGGTGACGGCGGCCGGCTGGGTCGCAGAGGTCGTGGCGGTCAGTTCCTTGAGCCACTTGGTCACGAGCTTGTGGGCCTCGGTGTCAGCGTCGGCCTCGGCCAGCAGCCCCGCCAGCGCCATGCGCGGCGGAAGGGACTGAGGGGAGGCCTTGATCCACTCCTCGGCCAGGTGGCGGGCCCGGCCGAGCTGCTTCGACTTGCCGCAAACCACGATCTTCAGCGTGCGAAGGTCGTCAACGGACGTTTCGGTGGTCTCGTTCCACCGGTCTATCGCGGCGGCGGCCTGATCGTACTGCCCGGACTTGACGGCCTGGGAAACGGACAGATTGAGGGCCTCGGGCGTCTTCTTGATGGCCGCGGCGTACTGCGGGCCGGTTGTGGCCTTCTTGCCGGACAGGTCATTCACGGCCTTCTTGAGCGCCTGAAGGTCCTCGATGGAGGCCAAGGCCGTTTCGATCCACTCGTCCAGGAGCTCCAGTGCCCGGTCGAACTGCTCGGCTTCGATGGCGGCGACGATGAGGACTCTTCCGGCCTGGCTGAACGGGTCGGCCCTGGCCAATTGTTCTGCCAGCTTACCCGCCTCGTCGTGCCGGCCCGACAGGCCCAACAAGTGGACCTTGTTGTACTGGAGCTGCCTCAGGCGTATCTTGGAGGGCCCCTTGGCGATCCAGTCCTCGACGACCTTCAGTGCGTTTTGATGGTCCTTTCCCGCCCGCATGACCCGGAGCAGTTCCTGGCGGAAGAGGGTCTCGGCGTTGGCGTCCTTGGCCTGACGTATCCACTGGTCGCCGAGTTTCCGGGCCTGATCGAAGCGTTTCAACTGTCCCAACAGCCCCAGTGCCCGGATTCGCCCCCAGAGGTCATCGGGATCCTCCTTTCGGAATCGCTCCACGGCCTGAAGGGCTTTCTGGTACCGCTTGGTGCGGATCAAGACGGCGACGTACTTCCGGGCGAGTTCCGGGTCGCCCGGCGTTTCCTCGAATACGGTGGTCCAGATGTCCGCGGCCTCGGCGGTCTTGCCGACGGCGGCCAGCAGCTCCCCCATCGCCTTTCTCGCCGGACGGTTGTCCGGCTGGGCGCGCAGGATCCGGTTGAGATTGTCGGCGGCATCGTCGAACTGCTTCTTGCTGATCAGGCCGGGCGTCGGCCCGAGCAGGGCACGGACCGACAGCAGTTGAACCTGGGCGTTCTCGGGTGCCTGCCTGGCCAGATGCCCCAGGAGGATCATGGCCTCGCCCCGCCGCCCGGCCAGCAGGGCCAGTTCGGCCATCATCAGCCGCCCCGCCGTGCTCTCGCGGTCGCGCCGGATGATCCGCGCGGCCAGGTCTCGGGCTTCGCGAAACTTGCGCTGTGACATGTGCAGGTCAAAGAGCTGGCGGGCGATTTCCGTGCTGGCGGGCCGAGTCGTGAAGGCATTCTGGAGAACGGCGACGGCCTGGACCATCTTGCCGGCCGCGACGTAGGCCCTCGCCAGCAACGACGCTGTGGCGACGTCGTCGGCCTTCTGCTTCAGGGCCCGTTGGAGGGCTTCGACGGCGGCGGAGGCATCGCCGCGGCCCAAGGCGATCTTGCCCCGGAAGTAGGCCGGATAGTGGCTGTCCCTGGCGACCTTCTCGACCCGGGCCACGACCCGGTCCGCCTGATCGAACTGCTTCCGGGCGACGTGCGCCTCCAACAGGGCCTCGTACGCGAGGAAGAAGTCCTTTTTCTGCTCGGTGGCTTGGCGGTAGAGATCGGCGGCGAGCTGGTGTTTTCGGCGGGCGGTGGCGACTCGGCCGGCGAGATAGAGCAGGGCATGTCGGGCGGGGGACCGGCTGTTTCGCGCCTTCTCGGCGAAGCGGGCTTCCACGCCGGGCGTCTTGACGGCCGCGGCCGATGCGTCCAGACCGTCTGCGATCCCCTCAAGGGCGTTGGCGTCGGTTGACAGACTCCGCTCGATCATGCTGAAGAGCTCTTCGTACTGGTCCCGCCGGGCGTGGCTGCGGCAGACCATGCGCCACAGGCGCTTGTCCGAGGGCGTCTCAGCAAGGATGGACTTCAGGATGGAAAGGGCCCCGTCCCTCCATCCAAGGTCCTCGGCCGTTCTGATCAGGGCGATGGCGAAGGCCACGTCGGCCTTGTGCTTTGCCCGAAAGAGGCCCCAGAAGCGTTCCGGCAGGGCCTCTTGGCGGGTGCGGCGGCAAAGGGCTGCCAGCATGTTCGGGACGTTCGCTCGCTGCGACGGCTGACCGGCCATCTCCAGCAGGAGCTTTTCCGCCTCAGCGTACTGCTCTTGGGCCAGGAGAGCGTCGATGAGCAGCTTGGCCGTTCTACCGTTGGTGCGATCCCGGCGGTAAGCCCGGTCGAGCAGCCTGGCGGCCTCGGCGGGTTTGCGAAGCAGCAGCAGCAGCGAGCCGCGACGACTCAGCAACCGCTCGGGGCGCAGCACCCACTCCCTTAAGGCCAGACGGGCCGCGTACTCCCGGCCGTGTTCGCCGATCCGCTGCGACAGCAGCGTGTAGGCCTCCAGTGCCGCCGTCCAGTAGCCCTGCCTGTCCAGCAGCAGCGACAGCGTCAGGAGGGCCTCGCCGGCAAGTGGCTCGGCCGGCTTTGCCTGCGAGCATTTCAGCGCGGTGCGGAGCTGGAGGATGGCGTTTTCATCCTGCTGCTGGGCGGCGGCAAGCTGTCCGAGCAGCAGGTGGGTTTCCAGGTCGTCCGGCGCGGCCTTCGCAGCGGCGGCAAGGTTCGAAAGGGCCTTGCCCCGGTTCGGCAGAGCGAGGTATGCCTTGCCCAGCAGACGACGGATCCCGGCGTTTGTCGGAGCGAAGCCCACGGCGCGTTCGAGCAGCTTGATGGCAGTGACGTATTCCTTCCGGGCGAGTTGCTTCTCGGCTTCTTCCACGTCGCGGCGCACGTGGGGGGGAAGTTTCCCGACGGCCCCGGCCTCCACGGGCCGGGCGATCTTCGGCCCGAGATCGGCGAGCCCGGTCAGGGCCTTCTCCGGCAGCGGCTCGTGCGAGGGCTTGGTTTCGGGCGCGGCCGGCGCGGCGGAAGGCTGCGTCTGCGGCGCCGCAGCGATTTGGCGGGATTCGCCCTCACAGCCCAGCGCCAGCGCAAAACACGTGACGGATGCTATTCCGGCCGCAGCGAGAAGCCTATTGAGGACCGTCATTTTGCCCAGCTACCTTCAGGGGATCACTTTGTTCAGCGGATACGTTATGATGCCGGTGGCGCCGGCCCGCTTGAGCTGGGGCACCAGTTCGCGTTCGACCTTTTCGGGCACGATGACCTCCAGGGCGACCCAGTTCTCATCTCGCAGGGCCGAGATGGTGGGAGACTTCTCGGCGGGGAGGATCTGCGTGACGGCGTCGAGTTTATCCTTCGGCACGTTCATCTTGAGCCCGACCTTCTCCCGCGCGTCGATAGCGCCCTTGAGCAGCAGGGCGATGTTCTCGATCATCTGGCGCTTCCATTCAACTTTCATCGCGTCCCTGTTGGCGATGAAGCGCGTCGAGGAAGTCATCAGCGTATCGATGACGCGGAGCTTGTTGGCCCGCAGGCTCGAGCCCGTCTCGGTCACGTCCACGATCGCGTCGATCAGCCGGGCCTTCACCTCGGTGGCGCCCCAACTGAACTCGATCTTCACGTTGATGCCTCTCTTGGCGAAATACTCGCGGGTGACGTTGACCAGCTCGGTCGCGATAATGCCGCCTTCGAGCTGCTCCGGGGTGCGGACGTCGCTTTCGGCCGGCACGGCCAGGACCCAGCGCACCGGGCGGAGGTCCTGTTTGGCGTAGACGAGATCGGCGACTTCGATCACGTCCGAGCCGTTCTCCCGGATCCAGTCGACGCCGGTCAACCCGGCGTCGATCACGCCGTCCTCCACGTACCGGCTCATCTCCTGGGCGCGGAACATGATCACCGCCATACGAGCATCGTCGATGGTGGGGAAGTAGCTGCGCGCCGCGACGCGGATGTTGTAGCCGGCCCGCCGGAACAGATCGAGCGTGCTTTCCTGGAGCGAGCCCTTCGGGATGCCCAAGACCAGTTTGTCTTCGGGATTGCTCATCATGATCGTCTCTATGATTTCATACGGTCCGCAATTGCCTCTGGCGGGCTATTCTCTCGCCTTTCCGGCGGATCGCCTGCGGGCCGCCTTTCTCTTCGACTTGGGCGTCTTTTTCCTGGTCCGGGCCCCGGCGGGGGAGGGGGCCTTGGCGCGCTTGGCGGCTTTTCCGGCCGCGCCGCTTGCAGCGCCCTTCTTTGCTCGTTTCGAGGTCTTGCGGCGTTTTTTGGCGGCTTTTCCGGCGGCCCGTGCGGCCTTGCGGGCCCTTGCCTTGGCTCGCCTTCGCTTGGCCTCGGCGGCGGCTTCGGCTTCGGCCTTTGCCCTGGCTTCGGCTTCGGCGGCGGCCTTTACCGCGTCGGCCTTCCGCTTGCGGGCAAGGGCTCGGGCGGACTTTGCGACGTAATCGCGGAGGCACTGATGGGCGGCAAAGCCGTGCTTCTGGAGGATCATCCGCTCCAGGAAGCTCTGGACCTCTTCGACGGAGCTGCCGGGCTCGACGCACGCGTCCATTTCGAGGCACTCGACCAGCGTTTCGTCCACCGGGATGGCGTGGCCGTTGAAGACCTTGAGCATCAGGCAGGCCGACGCGTAGGGGCTGAGGCCCAGTTCGGCCAGGTGGCGCCGCAGGTCCCGCTTGGTCATCTTCTCGGCGTGGTCCAGGCAGAGCGTGTTGCGGCGGCTGAAGACCGCGTTGAGAACGGCGACGATCTCCGCCGACTTTTCCCGCGCTTTCGGGTAGTTCCTCCCGAGGGCGTCGGCGACTTCCTTCGCCGGGGCGACGCGAAGCTCGTTGATGTCGACGAACTCGGCGGCCAGGCCGCCCAGCGCCTTGTCAGTCTGTTTGACGCTGGCGTCGGCCTCCACGATGGCCTCGATCATGACGTCGAAGGGGTCCGGATCGGCCGGCGGAGGCGCAGCCGACTTGTCCATCGCCGACAGGAGCTTCCGGACCTTCTTCTGGTACTTCCTGGAGTTCTTCATCGCCGCAATGTCCTGGTTTCTACGGCTTCGTGTTCACTTCCCGCACGGGCCCGTCCTGCTGCTGCGGCCCGTCGATGCCCACGGGCGCGTCGAGCTGATCCTGCCGGGCAAGCTCCTTCTCTTGGATCTCGTCCATGGCCTGCTGGATGATGTCGAGCGTCTCGAGCGTCTTCTTGTAGCGGTTGTCGAGCTCGAAGCTGAGGATCGGCGTATGGCGCAGGGAGATCCGGCGCATCATCAGCTCCTGGAGGTGTCCGGCCGCGTGGCTAAGTGCACGAAGGGCTCGCCTCTGCTGGGCCTGCGTCCCGAGGACGGAGACGAACACCTTGGCCGTCAGGAGGTCCTCGGGGATCTCCACGCGGGTCACCGACGTCCTGGCCGGGTCGACGCGCGGATCGGACAGCTTGGAAAGCAGCACCTCCCCAAGAGTCTGGCGAATCAGGTTGGCCACTCGCTGCGTTCTGCGGCTCATGGGGAACTTTCCCCGGCCCGATCGGACCGGCCGGGAGTCACAGCCATTCGGTCTGGCTCTCCGTCAGGATCATGTCTCGATGACCCGCGGCGGCGTTGGTGATCCGTTGCAGCGCTCCTTCGATGTACCGTTTGTCGTTGCCGACCATCGCAACGGCCAGCACCGCGCGACGACGGCTGTCCAGCGCGTCGACTTCCGCGATGGATACATTGAACCGGCTGGCCACGCGATCCCTGAAGCCCTTCACCAGGCGCCTCTTGTCTTTCAGGCTTGCCGCCTGGGCCACGTGGAATTCCAAGTGAACCAGCCCCAGCGTAGTGGTCATGGCTGCCTCGTGCCGGCCGACGCGCCTAGTACACCGTCAACTATGAACTTATGGGTTCGCCGGGCGGCCACAGAGGCACTGAGGCTCAGAGAAACCGTTTGGCCAAAGACAAGAATCATAACGACTTGCTCTGAGTCCTGCCTGCCGGCAGGCAGGCTCTGTGGCTCTGCGGCGACATCACAGGACCTACTGCCACCCACAGTTTGGATATTGACATAGCACTAGAGTTTCCTGGCGACCTCGACCTTCTGATAGAACTCCAGAATGTCGCCTTCCTTGATGTCGTCGTACCCGGAGATCTTCAGGCCGCATTCCAATCCGGCGCGCACCTCCCGGACGTCGTCCTTGAACCGCCTGAGGCTGTCCAGCGACCGCTCGTCCTCGGTCACGATGTTGTCTCGCGTGATCCGCACGCGGCAATTCCGGTTGACCAGTCCTTCGGTGACGTAGCAGCCGGCGACCGAGCCCACGCGGGAGACCCTGAACACCTGGCGCACTTCGGCCCGCCCGAGCGTCTCTTCCCGGATCTCCGGCGCCAGGCCTTCCTCCAGAACGGCCCGCATGTCGTCCACCACCTCGTAGATGACCCGGTAGAGGCGGATGTCCACGCCCGTCCGCTCTGCGAGCTGCCTGGCCCCGGCGTCGGGCACGGCGTTGAAGCCGACGATGATTGCCCCGGACGCCTCGGCCAACGTCACGTCGCCCGTGCTGATCCCGCCGACGGCGGCGTGAAGGATGTTCACGCGGATCTCATCGGTGCTGAGCTTTTCCAGAGAGCTTGTCAACGCCTCGATGGAGCCCTGCACGTCCGCCTTGATGATCAGAGGCACGTCGGTGGCCTCGCCGGACTCGATCCGACTCAGCAGGCCCTCGAGGGTGACCCGGGTGCCGGTGCCGAGCTGCTTGGCCCGGGCCCGCTGACGCCGGTCTTCGGCCACCTGGCGGGCCTCGTCGACGTCGTTGACGATGTAGAACCTGTCGCCGGCCTCAGGGGCTTCGTCGAGTCCGGCGACCTCGACGGGCGTGGACGGCCCGGCCTGATCGATCTCGTTGCCCTTATCGTCCATGATCTGTCGGATGTGGCCGTAGCCCCTGCCGGCCAGCAGGATGTCGCCGACCTTCAGCGTGCCGTTGCGGATCAGCAGCCGGGCCAGCGCGCCCCGCCCGGGGTCCATCTCGGCCTCGATGACGTATCCGCTGGCCGGCGCGCTGGGCTCGGCGGCCAGCTCGAGCAGTTCGGCCTCCAGGCTGAGGACCTCGACCAGGTCGTCGATTCCCTGGCCGGTCTCCGCCGAGGTCTGAATGACCTCGATGTCTCCGCCCCACTCTCGCGGCTGGAGTTTGTTCTCCGCCAGTTGGCCCATGGCGCGCTGTATGTTGGCGTTGGGAATGTCGATCTTGTTCAGTGCGACCACGATGGGCACGTCGGCTGCCCGCGCGTGGCTCATGGCCTCGACGGTCTGCGGCATGACGCCGTCGTCGGCGGCCACCACCAGCACCACCACGTCGGTCATGTTTGCTCCCCGGGCGCGCATGGCGGTGAAGGCCTCGTGGCCGGGCGTGTCCAGGAATACGACGTGCTTGTCTTCCATGTCGTATCTGTATGCGCCGATATGCTGTGTGATTCCGCCGGCCTCGCCCGGCGCCACCGTCGTGTGCCGGATCCGGTCCAGCAGCGACGTCTTGCCGTGGTCCACGTGACCCAGGAAGGTCACCACCGGCGCCCGAGGCTCCTTGAGGCCGATCTCCCGAGCGCCGAGCCGCTCCGCGAGCTCCTCCTCGGCGGTCTTCGCGCGGCGGACGACAAGCTCGATGTCGAAGTCCGCCACGACGGCCTCGGCCAGTTCGACGTCCACCGTCTGGTTCACCGTTGCCAGGACGCCCAGTTCCATGAGCTTGCGGATGATCTCCGTGGACTTCAGCCCTGCGGCGGCCGAGAGGCTCTTGACCGTGATCGGCTCGTCGATCTCGACCTTGCCGGCTTTGACGGCCGGCCCGCCGAGGCCGAGGTCCTTTCGTCCCACCGGAGCGCGGTGTCTTCTCAACCCGCCTCCCGCGGCGGCGGCCAGGCGAGCCGACCTCTCCTGGAGGTCTCTCTCTCGCCATTCCTTCAGCCGCTCCCCCGCGCCGCTGTCTGCGCTCCGCCCGGTCGTGCTGCGGCGGCGCGGGCTGCGGCGTTTGCCCTTCTTGCGGTACGGGGCGGCGTCGCCCGGGGGGACCGTCTGCCGAGCACGTTTGGCCCCGCCGGTGATGGGCGTCGGGCCGAACTGCGTTGGCACGGGCGCCTGGCGGCGGCGCGGCGGGCGGTCGATGAAGTCCGGCGCCTCGACGCGAACGATCCGCGGGCCCTGGAGCTTGGCCGGTTTGGGCACCACCTGGGGTCCGGCCGGCAAGACGGGTTCCGGCTCGGCCTCGGGCTCCGCCGGCGGCGGTTCCTCGCCCTCGGCTGCCTTGACCTCCTCGGCCTCCTCGGGGGGCGGGGCCTCTTGCGGCGGCGTGATCGGCTCGGCCGGCACCTCGACGATTCCCGCTTCCACGGCGGTGGGGGCCTCGGCCACGGCGACGGGCGCAGCCGGCTCGGCCGCCTCGGGGACGGCCTGCGGCTCCGCGACGGCAGCGGCCTGCGGCTTGGTTTCAGCCACGGCCTCGGCGACGGCCGTGCCCGCAGCAGGCCGCCCGGCTACCGCCTCAACGGCCTCCTCCTTCTCGGCGGCGCGGCCCTTCTTGCGACGGCGCTTGCGCGCCTGCTCCCGCGCCTTGTCCAGGTCCACGTGCTCGGTGGTCTCGACGGCCGTGTGCTGCGACTGGGACTCCTCGCTGAACCACTCCCGGATCGTCGCCTCCAGGCCGGCCGACACCGTCGACATGTGGTTCTTGATCTCGAGCCCTTCGGCTCGGCACTTGGTCAAGACCACCTTGCTGGTCACGCCCAAGTGTCTGGCTAGTTCAAATATACGCGTCGCCAAGAGAGTCTCCTGGCAAAGCCAAAACCGTCGCGGTTACATCGTGCCGGCCGAAACGCGCCGCCGGCCTTTTCTGTCCTGTCTCATCCTGTCTGCGAGGTGGGCTGCGGGCCGTCGCCGCCCGGCTCGTCGCCGGCGTCCGGCTGCTGCGGCCGCGCCGCCGCCTCGGTCGAAGTCTCGCCGGCAGCCTCGGTGGCGGCTTCCGCCGGCGCCTCGGGCGGCGCCTCGGCCGGGACCTCAGCGGCAGCTTCGGTGGCGGCCTCCGCCGGCGCCTCGGGCGGAGCCTCGGCCGGGACCTCAGCGGCACCGTCGGTGGCGGCTTCCGCCGGCGCCTCGGGCGGCGCCTCGGCCGGAACCTCAGCGGCAGCTTCGGCCGCCGCTTCCGCCGGCGCCTCGGGCGGCGCCTCGGCCGGAACCTCAGGGGCAGCTTCGGTCGCGGCCTCCGCCGGCGCCTCGGCGGCGGCCGCCTCGGCAGCTTCTGCCGCCTTGGCCTCGGCTTCTTTCTCGAGCCTGATTCTCTCGGCCTCGGCGGCCTGGCGCTCGGCGGCCTCCTTGGCCGCCTCGGCACAGCGGATGACGATCTTCTGGGCCAGCGCCCGGTCCAGCTCCAACTCGCTGATCAACGGCTCCGGACCGACCTCCTCGACGTCCAGGACGCTCACCATCCCCATCGCGATGACCTTGTCCACCGTGGTGGTTGCCACGCCGTCGACTTCCCGGAGGCTCTTTTCCAGCAGGTCGAGCCCGGCGTTGAACTCATTCGGCGTGAGAATGTCGATATCCCACCCCGTCAGCCGGGCCGCCAAACGGACGTTCTGCCCCCGCTTGCCGATGGCCAGCGAAAGCTGGTCCTCGACGACCACGACGGTCGCGCGGCCGAGCTCGAAACACAGGGCGATCTCCGCCACTTCGGCGGGTTTCAAGGCGTTGGCGATGAGGATCTTGGACGAATCGTTCCATCGGACGATGTCGATCTTCTCCCCGCCAAGCTCATCGACGATGTTCTTGATGCGGCTGCCGCGGATGCCGACGCACGCCCCGACCGCGTCCACCTTGGGGTCGAGGCTGTTGACGGCGACCTTTGTCCGATAGCCGGCCTCGCGGGCCAGGACCTTGAGCTCGATGATCTTTTCGGCCACCTCCGGCACTTCCAGGTCGAACAGGGCCCGAATGAAGTCCGGGTGGGTCCGGGAGAGGATGATCTTGACCTGGCTGGGCTGCTCGCGGACGTCCAGGACGAGGGCCCGGATTCGCTCTTCGGCGACGTGGGTCTCGCCGGGGATCTGCTCGCCCTTGGGCAGGATGGCTTCGGTTCTGCCGAGATCGACAATGAGCGACCCGCCTTCCCAGCGTGCGGTTCGCCCGGTGACGATCTGCCCCTTCCTCTCGAGGTACTCCTCGTAGATGCTTCCGCGTTCGGCCTCGCGAATCCGCTGGATCATGACCTGCTTGGCGGTCTGGGCGGCGATTCGACCCAGATCGCGCACGCTCATGGGCTGCCCGTCGACCATGGCGGTGATGTCCCCCGTTTCGCGGTCGATACGGACCGTGATATCCTCGGTTGCCGCGTTGGCCTTGCGAATGGCCGACAGCATCGCCGCTTCCAGGTCCTCCAACACCGTCTCCCGGTCGATGTTCTTGTCCCTGGCGAGTCCGTCAACGATTCGCAGCAATTCCTGGTTCATGTCTGTTCCATGCTGTCCAAGGCGGGACAGGGCGAATCGGCCCGCCTGACGCCCAACAAAAAAAGTGGGTTGCCTTGCCCACTTTCCAAGCCGCAGCCTCGCCATCTCTCGGGCGGTCCGTTGCTGCCGGGCCGCCGCGTGGCGAGTTCATCTACGGGACCCGACACATGCTCAACGCACCGCTCGAAACCTTGCCCGGTGGGCCCGCTCCGCCGCGGGCCCCGCCGGGTGGCGAAGCCGGAATGGGCTTACGCCGCGACACCGGCTTGGATCCTGGTCAGGCACGACATCACGTCTGTCACTCCTGGCCTGAACATCTTCGTCGTCGTCAGTTAACATCCGGCCGGGGCAGCATCGTCCGACCGGCCCTCGCAATGTTTCCTAATACCTTAATAACGCTAATGATGTCGATGTACCTAGATATCTCCCGGCCGTCTGGAGCCCGCCGCAGCCACTGCGCGGCACCCGCGGCCCAGACGTTCCTGCAACAGCCGTTACCTACACAAATTAAGATTATACGCCGCCGGAAGGCAGAGTCAACAGAAAATATCCGACTTCTCAGCGCGGCGATGCGGCCTCCGCCGACGGGGTGATCCGCCGGGAATTGCGCCCACCGCGGTTGTATTGCCGGGCGGTTCGGGTATTCTTGCCGGTGGCAATGCCTGTAGTGCAGAGTGCAGAGATGGATCCTCAACTGCGCAGCCTGTACCGCAAGAAGTCCCTCGACTGGCGGTGGATGGGACAGCGGCTGTGCCTCGACGTCCCCGTGGACGTCTTCAGCTCGTTCCAGGTGGACACGGGCACGCAGCGGCTGCTGCGCCAGATCGCCACTCGCGGCGGGAAGTGGGCCGCGGCGGTGGACCTGGGCTGCGGGTACGGGCCGATCTGTCTCCACCTTGCGGCCGCCGGCCTCGCCGATCGGGTCGACGCCATCGACCGCGACGCCCTGGCCGTGACGTTCACCGCCCACAACGCTCGCCGCAACGCGTTGTCCCAGGTGAGCGCCCGCGGCGCGATTGCCTACGAGCACGTGGAGACCGCGGCCTATGATGCCGTGGTGACGAACCTGCCCGCCAAGGCCGGACGCTGCGTTCATCAACTCATCCTCCTGGGCGCCCGGCGACACCTGCGGGCCGAGGGCGAAGTGTGGGTGGTGGCCGTCGGGCCGCTGGAAGAGGCCATCGACGAGGTCCTCTCCGTCGAGGCCGTCAACGTCCGCCGGAAGATCGATCGCAAGGGGCACGTCATCTACAACTACTCGTTCTTGGCCGAGCCTCCCGTCCCCGCCGAACCGTACGTTCGGGCCAGGATGCGCTTCCAGTGGAAGGGCCGCGAATACCCCATGACCTCTCTGCACGGCCTGGATGAGTTCGACAACCGCAGTTGGGTGACCGACCTGATGCTGGAGGTGTTCCAGCAGCGTTTTGCCGGCGAGCGGATCGGGGCCATGCTGGTATGCAACCCCGGCCAGGGGCACGTCGCCGTTCTGGCCTCGAAGATCGCCGGCGGCATCGAGGAGATCGTGGCCGTCTCGCGGGACCTGATCGCACTGAAGGCCACGCAGGCCAACCTCCGCCGGAACGACTACGAAGGTCAACTGCGGTGCGTCCACAGCGCCGACATGTGCGGCGACTGCGGGGACTCGCGCCCGGAGATTGCCCTCGCCAGACTCAACGAGAAGGAAGGGACGGAGGTGAATGTCGAGAAGCTGCGCCGGCTGTTCTCGGTCCGTGCCGGCTGCCGGGCGATCGTCGGCTGCAGGTCGGCCTTTGCCTCGCGCCTCCTGAACGGGCTGCGGGTCCACGGTATCCGCGCGGCGGCCAGGAAGAAGAGGAAGGGCTTTTGCGTTATGGTTCTCGAGTGACGCGCCGCCGACCGTCGCCGCGGGTTTGCGGGTTTAAACTGAGAAAGGCATGGCATTGCCATGAGCAGGATGACGAGGAGAGACTGGCTCAAGCGCTCGCTGGCGGCTGCCGCCGGGGCGGGCGTGGCGGCGGCGCTGCCGCGGGCGGCGCGGTCGAAGGCCCTCGGGGCCAACGGCGACGTTCGCGTGGCCGTCGTGGGCGTCCAGCGCCGGGGGCGGCAGCTCATCGAGGCGTTCCGCAAGCTGCCCGGCGTGCGGGTGGTGGCCGTCTGCGACGCCGACAGGCAGTTCGTGGACCGCGAGGTCGCCCGGTTCAGGAAGCGCGGCGAGACCGTCGACGGCTGCGTGGACTTCCGCAGACTGCTGGACAGGACGGACGTCGACGCGCTCGTCATCGCCGCCCCCAATCACTGGCACGCGCTGATGACCGTCTGGGCGTGCCAGGCGGGCAAGGACGTCTACGTCGAGAAGCCCGTCTCGCACACGATGTGGGAAGGCCGCAGGATGGTCCAGGCCGCCCGGAGGCACAAGCGGATCGTCCAGGCCGGCACGCAGAACCGCTCGTGCACCGGCCTCCGGAAGGCCCTGGCCTACCTGCGCGAGGGGCACCTGGGCAGGATGAAGCTCGTCCGCGGCTTCGACTATCCCGCCCGGCAGGGCATCGGGAAGGTGGACGGCCCGCAGCCGGTCCCCAAGACGGTGGACTACAACCTGTACCAGGGCCCGGCGCCGCTGCTGCCTCTGCGGCGAAAGAGGCTGCACTACGACTGGCACTGGGTCTGGGACACCGGCGACGGCGACTGCGGCAACCGCGGCGTCCACACGCTCGACCACATCCGCTGGTTCCTCGGCCAAAGCGCCCTGCCGCCGCGCGTGATCTCCATCGCCGGGCGACTCGGCTGGAACGACGACGGCCAGACGCCCAACGCGCAGATCGCCCTGTTCGACTACCAGCCCGTCCCGATCCTGTGGGAGATGATGACGCTGCCGAAGCGCGTTCGCCCCGGACACATTCAGCGGCTCAAGGGCATGTGGGGCAGCATGGTCATCGAGCTCGAGGGCGGCTACCTCGCCGGGCATCGCGGCGGGGCCATGGCCGCCGACCGGGCGGGCAAGCTGATCAGGCAGTTCCGCGGCGACGGCGGCGTGACGCACCCGGGGAACTTCGTCGCCGCCATGCGAAGCCGCAAACCCCAGCAGCTCCGCGCCGAGATCCTTCAAGGCCACCTCTCCACGGCCTTGTGCCACCTGGCCAATATCTCGTACCTCGTCGGCCGCCGGCGGCCGCCCGGGCAAATCGCCAAGGCCGTGGCGGACAACGAGCTGCTCAAGGACAGCTTCGAGAGGCTCACCAGGCACCTGGAGCTGAACCGGGTCGACCTGGCCGGGACGCCGCTGATCCTGGGCCCGTGGCTCACGGTGGATACGAAGGCGGAGCGATTCGTCGGCGAGGGCGGCGAGTGGGCGAACATGTACCTCACCCGCAACTACCGCCCGCCGTTCGTCGTCCCCGAGAAAGTCTGAGGACAACCATGAGCAAGCAGAACACCACGCGACGCGGGTTCCTGGCGGCCTCGGGGGCAGCCGCTGCGTCCTTGGCGGCCGCGATGGCCCAAGGGGCCGAGCCAAAGCCCGCCGCCGAGTCCGGCAAGGGCGGCAAGGCCAGACCACTGACGCTCGGCCTGCCCACGTACATGTTCAAGCACTACGACCTGGATGAGACGCTCGCGATGGCGCAGCGCGTGGCCGTCCGGCACATCTGCATTCGCACGAACCTGCTTCCGCTGGCCTCCACGGCGGGCCAGATCAAGGCTGCCGTCGCCAAGGTCAAGGCCGCCGGGCTGGTTCCCTACGGCGGCGGCGTCTTCTACATGCGGAACGCCGAGCAGGTTCAGCGCGTCTTCGAGTACGTCCGTGCGGCGGGGTTCAAGGTCATCAGCATCAGCATCTCGCCCAACCTGCTGGGCCTGCTGGAGCGGAAGGTCAAGGAGCTCGACGTCCGCGCGGCCATTCACAACCACGGGCCGGAGGATAGCCACTGGCCGACGCCGCAGGCGATCTACGAGAAGGTCAAGCGTTTTGACAAGCGGATCGGCATCTGTCACGATACCGGCCACACACAGCGCGCCGGCGTGGACCCCGTCGCGGCCACGCGCAAGACGGCCGATCGCATCTACGACGTGCACCTGAAGGACGTCGACGCCGCCACGGGCAAGGGCCACAGCACCGAGCTGGGCCGCGGCGTGGTGGATCTGGCCGGCATCGTCGGCGTGCTGCTGAAGATCGGCTATCGCGACGTGGTCGGCATCGAGTACGAGAAGCACATGAAGGACCTGCTGCCCGGCCTGGCCGAGTCCGTGGGATACGCCCGCGGCCTGCTGGACGTGTTGCAGCGGGAATCGTGATCTGCGGTTTTCAAGAGAGGAGACAGCCATGACAGTCATTCTGCGAATCCTGTGTGCTGGCGTCCTGGCGGCAGGCGTGTTCAGCTCGGAGCTGGCCGCCGCGGAGCCGGGCTCGGCCAAGGGCGAAGCCGCCAAGGCGCCTTCCGCCCCGCCCAAGCCGCCGGAAGGCAAGGGGTGGAAGAGCCTCTTCAACGGCAAGGACTTCACCGGCTGGACCGGCGACGCGAGGGGCAAGGCGGCCCGGGAGATCCGCTGGAAGGTCATCGACGGCGTGATGGACAACGACGGCAAGGCCGGCCATTCGCTGTGGACGCGGGAGGAGTTCGGCGACTTCGTGCTGCACGTCGAGTGGCGGTTCAAGAGGACCGCGGGCAAGTACGCCATGAAGATCATCCTCCCGGACGGGTCGTACAAGAAGGACGCCGACGGCAAGGTGATCAGCATCCCGACGCCCAACGCCGACTCGGGCATCATGCTCCGCGGGGTGGGCAAGGGGCAGGTGAACCTCTGGTGCTGGCCGTGCGGCTCCGGCGAGCTGTGGAGCTACCGCAACGACAAGAAGATGCCGCCCGAGGTCCGCGCCGCCTGCGTGCCGAAGGTCAAGGCCGACAAGCCCGTCGGCCAGTGGAACACCTTCGTTATGACGATGAAGGGCGAGCGCCTGACCGTGGTGCTCAACGGCAAGACCGTCATCGACAACGCCCGCCTGCCCGAGATCCCCAGGAAGGGGCGGATCGGCCTCCAGAACCACGGCGGCTACAACGCCAAGCGGAAGACGTTCAGTTCGGCCACGTCGTTCGTCCAGTTCCGCAACCTCTGGATCAAGCCGCTGGGCGACTGACGAAGATTCCCGCCAAGTCGGGCCTTGCACCGGCATGGGGGCATGTGGATAATCTGCGGTTTCAGTCTGCGGCGGTCGCGGACGCAACTTGGTGCCCCCAGATAGGAAGAGAGCGACGGATGGACCAGACGAAGATCTTTCTGAACGAAGACGAGATGCCTCGCCAGTGGTACAACCTCGCGGCGGACCTTCCCACGCCCTTGCAGCCGCCGCTGGGTCCGGATGGGAACCCCGTCTCGCCGGACATGCTGGCGCCGGTGTTCCCGATGAACCTGATCGAGCAGGAGGTCTCCCAGGAGCGGTGGATCGACATTCCCGAGGAGGTCCTCGGCATCCTGACGATGTGGCGGCCGAGCCCGCTGTACCGAGCCCACCGCCTGGAGAAGGCCCTCGGCACGCCCGCCCGCATCTACTACAAGAACGAAGGCGTCTCCCCGCCGGGCAGCCACAAGCCCAACACCGCCGTGCCCCAGGCCTGGTACAACAAGCAGTTCGGCATGGAGCGGCTGACCACCGAGACCGGCGCCGGGCAGTGGGGCAGCGCCCTGGCCTTCGCCTGCTCGCTGATCGGGCTCGAGTGCAAGGTCTTCATGGTCCGGATCAGCTTCGACCAGAAGCCCTACCGCAAGCTGATGATGCAGACGTGGGGCGCCAAC
>CAYRVX010000127.1:0-19808 GCA_964427875.1 uncultured Planctomycetaceae bacterium
GCCAGGTCTGGGGCCCCGAGGCCGCCTCCTTCACCCCGCCCTGGCGAAAGGAGGCCCCTTGACCCATCTTCGACAGTTTGGGCGACCATTGCGAGGCCCGGTTGTTGTTTTGCAAGGACTTACGAACGTTTTTCCCGCCGGCGAAGGAAAACGTAGTGCCATAAAATGAGGGATGGTGGCAGATTTCTGTTGACATTGCTGGCTCTTGGCTCGATAGTCATAGTGGATACAGGAGCCAGCCATGTTCGTCAGAGCCAAAAAGTCCGGGGCCTATCGGTATCTGCAGATCGTGGAAAACCACCGCATCGACGGCCGCGTCCGCCAGCGGGTGGTGGCCACGGTGGGCCGGCTGGACGTGCTCCAGGCGATGGGGCGAATCGACGCGCTGCTCTCCTCCTGCGCGCGGTTTGCCGAGAAGGTCAGCGTCCTGGATGCCCATCGGCACGGCCAATTGCCCCCGGCCGAGACGATCAAGATCGGCCCGCCGCTTGTCTTTGGGCGTCTGTGGAAGCAACTGGGGATCCCGGATGTGCTGAGGCACCTGCTGGCCCATCGGCGATACGACTTCCACGTCGAGCGGGCGGTTTTCCTGACGGTCCTGCACCGCCTGATGGTCTCCGGCTCGGACCGGGCCGCGGAGCAATGGTGCCGGGGGTACGCCATCGAGGGGATCGAGGAACTGGAACTGCACCATCTCTATCGGGCCATGGGCTGGTTGGGTGAGCCCTTGCCACCGGACGGTCAGGCCGGAGCGACGCCGTTTGCCCCCCGCTGCACCAAAGACCTGGTGGAGGAGGCCCTTTTCGCCAGACGGAAGGACCTGTTCAGTTCCCTCGATCTGGTGTTCTTCGACACCACGAGCATCTACTTCGAGGGCGAGGGCGGCTCGGTGATCGGGCAGTATGGCAAGACCAAGGATCATCGGCCAGACCTCAAGCAGATGGTCGTGGGAGCGGTGTTGGACGGCGAGGGCAATCCCATCTGCTGCGAACTGTGGCCGGGCAACACCGCCGACGTGAAGACGTTGATTCCGATTGTGGATCGGTTGCGGGAGAAGTTCGGCATCCGCCGGGTCTGTATCGTTGCTGACCGGGGGATGATCAGCAAGCAGACCATCGCCGAGCTGCAGAAGTCGGTGCGCGACGTGCGCTACATCCTGGGGGCGCGGATGCGTTCGGTCAGGGAGGTCCGGGACGTGGTCCTGGCCGACGACCGCCCGTTCGAGACGGTCTACGGCCCCAAGCAGACCAGCCAGGACCCCTCGCCGCTGGCGGTGAAGGAAGTGACGGTGGGCCCGCGCCGATACGTGGTCTGCCGCAATGAGGATCAGGCCAGGAAGGACCAGGCGGATCGCCAGGCCATTCTGGAGGGCCTGCGGGAACAGCTCAAGCGTGGCGACAAGTCGCTGGTGGGCAACAAGGGGTATCGCAGGTACCTGAAGGTCCCGCAAGGCCGCGGGCACTTTGAGATCGACGACGAGAACGTCCTCCAGGAGGCGCGATACGACGGGCTCTGGGTACTACAGAGCGACCTGGAGCTTCCCGCGCGGGACCTGGCCTTGCGGTACAAGGAACTGTGGATGGTGGAGGCGCTGTTCCGGACGATCAAGTCGATCCTGGCCAGCCGGCCGATCTACCACAAATGCGATGAGACGATCCGCGGGCACGTGTTTTGTAGTTTCCTGGCGCTGGCGCTGATGAAGGAACTGCAGCGTCGGATGGCCGAGCGTGGCTGGACGGCGGAGTGGACCCGCCTGCGGGACGACTTGGACGCGCTGATGGAGATCACGGTGCGGGCCGGCGGGAAGGGGTTCGTAATCCGCAGCGCCCCCCGCGGGGACGCCGGCAAAGCCATCCGCGCCGCTGGCGTGGCCCTCGGGCCAGTGATCCGGCCGGCGGCGGAGTTCTGCTGACGGTCTGCCAGCGTGGCGAACCCGATGGATCTGTAGTGCCAAGGCCGGTTCCGGCCGCGCTAACTTCCGTCCGAAGCTAGGCATGCAAAATCAAACTGTCGAAAACGGGTCTGAGTACATAGAATCGCCAGAAAGGCCGACGGTCCCGGCGCGCCGGGATCGGCTGGAAGCGATCGAGGAAATCCCGGCTAACCATGCTGCAAGTCATGCAACTTGAACTGATGCTTATCGCCGCCCTATCCCTGTCTGGCGGCGCCCCGGCCTCGAGGCCGGCCTGCGACGTTGTGTTCACGGACGGGGACAACAAGTGGGTGTACCGGGCGGACTCGCTGGATGGGTGGCGGGTGTACGTCGACAAGAGGCTTGTGGGCAGGAAGAAGCTGATCGACGACCTCTACAGGGAGTTGCGAAAGAGCCTCAAGCACATCAAGAAGGCCGTGCCTGCCGGGCCCGTAGCGAAGCTCCAAGCCGTGCCGATCTGGGTCAGCGATGAGAAGGCCTATCCCTTCCGCCCTGGCGAGAAGGGCGTCATCCCCTTCCATCGAAGCCGCCAATGGCTCCGGGAACACGGCCTGAACCCGCACATGGCGCCGGGCGTTCACGTGATCAACCCCGCGGCCGTTCTGTATGAACACAAGATGTTCGAGTGGGGGCCGATGACCATCCTTCACGAACTGGCCCACAGCTACCACAATCTGCACCTTCGTCTGTCCAATCGCGAGGTCCTGCGGGCGTATCGCAAGGCCATGTCGCGAGGGCTCTACCTGAAGGTGCCCGACCGATCCGACCCGGCGAAGAAGGTCAAGGCGTACGCCGCAACGAACCACGAAGAGTACTTTGCCGAGCTGACCGAAGCCTACTTTGGCCGCAACGACTGGTACCCCAAGAACCGCGCCGAGCTGAAACGCTACGACCCCGCCGGATACCGGATGATCGAACGCGTCTGGAAGGTAACCGGGAAGAAGCCCGCCGCGCCTGCCACGAAGCCTGGCCGGGAAGCGCAAGGCCGCCCGTGACCATTGGCGAATGGCGGCTCCCGTCCGTGCCTGGTGGGCCGGGGCTGCTTCTTCGGGGCTCTGCGTCGGGCCGGCAGGAGCATCAGCGTTGATCCGGGACCTCCCGGGACGGCAGCGACGGGCAGCGTACCGGGCCGGCAACTTATCGAGGAGAGCGCCGGCGGGAAGAAGTCATCTCAGCCCGGCCGAGAGAATCTCGAAAACGAGGCGACTCTTCCCGCTGCGCGATCAGAAGCCGGTTTCCCGAGCCGGCGGCGAGATCAGGCGATGATGAGGCAAAACAGCATCACAAGGAGAGCAACATGCGCTGTCGCAATCTTCCACTTGTGATGGCCTTCTCGTGTTCGGCCTTCGTCCTGGCTCCGTCGGGCGCATTGGCGGTCACTCCCGCCGAGGTGTTCGCTGACCACATGGTCCTCCAGCGCGGCAGACCCGTGCCGGTCTGGGGCTGGGCGAAGGCCGCAGAGACGGTAACCGTCCGGTTTGCGGGGCAGCGGAAGAGCGCCGCCGCCGACGAGGAGGGCAAGTGGATGGTCGTGCTCGATCCGCTGAAGCTCAACGCCCGCCCGCAGACCATGACCGTCAGCGGCGGAGAAACGGCCAGGATGGGCGACATCCTCGTCGGCGACGTGTGGATCTGCTCGGGGCAGTCCAACATGGGCCGCAACGTGGCCCGCAGCGTGATCCCCGAGGGCATGAAATGGAAGCATCCGACGGTCCGCTACTGGGGCGCCGGCAAGTCGAGGAAGTATCCCGTCGATCGGGTCGGGCTCGACGAGCCCAAGCCATGGGCGGTCTGCCGGGACGAAGAGTCGACACGCGGCTGCTGTGCGGTGGGCTTCTTCTTCGCGCGGCGGATCCGGCAGGAGGTGGACGTGCCCATCGGGCTGCTCTGGCAGGCGTGGGCCGGCAGCATTATCCAGGAGTGGCTGCCTCGACAAGCATGGCGCCTGGAGCCCGAGCTGAAGCAACTGGCCGACAAGGTCGACCGGTTCCACCCCAACACACCGCACGGCCGGAAGGTCTGGAAGCAGCGTTCGGCCGAGATCGGGCAGTGGATGGCGAAGGCCGAGAAGTCCCTGAATGAAGGCACGGCGTTTCCCCATCCCCAGCCGCTGATGCCCGAGCCGAAGGACCGCGACGTGTGCGGGTTCTACAACGGCAAGATCCACCCGATCGTGCCCTTTGCGATCAAGGGCGTGCTCTGGTACCAGGGCGAAAGCGACATGAGGAACGTCCTGTGGGACATCCAACTGAAGGCCATGGCCCAAAGCTGGCGCGATCTGTTCGACGTCAAGGGCAAAGGGCAGGACATTCCCTTCTACTGGGTGCAGATCCAGCGCAGCGGCGACTACTGCAGCCCGCTGGTTCGCCAGGAGCAGCTCAACGGCCTTCGGCTGGTGCCCAACAGCGGCATGGCCGTGCTGCTGGACCTCGACGTCAACGTCCATCCCGCCAACAAGGTCGACTCCGGTATCCGCCTGGCGCTGTGGGCGCTGAACCGGGACTACGGAAAGAAAGACATCATTCCCTCCGGGCCGCTCTACAAGGGCCATAACGTCAGGGGCGATAAGGTGATCGTCGAATTCGACTACGCCGACGGCGGCCTGCGAATCGGCCGGAAAAACATGCTCAACGACCCGGTGCTGCAAGACTCCGGCGAGCTGCCCAACGTCGAGTTGGCCGGCAAGGACAAGCGCTGGCACAAGGCGACGGCCAGAATCGAGGGCAAGCGGTTGGTTGTCCGGTCGGACAGCCTCCCCCAGCCGGTGCACGTGCGATACTGCTATACGAACATTCCCGATCCGCCCTTCCTGTACAACGCCGCCGGCCTGCCCGCGGCCGCGTTCACGACGCTGGGAGAGTAGCCGCGACCGTCGACCCGTCCGCAAGACGTCCCTCTCGCGGAACACGAGGTTACCAATGGATAAGACATAAATACGACGGGCCGCCTTGGCCGTGCTGCTGCTGGCCCCCTCGCTGGCCGTCGCCGGCGTGGACGTTGCGAGCGTCTTCGGGCCCGAGATGGTCCTCCAACGAGACGCTCCCGTGCCGATCTGGGGCACGGCCTCTGCGGGCGAGAAGGTGACCGTCACCTTCGCGGGTCAGAGCAAGACCGCCGCCACGGACAAGGCCGGCCGCTGGTCCGTCACGCTGGGCCCGATGTCTGCCAGCGATCGGCCGCGTCCGCTGGCCATCAAGGGCGCGAACACGCCGCTGACGTTCGAGAACATCCGCGTGGGCGAGGTGTGGCTTGTGTTGTCGGCCGGCCGGGTCCCCAAGCAGTACACCACGGAAGGTCCCGTGCCGAGCGCCAACACCCGCATCCGTGGATTCGATGACAGCCGCAACAACCACAGCCCCACGCCGCAGGAGTCGTACGGCAAGAACGGCGCGTGGGCCCCCGGAGACCGCCGGACCCAGTTCGACGTCGTCTCGATTCCCTTTGCCAACCGTCTCAACGAGCACCTGGGCATGCCGGTGGGCATTGTTCGCGTCAGTGTGGGCGATCTGGACGCGACGATTCCCTTCCAGGGCTTCGCCGCCGTGGCGTCCTTGAAGGACATCTCCCGGCGGGTCGACACGTGGTATCCAACGACGAGGCGCGGCAAGCAGGCCTACGCCCGGTGGTACGCGGAGATGAAGCAGTGGAAGCAAACGCTTGACCGGGCGCTCGAGCGTGGAGGGCCCATCGAGCCGACCCAGCCGCCTCTGGCGCCGGGGCCGGTGCTGGGCGATCGCACGCAGCCAACCGTCGTGTTCAATCGGCAACTCAATCCGTTGGTTCCCTTCGCCCTCCGGGGGGCGCTGCTCATCCACGACGAATCCCACACGGGCGACCCCCGCTGCACAAACGACCCCCGCTACGCAGACAAGATGCGGGCCTTGATCGCCGGGCTGCGGGCCGTCTTTGGGCGAGCTGATCTCGCCTTCGCCTTCAGCCAGAGGAACCAGCCGAGCATCTATCACCCGCACACGGTGGGGGGGAAGGAGGCCAAGGAGAGTCTCAGCCAACTGAACTTCATCGCCTGGCACGGCCACCGCGACCGCCAGCGCCGCGTGCTGCCCTACGAGAAGACCGGCATGGTGGTGACGCTGGACATCGAGAACTATCCGGGCAAGGTTGGGAAACGTTTCGCCCGCTGGGCCCTTGCCGAGGTCTACGGTAGGGGGGGAGCTTCCTCCGGGCCGATCTACAAGAGCCATCACATGGATGCCGACCGCGTGGTCATTGAGTTCGATCACACTGATGGCGGATTGATGGCCGCCGGGTATCCCGAGATTGGCCGGCCGCTCGTCGAGCAGAAGGGCGGCGGATTGCGGTTTTTCGCCGTCGCGGGCGCCGATCGCATCTTCCGCCGGGCCGAAGCCCACATTGAAGGCAATGCGGTGGGCGTGCGCAGCGACAAAGTTGCCCAACCCGTGGCCGTGCGATACGCCTGTCACTTCGACCCGCGCGGCATCAACCTATACAACCGCGCCGGCCTGCCCGCCTCGCCGTTTCGCAGCGACGACTGGCCCATTGCCGGTTTTGACGAAATGGTCGAGAAGCTCAAGCAATCAAGTCCCGCCGAGCTGGTCGCCATGCTCGGCTATCCTACGATGCTGCACTCCCACGCCGCCGCCCGGGCCCTGGCCTCAAAGGGCGAAGCCACCATCCTTCCGATCGTCAAACGCCTGCTAAGCAGCAAAGACCTCGACCGGCGCTGCGGCGGGCTGCGGACGCTGGGTTACCTGTACTGGATGGGCATCGTCCCGCGCGGCAGCGGATACTACACCCAGCAGCCGCAGGCAGTGACCCCCGCCATTGCTCGGGCGATTGGGATGATCGGCAAAGCCGCCGATGACGCCGATCCACACGTTCGCCGCTGCGCCGCCGAGGCGCTGTCGCTGATCGGCTCGGAGAACGACAGCGTCTTCGCAATCATCAAGAAGCTGGCGCTGGACGACGATGCGCTCGTTCGCACCGCGGCGATGCGCATGAGCAAGTACCGATTCAACACACACGCACACAACACGGCCCTGGCCTACGCGGTGCTCGAGGACAAGCCGTTCGCCGACCGCACTTCGGTGGCCCTTGCGGGCACCCTGCTGAATCATTATCGCATCAAGGGCCCGATCGACGTGGCGGCCGCCGCGCGCTACCTGAAGCGAATCGCCCCCGGACAGGGCGGCGACGTGGTGGGCGATCTCGGCGATATGCTCCGTCGCATCCAATTGCCCAACAGCAAGAAGAAGGCCCTGGACCATCCACAGGTCATGTCCGCCGTGCTTCACCTGTACGCCATGGGCTACCGGAGGTACTTCCTGTACGGCGTGTGGCATTGGGTCACAATGGAGGATCACCTGCCCGCTTTGCGTGAGGAGATCCAGAGGCTTCAGGGCGAGATCCAAAGGCTCAGGCGTGAGAGGCCCCAGGGCTGGGCGGACCTGTCAGCTCGCTACGCTGACGCCATTGTGGGATTGAAAGAGGTCATCGCCAAGGCCGGGAAATCCGGGAGACCAAGGAAGTAATCCGGTCAGGAAACGCCGCCACTCTGACCACCGTCTCGGCGTTTGCAGTTGTGTTACGAAACAACTGTCTGTGCGATCCTGACGGTTCAACGGAGCACAATCATGCGGATCACGCGAACATCGGTCTTTACGCTGGCAAACTGCTTGGCTCTTCTGCTCGGCGGCATAGCCGTCGCTGCGGTACCGGACAAGGTGGAAGAGGCATTCCGTGAGGTGCGCCACGTCAAGATGGACCTTCACTCACGCCGGTCCAGTATTCTGGGAGCCCTGCCCGGCCCCGCGGAAATGGCCGCACACCAGATGCGTTGCCGGCCTGCGCCGCAGCCCAAGGCCGGGGTGTCCCGTGACATCCAGTTCGACGCGGCGACCAAGGAACGCGCCGCCAAGCTCAAGCCGCTTGCCATGAGGAAGGCAAAGGGCCGCATGGGCAAGCGGGTCCTGCCCATGGGAATTACCGGCGCGTATGTGTCCGAATTCCTCAAACGCAAAGAGCTTCTCGTCGTGCACGTGCTCGATGACTCGCCGGCGGCCGGTGTGCTCCAGTTGGACGACATCATCATCGGTGCCAATGGCCGTCTTCTTGAGGACCCCGAGGATCCCCGCCCGGAGATGGGCAACGCCCTGGCCGAGAGCCAGTCGCCCCAGTTGGGCGGCATCCTCACACTGCACGTCGTTCGCGATCGTAAGCCGTTGAACTTGACCGTCAACCTGGGCAGCACGCTCTCCTACAGCGACACCTGGCCGATGAACTGCCAGAAGACCCGGCAGATCCGTCGGGCCGCCCTCGATTACGTGATGAAGAGCTACCCCTGGGATCGCCGCGATTTCTGGACGCCCACGTTCCTCCTGGCCTCCGGCGATGATGCGGCGCTGGAGCTGGCGCGGCGTCACCTGTGCGCCAATCTGAAAGATGAGTACCCCAAGGGCCGCGGCGGCCGCACGTGGAGCCAGAGCTACGATCTGATCAACCTTTGCGAGTACTACCTGCTCACGGGCGATTCGTCGGTGCTCCCGGCGATCCAGTACCACGCAGAGTGCCTTGCGTGGGCGCAGTATCGCAGCGGAAGCTGGTCGCACGGAGGCGGCGGCCTTTCCGTGCCCGCCCCGGGCTGTGTGGACGGCGGGTACGGGGAAATCAACTGCGCGGGCCTGGGCGCGTTCGTCGGGCTATGCCTGGCGCGGCAATGCGGGGTCGAGCCGTACGACCACACGCTCCCGAAATCGATCCGCTTCTTCGGCAAGTTCTGCGGGACCAACTTCCCTTACGGGCTGGGCAACCCCGGCATGCGAGGCGGGCGCATGGACAACGGAATGAACAGCATGGCCGCGATCGCCTTCCACCTGCTCGGCGAGCGGGAGATGGCCCGGCGATGGGCGCGGACCGTCTGCTACATGTGGATGGGCCGGGAGCGCGGCCACGCCGAGGCGATCTTCAGTGCCGCCTGGGGGCCGGTCGGGGCGGCGCTGGCGCCCGAAGAGGAGTTCCACGCCTACATGAACCACATGCGGTGGGCTTACGAAATGGGGCGCTCGCGAGACGGCGGCCTGACCTTCATGCGCGGTGGCCGATGGACCCACCCGAACATGACGGCGGCGATGGGCCTGTTCCTGTACCTGCCCGAGCGCCGCCTTCAGATCCTGGGGGGCGACAGCGTTTTCGCCCAGCGCCCGCCCAAGGGGCTGGAGAAGGCGGCGCTGTATTACAGGACCAAGGAATGGAGCAAACTGAGGAAGTTCCTGAACGGTTACATTGAGGAAGCCGGGAAGGCCAGACCCGCCCCCGAGGCGCATCTGAGGTACGCGAGGAAGCTCCTGGCGGCTCACGACCGCATGGAGCGGCACGCGGCCGCGACGCTGAAGATCGTCGCCGGGAGCATCGACGACGGGAGGCACGCCACGGCGCAGACGCAGTTGGACCTGCTCGCGCGGATGCTCGGAGAGGAGCGCACCGAGGCCGCCCGGCTGCGCAAGCAATTGGGGGACGGCAAACTCAAGGACCCCAGGACCGGGAAGGCAAAGCCCCTGGTTGATGAGAACGAAATCGTCAAGTCGCTCAAGCTGGCGAAGGGCGGCGTGGACAACGGCTTTGCACACGGCCCCGCCTATATCGCACAGACCAACAAGCAGGGCTTCGAGGGGATGGCGCCGAAGCAGATCGCAGGGTTCCTCAGCCATTGCAGCGGCTCCGTGGTCGGCGGGGCGGTCCTGGCCCTTTCCGAACAGGGAGAGAAAGTCGTCCCGCTGCTCAAGCGGCTGCTTGCCGACCAGCACCCCGGCATCCGCGCCGGAGCACTCGCCACGCTGGCTCGCATGTACCAGTCCGACAGCAAGGAATATCGCACCGAGGTGCCGCCTGAGCTTCACGAGATCATCAAGCTGGCCCAACCGCTGACCCGGGACCGGTCGCCATGGGTCCGCAACGCCGCCACGGGGCTGATGCTCAGTCTGAAGGTCATCAATGACGACATCTGCCAGGTCCTGCGCGAGATGGCCAGGCTGGAGGGGACCAAGATCGATCACGCCGTCCGCTACGGCATCAAGGACCCCGCGCTGCGGACCGAGCTGAGCATGGAGCTGATCAACACCGCCAATCGCAGCAAGAGCAAGGTGCCCTCGAATTACAAGCCCCTTAACTGGGCCGCGAGGGCCCATCTTGATCTGTGCGAGCCGTACCTTCAGACGGCCGTCGACACGTTGAACAACCCCGAAGTGCTGACCTTGTACGGGTTCTTCTCCCAAGGCCCGCCGAACAACTCGCTGAGGATTCTCTTCACCTACCACGACAACCCGCTCGTCCTGAAGCACCTGCCCGACGTGCTCCGTTTCGCCGCCCGCAAGCGAGAGAAGTTCAATCATCACTGGGCTCCCTGCGTCGATTACCCCCACCGGATCGTCGTCAAGCTCGGCCCAAAGGCCCTGCCGATCGCGGAGGCCTTCTGCAAATCGGAGCGCGGGCTCTACAAGCGGATCCGGTCCGGACAGGAGGAGCAGCCCGTCTGGTGGAAGGAAGACTCCGTCGAGTTCCTGGAATCCTGGTGCAAGGACATGCAGGTTACCTCCGAATTAGTGAAGTGCCTCTCCGGGAAGAAGCCGCCCGAGCAGGCCCTCCCGTCGCTGTGCAGGATTTACCTGTCGAACCGGCCGTGGGGCACGTGGGAACGCCAACAGATCCGCGACCACTTCACTCGGCCGGGTGTGGAAGCCCTGCCCTCGCTGCGGCAGGCGGTGGCGGTACAGGACTCGTCCCCAAAGGCAAAGCTCGACAAGCAGGTTGCCGCAAAACGGGCTGAAGTCGAAGCCGCCGGACACAGACACGAAAAGGCAAAGCGTCAGAAGGAGCTTGACGCCCTCCTGGACGCGGCCCGGCGATTCACCGAACTGGCGGAGCTGGCATCGCTGATCGAAGCGATCAGCGCCCGACGGCCTTCCGAAGCCGACGTGCAGACGCTCTGCCGGTTCTACGTCAAACGGCCGTGGGGCAAGGAGTATCCGTTCGTCAGCGCAGACAGCTCCTACATGCGGCAATTCGACGAGCATCAGCTCACCTTGATTCGCGACACATTACAGCAATGGGGCAAGGCGGCCTTGCCGGCCCTGCGGACGTTCCTCCAGAAGGACAGCGAGGGCCTTGCCAGGGCGCTGGAGCAGCTTGAGACGGACCGGAAGTACTGGGAGCAGCAGCGGGCCCGCCTGAGGGGATTGCCCCTCGCCCGCATCGCCCGCGAGCGCGAGGACATCCAGGCAATCCGGGCCGAACTGAAAGACATTGCGGTCCTGATTGAGTGCGCCTTGGGGGATCGGCTGTCTCAAGAGCAGATCGGCCGGTTGTGCCGCGTCTATACGCGCAGGAGCTGGCCCAGGCAGAATCAGTTGATAAGCGGCCTGCTAAAGCGATCCGGGACTAACGCCGCACGAATCATCCGGGAGCATATTGCCCAGGAGAAGCAAGCCCTGCCCGAGATTCGCTCGATCATTGAACTTGCCGTGCCGAAGGTCTCGTCTACCCCTACCAAGTGGCGGTACGATCGCGCCATCGCCCTGGACAGGAGCATCCGAGGCGGAATCCGTGGACTGGGAGCGTTGGTTCGGGACCTCAAGTAGAGTATCCGGCGCTCCTGCTGGAACTCGAAAGGCCGTTGCCATGAGGAAGCTGGTTTGCGGTGTGTTGATAAGCGCCCTCTTCGTGTTGATGGGCACCGCTCGGGGCGAACTTCGCGTGGCGTTCCGGAACATACTCATTGGGGAGGTGTGGATCACCGCGGGGCAGAGCAACATGGCCTGGGCCGGCGCCCGGGAAAACATCTGGGAGAAGGAGGGGCTGATCCCGAGCGGCGTGCGGTACACCACCCACAACGACACCTGGTACCGGCCGAAGGAGGACCTCTCGCAGCGCTCGGCGTGGCTGGTCTGCCGGGACGGTGCGCTTGGCCGCGTCTCCGCGATCCCCTACATGTTTGGCAAGTTCGTCCATCGCCGGCTGAAGGTCCCCGTGGGGATCATCAACGTGGCCACCGGCGGATCGTACGGTAACAACCGGGCCTCGCGCGACGAGCTTAAGAAGATCGACCTGGACGTGATCCGGCGGATGCTGTCCGAGGCGGACGCTCGTGTCTACTTCGAGCAGGAGCGATGGGGCATGAACCGCCAGACCCGCCAGTACGAGTGGAAGAAGGACGAGCGGCCGGTTGTCCCGCCTGCAAACGACGGCATGGCGCATGACGGCTTCGCGGTGGCCGGAAAGGACCGAAGGTGGTATCCCGCAAAGGTGGCGATCGACGGAGGAGAAAGGATGGGCATCGTTCGGACGGTCTTGGCTTTCCTCAGGGCCCTCATGGGCGGTAAGGCAGCACCGGCCGCTGAGAACCTGGCACCGCGGCACCAACTGGCATGATCGTCGTCGCGTCGTCCACTTCAACGTCACGAGCGACCCGACAGCCCGGTGGGCGGCTCAGCAGCTCGTCGAGGCGTTCCCGTTCGAAACAGCGCCGCGGCTCCTGCTCCGGGATCGCGACGGCATCTACGGCCGGGACTTCCGTGACCGCGTGAAGCACATAGGGATCGAGGAAGTCATCATCGCCCCACGAGCGCCCTGGCAGAACGGCCATGGTTCAAGCTGCACCTTGCTGGCCGCGTGAGATGTGAATGGGGTGAGTCTTGCTCGTTCTGTGAGCTTGCCGCATAGGCCCTGCTGCTTTCTCGGTCGTTGGTCTTTCGGGGGCAGTTCATGGAGTCGCTCTCCTTTGTCATTATATGGGTAGCCCTTCAGGAGTCCATGTGCACACCAGATGCGCACCGTCTGCCGGGTCACTTTCAGTTCAGCGGGCATCTCGTTGAGCATCTGTGCACGTGTCCGGCAACTGGTCGATCCGGCGAATCACGTCCGGGCTTGTGGTCCGCTGCCTGCAGGCACTGAGAGGTGCGGGAAGATGCAAGGCGCGCGTGGCGCCGCCCTTGAGCCGGATTCCTGCGGTGATCTTCTCCGCCTTGATGAGCGTTACATCCTCGATCAGCAGGCGGACAATCCGGTGCAGAGCTTCACCCGGCAAGCGGTGTTTGACAGAGCCTCGTTGGCCCCTGCCGGTGATTCTCAGTTCTTCTTCCAGGCCGACTTCATCTCGTAGGCCGTGAGCGATTCGACGGTGAGCGAACCGCCTTCCGCTGTCAACGAGATCGTGCCGATCGGCTTGCCCATGTCGCGACGGCCGGAGGTCTTGTAGCATGCCCCACCACCGCCGATCAACTCGTACATCGGACGGTCAACCAGGACGCGGAACGTCACCTTGCCGTCGGTCATCGCCAGCGGCATTTCGTCGAGCTTCCCGGCCGCAAAATCATACCTTGCCGTATTCTCGCCGAACCGGAGAACGGCTTTCGTGGCGGTGCCCTTCCTCAAGGTCACGACGATGTCGAAGAGCTGGTCCTTGACGTCGAGCTTGACGAGGGGGGCTTCGGGGGTCAGCTCCGTGTTGGAGGCCGTCTTCGGCTTCGGCCTGCGAAGCTTCTCGAGCTCCTTGATCGGCGTGACGAACATCCGCACGCCGTCTTTCGTCGTGTGCAGCGTGAGATTCGTCGGCACCGTGAACGCCTGGTTGAACGGCATGTCAGGAATGTTGATCCGCGCCCAACCGACCTGGACAACGCGACCGTCAGGGCTGTTGCTGAAGCACTGCGAGGCGTAATACGAGCCCCAGTGGACGCGGTGTTTGCCCTCGTGCTCGGGAGTGAACTTCCTGCCGTCGAAGTGCCCGAGCGCGTACCGGGCGTCCGCGGCGTAGATGACCCACTTGGTCTTCTTGGCATCGCCGTCGACGGGCAGCTCGAAGATCTCGGCACACTCGAAGTAGCCCGGGATCTTGCCCGTAAGCTCCCACTTCTTGAGGTCCTTGCTCATATACAGTGCGATGTTTCGGCCGATCTTCTTGTCTCGGTCCTGATCGAAGACGGCAATGACCCAGTGCTTGCCCGGCTCGTACCAAATCAGTTTCGGGTCGCGCCCCGAGTGCTTGATCACCGGGTTGCCTTCGTAGTACTTCCACGTCTTGCCCCGGTCGGTCGAGTAGGCCAGTGATTCGCCACAGCCGGTGTCCGTGAACGCCAGGACCAGCGTCTTGTCGTCGCCCTTCTGCCAGCCGGCCGTGTTGTACAGATCGACATTGCCGCTGCCGGAGAAGCAGTTCCTCACGGCCATCTTCGGATGGCGATTCTTGACATTCCCTCCGAAGGAACGCAGCGCCCGGTCATGCTCGGTCCAGTGGACCATGTCAGGGCTTGTGGCGTGTCCCCAGTACATGTTGGCCCATCCGCGACCTGCCGGATTGCACTGCCAGAAGAAGTGGTACTGGCCGTCGTAGTGGAGCAGCCCGTTCGTGTCATTGTTCCAGCCACGCTTCTGGCTCATGTGGAACTGGGGGCGCAGCGCTTCGTCGTAGAGCGGCTGGAGGTGGCGGATCTCGTCGCTCGACTCGAACAGCTTGCAGACGTTGGGGTCGGCCCTGGCGACGACCTTCGCCGTCTTGCCAAGGTACTCCGACATGTCCAGGTAGGTCCACCAGTCGATGGCGTCGGGGTTCGGCGCGAAATCGCAGTCGAGGTTGTGGACGAGCTGGTCGCCGACGGTGATCGTCATCCGGCCGCGCTGCCCCCTGTTCGAGATGGGGAAGATGATGTACTTGCCGGTGATCTTGATCTCCCGGGCGCTGTCCTCATGCGGGTTGCCGCGGCGGCGTGGGGGTTTCGGCGCGACGAACGGCTTCTTCTTCGCCTGCGTGTTGCTCTGCGAGATCTGATCGACGTTGATGTGGCCCCAGCCTCCCGACGCGGCGTCGACGATCTGGAGGACGGCTGTCTTGCCTTTGTACTTCCGGAGGTCCCAGTTCTCCCAGTTGAGGAACTCGCTGCCGCCTGGCCGGGTGTTGGGGCCCGTGGCGGTAAGGACCACCTTGCCGTCAACGAGAAGGTCCATGCAGGTCTTGCCCTTGTGTCCGCCCCCGCCGATGAGGAACTTGATGTAGTCCCGCTCGATGGTGAACTCCGGCGAGGTGAGCTTGCCCGTCGGCCCGTCGCCGCCGAGGAACGAGTTGACCAGTCCCTTGCCCTCAAAACCGGTCACCTGCTGCTGCCCGCCAAGCTTGCCCTTGGCCGGCGCCTTGCCGAACGCCGCCCCTTCGACTTTCCAGCCCTCACCGTACGTCTTGCCCTCGAAATCGGCGATGAGGATATCGGCGCCCTCCGCCGCAGCCGCCGCAGCGGGCAGGGCGAATATCAGGCTCAGCAGCAGACACGGAATCAGCGCGAAGGCGGTGCGGTTCATGGGTGTTCCCTTTCTTTCAGCCCGAACAAACGTCCTGTGCCCTTATCCGGGAGGCGTCTGGCTGCTCTGCGAAGCAGCCTCGCTACGTGGCACGAGTCGGCGTCGCAGATAGGCTCCTGCCCACGACCGTCGCGGGGCATCAGGGGGCAGTATCTTCCCACCTCGGCAGCGTGTCAACCCGCAATGCCCGCCCATGGCACCCCACTGAGTCGCTCGGAGCGAGGACGAAGGTAGTCCAATGCGGCTACTTCCGGTGCGCGCCGGTCAGGTAGAGGTTCTTCTTCTTGGCGGAGAAGATCAGCGCGACCACGGCCGACGCGGAGATCCGAGACCCGCCGTTCGTGAAGTCCGAGGCGTTGTAGTCCCGATTGGGTTGGAAGTAGAACGTGCCGTCGGCGCAGTGCGCCAGCGTGAACCACCAGAAGCCCCCGTCGTCCGATATCGTCAAGCCGCCCAAGCCGAAGCCGTCACGATTGAAGCCGTCCTCTGCCCGGGCATCGTAACCAAATGTAAAGAACGGCTGGCGCGAGACGGTTGCGATGGGATCTGAATGGTAACACGGGTTGGCCCGGCAGAGAGTGGCCATTCCGCTGGCGGCAAGCAGTTCCGGGCCGCGAACCTCGTAAAGCAGCCCAGGCTCGCCCCGCCGGTATACGCTGCTGTTGCGTCCGTTGTAGAAGACGGTCACCGCGAGGGTGTTCGAACCCATGCGCAGCGTGCCGCCAAGCAGCAGGCGTTCGTACGTCTTCTCGCCGGGGTAGTCCGAGTACTGACCGTGACCGACGAGGTGACCATTGAGCCAGGCGGCAAAGTCGGTGTCGGCGCTGATGAGGAGTTCAGCTCCCGCCTCGAGGTGATTGCAGTCAAAGGAATGAAGGAAGTCTACGATCTGGTTGACCGCGCCTTCAGGCCGGGCCGGGAAGATCCAACGACCCCGGCCAATGCCTGAAAGGTCCCACCGCTGTCCTGCTGATTCGCTGTCGATCTGCATGGCATCACCCTTCGTGACTTCGATTCTCATTCCTATATGTGGACCAGGAACACCTTGCCAGGAATCAGTGCGGATCCTGGCAGCGGGGAATATGCCTGAGCGATCACTCCCTACGCACTGCAACCTGGATTGCCCGATTGGTCGCTGCCTGCTAGCATGCAAAATGCGCTATAGCGCGGCACGAGGGCCGCCGTGATGCCAGGTTGGCAGATTCCGCCTGGCGGCGATCGGAGGCCTGCCGCAAAGGAGAGTCCAATGAGAACAGCCCAGGCGGGCATTCTGCTTGTCGCGGTATTCGCAGGGAGCACCATCGCCGTCGCGGAGGGGACATTGGCCGACGCCGAGCAACGCCTGAAGGCGGCGGACGCGGCGTGGCTGGCCCGGTCGCCGGCGACGGCGGCGCCGCTGTACGCCGCCCTGCTGAAAGACCTGCCGAAAGAGGCCGAGCCGTTTCGGGGCACGGTGGTGCTGCGCCTGGCCCGTGCCCGGCTCGCTGCCGGGAACAAGGCGGGGGCGGGGAAGGCGCTGGCCTCGCTGGCATCGCTCGACCACGTGCCGGAGCACCACGCCCTGGCCGCTGCGGAACTCAAGGCCGTCATCGAGGGCAAGGGGCATCCGGGCCTGGCGCCCACGGCGACCCCGCCGCTCGGCAAGGTAGGCGTGCGCCTGATTGTGCGCGCGGGCGCCGCGCCCGGCGGCGACGGGTCCGAAGAGAAGCCGCTGGCCGGCCTGGCCGAGGCCGTCGCGCAGGGGCGGGAGTGGCGGAAGAGGGGCGGGCGCGGCTCGGTCGAGATCGTCTTGGCGCCGGGGTCGTATCGGCAGCAGGAGACGCTCACCCTCACGGCCGCCGATGCGGCCACGGCCGAGAGCCCTTTGGTCATTCGATCCCAGGATCCGGCCCGTCCGGCCGTGCTCACCGGCGGCACCGTGCTGCGCACGTGGACGAAACTCACGGCAGGCGCCCTGGCGGACCGTGTGCCCGCCGGCGCGCGAGACAAGGTCCGCGTGTGCGATCTGAAGGCGCACGGCGCGGGGCCGATCGGCGAGCTGGTCTTCGGCGGGTTCTCCAGCGCCAGAGCCCGGGGCGTCCATCATTCCTTCCTCACCATGCCCGTACCGGAACTGTTCCACAAGGGCGAGCCGCAGACCATGGCCCGCTGGCCGGACAAGGGCCTGACCTGGCTGCCCGTCGGCGCGGCGCCGAAGAAGCCGGACCCCCGCTTCGCCCGATGGACCAGGGAAGAGGACCTGTGGCTGTACGGGTACTGGCATTGGGACTGGGCCGACGCCTACGAGAAAGTCGCGTCGATCGACAAGACGGGCAAGATCAACCTGGTCCCGCCCACCAACCGCTACGGGTTCCGCCGGCGGCAGGGATGCGCCGTCAACGCGCTGTGCGAGCTGGATCAGCCCGGGGAGTGGTATCTCGACACCAGGAGACAGCTGGTCTGCTACTATCCGCCCGAGGGGTTCGACCCGGAGCAATGCGTGTTGTCGTCCTTCCGGACAGTCGTTTCAGCCGACCGTTGCTCGCACCTGCACTTGCGCGACCTCGAAGTGCGGTACGTGCGCGGGGACGCCCTGCGGTTCAAAGACTGTTCCCATCTGGTGCTGGCCGGCCTGGACATCAGCCGCTGCTCCGGCATGGGCATCCACATCCAGGGCGGCCTGCGGCACCTGATCCATTCCTGTCGCATCCGGAGCATGGGGCGGGGCGGCATCTACCTGGGCGCCGGCGACTGGCAGAAGCTGATTCCCTCTCACTCGACGGTCGAGAACTGCCGCATCTCCGACCTGTCCCGGATCGACCGGACGTACACGCCCGCGCTGCTGCCCGAGGGCATGGGCATCCGGATCCGCCACAACGCGTTCGTCGACATCCCCAGCAGTGCGATCCGGCTGGAGGCAAGCGACTGCCTCATCGAGCTCAACCATTTCCACCGATGCGTCTACGAGTCGGGCGACCAGGGCGCGATCGACATGTGGGCCAACCCGCTGTACCGGGGCAACATCATCCGGTGGAACGACTTCGACCGCATCGTCAACAACCATTCCCACTACGGCGCCGCCGCGGTGCGCCACGACGATTACATCAGCGGATTCATGGTGACCGAAAACCTTTTCCGACAAGGCAGCCGCCGCGGGTTCGGGAGCGTGCAGTTCAACAAGGGCACGGACAACTACGTAGAGGGCAACATCATCGTGGACTGGCACCGGGCCTTCTCCGGGCGGTCGGTTGCGGGATCCGGCTGGACCAAGGGCGTCACTGGCCACCCGAACTCCAAACGCATGCTGGCCGAAACCGATTGGAAGTCCCAGGCGTGGCGCGAGAAGTACCCGATGGTGCGCGACCTGCTCAATGGAGACGACAACCACAACTACCTTGTGGATAACCGTCGATTCGGAACCGGGGCGTGGGGCGGCGTCGGCCGGGCCGTCCTCTTCGCCAACGCCGACGCGGACAAGACCTTCCATGCCCCCACGCGCGCATCCGTCAAGTCGGTTCTCGTCCCCTGGCGCCCCATCCCCATCGATCGCATCGGACCCTACGGCGGCAATTGGTGAGAAGAACGACCGCTGATAGGAAACTCGATCTCGCGTGAGCGGGCGGCTGGGCCGGGGGGGGCGGGGGTTTTGAGGAGATGTGGGGCGACCCCCAAGGGGGCGTTTGGCCGAACCGACTTGTCATGATCGCGCGGCGGTCCATGAACTCGCTGCTTTGAGCGTCCGAAAAAGCCAACGACCGGAACGCGAACTGCCGGTCCTGGACCTGCTTTCACGTGTCTTCCGTCGTCAATTGACCGTCACGGTATTGCTCTCGCAAGGCAGCAGACGCACGCCGGATCGCTCCGAAGCTCTTTGGGTCACTCGGCCAGAGGCCGAGGGTTCAGCTCGCGCTAAGTGGATTCATCAGCAGCTTGTGTCACCAGCCAACGCAACTCGCGGAACTGGGGCTTGGGACCTCGCCATTTCCTACCCAAGGTTCGCGGCTTTCTTGTGTCCCCGCGTTTTGGTCTTGGCCTTTCTGCATGACCGAGTTTCAACTCCCTGATGTTCTCCCAATTCGGCAACGGTTCGCCGGCAAGATTCCGAAAGTCGTTTGGCGCCAAGACAACGTCCTGCCATTGCGTTCCGCCGGCGAGTTCGACCTCGGCGGCGTATCCATCGATCAAGACGACCAGTCTATTCGCTTCCGCGGCGCGGACTTTCAATGCGAGCCTCGCCTTGTCGGGCGCCTTCCATGTCTCGTCATAGACTTTGTGCGTTGCCCGGGCCCATCCGTCTGGTTTGTACGTGAACCACTCCTTCTCCCAATCACCTTCAAAACTCTCAATCCGCGGTGAAGACTTCAGCGTCGGTCGTACTCCGGCGGTCTTGAGGTCACCGGGCGATGCCATTTGCAGCAGAGAAGACAAGTTGAATGTCGTGGCCTTGTAGGTTCCGTAGTACTCAAACTGACCGATAGGGATTGGCTTATCGCGTGTCCGTTGACTCGTTGATTCGTTAACTCGTTGGCTTCGTCCCATAACTGAGGGATGCGGGTGTGTCGGATAGCTGGGACAC
>CAYRVX010000128.1:0-19620 GCA_964427875.1 uncultured Planctomycetaceae bacterium
GCCGAGCACCTCCTCGGTGTAGCCGCGGTCCCTCGCGGTGGGCACGGCGCCGGGCACGTCGGTGACGAAGGGCTTCCCGCCGGCGTCCTTGACGGCCCGGACAACGCGTCCGACCAGCAGCGGCGGGATCGTCGAGTACCCCACGTTGTAGCCGAGGTGCATCTTGACGGCCACCCGCTTCCCGGCGAAGCGCTTCCTGAGGCCCCACTTCTTGAGCATCTTCTCCAGCAGGCTCGGCAGCGTCGCGTCGCCCCTGAGCTCCTTCGGCCTGGCAGGTGCGAACGTCACTCGTGCAGGCATTTGCGATTCCCTTTCAGCAGGTCTGGCGCCGGGCAGGGCCCTAGCGTGCCAGCAACGCCCGGCGTGTGCAAGGGCTCTTTGCGGGCCCGGCGGCCGGGGGGACGGTATAATCCTCATCCGGCTTGCCGTTCAGGGGCCGGGGCGCATCCTTGCGGCAGGTCGTGGAAGAAGGAGATCGGCATGTCCGATAGAACCCTCGGCGCGTTTCGATTCACCGCTCGGGTGACGGTCCTGGCGCCGGCGATCCTGGCGACGGTGGCCGCTTTCGGCAGTGAGCCCCAGCCGCCGGGCGGGGCGCCTGTCGCCTGGGTCCGCTTTGCGAAGGCCGCGGAGCAGTACGCCGACCGGCCGTATCTGTGGCTGGGCCGGATGGAGGTCCGCCTTACCATCGACGTGGCCCCGCAGCCTCATCACGCGCTGGCCCTGCTTTGGGGCGCGAAGAAGGACACCCGCGGGGCCGTGGCGACCATCAACGGACGGGCGGTGACGGTCCGCCACGGCGGCTATGACGGCTTCCGCTGGCTGACCGTACCAATCCCCAAGGGCATCACCGGCAAGCGGTACGAGGTGGTTCTCCGCGCCGGGGTGCCGAAGGCGGCATTTCTCGCCGAGGTGCGCCTCGTCGAGCCCGGCGGGACGCTCCCGGCGGCCGATCCGAGCCGACTCGCCTGCCACCGGGTAACGCTCAAGACTGTCGCCACGTCCTTCCGCGCCCCGCCGGCCGGCGAGGCCTTCCCGGAAATGCGAGCCGTCTGGGACCGCCAGCCGCCCCCGCCGGCCAAACCGCCGGCCGACCCGGGCCTCGAGGCCGCCTTCCGCCAGGCCGAGAAGAACGCTCGACTGGCCAACGAGATGTTCTTCCGCTGCCGGCGATTCGTGGACGGCTGGCTGAAACACGCCGACCCGAAGACCGGCCTGATCCCCCGAAACCTTGCCCGCGACCGCGACATCTGGAACGCCAAGGACTCCGCGGCGGACAACTACCCCTTCATGGTCCTCACGTGCGCCCTGACCGACCGGCCGCTGTTCAAGGGCCGCATGCTCGAGATGCTCCGCGCCGAGACGAAGCTGACCAGCCGCATCGACCGCCTGCCGGACACGTGGTCGTTCTCGAAGCAGGCCTTCGCGGAGGCAACGCCGAACCTGGGGCGGATCATCTTCGGCGGCTCGGAGTACGTCAAGGACGGGCTGCTGCCGCTGACCGAGTGGCTGGGCCCGAGCCCCTGGTCCCGGCGGATGCTGGGGATCGTGGACGACGTCTGGAAGCACGCCGCCATCGAGACGCCGGGCGGCAAGATCCCCTCCACCAACGTGGAGGTCAACGGCGAGATGCTCCAGGCCCTCTCGCGCGTCTACTGGATGACCGGCGAGAGGAAGTATCTCGACTGGGCCATCCGCCTGGGCGATTACTACCTGCTGGGCGAGCACCATCCCACGCGGGACTTCGCCGGCCTGCGGCTGCGCGATCACGGCTGTGAGATCGTCTCGGGCCTCTCGGAGCTCTACGCGGCCGTCAGCTTCGCCGAGCCGGCAAAGAAGAAGGCCTATCACGAGGCGATCCACGCCGTCTTCGACCGGATCCTCGAGGTCGCCCGGGACGAGCGCGGCATGCTCTACAACAGCATCAATCCCAAGGCCGGCACGCACGGCCGGGGGATCTGCGACACGTGGGGCTACAACTACAACGGCGTCTACACCGTCTACCTGATCGACAGGACGCCGGCGTATCGCCAGGCCGTGCGGAAGGTGCTCGGAAACCTCGCGGAGCACCTGACGGACTACCACTGGGGCTCGGCCGACGAGTACGCCGACTCCATCGAGGGGGCGATCAACCTGTACAACCGCGAGCGCGTTGCCTCGGCGGCGAAGTGGATCGACAGCGAGATCCACGACATGTGGCGCGTCCAGAAGCCCGACGGCGTCGTCGAGGGCTGGCACGGCGACGGCAACAGCGCCCGGACGGCCATCATGTACGCCCTGTGGAAGACGCAGGGGCTGACCCTCCAGCCGTGGCGGGCGGACGTGCGGTTCGGCGCCGTCGCCCGCGACGGGGCGCTGTGCGTCAGCCTGCTGGCCGAGGAGGACTGGTCGGGGCGCCTCGTCTTCGACAAGCCGCGACACAAGGTCCAGATGCACCTGCCGCTGGACTACCCGCGGATCAACCAGTTCCCCGAGTGGTACACCGTTGGGGCAGCACAGCGGTACACCGTCCGCAACGTCACTGCCGCGACGCAGGAGGCCTTCACCGGCAAGCAGCTCCAGGCCGGCATCGAAGTCAAGCTCACCGCCGGCGCCGAGACACGCCTGCTGGTGGCACCGGCGGCCGACTGAGTTCGAGGCTGCTCGGGCGGGGGTGCTGCGCACGGCCGTGCGCCCTTGGCCATTGACGGTTCTCGCGATATTGAGTATATTTACTCATTATACTGAGTAAACTCCCAAACAGCCGATAACATATTGCATACCAAGATGTTCAAGCGACCCAAGTACCACGTGTTGTTGAGGCGGCTGACGGAGCCTCGGCGATTCATCCAGGTTCTGGCCGGGCCGCGACAGGCGGGCAAGACCACGCTGGTCCGTCAGGTGTTGGCTGACGTTGGCATTCCGGGGCACTACGCTTCGGCTGACGAGCCGGCCCTGAAGGATCGCGTCTGGATCGAGCAGCAATGGGAGGCGGCGCGGGCTCTGGCGAGGGCCGGCGGCAAGCCGGCGCCTGCCGTGCTGGCATTGGACGAGATCCATAAGATCCCCGGCTGGTCGGAAACGGTCAAGCGGCTGTGGGACGAAGACGCCGGCGATCGCGCTGCCCTGCGCGTGGTTGTCCTCGGCTCCGCCCCGCTGCTTGTGCGAAGCGGGCTTGCCGAGAGCCTGACTGGCCGGTTCGAGATCATCCCTGTGACGCACTGGTCTTACCCGGAGATGGAGGCGGCCTTCGGTTGGACGCTCGAGCAGTACGTCTATTACGGCGGGTATCCCGGTGCCGCGCCGCTGATCGACGATGCCCGCAGGTGGAGGCGCTACATTCTCGATTCCCTCATTGAGACCACGATCTCCCGGGACGTCTTGCTGGTAAATCGCGTTCACAGGCCGGCCCTGCTGCGGCGACTCTTCGAGCTCGGCTGTCTGTACTCCGGGCGGATCCTCTCCTACACCAAGATGCTGGGGCAATTGCAGGACGCGGGCAACACGACCACGCTTGCTCATTATCTCGAGCTGCTTGGCGGGTGCGGACTGCTCGAGGGGCTCTGCAAGTACGCGGGCCAGAAGGCCCGGCGGCGGGCGTCGAGCCCGAAGCTCCAGGTCCACAACAACGCGCTGATCAGCGCGCAAGGCGACCTGACGTTCGAAGAAGCCCTCGCCAGCCCCGATCACTGGGGCAGGCTGGTCGAGTCCGCCGTGGGGGCGCACCTCCTCAACGCCGCAAGGAGCACGGCGGTAACGGTCCACTACTGGGGTGCGGGGAATCGGGAAGTCGACTTCGTCCTGGCCAAAGGCGGCAAGGTCGTTGCGATCGAGGTCAAGAGCGCCCGAAGACGGGCTTCCCTTCCCGGCATCGAGGCCTTCGCCAAGGAGTTCGACGTTCACAGAAAGCTCTTGGTCGGGGCCCAGGGCGTCGCCTTGGGGGACTTCCTCCGGGCACGTGTCGAGGAATGGTTCTGATCCCGGCCGGCCCCTCACCAGGCGACTTCTTGACCGAGGCCGAGCTGCCGGGCGCGCCGCAGGGCCGTGCGGGCGGCGAGGGCGTCCTGGACGGCCACGCCGACGGACTCGAAGAGGGTGAGCTGGTCGGGTGAGCCGCGCCCCTCGGCTCGGCCGAGCACGAGATCCCCGAGCTCGGCGTGTATGTGATCGGCGGTGATCAGCCCCTGCCGGATCGGCCGGATCAGGTCGCCGGTCTCCTCGAGAGCGGCCTGGCGGCTGTCCACGACGACCCGCGCCCGGACGACGGTCTCGGCGGGCACTTCCTGGACGTCGGGCTGGTAGGAGCCGACGGCGTTGACGTGGGCGCCGCTCTTCAGGTCGGCGTCGGCGAACACGGGCGTTGCGGACGTGGTGGCCGTGCAGATGACGTCGGCGTCGGCCACGGCCCGGCGCGGGTCGGCGGCGGGCCGGACGTCGGCCGGGATGGGCCCGTAGCCGGCCATCTCCGCAGCGAACGCCTCGGCCGCACCGGCCAGCGGATCGTATACCCAGGCGGTCTCGATCTTGCGCACGGTGCAGACGGCCTCGAGCTGCGTGCGGGCCTGCACGCCGGCGCCGAAGACGGCCGCGGTTCGGCTGTCCGGGCGGGCCAGCAGGTCGGTCGCCAGCCCCGACGCCGCGGCGGTGCGGATCGCCGTGAGGGTCGCCCCTTCGAGCAGCGCTTCGGGCCGGCCCGTCTCGGGATCGAGGGCCAGCACGGCCGCCTGGATCCGCGCGAGCCCGCGCTCGGCGTTGCGGTCGAACAGCGAGACCACCTTCACGGCCAGGGCGTCGCCGGCCTCGTGGCGCACGAACGCCGGCATCACGAGGCTCTCGCCGTCGTGGGGCTCGACGGGCAGGTGGGCCCGCGGGGGCACGACGGCCCGCCCGGCCGACAGGGCCGCGAAGGCCTGCTTCATCGCCTCGATCGCGGCGCCCATGGGCAGCGCCCGGCGGACCTCGTCGGCGTTCAGCACGAGCATGGCGTCCGGCTCCTCATTGCGGATGCACCCTCACAGTCCCGTCGGGCTCGATGGCGAGTTGATCGCCGTCCTTGATGGAACCGAACGCTCCTTCCGGCAGGACGACGATCGGCAGCGACCGGCCGTACAGCTCGTCCGCCACGATCGCCCCGAGGGCCGCCATCGGATCGGTCCGCAGGTTGATGATCCCCGCCGGGGCCGTGCCCGCCCGAATGCTCTCCAAAAGGACCGCGCTGCCCGTGCTGGAGCCCTTGCCGCCGGGAAAGACGAACACGCGCCCCGTGACGCACCGCCCGGCCAGGCCGCTGCGCCGGTCGATGATCTCGCCGGTGCGCGGGTCCAGGGCGCCCCAGAAGCTGATGGGCTCGGCCGACACCAGCGCCTCGCCCTCCGCCGAGCCGGGGACCACGGGCCTTCCTGTCAGCACCCTGGCCATTACGCATCCCTCCTGCACACGCGGCCCTCGACGGCCGACCGCACGCAGTCGGCCAGCGAGCCGAAGGCGACCCGGACGTTCAGCTCGCCCGGCGAGTAGTACGCGCACTTGGCCGAGTTCGTCATGACCACCTTCGTCTCCGGGGCCACGATGGGTGTGTGAAAGACGCACGTGTCCAGCGTGATTCGCGCGCCGAACGCCGCCAGCTCGTCCAGCCAGTCGGTCCGCTGCACGAGGGCGTAGGACGTCTGGCCGGTGATCACGAGGAAACGGACGTTCGGATGAACTGCCCGCCCGGCCTGGGCCCGGACAAGCTCGGCGAGCCGGCGGAACTCCGCGAAGGAGAAGTGGGGACAGCCGACCACGACCAGATCGAGCGGGTCGCCTTCCTCGGCCGTGGAGAGGTCCGCCCGGGCCGCCTGCCAGTCCGCAGGATGGACGTCGACGGTCTCCTCGGGCTCGGCGCCCTGGAGGGCCTCTTCCAGCGTGTCGGCCTCCGGCGTCAGTCCGACGGCGTGGAAGAGCGCGACCGCGCCGGAAGAGGCAGCCGCCGCGCCGAAGGCCTTGAGCTGATCGTCACTCGCCGTGGTCGGCAGGCCTTCGATCACGGGGATTCTCTCGCCGACCAACGGGCCGAGGAGATGGCCGAACACCGGCCAGAAAACCTCCTCCCCCAGCAGGGCGGGCTCGAAGCCCGCCAGCCGCACGAGGACCTGCCCCCTGCGGTTGGCCTTCAGATGCAGGCCGCACTTGGGCACGCGCCCCGTGATGGCCGCGCAGATGTCGATGTAGTCGCCGTAGCGGTTCGTCCTGGCGCCGAGGACCGAGTTGGCGTAGACGACGGCGTTGGACTCGCCCCAGGCGATCTGCTGGCCGAACCTCGGCGTCAGGTAGCCCTGGTACGGCGCGCAGGTCCACGTCGGCACGCAGCCCATCGCCGTATAGGCCCGCCCCTGGCGGATGGCCTTTGCGGCGAAGTCCTCGTCCACGCCGAACTGGCGCCAGTTCTGAAGGTCCAGCGGCCCCATGTTCAGCGTGGTGGGGACCACGACGCGGGCGCCCCCGGCCGCGAGGGTCTCCGCGAACTCCAGGCCCGCATCGCTGAGCAGCCCGCAGCCGTCGATGTGGGCGGCGGTCACGTCCATCAGCTCGGCGGCGCCGTAGACCTCGGCCATTCTCGACACGATGGACATGGCCGTCGCGGCGCCCTCTCCGCGGGCGCCGTCGAGCATCTGCCGGTCCTTCTCGCTCAGCGCAATGGCCATGTCGGTCTGCTCCGCCGCTTTGGGTCCCGAGGAACGCTTGGCGTAGCCAGGTTCGGAGAATATCATAAACGCTTTCGCAGCCGAAGCCGAAAGGAGCCCCGATGCCGCACGGCAGGTCCGTCGGTTGGCCAGTCTCGTGGACGGCCGCCTTCGTCGCGGCGTTCGCGCCCGCCGGCTGCAACTCGCCCTATCCGGAGTCGGAGGAAAAGGAGAGGGTCATCTACACGACCGTCTACGAGGAGCCGAAGCACCTGGATCCGGCCCAGTCCTACGGGAGCGGCGAGTCCTATTTCATGTGGCAGACGCTCGAGCCGCCGTTCCAGTACCACTTCCTCAAGCGCCCCTACGAGATCATCCCCCTGACGGCCACGGCGATTCCGAAGGTCGAGACGCGAAAGGTCACGTTTCAGGGAGAGACGATCGACGCGCCGGGGTACACGATCCGCATCAGGCAGGGCATCCTGTATCAGAATCACGCGTGCTTCGTGGAGGCCAACCGCCGCCTCACCGAGCGCGACGTCCGTCACGTCTGGTCGCTGTCGGACATCAAGGAGACGGCGACGCGCGAGCTCGTCGCGGCCGACTACGTCCACGCCATCCGCCGGCTGGCCGATCCCCGGCTGGCCTGCCGCGTCTTCGCCATCCTCGCCAAGCACATGCTGGGGCTGGATGAGTACCGGCAGGAGCTCCAGCGCAGGCTCGACGAGGAGCGCGCCCGGCGGGCAGAGGCCGGCGGCCTGCTGTACAACCAGGAGCGGGACGAGAAGCACAACCCGATTCGCCTGGACTACGCCGCGGGGGCACAGCGGTTTCCCTTCGTGCGGGAGGTGGACCGGTACACCTTCGAGGTGGTCCTGGAGCATCCGTACCCGCAGATCCTCTACTGGATGGCCATGGCGTTCTTCGCGCCGGTCCCGCCGGAGGCGGTGGAGTTCCACGCTCAGCCGGTGATCCGCAGGCGGGACATCCTGCTGGACAAGAGCCCCGTCGGCACGGGCCCGTTCAAGCTCCGCGAGTACGATCCGACCAATCAGATCGCCTTCGTCCGGAACGAGAACTTCCGCGAGGAGCGGTACCCCGACCTGCCTCCGCCGCCCGCCGGCGACGCGCGGCGGCAGGCGAACTACAGGGAGATGGCCGACGCCAACATGCTCGACGACGTCGGCAGGCGCATGCCCATGGTCGACCGGATCGTCTTCAGAATGGAGAAGGAGTCGATCCCCAGGTGGAACAAGTTCCTCCAGGGGTACTACGACTGGTCGGGGATCACCAGCGACACGTTCGACCAGGCCGTGACGCTGACCTCCAAGGGCGACTCGCTCCTCTCGGACGAGATGGCCGATCGCGGCATCCGGCTGCTCACGTCCTACCCGGCCCACGTGTACTACTACTGCTTCAACATGAACGACGGCGTCGTCGGGGGCTACACCGAGGACAAGTGCAAGCTTCGGCAGGCGATCAGCATCGCCTTCGACGTGGAGGAGGAGATCGCGATCTTCGCCAACGGACAGGGTATCCCCGCTCAGGGCCCGCTGCCTCCGGGGATCTTCGGCCACGAGGACGGCGAGGTGGGCATCAACCCGATCGTGTACCGCTGGGACGCGAAGCGCAATCGCGGCGTGCGGCGGCCGCTCGAGGAGGCCAGGAAACTCCTGGCCGAAGCGGGCTACCCGAACGGCTACGGCCCCGACGGCCAGCCGCTCGTCGTCCGTTACGCCGCCACCGCCCGCACCGGCGAGGCCCGAACGCTCCAGCAGTTCATCCGGAAGCAGTTCGCCAAGCTGAACATCCGGGTGAAGTTCGAGAACACCGACGGAAACCGCTTCCTGGAGAAGGTCGATACCGGCAACTACCAGGTCCTTCACTGGGGCTGGATCGCCGACTACCCCGACCCGGAGAACTTCATGTTTCTCCTGTACGGCCCGAACAGCAAGACGGTCTCGAGCGGGGAGAACGTGCCCAACTACCAGAGCGGCGAGTATGACGAGCTGTTCGTGAAGATGCAGTCCATGGAGAACACGCCGCAGCGCCTGGCGATCATCCGAAAAATGATCGCCATCCTCCGGCGCGACTCGCCGTGGATCTTCGACTACCATCCCGTCTCCTTCGGGCTCTATCACAGGTGGTACCGCAACGCCTACCCCCACGCGCTGGCGTACAACAGCACGAAGTACGCCCGGCTCGACGTGGCCGACCGGGCGGCGTACCGAAGGAAGCACAACGCCCCGAGGATCTGGCCGGTGATCGTCTTCGCGGCCGTACTGGTGGTCTTCTCGATCCCCGCCGTTCGGGTGGCCGTCCGGCACTTCCAGGAGGCGTGACGCCGTGATCGCTTACGTCATTCGCCGCCTGCTGTACGCCGTGCCGATCGTCCTGGGGATCGTGCTGATCACGTTTCTGCTGTTCTTCGTGGCGAACTCGCCGGAGGACATGGCCCGGCGGACGCTGGGCCCGAAGGCCACCCCGGAGGCCATCGCCAGTTGGGTCCGCGCCCACGGGTACGACCTGCCGCTGCTGCTCAACACGCGAGAGGCGGGGCCCAACAAGCTCACCCGCACGCTGCTGTTCCAGAAGTGCGCGCGGGTGCTGATCTTCGACCTCGGCCGCAGCGACTCGACCGGGCGGGACATCGCCGCCGAGATCCGCCGGCGCATGGGGCCCAGCCTCGCCATCGCGCTGCCGACGTTCTTCCTCGCCCTGGCCGTCAACATCTCCCTGTCGCTGATCATCGCCTTCTGCCGGGGGACGTATCTCGACCGGTGGGGGACCGTCGTGTGCGTGCTGATGATGTCGATCTCCTCGCTGTTCTACATCATCATCGGGCAGTTCATCTTCGCCAAGTGGCTCAGGCTGTTCCCCATCTCCGGCTTCGACTGGACCGGGTCGATGGGCAAGTTCGTCTTCCTGCCCGTCGTGATCAGCGTGGTGGGCGGCATCGGCGGGGCGGTGCGCTTCTATCGAACCGTCATGCTGGAGGAGATCGGCAGGGACTACGTGCGGACCGCGCGGGCCAAGGGGCTCGGCGAGGGCGCCGTCATGTTCCGCCACGTCCTGAAGAACGCCATGATCCCCATCCTCACCAACGCGGTGGTGGCCATTCCGCGCCTGTTCATGGGCAGCCTGATCATCGAGTCGTTCTTCGCGATCCCCGGCCTGGGGAGCATGACTATCACCGCGATCTACGCACAGGACTTCGCCGTCATCCGCTCCATGACGTACATCGGCGCGGTCCTCTACATCGTCGGGCTGCTGATGACGGACGTCAGCTACACGCTGGTGGACCCGCGGGTCACGCTGGGCGGCGGCGGCCGGGAGAGCCTCTATGGGCGCCCCTCGCTGCGGGACGTCGCGCAGATCCTGGGCGTCTTCGCGGTCCTGGCCGCGACGGCGGTCGGAGTCTACAAGGGCGTGCAGCTTGTCTCGTCGCTGAGGCTGCGCGTGCCCATCGTCTCCAACGCGGGGCTCGCGATCACGCTGGCGGGGTTCGCGGCGTTCCTGCTGCACGCGAGCAGGAGCGAGCTTTGGACCAGCGCGTGGCGGCAGGTTCGCAGAAACCGCCTGGCGATGGTCTCGCTGGCCGTCGTGGTGTTGTACGTGGTGATCGGCGGACTGGACAGCGCGGCGTGGCGGGACGTGGAGCGCCCCGCCGGCGACAGGCCCAACGCCGAGGCCGTGCTGTCCGAGCCGCAATCCGTGCTCGACCGCATCCTGGCCCCGCTGTCTCAGAAGGTGGAGAAGACCTACTCCGCCCCGCTGGCGGACACGCTGTACACCAAGGAGACCGTCGAGGCCGAGGTCGACGGGCGGATTGTCCGCCGGCGGGACTACCCGCCGCTGAAGCATCCCGGCCGGCACCTGCTGGGCACGGACAAGACCGGCCAGGACGTCTTCTGCATGACGCTCAAGAGCGTCCGTACGGGCCTGATCGTCGGCGGGCTGACCACGCTGATCGCCGTGCCGTTCGCCATCTTCTTCGGCGTGCTCGCGGGCTTCTTCGGGGGATGGATCGACGACGTCGTCCAGTACTTCTACACCACGCTGTCCTCGATCCCCTGGATCCTGCTGGTGGCCTGCTTCATGCTCGTCTTCGGGCAGGGGCTGATGCAGCTCTGCGTGGTGATGGGGATCACCGGCTGGACCGGCCTGTGCCGCCTGCTGCGCGGCGAGACGCTCAAGCTCCGCGAGAGGGAGTACGTTCAGGCGGCCATGGCGCTGGGCGTCTCGAGGTTCCGCGTCATCGCCAAGCACGTCGTGCCCAACCTGATGCACCTGGTCCTCATCAACGTCGTGCTGCGGTTCAGCGGGCTGGTGCTCGCCGAGGCCGTCCTGAGCTACATCGGCGTCGGCGTCGGGCCCGACACCAGCAGTTGGGGCTCCATGATCAACCAGGCGCGGAACGAGCTGGGCAGGGACCCCGTGGTATGGTGGGGCCTTCTGGCTGCGTTTGTCGCCATGTTCGCCCTCGTCCTGCCGGCCAACCTGTTCGGCGACGCCCTGCGCGACGCACTGGACCCCAGGCTTCGCGTTCGCGGGGAAGGAGAGCAGGCATGACGCTGCTGGACGTCAAAGACCTGCGGACGTACTTCCGCACGACCGGCGAGCCGCGAAGGGTCGTGGACGGCGTGTCTCTGGCGATCGAGAGCGGCGAGACGCTCGGGCTCGTGGGGGAGTCCGGCTGCGGGAAGTCCCTGACGGCGCTGTCGATCATGCAGTTGCTGCCGCGCCCGGGATACGTCGCCGGCGGATCGATCAGCTTCCGGGGGCGGAACGTCGTCGAGATGCCCGGCCGCGACCGGCGCGACATTCGCGGGCGCCACATCGCGATGATCTTCCAGGAGCCCATGACCAGCCTGAACCCCGTGCTGACCGTGCGGACGCAGCTCCTGGAGGCCATCCGGCGCTCGCGCCCGGACGGCGACCGCGACGCCGCCCGCGGGCGCCCCCCGAAGGCCGAGGCCCTCCAGCGGGCCGTCGAGGCGCTGCGCCTGGTCGAGATGCCCGACCCCGCGCGGCACCTTCGCCAGTATCCCCACCAGCTCTCCGGCGGGATGAGGCAGCGGGTGATGATCGCGATGGCCCTGGCGTGCCGGCCGGAACTGCTCATCGCCGACGAGCCCTCCACCGCGCTCGACGTGACCGTCGAGGCCAGGATCCTCGGCCTCCTGCGGGGCCTCCAGGAGAGGCTGGGGACGGCCATCCTGTTCATCACGCACGACCTGGCCGTCATCTCGGAGATGGCGCGGCGGGTGGCCGTGATGTACGCGGGAAAGATCGTCGAGACCGCACCGACCTCGCTGCTGTTCGACCGCCCGTGCCACCCCTATACGCAGCGCCTGCTCCGCTGCCGGCCCACCCGCGCGCGGCGGGGCCGGGCGCTCGAGACGATCAAGGGCATCGTGCCCAACCCGAGGGACTACGCCCCCGGCTGCCGCTTCTGCGACCGCTGCCCGCAGGCCTTCGAGCCTTGCCCGCACACCGAGCCGCCCCTGCGCCGGATCGGCCCCGACCATGCCGTGGCCTGCCATCTGTACGAGGATCGCGCCCGCCCGGCCGTCTCGGTCCGGCCGTCCGAGGCGCCGCAGGAGGTCGAGGCGGCCGCTTCGACCGACTGGCTGCTCCTCGACGCCCGCGGCGTCGTCAAGTACTTCCCCATCCGCAGGGGCGTTCTCCAGCGCGTCGTGGGGCACGTCAAGGCCGTCGACGGCGTGGACCTGGCCATCCGGCGCGGCAGCACGGTGGCGCTGGTGGGCGAGTCCGGGTGCGGGAAGACCACGCTCGGCAAGACGCTCATCCGCCTGCTGCCGCCGACGGCGGGAGAGATCCGCTTCGACGGCAGGGACCTGGCGAGGCTTTCCGAGACGGCCCTGCACGCCCTCCGACGAGACGCCCAGATCGTCTTCCAGGACCCCTACTCGTCGCTCAATCCGCGAATGACCGTCCGGGAGATCGTCCAGGAAGGCATGCGCGTCCACGGGATCGGCGCCGGCCGCGCGGACCGCGCCGAGCGCGTCCGGAAACTGCTGGCCGACGTGGGCCTCGACCCCGAGGCCATGGGCGCCTACCCCCACGAGTTCTCCGGCGGGCAGCGGCAGCGAATCGGCATCGCGCGGGCCCTCGCCGTCGGGCCGAAGTTCATCGTGCTCGATGAGCCCACCAGCGCGCTCGATGTGTCCATACAGGCGCAAATCCTCAACCTCCTGTGGCGGCTCCAGGGCCGCGGCGACCAACGCCTCACGTACCTGTTCATTACCCACGACCTCGGCGTCGTGGAGTACGTCGCCGACGAAGTCGCCGTCATGTACCTCGGCCGCATCGTCGAGAGGAGCCCCACCGAGGCGCTGTTCGACGAGCCCTGCCATCCGTATACCCGCGCCCTTCTCTCGGCGATTCCGCGTATCGAGACTTCGGGCCGGCCGGGGCACGTGCCTCTGGAAGGCGACGTGCCGAGCCCCAGCGACCCCCCGCCCGGCTGTCACTTCCACCCCCGCTGCCCGCGGGCGATGGACGTCTGCCGCAAGACGTATCCGCCGCTGACCGATCTGGGAGACGGCCGCACCGTCCGCTGCCACCTGTACTGATCGCCCCCCCACGGATTAATAGCGCAGACCCGCCCGCTGACGAGGCCCGATCCGAATACGCGGCCCCGCCCTCACAGCGGGGCATACAATGGACTGGGAGCTGCCGGGTGCGGCCTGGACGACGGATCGGCCCGTGCCGCGCCGGCGGACCTCGCCAGGCGGGCGCCGCCCGGAGGGCACGCAGCCCAAGGGCGGGCCGGGCGACGGAACGGCACTTTGGCCCAAAGGAGAAAACGACCATGAAGATCAAAGGGCACGCTCGGAAGGCCGCGGCGCTGGCGGCGGTGACGCTGCTGGGGATCCTCATCTGGACCATGGGCATATCGGCACACTGCCAGATCCCCTGCGGGATCTACGACGACCCGACGCGCTTCAAGCTGCTGGACGAGCACATCCGCACCATCGAGAAGTCGATGCGGCAGATCGATCAACTCTCCGCCGACGCGGGCAAGAACGCCAACCAGCTCGTCCGGTGGGTGCAGAACAAGGAGGCGCACGCCGACGAGCTCTCCCGGATCGTGACGCAGTACTTCCTCCAGCAGCGACTCAAGCCGGCCGCCCCGGACGACAAGGCCGGCTGGGACGCCTACGTGAACAAGCTGGTGCTGTGTCACAGGATGCTCGTGGCGGCCATGAAGGCCAAGCAGACCACCGACCTCCGGTACGTCCGCCAGCTCCGGGACACCCTGGCCGAGTTCCGCCATGCCTATCTCGGCGCCGCGGAGGGCAAGACGGCCGCCTCCGCCCACAAGCACTAGCTTTCCTTCAGCACAGCCAGCATGGCGAGCAACTGATCGGTGATCTTGCGCGACGCCTCCAGCTCGACGCGGCTGGTTCCCAGCCAGGTCTCGTAGCCTCCCAGCTTGTGCTGCTCGGGCGTCGGCAGGTAACCGTACGAGCCGTTGCCGAACGAGATCGTGAATGATTGCTCAAACGGCGTGCGCTGTTTGATTCCGAGGCCGATCTCCGCGAAGACCTCGAAGGGGATGGCGACGATGCCTATCTCGCCGATGCGAACGGCTTGGAGCGGGATCACGACCTCGTCGGGTGACTTGCTCATCGCGATCGTCCGGCGGGCGTATATCTCCTCCCGACGGTGGCGGGGCTTGGCGTCCTTATCGCGCTTCTGCACGGCGTGCGCCCACTGAAGCAGCTCGGGGCCCGGCTTGCGGGCCTTGAGCGCCAGGTCCTTCATGCGGACGCCCAGTGGGACCCAGTCGTGGTAGGTCACCTTCTTCCGGGCCTCGATGACCCTGGCGGCAACGTCGTTGGCGACGAGGGTCATCTGTTCGTAGGGCCTTCGGCGCGGCGTCTTGGCGGTGAAGTTGATGTTGTTGATGTCGCCGCTCGTCCCGTTGGTCATGATGCCGACGAACGGCGGATGTTGCCTGTCGGCCTTGAGAAGCTGCTGGATCCGGTCGGCGAAGATGCCGAAGTAGTCGGCCGACACGTCCCCGCGCTTCACACCGCCGACGTAGTGCAGCGAGTAGTTCGCAAGCAGCGCGATCGGCCGGCCGGCCTTCGACTTGACGGAGAGGAAGGGCACTTCGGGGTCGGTCGGGCCAGCCGGCTTGATCAGGTTCTTGTGGCAGCGCGGCGGGTTCATGCGGACCTTGTCCGTGCCGCCGAAGGGGTTGGCCAGTTCCGGCCCGGGCTTCATGAACCAGCGGCGGTTGTTGACGTGCTCGGCCGCGCTCGTCGACCCCCAGCCGATCCTCGCCGGCTCGAGGTTGTTCATCGCCCGGCGGGCGACGTCGGCGATGCGCCGGGCGAGGAAACGCTGGTACTCGAACAGCGTCTCGCCGCCCAGGGGCGCGGTGCCTCGGGCGGTAGTGGCCGAGTGCGTGTGCGTCGAGCACATCAGGACGCTGCCCGGCGGAAGGGCGGTCTCCTTGCCGATCCACTGCCGCGCTTGATCGAAGACCTCGCGAGCGATGCCGAGATTGTCACATACCACCAGGGCGACGCGCGTCTTGCCATCGTCGAGCACCAGGCATCGCGCGTGAAGCTCGTCGTGGACGTGCGTGGCGGGAATGGGGCTCCACCCGCCGATGATCCGCTGCCCCAGCGGTGGTGTAATGTTGGCCGCCGCCGCGCCGGCGCGCAACAGCTTGGCGGGCTTCCTTAGCTGAGATTGCCCCTGCGCGGGCGCCACCAGGTGCAGGCAAAGCGCCAGGAGCGTCGTGGTCAGCGAAACGGTTCGCGCTGCGGTCGTCCTGTGAATCATGCGGCTCTCCTTGGCGAGGACCGTCGGGGCTGCCGGCGTGCTCGATCGCTGTCCAAACAGCCGGTCCGATGCACGCCGGCGCGATGCGATCCGGCCGACGGGCATCTTCTCCTTTCTACTCTCTACTGTCTACTGCTCTGTGTGCGAGAGGTCGTCCTGCCGGGAAGAGCTCTGGCACACCGCGGTGGCACCGTCGCGGCCATTGGCTTGACCGGGCGTCGTGAGTCGGCAACAATGGGCCAAACGAGGCGCTGCTGCCCCGAAGGAGAGAATCCATGAAGAAGCAGGCAATGATCGCACTCGGCACGATGTTGACGTTCGCCGGTACAGGATACGCGGCGGAACCATCCGCCCTTCGCCCCAACAAGGCCGCCGGGCTGGTGAACGCCGCGGGCGTCCAAGGCGGCCTCGTTGTCCACGTGGGCTGCAAGGACGGCAAACTCACCGCCGCCTTGGGGGCGGACGGTCGTTTCGTGGTCCAGGGCCTCTGCGAGGGCCCCGGCGCTGTTGCGGCGGCCAGGGAGCATGTCAGATCTGCCGGCGCATGCGGGAAAGCTTCCGTGGCAGCCTTCGACGGCGAACACCTGCCGTACGTGGATGACCTGGTGAACCTGCTGGTCGTCTCCAGGGCGGGCGGGCTCTCGGCAGCGGAGATCAGGCGGATCCTGGTCCCCGGCGGCGTGGCCCTTGTCAGGGACGGCCAGAAGGTGCCCGGATTGGATACCGGCCCCGCTGAAGGCCTGGAAGGCTGGCGGGCCTATAGGAGACCGCGCCCCAAGGCGATCGACGAGTGGACCCACTACCTGCACGATGCCCGCGGCACGAGCGTCTCCGAGGACCTGCTCGCCGGACACCCGAGAGGCTTGAGATGGACGGGTGGACCGTTCTGGGCCAGGAGCCACGAGCATACGGCCGGCATGAACGCCATGGTTTCGGCCGCCGGGAGGGTCTTCTACGTGATGGACGAGGGCCCGACGGAGTCCATCCAACTGCCACCCGAGAACTTCCTGACGGCGCGGGACGCCTTCAACGGCGTGGTCCTCTGGAAGCGGCCCCTGCGCGCCTGGTGGAACGCCCTCTATCCCCTCAAGAGCGGGCCCGGCTGGCTTCCCAGGCGCCTCGTCGCCGTGGGAGAGAGGGTGTACATCGCCCCGGGCGTAGGGCAGGACCTGCTGTGCCTGGACGCGGCCACGGGGAAGGTGCTCTGCACCTATGCCGGAACGGCCAACACCTTCGAGCTGATCGTCTCCGACGGGGTCGTCTTCGCCGCGGTGGACCCCGAGGGCAAGGCCGTCGATTACCGGCAGGAGAACGCCAACTGCTGGAAGGAGCGTGCCCGGGCCAGCAGGAGGTGGGGATGGACTCGCGATACGGGGGCCCGCGTGGTCAAGGCGATGCAGGCCGACGGCGGCAAGCTCCTCTGGCAGCGCCGGATGCCCGTGGTCCCGATGACACTCGCCGCCGACGGCAAGATGGTCTGCCTCTATGACGGCAGCGCCGTGATCGCCCTCGACAGAAGCACCGGCAAGGACCTCTGGCAGGCGGACGTTGTGGACATGAAGCTGATCGGCACGGGATATGCCGGCCCGAGGCTCGTCCTCTGCGGCGACCGCGTCGTCTTCTCGCCGATGGGGAGCATCTTCGCGATCTCGCGTGACACCGGCGAGGTCCTCTGGTCCGTCAAGGGCAAGCCTCGCTCCGGCCACTACAGCCTCGAGGACTTCTACGTCCTCGGCGAGAAGATATGGGCGCTCCAACGCGGCAACAACGGGGCGTTCACCACCTACGGCCTGGCCGACGGCAAGAAGCTCCAGGAGTACCGCAACCCGATCCGGTCCTTCTACATCCACCAGAGGTGCTACCCGGGGCGGGCCACCAGGAAGTACCAGTTGCCACCCATCATGGGGGTCCAGGTCTACGACATGGAGAACGACGAGTGGTTCAACAACCACTGGATCCGCGGGGGCTGCACCTACGGCCTCATGCCGGCCAACGGCATGCTCTACACACCTCCGAACGCCTGCGCGTGCTACTACCAGTCCAGCCTCAACGGCTTCAACGCCGTGGCGCCCGAGGCGGAGCCAGCCGAAGCCCCGCCGGCCGATAGGAGGCTCGCCAAGGGCCCGGCCTACGGCCGGTGCGACAAGCCGGCGGCGTATCCGGCGTCGGCGTGGCCCGTCTTCCGCCACGACAACGCCCGCAGCGGGTATGCCCGAACGGAGGTCCCCGCCGAGCTGCAGCCGGCATGGAAGAAGAAGATCGCCACGAAGCTCACCCAGCCGGTCGTGGCCGGCGGGAAGCTCTTCGTCAGCGCGGTGGACGAGCACACCGTCTACGCGCTGGATGCCACCTCGGGCAAGGAGGCCTGGCACTTCGTCGCCGGAGGGCGCGTCGATTCGCCCCCGACGATGTACGAGGGCATGGCCGTCTTCGGCTGCGCGGACGGCTGCGTCTACGCGCTCAGGGCCGCCGACGGGAAGCTCGCCTGGAAGTTCCAGGCTGCGCCCAGCAACCGGAAGCTCATGTCCTTCGGCCAGCTCGAGTCCGTCTGGCCCCTGCCCGGCAGCGTGCTGATCCAGGACGGCAATCTCTACGTCGTGGCCGGGCGTTCCATGTTCCTCGACGGCGGCCTGCGGATGCTGATCCTCAACCCCCGCACGGGCGAGCTGATCCGCGAGAACGTCATGGACCGCACCGTGCCGGGCACGAAGAAGGACCTCCAGGACCTCATGATGGGCAAGCACATGCCCGTCGCAATGCCCGACATCCTCTCCAGCGACGGCCGGTGCGTCTACATGAAGTCGCAGACCTTCACGATGGACGGCAAGCGGGTGCGTGTTCGGCCCCAGAGGCCCGACACCCAGTACGACGAGGAAGTGCATCTCTTCGCGCCCAGATCGTTCCTGGACGACTCCTGGCACCAGCGGATCTACTGGATCTACGGCCGGGCGGCCGGGGAAGGCTGGGCCGAGTTCCAGTTCCCGCCCAAGCGCGTTCCCTGTGGGCGGATCATGTGTCTTGACGAACAGAATGCCTACGCGTACGGCAGGGACCCGGAGCTGGTGTGCAACGCCTCCATCAGCGAGCACAGGCTCTACAGCGCCACCAAGAGGCCGACACGGAAGGTGGGCATACCCAGGCTCGAAGGCACCTGGATCAAGGGCAAATACCCCACGGACAGGAAGAACCTCCTGGCGTCCAACTCCGTGGATTGGAAGGCCCTCGCCAAGCTGCCCAGGGAGAAGCTCAGCGCCTTGGACTACAACTGGATCAACGAGGAGCCCGAGATCATGGCGAAGGCCATGGTTCTGGCCAACGACCGGCTCTTTGTCGCCGGCCCGCGCGACGTGGTGGATGAGAAGAGGATGTGGGGCCGCTCGAACGAGGAGAGCTTCCGCCGGAAAATGCAGGAGCAGGCGGACCGCCTGAAAGGCAAGTACGGCGGGCTGATGCAGGTCTTCTCCAGGAAGGACGGAAAGAAGCTCGCCCAGCACAAGCTGGACTACCTGCCGGCCTTCGACGGCCTGATCGCCGCCGACGGCAGGCTGTACATGGTGACCGAGAGCGGCTCGATCATCTGTTACGCGAAGTGACGGGTGGTGATCGGCCTACGGCGTCTCGGTCGACTCGTCGATCCGTTAACTCGTTAACTGAGAAGAGCTTGTCTAGACCAATATAGGGGACGCTAACCATTTTTTGAGCCGGCAAATAGGTTAGCGTCCCTATTATTGCCGACAAGTGGGTGCGCTGGGCGTGGGTCTCCGGGGTCGGAGCGTTGCAGAAGTTCGCCGATTCGCTGGTCAAGTCCAAGGACGAGGTTCTGAACTACTGCAAGCACAGGATCACGCTGGGACCGTTGGAGAGCTTCAACAATACGGTCAGCCGGATCATTCATCGCGCCTGCGGCATCAAAGACCTGGACTACCTGTTCCTCAAACTCAGGCAAGAATCTCTGGACTTCGTTCCGCCAAAGTGAAGGAGGGCCATAAAAAGGAGGGACGCTAACCATGTTTTGTGTAGAAACCTGGTTAGCGTCCCCATATTTATTAGAGCGGCAGACGTTTGGATGCGGAGGCCGTCACCTCGCCCCGGCGACGGCGAGGTTGACGGCGTGGACGCCGTCTCGGGCGGTGATGAAGAGGGTCTTGCCGGC
>CAYRVX010000129.1:0-19620 GCA_964427875.1 uncultured Planctomycetaceae bacterium
CCCCGCGATCAAGGCCGCCCGCCTTGATCCCATCGAGGCGCTTCGACATGAATGAACGTCCCGCCTGTCGATTCCCCCGGACGGCCGCCCTCGCGGCGGCCGTGTGGCTACTCGTGCCCGGATGCTGCGATCCCTTCCGCGGCTGGGACTGCATGGGCTTCGACGTCGCCAGCGAGCGGCTGCGGCTAATCGAGCGCCTGAGCCTCCAGTCCGTCGGCGCCGGCGAGGGCGACGATCCGGCGACGGCGCCGGCCAGCCGGCCGGCGACGACCCAGCCCGCCGCCGAGCAGGCGCCGGCGGAACGGAAGCTCACGCTCGAGCAGTGCCGCGCGCTGGCCCTGGAGGGCAACCTGGACCTTAAGGTCCAACTGCTGAGCCCCACGATCGCCGCCGAGTCCATCACGGAGGCCGAGGCCCAGTTCGAGGCCCTGCTGGTCGCCGACGTGGCGTACTCCAAGACCGACACGCCGGTCTCCAGCGACCTGAGCGGCTCGGCCGTCGAGAGCCTCAGCGTCACGCCCGCCCTGCGCCTGCCCCTGCGGACGGGCGGGTCGGTGTCCGTAGATATGCCGGTCAACAGCCTGGAGACGGACAACCCCTTCTCGACGCTGAATCCGTCGCACACGGCCGACCTTCGGCTGTCGCTCACGCAGCCGCTGCTGCGAGGGGCGGGCGTATGGGCCAACACGCACGCCATCCGGATCGCCCGATGGGAGCACAAGCGCTCGCAGGCCCTGGCGAAGCTGGAGGTCATCCGCGTGCTGGCCGCGGCCGACCGGGTGTACTGGCGGCTCTACGCCGCCCGACGGGAGCTGGAGGTCCGCAGGCAGGAGCACGCGCTGGCCGAGGCCCAGCTCGACCGGGCCCGCCGCCAGGTGGACGCCGGCGACAAGCCGGAGGTCGAGATCCTCCGCGCCCAGCTCGGCGTGGCCGAGAAGCGCGAGGCCATCATCATCGCGGACAACGAGCTCCGCCGCCGCCAGCGCGACCTGAAGCGGATCCTCCAGAAGCCCGACATGCCGATGGCCAGCCGGACGGTCGTCCTGCCGGCCACCCCCCCCAGCATCGCGCGCTACAAGCTGGATGGCGAGCGCCTGGTCAAGCTGGCCTGGGGCAATCGCATGGAGCTGCTGGCGATGGAGCTCCAGATCGCCCAGGACGCCAGCGCGATCGGCTTCGAGCGCAACCGCACGCTGCCGCTGGTGACGCTGGCCTACACGTACAACATCAACGGCCTGGGGCCGGCTCGATCCGACGCGTTCGACCTGATGTTCGAGAAGCGATTCGAGGACCACTACCTCGGCGTGCAGGTGGAGGTGCCGCTGGGCAACCAGGCGGCCCGCAGCCGGCTGCGACGGGCGATCCTCCAGCGAATCCAGCGGATCGCCACGCGCGGGCAGCAGAAGGCCCTCATCGAGCAGGAGGTCCGCGACAGCATCGACCAGTTAGGGGCCAACTGGCAGCGGATCCTCGCGAGCCGGGGGCGCGTCGTCCTGGCCCAGCGGGTCCTCGCCGCCGAGCAGCGCCAGTTCGACCAGGGCCTGCGGACCTCCACCGAGGTCCTGGAGGCCCAGACGGCCCTGGCCGACGCTCAATCCGCCGAGATCAGCGCCCTGGTGGAATACCAGGCCGCCCAGGTGGACCTGGCCGTCGCCACCGGCACCCTCACCGGCGCCGCCCGCGTCCGCTGGGCCCCCATCGTGCCGCCAGAGATCGCAAAGGAGTAGCCCCGCCGGCGTCGATAACCGCAGAGACGCCGAGGACACAGAGGCGGGATCTGGGTTCGTAGCGCTCCGCAGAGAACGCTTCTCCTCGCTCGTCAGGTCCCCGAGCCGAACGCAGTCAGCAAAGGCCGGGAACACAGCGAAACAGGCGAGTCAGTTGTGGTCCCATCCGGAAAGCCGGCCCTCGCTGGGCTTCCTCCTTCAAGGCAGAACGGCGAGACGGCAGCAACGGGGCTTGCCGGCGGCGGGAGGGGATGCTATCATTATGATAGCATTATCGCGGGAGACGGGACATGCCGAACATACTGGTCCGCAATCTGGACGAGGGCGTTGTCAAACGGCTCAAGGAACGGGCCAAGAGCCAGGGGCGCTCGCTTCAGTCGGAAGTGAAGGTGATTCTCCAACAGGCCGCCGATGAGCCGAAGCTGGATCACGCGGCCGCCCTGAAGCTCGCGGATGAAATCCGCGCCCGGCTCGGCGGCCGCATGCTTTCCGACAGCGCCGAACTGATCCGCGAGGACCGCGACCGGTGAGCGTCCTCGTCGTGGACGCCAGCGTGGCCGCCAAGTGGTATCTGGAGGAAGTTCACACCGATGCCGCCCGCCGGGCCCTGAGCCCGGAACACGAGCTCCACGTGCCGGATTTCTTCTTCCTCGAAATGGACAGTGTCTTCTGCAAACACCTCCGTCGAGGTGACATCAGCGGGGAGCACGCGACCGACTCCCGCGCAGCCGTGCGAGGCGTTCCGATGGAAGTCTGGCCGTTCGGGGGACTCCAGGAGGCGGCCTATTCGATGGCGAATCGGGCAGGTGTGAGCATTTACGACTGCCTGTACCTTGCCTTGGCGGCGTTGGTGGGCGGGCAGGTGGTCACGGCCGATCGCAGTCTGCGCCGCGCGGTGGCGGATGGGCCCCTGGCTGATTACGTCCTGTGGGTCGAAGACGTGGCGTGAAGCTCGCCACGGCCTTCCCGACGCGCGTTCGTGTTGCCGGGAACCTGTCCGGGTTGGGCTGCTTGCCCCGGGCTCCCTGCGGCGGTCGCCGCTACTTCCGAAAGGCGTACGTTCCGGTGACCAGGCCGGGCATGCCGGCGCAGAAGAAGGCCATCCGCACGGTCTCGGCGATCTCCTGCTCCGTCGCGCCCTGGGCACGGGCCCGCTGGGCTATCGCCCGGACGCCCTCCGGGTGGCCAAGGATCGCGTCGCCCAACATGCTCATGAGCGTCTTGATCTTCGCCGGCAGCGCGCCGTCGGCGCCCGCGAACTCCTGGAGAGAGGTCATCTGCTTGAGGAGCTGCGGATCGTCCTTCTCCAACGCCTCAACGAAAAAGGGCTTCTCCATTGTTGTGTCCCTTTCCTGGTAAGAGTTGCGCCGGCGAGCCGCCAACGAGCCTTCGGCCTATTCTACTTCCGTGCGGCGTCTCATCAACGCGTGCCAGAAACCGCGCTCGTCTCCCTTCTCTTCGGCAAGTTCGAGGATGTCGAAGTCGCCGGCGAGCAGCGCCCGGATGTCCCCCCGCGTGAAGCACCGCCGGTAGGCCCCCTGGGCGACGTGCCACGGCCTGCGACGGCCGCGGAAGAGAAAGAACCTTGGACTGAAGGCGGAAAGCACGTAGAAGCCCCGCGGCTTGAGGATTCGCAGGACCCCGGCCCGGTAGGCCGGCCAATCGGACTTCCGCTGGTGGTGCAGGCAGCCGTAATCGAGGATGATGTCGAAGTACGAATCGGCAAACGGCAGACATAGAACGTCGGCCTCGCGAAAGCGGATGCCCGCGGCTTGCTTCGCCCGCGCAAACTGGCGTGCGCGCTTCAAGGCCAGCGGCTCGTAGTCGATCGCGGTGACCCTGAAACCCAGCCTGGCCGCAGCAATCGCGTGGCGCCCTTCGCCGCAGCCGACGTCCAGCAGCCTGCCCCCCGGCGCGAGACGCCTCAGCCGCTTGAGGAAGGCCGCGGCGTACGGCGAAGGGACGACGGCCGCCCAACCATGTTTGCCCGTGCGGTACGCCTGGCGGAAGTACCGGCGATTTGCTTCGTCTGCGGCGAGCACTGTCAAAGAGCTCCTGTCAGTGATGGGCCTCTTCGACGATCTCCCGGAGTGCCCCGGCGGCCCGGGGATCGCCGATTGGCCCGAGCGCCTCCGCGGCCGCCGGCCGGACCTGGGGTTCGTCGTCGCCGAGGGCGTCGATCAGGAAGGGCAGGGCTGCCTTGATCGCCGGATCGCGCCGCCGCCGGGCCAACTCGGTCACGGCCGCTGTTGCTTCTATAAACTCCCGTCACGGCGGCAGGTTCTCTGACCAAGGCCGCGGGCGGCAGGGCGGGTTTGTCCTTGTCCCCCGGCCGCCGCGCAGATAGCCTGGGCGCCACCGGGCCCAGGCGCCCTGCCGGGCGCCGGTGAGATGGGAGAGCAACCATGAACGACACCTTCGAGAAACGTCTTCGCGCGGCCGTGGGGGCAGGATGGCGGACGCTGGTCATCTGGGCGATCCTCATGACGGCTTCCTGGCTCATCTTTCTCATCCTGCTGCACTATCGCCCCGGATGGCTGCTCGACCTGTGGGGCGGGGCGGGCCTCACCTGGCCGGACGTGCGCAACGTGGCCGTCTGGTTCTTCGGGGCCTTCAAAGTCGTGTTGTGGATCTTCGCGATGGCTGTCGTCTTCCTGGCGCTTTGGCTGCGGCGGTTGAGTCGCGCCTCCTAGCGCCGGCGGAAACGTGGGATGCACATGCAGCGAGGATGGTTCATCGTCTCTCTGGTCTTTTGCTCGGCGGGATCGGCCGCGGGCGCCGAGAACCTCGCCCATAACGGCGACTTCGAGCTGCCCTCGCCGAAGGGCCCGCCGCCCGGCTGGGCCATGTGGGGCGCGAGCAAGTACAAGACCCCCGCCAACTTCACCCGCGACACCAACGACCCCCACGGTGGGCGGGCGTGTTTCCGCATTCATCATCCGGCCGATACGGCCGGCTACGTCGTGACCCATCCCGACCACGCCATTCGCACGAAGAAGGGCATGGCCTATCGCGTGAGCTTCTGGGCACGCTCCGACACGCCGGAGCCGTCGGTGTTCTACATCGAGGGCTACGAGTCGATCCGCCCCTACAGGGATGCGCCGTCACCCGGGCGCTGGCCCATCCGCCCCGGCCGGAAGTGGCGGCAGTTCACGTTCGAGATCCACGAGGGCCGCGACTTCCTTGCCGATCGCACGCGGTTGCTGCTCCTGGCGCTGCGTCCGACGCTCGAGAAGCGGCTGAAGAAGACGCTCTGGATCGACGACGTCGTCGTGACCGAGGCCAAGTCCGACCTCCCCGCCGGCTTCGTGGACGAGGGCAAGTTGGCCGTCGCGGCGCTGAATCATCGTCTCCGGGCGGGCGAGAGGCTGGCGTTTGCGTTGGACCCCGGCAAGCGGATCGCCCCCGCCGCGCGAATGGCCTGCGGCGTGTCGCTGCATCGCGTGGCCGGCTACGGGCGACACCCGTACGACCGGTCGGGCAGGTACGTCCTGGAGCCCGCGCTGGAACGGGCCGTCCGCGAGATGCGCCTGCCGATGAGCCGCCTGTACGCCGTGGGCGACGAGCCGTTCGGCCTGACCGGCAGCCTCGACCGCGTCGCTGAGATCTGCCGGCGAATGGGCATCGACCCGGCCGGCATGGTGATCGAGCTCGAGACGCAGAGCGCGACGAGGAAGCTCCCGCCGGACGTCTGGGCCCGGGCCGCCGCGTACTGCAAAGAGCGCGGCTACGCCTTTCGGTACTGGGAAGTGTCCAACGAGCCGTATACGAGGAAGGCCACGGCATTCACATCGCCGGAGGACTACGTCGCGCACTTCAAGGCGGTCGCGGCGGCGATCCGCAAGGTCCGGCCCGACGCGCGGATCGGCCTGCCGATCCACCCCGGCAGCCGTCCGTGGAGCCACGTGCTGCTGAAGGAGGCGGCCGGGCAGTACGACTTCGTCGTCGGGCACTACTACTGCGGGGCCGACGCCCGCAAGATGCCGCTGGAGCAGATCGCCCTGGCCGAGAACTACCGCGTGCTGAAGCGCATCCTGCTCGTCGGGGCGGTCATCGGCGCCTACAACCCGGATCGCGACGTCTACCAGTTGGACACCGAATGGGGCCTGGCCTCGCGGTCGCCCGACGGGCAGGGGCCGGAGTACGCCCGGCGCAACGCCAACATCGTCGGCACGCTGCATCGCGCCGTGCGCATGATCTACTACGTCCGCGAGGGAATGCTCCGCGGCGCCGGCGGCTGGGAGATGTTCTGCCGCCTCAAGCGCCCCGGCTTCGGCATCCTGTCGCGAGACGCGCCCGAGCAGGGCCTGATGCTCTACTGGCTGTACTATTACTTCAACCGCCACGTGGGCAGATGGGCGCTGGCCCTGGACGGCACGGCCCCTTACCACGTGCCGAGCGACAAGGGCCTCGCCGGCCCGCTCACCCCCGTGCTGGCGACGGCGAGCGATGACGGTCGGACCATCCACCTTGTCATCGCCAACGGTTCAGCCGCCCGGGCCGTGCCCTGTAGCGTCGCGCTGCGGAACTTTGGCGCCACCGCCGCGGGCGGCGTGACGCTCAGTCAACGCGACCTGGACGCGCACCCGCTCGTCAAGCGCACGGAAGACGCCGTCGGCGCCGTGCGCGTGGAGCTCGCGCCGCCGGGCGCTACGTTCACCGTCCCGCCTCGGTCCGTGGTGTTCGTCAGCCTGCGCCGTGCGGCCGGTTGAGTACGTCCCTTGAGGAGGACAAGCACGATGAAACGGAATGCCGAGCGTGTCGTTCTGGTCGTTGCCCTCGCCGCAGTCACCGGCAACGCCGGGGGCGGCTTGCAGGTCTGGACTCTGGCTGAGACGAGGCGGGCGCTCCGCGACGAACCGGCCGGGCGCAGCGTCGCGGTGAAGATCTCCGCGGCGAGGAACGAGTGGGAGAGCTTCCAGGTCCTGGTGCGATCCGACTCGCCCGTTCGCGGCGTGAATGTCGAGGCCGGCGACCTCAAGGGGCCGGGAGGGGCCGTCCTCCGCGCCGCCGACGCACGCCTCTTCCGCCAGCACCAGCTCCACCTGACGGCCGGCACGTACCGGAACGATGAGTTCAAGCCCGGCTGGTACGCCGACGGGCTCATACCGTTTCGTCACCCCGTCACCGGCAGGCCGCTGGCCGGCGCCCGGCTGACGGCCGTGCCGTTCGACTTGCCGGCGGGCCAGACGCATGGCTTCTGGGTGGATATCCACGTGCCGGCGGGCGCCGCGCCCGGAGAGTATCGCGGCACGTATCGTCTGACCGCCGCGGGCACGAAGGCCGTGGAGGTCCCCGTGTCAATGACCGTCTGGGACTTCGAGCTGCCTCGCGTCTCGGCGATGAAGACGGCCCTCGGCTCGCCGGCGAGCCGGATGCGGAGCTACTACCGCCGGAGGGCCAAGGCGAGCAAGGAGACCGAGCCGGCCGACTGGGCCGCCGTGGACGCCCAGTGCGCCGAGATGCTCACGCGCCACCGGATCAACGCCACGCCGCCGCCGGGCAGCCTCACGCCGCAGGCCCGGGCCGACGGGTCCTTCCGCGTCCCGGCCGAGCAGGTCGAGGCGCTGAGGCGGTTCGTGGACCGCTACCACGTCAACGCACTGACGGTCCCCCGGCCGACCGGCGTGGTCAAAGACCCCCGGAAGGACAGCAAGAAGCTGCGCGCGTGGCTGGCGAGCTGGGACCGGGCGGCGGCCGAGCTGAAGCGACCGCACGTGGTTTTCTATACCTACCTGCGCGACGAGCCGAACGACGAGGCGGCCTACAAGTTCGTCCAGACGTGGGGCCGGGCCATCCGCGACGCCAAGTCCGTCGTCAAGGTGATGGTCGTCGAGCAGACTTGGACGCAGGATGCCGCCTGGGGCGACCTCTACGGTGCGGTGGACATCTGGTGTCCGCTGTTCAGCCTCTTCAAGCCCGAAAGCGCCGCGAAGCGCCAGGTGCTCGGAGAGACCATCTGGACGTACACCGCCCTGTGCCAGCGCGACAAGACCCCCTGGTGGCACATCGACTACCCGCTGCTGCACTATCGCGTTCCGGCGTGGATTGCCTGGCGATACCGCATTCGCGGCCTGCTGTACTGGGGCGGCATGTCGTACTGGAACCAGGTGGCCGACCCGTGGACGGACCCCAAGACGCTCGATCGCCGAAAGGGCCGCAAACAGCCCCTGTTCAACGGCGAGGGCACGATCGTCTATCCCGCGCGGGCGGTCGGCTACGACGGCATCGCGCCGAGCCTGCGCCTCAAGGCCCTGCGCGACGGCATCGAGGACTACGAGTACCTGGCCATTCTCGAGCGTCTGGGGCTGGAGAAGCGGGCGCAGGACGTCGCCGTGCCGCTGGCGGGGTCATGGTTCAAGTGGAGTGGCGACCCGGCGGCGTATGAAAGGGCCCGGGCGCTTCTGGCGGGGATGATCGTTGCGGCGAACGCGCGGAAGCAGAACGCTCGGGGCAAGCCTCGCCGCTAAGCACAGGTGTCCGCCGACGAACGCGCGACGCCCGGCGGGAGACAGGAGACGAGAACTCGTGACCAGGCGATATCGATCGACACGGAGGACGGCGTGGCTGATGTTGGCGTTGGTGACGGCCCTCGCGGCCGGGGCGAACGGCGCCGACCCGAAGCCTGTGAAGGGCTACACGGTCGGCCGGGCCGACGACCGCGTGGCCCCGGGGAGGTTCGTCATCGACCCCCCGACGCTGGAGAACCTCGGCTTCCGTTGGTACATAGCCGGCGACGCCAACCGCAACGCATCGGTGGCCGTCGCATACCGCAGGAAGGGCCGGGCGACGTGGCGAGCGGCCCTGCCCATGCTCCGCGTCCATCACGAGATCGCCAACCAGGACTACAGCCCGTTCCGCTGCGGGAACCTGTTTGCCGGGAGCGTGATGTTCCTCCAGCCGGGCACGGAATACGAGGTCCGCTTCGAGATGCACGACCCCGACGGTGGCGCGGTCCCGGTGAAGACCGTCACCGTCGCGACGCGTGGTGAGCCGCAATCCCCCGCCGGCGCGCGCGTGGTGCACGTGGTTTGCGGGGCCCACGCCGGCCCCCGCCCGGCCGGGGCGGTTGTAGGCGTCCGCCAGGCGGCTGCGGAGGCCAAGCCCGGCGACGTGCTCCTGCTGCACGCGGGCGTGTATGACGTCGGCACGCTCGAGCTGGAGCGCTCCGGCGCGCCGGGCCGGCCGATCGTCTTCCGCGCAGCCGGCGACGGAGAGGCCGTCCTTCAGGGCTCCGGCCACGACAGCGATCTCGTCCGCATGATGGCGGCCGACCACGTGTGGTTCGAGGACCTCACCTTCCGCCGCGCGCGCAACGCGATCCTGGCCGGCAAGCGCAGCGCCGGCGCCAGCGGGCTGGTCGTCCGCCGCTGCAGGATCGAAGACGTAATAACCGGGATCACCACGTACTCGGCGGACTCCGCCGACTGGTACATCGCCGACTGCACCCTCACTGGCACGAACACCACCTGGTTCCCCCGGCCAAAGGCCTACATGAGCCCTTCCCACACCGGCATCAACGTCTACGGGCGGAACATCGTGGTGTGCTACAATCGCATTACGCGCTTCAGCGACGCCCTGGCCATCGCCAACTACGACATACCGGGGACGGACCCCGACAAGCAGTGCGTGGCCGTGGACTTCCACAACAACGATCTGTCCTGGGCCCAGGACGACACGCTGGAGGCCGACTACGGCTGCCATAACATCCGCGTCTACCGCAACCGCTGCACGAACGCCCACACCGGGCTGTCGGTCCAGCCCTCCTACGGCGGGCCGATCTACCTCATCCGCAACGAGGTCTTCGGTGTCACGGCCCTTTCGCTGAAGCTCCACAATTACTGCACGGGTCTGGTCATCTACCACAATACGCTTCTGACGGCCAGGCAGGGGTTCCAGTCTTTCTACAAATGGCAGAACGGCGTCCTGCGGAACAACCTGATTGTCGGGGCGAAGGGCTACGCCATGGAGACCGGCTCCATTACGCCGTACACGAGCCTGGACCACAACGGCTACCGCAGGACGGACGATCCCCAGCGGTTCATCAAGTGGTATGACGGCAAGACATGGGGACGCTACGGGACGCTGGAGGAATTCGCCGCGGCCACGGGTCACGAGCGGCACGGGGTCCTGGTGGACTACGACGCGTTCGTCCGCGCCGCGGCACCGGCCGAGGGCAAGACGGTGAAAGCGGACGACTTCGACCTTCGTCTGCGGCCCGGCTCCGTGGCTGTGGACGCCGGCTGCGCCCTGCCGAACGTCAACGACAACTTCACGGGCAAGGCACCCGATCTGGGGTGCCACGAGGGGGCAGGCGAACGGCCGCAGTACGGCCCCCGCGCGCGGAAGTCGTCGGGGAACTCTCGGCCCAAGGCCGGCCGCTGACCGTGAGTACCACACGGATGCGCTTCGCGCTCTCGGGACAGGCGCCGGGTGGCGCGCGACGGCCGGTCACTCCGCCTCCATCACCACGCGGAAGCCGACGTTGAAGACCTTCTGATACGACTCGTACGCCAGGCGGAACGCGCTTCGAGCCTTCCGGGGGCGGTCGAACGTCGAGGTTTGCGTGATCTTTCCTTGCGGCGGAGGGTGTCTTGATGTATACTGGTGTCTATATTGAGACTCCGTGCGTCACTGGCCGCAGGGCCGGCGAGGACCGCCGGATGGCCGGGGCGTTAGCATTGCCTTAAGATTTGGTGACAACCCCTCTTGGCGACTATTGCGCGATGTGGTACAATGAGGCTGTAATTCGAGTTCTGCACGGCGCGCTTCCGGGTCGGGCTCAGCGGAGGGTGCAGCGTCTTCGCCAGGCGAAGACAGTGCAGGGAGTTATGCACAGGAGGAGCTGATGCGACGCAGCAGGCATTCGCTGCCAGGTGGTTCCGCCCCATCCTTCGAGGCCCTGGAGCCGCGGGTCCTTCTCTCCGGCCAGCCCATCATCAGCGAGCTCATCGCCATCAACGACTCGGGACTTCAGGACTTCGAGGGAGACCGCCCGGACTGGATGGAGATCCAGAATCCCGGCACGGAGTCGGTCGATCTGAGCGGCTGGAAACTGAGGGACGACAACAACGAATGGGTCTTTCCGGAGTCCTGGCAGATCAGCCCCCCGGGCAACCCGACGCAGTACCAGGAGCTGCTCACGCTCGGGCCCGGCGAATACCTGGTCGTCATGGCGTCGGGCAAAGGGGACCCGGCGCAGGGATACACGAACGCGAACGGCTACTACCTCGACGGGGCGGGGTATCTGCATACCAACTTCAAGCTGAGCGGCGACGGCGAATACCTCGGCCTGCTGGACGACGCCAACACCGTCATCCACGAGTACGACGAGTATCCCGAGCAGACGGCCGACATCTCCTACGGCATCGCCCAGGACATCGACAAGACAGAATTTGTCTCGGTGGGCGATACGGCGAAGTACCTGGTCCCCGGCGGCGGGCAGGGTGCCTGGACTTCCGTCGGCTTTGACGACAGTTGGTGGCAGGCCGGCGAGACGGCCATCGGCTTTGCGGATACCGTTCCGGGTCTTGCCGTGTGGAACTACAAGGCCAACACCTCCGTCGGCCATCTGGACACCGCCCTCCAGGTCATCGACAACCCGGGGATGCAGAGCTACGTCAACTCCGAGAACATCGACGTCATCAACTACTACAACAGCGGCGGCCACGGGCACTACACCGTCGACGAGCCGGACTTCCCCGGCTTCACCGGACTGATGAACGACTTCGTCGTTGAGGCCAAGGCCTTCGTGACCATCCCGGCGCCGGGCGAGTGGTCGTTCGGGGTCAACAGCGACGACGGGTTCCTGCTGACAATCAGTGGGGCGGTCACGACGGCCGTCAACAATTCGAGTACACCGGCGGGCGGCGATACGATCTCCTACGCCGTTCCCCGGGGGAACGCCGACACGCTCGGCGTATTCGACTTCCCCGACGCCGGAAACTACCAGTTGCGCCTGGTGATGTACGAGCGCGGCGGCGGGTCGTCGGTCGAGCTGTTCGCCGCGCCGGGCGCCCACACGTCGTTCAGCGGCACGGTCTTCGACCTGGTCGGCGACACGGCCAACGGCGGGCTGGAGGCTTTCAGCGAGCCGGTGACCGGCGGCGCGGGGGGCTCGGAGTTCGCCGCCCTCATCGAGACCGACGTCGAAGCCGAGATGAAGGGCGTCAACGCGTCGATGTACCTCCGCCTGCCGTTCGACCTGGCCGATCCCGGCCAGATCGCCTCGCTGACGCTGAAGATGAAGTACGACGACGGATACGTCGCCTACCTCAACGGCCAGGAGATCGCCAGCCGCAATGCCCCGCCCACGCCGGCGTGGGATTCCGGCGCCACGGCCGAACGCACCGACGCCGAGGCCACCACGTGGGAGAACGTCGATCTCTCCGCGCACCTGGGTGAGCTGCTCGGCGGGCCGAACGTGCTGGCAATCCACGCCATGAACTACGCCGACGACGACAGTGACTTCCTGGTCCTGCCGGAGTTGTGCCAGGTCCTCTACCTCGGCCTGGGGGAGCACTTCTTCGCCATCGACACGCCGGGAGACGTCAATTCCGAGGAATACTGGCTGTACGTGGAGGACACGAAGTTCTCCGAGGACCGCGGGTTCTACGACGAGTCGTTCCAGGTGGAGATCACCACCGACACCGAAGGCGCGGACATCTACTACACCACCGACGGTTCCGAGCCCAGCGAGACCCACGGCACGCTGTATACCACGCCGGTCCCCATCGCCACGACGACCACCGTGCGAGCCAGGGCCTTCAAGGCCCACTACGCTCCCACCAACATCGACACCCAAACCTACGTCTTCCTCGACGATGTCGTCGTTCAGCCGAACGATCCGGCGGATTTCCCCAGTCTGTGGGGAAGCACGCCCGCCGACTACGAGATGGACCCGGACGTGGTCACCGATCCGGCCTACAGCGACCTCATGAGAGAATCGCTCCTGTCTATTCCGACGGTGTCGATCGTGACGGACGTGGACAACCTGTTCGGCCCCAGCGGCATCTACAGCAACCCGGGAGGGGAGGGGATCGCCTGGGAACGGCCCGTGTCCGTCGAGTGGATCAACTCCGACGGCACGACCGGGTTCCAGGTGGATGCCGGGCTCCGCATCTACGGCGGCGCCTTCCGCGGCATGAACCTGACAAGGAAGAAGACGTTCCGCCTGCTGTTCAAGTCGGATTACGGCCCGACGAAGCTGGACTTCCCCATGTTCGGCGAGGACGGGGCGGCCACGAGCTTCGACACCCTCATCCTCCGAGGGGGGGCAAACGACGCGTGGAACAACTGGGGCAAGGAGAACACCCAGTACATCGTCGACGAGTACATGCGGCGCCTCCAGTTGGCGCTGGGCGAGCCCGGCGGCCATGGGACGTTCGTGCACCTGTACCTCAACGGGCTCTATTGGGGGCTGTACAACCCCGTGGAGCGCTCCGAGGCGTCCTTCTGCGCCACGTATTTCGGCGGGGAAAAGGAGGACTGGGACGCCCTCAACGCCGGGGCGCCCACCGGCGAGAGCAACACCATCACGTGGAATGCGATGCTGGACCAGGTCAGGGCCGGCCTGGCGGACAACGAGTCCTACCAGGAGATTCAGGGCAACAACGTTGACGGCACGAACAATCTCGCCTACGACGACCTGCTGGACGTGGAGAACTACATCGCCTACATGTTCTCCAACTTTTGGGGCGGGACGGGGGACTGGCCGCACCACAACTACTACGCCGGATGCCGCCGTCCCCCCCAGAGCACCGGGTTCAAGTACTTCAACTGGGATTCCGAGGGCGCCATCATCGTCTGGTCGAATCTCACCGCAAACAGGACCGGCGTGGACAGCGGCGCCGGCGAGCCGTATGCCGCCCTGAGGCAGAATGACGAGTTCCGCATGCTCTTTGCGGACTACGTGCACCGCTACCTGTTCAACGACGGGCCGGCGACGTACGAGCCGTCCCACGCCCGCTATCAGGAACTTGCCGACGAGGTCGAGCTGGCCATCATCTCCGAGTCCGCGCGCTGGGGCGATCAGGCCAGCGCCACCCCGTACACGCTCGAGGACTGGCAGGACAAGCGCGACTACGTGCTCAACACGTACATGCCGCAGCGCCCCGACATCGTGCTCAACCAGATGAAGGCCGCCGGCTTCTATCCCGACGTCGTGGCGCCGTCGTTCAATATCAACGGCGCGTACCAGCACGGTGGGACGATCTACCCGGGCGATTCCCTCACGATCGACGCCCCGGCCGGGACGATCTACTACACGACAAACGGCGTCGATCCCCGCGAGCTGTACGGCGGCATCTCGCCCGAGGCCCTCGTCTACTCCGGCGGGATCACGCTCAACAGCGGCACACACGTCAAGGCGCGGGTCTACGACGGCGGCGAGTGGAGCGCCCTGAACGAGGCGACCTACTACGTCGATCTGGCGCCGAACATCCGCATCACCGAGGTCATGTACCACCCCGCCGAGCCGACGCCGGAGGAGATCGCCGCCGGCTTCGCCAACGATGACCTCTTCGAGTTCATTGAGATCAAGAACGTCTCGGATACCGAAACGCTGCCTCTGGGGGGGCTGCGCTTCACCGACGGGATCGACTTCACATTCCCCGACATCTCGATCGCGCCGGGCGAGTACGTCGTGGTCGTGAAGGACCAGGCGGCCTTCAGCTACCGCTACGACACCTTCATCGGCACGAGCGCCGGCGAGTATGCCGGCTCGCTGAGCAATGGCGGGGAGAGGGTCCGGCTCGACGCCCCCGTCGGCGGCATCATCCACGACTTCCAGTACGCCGACGGCTGGTACGGCCATACCGACGGGGACGGTTTCTCGCTCACCATCCGCGACCCGCTGGGGGACTCTGAGCTGTGGGACCGGGAAGAGGGCTGGCGGGCCAGCGCCGCGCCCGGCGGCACGCCCGGCGGCGACGACGTGCTCGTCGACACCGGCTCGATCATCGTCAGCGAGGTCCTCGCCCACAGCGACCATCCCCTGGTCGACATGATCGAGCTGCACAACACGACGGACTCGACCATCGACGTGAGCGGATGGTTCCTCAGCGACCGGAAGACAAACGAGCTCGGCGAGGAGGTCCTGACAAAATACCAGATCCCCACCCTCCCGGCGATCCAGGCCGGCGGCTACCTCGTGCTCCGCGAGGACACGCACTTCGGCGGGGCCTTCGCCCTGAGTGAGCTCGGCGAAGACGTGTACCTCTCCTCCAACGCAGGCGGGGTGGCCGGCGGCTACCGGGAGCACGTGGACTTCGGCGCATCGCCCAGGAACGTCTCGATCGGCCTGCACACCAAGAGCACGGGCGGCACGGACTTCACCCTCCTCAGCGCTCGCAGCTTCGGGGCGGCCAACGCCTATCCCTACATCGAGGACCTCGTCATCAACGAGGTGATGTACCACCCCCTCGACCCCACGCCGGAAGAGATCGCCGCCGGCTTCGTGAACGACGACGACTTCGAGTTTCTCGAGATCCACAACGCCTCGGCCAGCAAAACGTACACGCTGAGCGATTTCTACGTGGGCAACGGGGTGGGCTTTACCTTCGGCTGGTACGACGCCGACGGCGCCGGCAACGAGTCCTGGACGCTCGAGCCCGGCGCGACGGCTACGTGGAACGCCACGCTTCCTGCCGGGCTGGACACCTACGAGGTCCTCGCCCGCTGGGACCTGCTGGATGCGACCGGCGACGAGCGCGAGCTGGACGGCCGGGCCAGCTACCTCATCACCCACGACGGCGGATCGACCGAGGTCATCCGGGACCAGGAGCCCGAGCTGGACGACGAGGGGCCCGATTACATGGACCCCGACGGCTGGGTCTCGCTGGGGACCTACGATTTCAACGGCGGCGGGCAGGTCGTACTCACCCGCGGCACGGACAACCCCACCAACTGGACCATCGCCGACCAGGTCAAGTTCGTCGGCGCCACCCATACGGAGGTCGTGGACGACCCGGCGCTCGATTCCTGGTACACCGCCAACGGCCCGGCCACGATCGGCCGGGGTGAGTACGTCGTGATCGTCAGGAACTACGCCGCGTTCGACGAGCGCTACGATATCGTCGGCAGCGGCGTTCCCGTGGTCGGGGAATACACCGGCCAGCTCTCGAACAACGGCAACAAGGTCAAGCTCTTCCACGTGGGCGACGCCGACCCGAGCGGATACATCCCTTACTATCGCATCGATTACGTGAATTACGACGACGACCTGCCCTGGCCGACGGAGCCCGACGGCGCCGGGGCGGCCCTGAACCGCGTCGATCCGGGCCTGTACGGAAACGATCCGATCAACTGGCAGGCCAGCATCGACGGGGGCACGCCCGGGCTGCCCAACGTCGCCATCGACCGGACGCCGCCTTCCGTGCCGGAGAGCCTAGCCGGCTACGTCACCGCCGATCCCGACACGATCTGCCTGACGTGGGACCCCGCGCACGACGGCGAGAGCTTCGTCGATCACTACGTCATCTATCGTGACGGCGAGATCCTGGATACGTCGGCCGCGAGCTCATACGACGACACCGACGTGCTGATCGCCAGGCCGTATTACTACCAGGTCTCCGCGGTCAACCGCGACGGGTACGAGGGCGACCTGTCCGGCCCCGTCGTCGTGACCGTTCCGGGCATCGTCTTCTACGCCATACCGGATGCGACGCATATTGAGATTACGTTCACCGAGGCACTGGAACCGGCCACGGCGGAAGTCGTCGGCAACTACGTCTTCACCGGTGGGACGCTCCTTGACGTCGAGCTCGCGCCCGACGAGATCACGGTGATCCTCACCACCGACGAGCTGATCATCGGCAATCCCTACTCGGTCACGGTCCACAACCTGACCACGCTCTCGGGCAACGAGATGCCGGACGGCCAGCAGATCGCCTTTAACTACGAGCCGGAAGGATCGGGCTACATCCTGCGGGAGTACTGGACGGACATCGGGGGCGGTGCGATAACCGAGCTGACCAGCAACCCAGACTACCCGAATAACCCCACCGGCAAGACGTATCCGTCGTGCCTCGAAGGCCCCGTGGACTGGGTGGATGACTACGGGACGCGGATGCGGGGATACGTCCATCCGCCCACGTCCGGCGACTACACCTTCTGGATCGCCGGCGACGACGCCAGCGAGCTGTGGCTGTCCACCGACCAGGACCCCGCCAACGCGGTCCTCATCGCCTCCGTGCCGGACTGGACGAACTGGCGCGAGTGGACCAGATACGCTTCGCAGCAGTCCCTCCCGATCGCCCTGGCGGCCGGTCAGAAATACTATGTCGAGGTCCTTCACAAGGAGGGCGAAGGGGGCGACAGCATCTCCGTTCGGTGGCAGTTGCCGGACGGCAGTTGGGAGAACCCGGCTAATCCGAACGAGCCCATACCCGGCGTGCGGCTTTCGCAATGGGGTGGGCTGCCGGACCTCACGCCGCCGTCGGCCCCGGACAGCCTCAGCGCCGAGGTCGCCGGCGAGAGCCGGATCGATCTGGCCTGGGATGCGTCCTGGGACCCGGAAAGCGGCGTGGACCACTACGTGATCTACAGGGATGGAGGGGCGTACGATACGTCGCCAACGGCGGGTTACAGCGACACCGACGTGTCGGCCGGTGCCCGACACACGTACGGGATTTCCGCCGTGAACCCGGACGATTTCGAAAGCCCGCTGTCCACGGCGATCAGCGTCGTCCCGCCCGGCATCGCCTCCGCTACGGCGGTTGACGAGACCACCGTGCGGCTGGTGTTCACCGAGCCGCTGGACCGCGCCTCGGCCGAGCTGGCCGCGAACTACGATGTCACCGGAGAGACGGTTTCCGCGGCCGTGCTCGAATCCGACAACGTCACCGTGGCCCTCACGACGTCGCCGATGACCTTCGGCGGGTCCCACACCGTAACCGTCGATGGTGTGGCCACCGTGTCGGGCAACCCACTGCCGCCGGGCCTGCAGCAATCGTTCTACTGCGGCGGGGTCGTCCTGTGGGAGTACTGGCTCGGAATCAGCGGGACTTCCGTCGGCAATCTGACCGGCAGCCCCGACTATCCCGACAACCCTAACGGCTGGGAACTCCGCGCGCCCTGCGAGACCCCCACCAACTGGGCAAACGATTACGGCGGGAGAATGCGTGGCTACGTCCATCCGGACGCTACCGGTGACTACACGTTCTGGATCGCCAGCGACGACAACGGCCAGTTGTGGCTGTCCACCGACGACGACCCCGCCAACAGGCAACTGATCGCGTCGGTCCCGGGATGGAGCAATTCCCGCGACTGGGACAAGTATGCCGAGCAGCAGTCCTCGCCCGTCACGCTCCAGGCCGGGCAGCGATACTACATCGAAGCACTTCAGAAGGAAGGCAGCGGCGGCGACAACCTGGCGGTGGCCTGGGAGCCGCCCGGAACGACGTTCGACCCGACCAGCGGAGAGCCCATTGACGGCGGCTACCTCTCGCCCTACGTCGAGGCCGTCGGTGGCCTGCCGGTCGCGGTTGCCGTCGATCCCCTGACGACCTCCGACCCGACCCCCTCTCTCACCGGCACGGTGGGCGATCCCGGCGTGGCCATTACGGTTTACGTCGACGGGCGCTACTACGCGGCCACCAACAACGGCGACGACACCTGGACGCTGCCCGACAACGCGATCCACCCCGCCCTGGCGGACGGGACGTACGAGGTTACCGTCTGCGCCAGCGACGCGGGCGGCCGGACGGCATTCGACACGAGCACCGACGAGCTGGTCATCAACGCCGGCGGCGACGTCACGCCCCCCACCGCGGACGTGACCGATGTCACTCCCGATCCGAGGATCACGTCTGTAGATCAGATCGAGATCGTCTTCAGCGAGCCGGTGACCGGCCTCGACCTGGCCGACTTGAGCCTGACACTCGGCGGCGGACCCGACCTGCTGACGGGCGGTGATTCTCTCAGCACCTCGGACAACGTCACGTGGACCCTCGCGCCCCTTGGCAGCAAGACCGCCGCGCTCGGGACGTACACGCTGATGCTTACAGCCGCCGGCTCGGGCATCGAGGATGCCGCGGGCAACCCGCTCGCCGGCGACGCTTCGGATACCTGGGCGATGAGCGTGGCACCGCCCGAAAACGTTCAGGTCAGCGGCCCGACCACTGGCAACGAGGGCGACGTGCTCAACTACACGGGCTCCGCCACCGGCTCCGGCCAGATGACGTACACCTGGGAGGTCAGCAAGGGCGGCATCTGGGGCTACGCCGGCGACAGCGGCGTGGACATGACTGGCTTCCACTTCACCCCGGACGACAACGGAACGTACGAAGTGAAGCTCACCGTCACGAACGAGGGAGGAGCGTCGAGCGATACGCTGACGGTGACGGTCAACAACGTTGCCCCGGTGGTCGATGCCGGCGGGGACCAGACGGTTGACGAGGGCGACGTGGTGAGCTTCTCCGGCTCGTTCACGGATGCCGGGGCCGCGGATACGCACACGTACGAGTGGGACTTCGGGGACGGCGGGACGGCCAGCGGGGTACTGACGCCGACGCACGTGTACGCCGACGACGGCCCGTACACCGTGACGCTGACGGTGATGGACGATGATGGGGGCGTGGATACGGACACGCTGGTCGTCACGGTGGAGAACGTTCCCCCTGTGGTGGATGCCGGTGCGGACCAATGGGCGGACGAGGGCGGCGTGGTGAGCTTCTCCGGCTCGTTCACGGACGCCGGGACTGGCGATACGCACACGATGGAGTGGGACTTCGGGGACGGCGGCATGGCGAGCGGGACGCTGACGCCGACGCACGTCTATGGCGACGACGGGGTGTACACCGTGACGCTGACGGTGATGGACGACGACGGGGGCGTCGATACGGACACGCTGGTCGTCACGGTGGAGAACGTTGCCCCGGTGGTGGATGCCGGT
>CAYRVX010000130.1:0-19275 GCA_964427875.1 uncultured Planctomycetaceae bacterium
GTGCTGAGGCTACTCGACAACCTGCCTGCCGGCAGGCAGGTGACGAACGCCCGGAGACACCCGCGCATTGCGTCTCAATTCGCCCTTTTCCATTCGTCATTCGTCATTCGTCATTCGGCATTCCCGGGATCGACTGCTTGAGTTATTCCTGCGCGATCGCTTAACGGCTCAGGCCGGGCGAAAGTCCGCCGGTGCCATGGGCGTGTAGATGGGGCCCTGCGGGGTAAGCTCGCTGCGGTAGACCACGATGCCGCCGGCTCGCTGGCTGCCGAAAAGCGTCTCGGCATATTCCGCGGCGGCGGCTCGCAGACCGGCGGCGTTCCGGGTGGACTTGACGCGGCCGAGCGTCACGTGCGGATGGAACCCGCGCCGTTCGCGCGGGAAGCCCAGCTGGCTCAAGGCCGACTCGGCCTGCTCGAACATCGAGGCCATCCGACCGCCCGGCTCGCGCACATCGGCCCAGATCATCCGCACCTTGCCGCCGGGCGGCACGCAGCGCAGGTGCAGGACGTCGAAGTCGAACGGCTCGATGCGCCCCGCCAGTGCCACAACGGCGTTGCAGACCTCGGCCACGTCCGTCTCGGGAACGTCCCCGAGGAACTTGAGCGTGACGTGCAGGTTCTCCGGCGCGACCCAGCGAATCCTGGAATCCACCTGGGGTAGCCCCCGGGCGGCCGCCGCGAGCCGGTCTCGAATGGGCGCGTCAAGGTCCAGTGCGAGAAAAGTTCGAATGGCCATGGTCAGAACGCCACAAGCTGCTGGAATTCGGCCAGCCTCGCGTCGATGTCCTCCCGCCGCGTGACGAGGAGCCTGTTGAGCGAGAAGTCCTCCAGCACGATGCTCGCGGTCACGGTTCCGTAAGCGATGGCGCGGCGAAGCGTAGCCGGGTCGCTGCGGTCCTGGTCGGCGAGGTAGCCCATCATGGCCCCGGCGAACGTGTCGCCCGCGCCGGTCGGATCGACGACTGCGGCCATCGGGTAACTCGGCAGGGGGTAGACCTTGCCCTCCGCGAAGAGCAGGCTGCCGTGCTCGCCTTTCTTTATCACGATGGGCCCCCGAACGTCCTGAGCGATCTCCATTCCCGCGGCGACGACGTTGGGCATCTCGGTGAGCAGCCTGGCCTCGGAATCGTTCAGGACCAGCCCGTTGACGTGCTTCAGGAGGCGCAGCACGGCGTCGTGCTCGGTGGTGATCCACAGGTCCATCGTGTCGGCGACGACAAGCCTGGGCCCGGCGAGCTGGCTGAGCATCTCCAGTTGCAGGCCCGGATGCGTGTTGGCCAGGAAGACGTACTTGCTGTCGCGGAACGGCTTGGGGATGGTCGGGCCGGCCTCGGCCAGCACGTTGAGCTCCACGGCGACCGTGTCTCTCTGATTCACGTTCTCGTGGTACCGCCCGTGCCAGCGGAACGTCCTGGAGCCCTCGCGGACCTCCAGGCCGGTCATGTCGACCCGCGGATTCTCGTGCAGCGGGCCCAGGAAGCCCTCGGGACAGTCATCGCCCACCACGCCGACAAAACGGACGTCCGTGAAGAAGCTCGCCGCATACGAGAAGTACACGCTCGACCCGCCCAGGGCGTCGACCACCTCCCCGGACGGCGCCTCCACCGTATCGATGCCGATGCTGCCGGTTACCAGCAAGCTCATGGTGTCTCCCGCGGTCTCTTGCCCCAGTCCTTCTCGGGGACCACCGTCAATCCCTCCGCTCGTGCCGCGGCCAGCAAGCGGCGGTCGCCACAAACGAAGAGCACTCGCTCCGAAGATTCTTCTCGAACATGCAGGGCCGATGCGAGGTGAATTGCGTCGAGCCCCCTCAATGGGTGGCGCTGCACGATGCGGTCGATGGTCTCGTTCAGGCCTGCTGAGACGCCCAGAACGTCGATGTGTTGCCAGTCATCCTTGAAGGTGCGGACGACCTCCCGAAAGCCGGCGCCGGACAGCGCACCCTCTCGGAGCCTTCGGCCCAAGGCACCCAGGATCTCCGCGTACCCGATGGCGGACATGGTCGGCAGATCGCCCGACTCCCAGATCTCCGCTACCCGCTCGGAGCCCACCTCCAGCGTGTACTTCTTCACCAGGGCGCTGGAGTCGAAGTAGCAGATCACCTGCGGTCCTCGATGATGATCTCGGAGAGCGGCTTGCCGGGAATCTTCAGAGGCGGAGGGCCTTTCTTCCTGGGTCCGGGCACGCCCGGCCTGAGCAATCCCTCGGCCGCCAGCCGCTGGCGCCACGCGCGCTCTCGCGGCACGCCCGCAGGTTCCTTGACGATCCGTGCCACGGGCTTCCCGCGATCGGTCACGAGCACTTCCTCGCCCTTGCGGACGGCCGCGAGGTAGCGGCTCAGGTTGTTCTTCAGCTCACGGATGCCAACGGTGGTCATCGAGGCTCTCCCACGCGGGCGCCACTGGTCTGCTCATATTGTAGCCACATCCGGGATCACAGGAAAGCACCATTCCATTCGCATGCACGGCGCGTAGGTTGGCCTCGCCGGCCGGACGGGCCGTCAGCCTCTCGCGCCGATGACCTGCATGGGACCGGTGGGGGCCTGCTGGCCGGCCGGCTCGATCCCGTGCAGCCTCGGGTAATTCCTCTTGGCGGTCTCGATCAGGTGGCGGAGGAGCTCGTCCGGCGAGCAGCGCACCTCGGGCCCTTCCTCCAGGAGGATCTTGATGGGCCCGGAGAGCCTCAGATCCACAGTCTTGTATGTGGTCTCGCCCGGCATGAGGGGCCGGGCGCAGACGCGGGCGAAGGCGGAGGCGCCCGGCCAGAGCCGAACGGCATCGTTGATCTGCAACCTCCGCGACGCCCAGATCATATGCCACTTCGTGCCGCCCCAGAAAAGAGACTCGACCTTCTGCCTGACGGTGACGATCAGGACCCACTTGAGGTTCTTCGGCACCGAGATCTTGCAGAAGCTCCAGGCTTCCTGGGGCTTGCCGTCCGTCGCGCTCACCTTCGGGCCCACCGACTTCTCCGCCTCGCCCGGGGGTACCTCGTGATGCGTGCCCACCGTGGGATCCATCGCATGCTCCTCCTTACGCGCCTGCCGCCGGTACGTCCCTCTAAGGCTATATCGGCACGTGGGAGGCCCGACGTGACCAACGCGAGGGGTCCTCGGCCGTCTTCGGCCTTCGGCCTCTCCGGCCGGCGGCTAGTGTTTCCTCAACATTGATTCTTCGGGTGCCATGCCCTCACGCGGAGCGGGTGGGCATGCTTCCGGTACAAGGACATGGCCACCTCTTCGGGCTTTGCCCTCCGATGAGGCCATGGCACCCAACCCGAAAGATCGATACTGACGGAGCACTAGGGGCTCCCGCCCGCCGGTTCAGCCAGGAGGCGCTCGGCCTCGTCGAGGGCGGGCTTGTAGGTGTGGTCGGGCGGGCCGTCGCAGAGGGCGAGTTCGCGGGCGGCCTCCGCGTGGCGGCGGGCGTCGGCGCGGTCGTCGCGGTCCAGCGCCAGGTGAGCCAGGAGGTTGTGGGTGTCGGCCTGCTTCAGGCGATACTCGCACCGCTCGGCGATGGCCAGCGCCTCGGCCGCATCGCGCGCCGCCGACTTCGCATCCCCCCGCGCCCGGTGCCACGCCGCCCACGCCAGCAGGATGTCCGCCTCCATCTCGACCAGGTTGATCCGCCGGCAGCGCGTCAGCGCCTCGGTGAGGTGTCCCTCCGCCTCGGCCAGGAGCACCCCGGCCGGCGCCGGTTCCCGCCCCGCCATCGCCACGCCGGCCGCGCCCAGGAGCCACTCGACGTCGACGCGGTCGCCCTCCAGGGGGAGACGCTTCCTGGCCGTCTCTTCCCAGAACGCCATCGCCTTCCCGGCGGCCGCCAGGGCACGCTCCGGCTGCCCCATCCACAGGGCGCGGAGCGCGCGGTAGGACTGGTCGACGCAAAGGCCCTGCGAGTCCCCCGTCCTCTCCCAACACGCAGTGGACGTTCGTAGCTCCCTCTCCCCCTCGTCGTAGCGCCCTGTGCAGGCCAGGAGGCGGCCGAGCTCCTGATGGCCGACGGACTCCCCGAACTCGTCTCCGACCTCGCGGAACAGCTCGATGCTCCGCCGCAGATTGCCCTCCGCGGCCTTGAGTTCGCCGAGGGGCAGTTGCGCCATGCCCGCCAGGTTCACCAGGCCGATGGCGAGGTTCGCCTTGTCGTCGAGCATCTCGTCAAGGGCCTTCGCCACGTCGAAGGCACCCACGGCCTTCCGCGGCTGGCCGGAGAGGCCGTAGGAGTTGGCCAGTCCGTTGAGCGTCCAGGACTGGTGGGCCTCGGTCTTCAGGCGCGGCGGGCGGTGTTCCCCGTCGGGGAACAGCCCGCGCAGGAGCTCGATCTGCGTCTGGTAGGCGCCGAAGCGGAAGTAGAGGGGCCTGTTGAGTCGGTCGCGGAACAGCCCCCGCGCCTCGTCGAAGCGCCCGGCGCGGACGGTGTGGTGGTACAGCTCGATGACGGGGTCGAGGTCGTCGATGCCCTCGATCTTGTCGGCATCCGGCTGCGGCGCGGCGGCGAAGTAGTCGCGGAGGCGGCCGTGGACTGACGCCTTGTCCGCCAGGCGGTCGTAGGCGTATTGGCGGACGATGGGGTGCATGTCGTGGCGTGCGCCCCGGCCCGGCCCGGCCGGGGCCGCCTCGGGGAACAGCAGGCCGCGGTCCACCAAGTCCCGCAGTGCGGCCTTGAGGTCGCCCTCGCCCTCGAAGCCGCCGACGGCCCGGATGGCGTCGTAGGCCACCGGCGAGCGGAACGCGGCCAGGCGGCTCAGCAGCCGCTGCTGCGGCTTGTCCAGTGCGTTGTAGGCAATCGGGAGGATCTCGTGCTCTCGCGGCCTGAGCTCGCCGCTGACGTCGTAGTCCTCGGCCACGGTCACGTCGCCCGGGCGGTCGGGGTCGCGGACGATCAGCCCGGCCAGCAGGCGAAGGGCCAGCGGATGGTAGCCGTACCGCGCGCAGGCGGCCTCGATCTCCGCCCGCGTGCCCTTGTCGATGCCCTCGGCCTGGAAGAAGGCGACGGCGTCGGCCTTGTCGAAGCGCCTGAGCTTCTCATGGCGGCAGCGGTGGAGCGGTCTGGTGTCGTCGCCTTCCAGCTCGACGGGGAACAGGCGGCTGGTGATGAGCACGCGGGCGGCCAGGGACGGCGACGCGGCCGCCCGCAGGAACGCCCCCGCGCACGGATCGACACACGCGCGGTACTGCTGCTTTTCGTCCTTGTCGAAGTCGTCGCCCTGGTAGGCCCCGCCGAGGCCGGCGTAGGCCCGCAGCGCCCGTTCGAGGCCGTCGAGGACGAGCAGGACCGGCCGGCGCTGGAGGAGGCCCAGCAGCCGCCCCACGCGGTCGTGGGCCGAGGGGATCGCCCTCGGGTCCACCCGCCCGTCGCTGCAATAGACCAGCGCGTCGGCCACAAACGCTGCGAAGCTCGCCCGGCTGTCGTAGAACGACCACCACATCACGCCGTCAGGGCGGTGGTTCTTCCGCACGCGACACGCGGCCTCGTCGTTGCGGGCGGTCCCCACGGCCTTCAGCCGCCGGCCGAGCACGTCCCGCTGCACCCAGAACCACGTGGCCGCCGACTTGCCCATCCCCCCGATGGCCTCCATCACGTACACAGGCGGCGCGCCCGCGTCGCCGAGCCACGCCGTCAACGCCTTCCGCCACCGCACCCGCCCCGTGAAGTTCGCCTGAAGCGAATACGGATGCGCAAAGTGCGGCTCGGGGGGCAGGAGGATCCCCGGCGGCAGGGGCGGCCGGGTGTGGTCGGAGGCCTGGGCCAGGCGCACGTCGAGCGGCAGGCCCGACCCGCAGAGCGTCACCCAGCGCTCTTTGTACATGCGAAGCTGCTCGACCGTATAGCGGCTGCGCAGGCGGTGGATCTTGGCGTGGCAGTTCGGGCAGATGACCATGAGGTTGTCTTCGGTGTCCGGCCCGCCTTCGCTGATCGGCACGACGTGGTGAAGGTCGGTCACGTCGGGGTGCTCGGGGCAAAGGCAGCACCGGTGCATGGCATCCACGAGCAGCTTGTTGCGCAGGTTGCGTGAGATCTTCTTTCGCTTGGCCATCCCGCGAACTCCCCAGGTGAATGGGCAATTCTAGTGTACCCCACTGGCTCGGCGAGGGCAACGGCCGCGCCGGGGTGGGGAGCATAAGGTGTGCGAGGGCAAATCCTGGGAGGTTTCCTCTTCGCCCCGTATGGGGCGGTACGTGGGTAGCCCAGGGCGACCGGAGGGAGCCCTGGGTACGCGTCACCCTTTGTGCGGAGCCTCGTATGGGGCGACCGTGAGGTACGGTCACCCCTGCCGGGGTTCCGCGAAATACACGCCCTGCAAACCCAGGGCTTGCGGCAAACAGCGCCGCGGCGCCCTGGGCTACCAACGTCCGCTCCTCCGGAGCTAACAGATTACAGAAACAATCGTTACGGACCGCCAGGAAACATTCTCACACACGGCATAAGCGTGTTGGGGAAGCAGTCGGTTTTGGAGGGCCGTAGGCCCGACTGTCGGTAGCCTCGGGCGCGAGCCCGTGGAGCCGGAGTTGCCAGAATAGAGAGCCCCCGCACGGGGGCGAGTGAAGGCCTCAAACGCCCCCGTGCGGGGGCTGGGCTGATAACGGCCTGCATACCACGGGCTCGCGCCCGAGGCTACCAACATATGCCCCGTTGGGGGGCTACACCGCCCGCGCCCCCAGAACGCTAATACTCCCACCGGGGAGCTACGGCAGCATGCAGATGACCTCGACGGCCTCGTAGACGGCCGCCGCGGAGAGGACGATCAGGACGGCGACGTTCCCCTTGAGGTTCAGCATCAGCGCGCGGGCGTACCGCCGCCCGGCCGTGGGGCCCTCCTGCCGGCGGAACAGGTACATCGGAATCAGCACGGCGAAGAACGAGGCAAGGACGTACGCCTCCCCTTCGAGCAGGAGGGTGAAGGAGTGGGGCAGCATCAGGCGGGACAGGGCCGCGCAGGTGGGGGCCAGCATGAGCCCCCACATCACGGCGCGGACGGCCGCGACGAGAAGCCCGACGCCCGGCAGGATCGCCGACGGGACCGTGATCGACAGCAGCGAGCCGAAAAGGAAGTTGATCGCCACCGTCACCAGCGCCGCCATGGCCACGTTCCTGCTGAGATAGGCCTTTCCCACCACGCCCAGCGGCCCTTTGGAGCTGTGTACCGCCCGGCCGACCTCCTTCAAGAGCGCCTGCTGCGCCTCCGGCGCCGCGTAGGCGACGGCGGCAAAGAGGATCACCGCGCCGAAGTAGGCCGCGTGCAGGCCGTAGAGCAGGCGCCTGTGCCGGAACATCGCCACCAGCGGCGAGCCGAACGACCAGGCCGCCCTGCGGGCCAGGAGAGACCCGTACAGGCCGATCAGCAGCGCCGAGCCGGCGAGCATGAGCAGCGCCATGCCTCCGAGGTAGATGAAGAACGTGCCGGGCGGAACGCGGGCGGCGTCGGCTGCCGCCGTCGTGGGCTGGGAGGCCGACGCGGGAGGCTGCGGCCGCCCGAAATGCGAGGCCAGCATCAGGGCGAATCCCAACGCCAGCACCAGGAGCCAGACGGCCGAGCGTTTCACGTGGCCTCCCCTCTGCCCGCTGTGGGCCTCATGCCCCTTCCTCGCGGAGGCAGCGGTCGATGCGCCCCAGGGCCTTCTCCCTGCCGAGGAGCATCAGCGTCTCGAAGATGGGCGGGCTGATCGTGGTGCCCGTGACGGCCACGCGAATGGGCTGGGCCACCTTGCCCATCCCCAGGTCGTTGGCCGCGCAGTAGTCGCCGAGCAGCTTCTCCAGTGCCTCGGCGGTCCATTCGCACTCTGCCAGCCGGCCGCGCAGGTCCGCCAGAACGGCGAAGCCCGCGCCCTCGTTTTTCCGGAGGACCTTCTCGACGGCCTTGGCCTGGTACTCGAAGGCGTCGTCGGGCGCGAACAGCACCCCGCACCTGGCGGGGATGTCGGCGAACGTGCGGAAGCCCTTGTTCACCCGCAGGAGATGCCTCAGCAGATCGTCGTCGTCGGGAATGGCCGTTTCGTTGAGGGACAGGTAATCCTTGAAGCCGGCCAGCAGGCGGTCCTCGTCGGCCGCCGCCGCGGCGTCCGTGTTGAACGCCAGCAGCTTGTCCCGATCGAACTTCGCGTTGGCCTTGCCGATGCGGTCGATGCCGAACAGCTCGATCAGGTCGTTCAGGCCGAGCTTCTCGCGGTTTCCGCCCGGCCGCCACCCGAGCAGCGCGATGAAGTTGAGCAGCGCCTCGGGCAGATAGCCGGCGGCGCGGAAGGCGTGAACGTCCACGTCGCCCTCGCGCTTGGAGAGCTTGCGGCCGCTCATGTCCATGATGAGCGGCAGGTGGCAGTATCTCGGTTCGGGCAAGCCCAGCGCCTGGCGAAGCAGCACGTGGCGCCAGGTCTGGCCGAGGAACTCCTGCCCTCGGCAGATGAGCGTCACGCCCATCAGGGCGTCGTCGACGACGTTGGCGAGGTGGTAGACCGGCCAGCCGTCGGCCTTGCGGATGACGAAGTCCTCCATCTCGGTGGCCGGCCAGGTCACCTCACCGAAGGCCTCGTCGTGGATGGTGACGTCGCGGCCGGGGCAGAGGAACCGGACGACGACGGGCCGGCCCTCGGCGCGGGCCTTGTCGGCGTCGGCGGCCGTCGGCAGCGGGTCCGGGCGCCCGTAGCGGAAGCCGGTCTTCCGGGCCTTTGCCTTCTGGCGCATGGCCTGGAGCTCTTCGGGGGTGTCGAAGGCGTGGTAGGCCTGGGCGGCCTCGAGGAGCCGGTCGACGTGCCGCTGGTAGATCTCCAGTCGCTCGGACTGCCGGTAGGGCCCGTTGGGGCCCTTCGCCGTGAGCTCGCCGAACGGGCCGACCTCGATGCCCTCGTCCCACTCGATGCCCAGCCAGCGGAGGTCTTCGGTGATCTTGGCGACGGCGGACTCGTCGTGGCGGGCGCGGTCGGTATCCTCGATTCGCAGGAGGAACGTCCCGCCTCTCTGGCGTGCCAGGACGTAGTTGAACAGCGCGGTCCGCGCCCCGCCCACGTGGAGGTGACCTGTCGGCGAAGGGGCGAATCGCGTCTTGACCTTGTCCATCGATCCGGTCGGTTTCCTGGCGAGGGACTTACTCGTCAAACTCTTCAGTAACGCGATCGTAGAAGGCCACGAAGTCATGCCGATCGTTGCCGGTCATCCACGCCATCGCCTCGCGGGGGTGCTGGTTGAGCATGCCCGCGACCATGTAGGGGATGTGGTAGCCCCAGGCCATCGTCTCCTGGAGGGGCAGGATCGCCTTCTGGATGCCCTCCAGCAGCGGGCGGATGCTGAACTTGGGGTTCTTCAGGAAGCCCAGCAGCAGCTCCAGCGGGCAGTTGCCCGCCCCGCGCCCGAGGCCCAGCAGCGTGCCGTCCACGTAGTTCGCGCCCTTGATGATGGCCTCGATCGTGTTGGCGAAGGCCAACTGCTCGGCGTTGTGGAAGTGCCCGCCGACCTGCTTCGTCTTGATGTACATCTGGTACTTCTCGACGAGAAAGTGCACCTCTTCGCTGTAGAGGGCGCCGTAGCTGTCGACGACGTAGACGGCCAGGGCCTTGGTCTCCTGCTCGATCTGCTTAAGCGCCTCGTCCAGGAACGGCGCGCCCTCCCGAGAGATGGCCATGATGTTGATCGTGCAGTCGTAGCCCTTTTCCGTGGCGTTGTTGGCCAGGCGGATCGCCTTGTCCACGTCCTTCACGTACGTGGCGATGCGGATCAACGACACCACGGACTCCCCGGCCGGGATGATGTCCTCGGGGACGGCCTTGTGGGCGTCCTGCATGATGGCGACCTTCGTGGTGCCCCCGTCGATGCCGTCCACCGCGCGGCAAAGCTGGTCCTCGTCGCAGAAGCGCCACGGGCCGAACTCCGCCGGGGAGAACTGCTCCTTGCTGTTGCGGTAGCCCAGCTCCACGTAGTCCACGCCCGAGGCGCAGATGGCCTTGTAGACCTCGCGGACCGTTTCCAGCGAGAACTGCGAATCGTTCATCAACCCGCCGTCGCGGATGGTGCAATCGACGACCTTGATCTCCGGACGATACATCACGATGCTCCTTGTGCAGACCAAGCACGTCCCGACAGGCCGACGGCGCCGACAGCAACCGCCACCCTGCATATAGATCGTCTATCCTACACTATCCGTCGCGTTATATCTCCACACAAACTTCGCGGAATTGCCCCCCCCGCGCGCCGGGCCGGGGATTACGGCCCCCCGGTCCCGAGCGGTACAATGGGGGGTATGGACAGCGGCGGCGACAGCCTGTACCGGCGGGTCATTCGCGACCATAGGCGGCAGTGGCGCGACTGCCTGTACGTCTATCCGGTGATCTCCCGGCGGGCGAAGGGGCTGAGCATCGGCGTGAACCTCAACCCCGACAAGCGCTGCACGTTCGCCTGCCTGTACTGCCAGATCGACCGGCGAGTCTCGCGCGAGCTTTTCACGGTGGACATGCCGACGCTGCGGCGCGAGCTGGAGCTGGCGCTGGCCGAGGCCGCCTCCGGCCGGCTGTGGTCCGAGAAGCGCTTCGCCCCCACGCCGCCGCAACTCCGGCGAATCAACGACATCGCGCTCAGCGGCGACGGCGAGCCGACCTGCTTGGCCGACTTCGACCGGGCCGTGGCCATCGCCGCGGAGACAAGAGCCGCCGCCGGGCTCGACGGCGTCAAGATTGTCGTCATCACCAATGCCTCCCGCCTGGACTCGCCCGCCGTCGCACGGGCCCTGCCGATCCTCGACGCGAACAACGGGGAGATATGGGCCAAGCTCGACGCCGGCAGCGAGGAGTATTTCCAGCGCGTCAACCGCCCCGACCCGAAGGTCCCGCTGGAGAAGGTCGTCGGCGACATCACGGCCGTCGCGCAGGGCCGGCCGGTGGTGATCCAGACGCTGCTGTTCAAGCTCGACGGCGCGCCCACGCCGCCGGAGGAGATCGCCGCCTACTGCCGCCGATTGCAGGGCATCCGCCAGGCCGGGGGACAGATCAAGCTGGTGCAGCTCTACACCATCGCCCGCAGCCCCGCCGACCCGAGCGCCTCGGTGATCCCCGACGCCGACCTGGACGCCGTCGCCGACGAAGTCCGCGCCGCCGTCGCCCCCGTGCCCGTCGAGACCTACTACGGCGAGGACGTGCCTCCACAGTGAAAAAGGGGACAGGCTACTTTTCTCGGCGTCTCGCGCCCGTTACAGGCCCCAGGCGTGGCCCTCGCTCCAGGGGTCCTCAAACGGAGGGCGCGGAGGAGAAAAGTAGCCTGTCCCCTTTTTCGAGGAGGGCCGCGGCGACACGCCGCGGCTCCGCCCGAATGCCGGGAGGACGTCGTGGGTCTGCCCGTCCCTCGTCACGCCCGCCGGGGGCGGCTGCGCGGGGGGGGGGCTCTACAGTCGCCATGGCTCTCGCATGCTGCGCGAGACGAGACGGTCGGCGCCGCCGTCGCCGACGATCTGTTCGGCAACGGGGTCCCAGGTGATGGTCCGGCCGGTGCGAATGGCGATGTCCGAGACCTGGCTGATCAGGTCTGAGCGCACCGCGTCGTCGACGGGATCGACCGTCTTCTGCCGCGTTCGGACGCACCGGATGAAGTGCTCCTCGTGGCCGCGCGATTCCGGCAGGTGTACCTGGTCGGGGCCGATCGCGCTGGTTCGCATCGACTCGGGGTGAGTGACGAGGCCCATGTAGCACAGGGCGACCCAGCCTTCCGTGCCGATGATCTGGGCGTAGTTTCCCAGCCGCGCCAGCCGGGGCTCGGTCTCCGGCGAAACGCCCCACGCCTGGAACGTCATCCGCACGCCGCCGGCAAACCGGATCCGCACGTCCCAGTCGATGACGGCGTCGTTGCAGCCGGTCTTGGGGATCACGCCGGCGCCCCGGACCTCCCACGGGCCGGCCCGGTGGGTGTCGAACGCCCACTGGAGCAGGTCCAACGGATGGGCGGCCCAGCCGGCGATGAAGCCCAGGGCGTAGTCGCGAACGTGGTACCAGCCGCCGCCGCGGTCGGGGCAGCCGGAATACGGCCGCCAGGGCGCGGGTCCCAGCCACATCTCATAGTCCAGGCCGGCCGGCACGGGTCGGGGGACGGTCGAGCCGCCGCGGGAGCTGTTGGGGGCCTTGACGCGGATCTCGCGGACTTCGCCGATCCGGCCGCTGCGGACGAGCTCGGCGCCGAGGCGGCAGATCGCCGAGGAACGGGACTCGGCGCTGTACTGGAACACGCGGGCGTAGCGCCGAACGGCGTCGCGGCAGGCGAGGTCTTCGGCGATGGAGATGCCCAGCGGCTTCTCCACGTGCACGTCCTTGCCCGCCTTCATCGCCGCGATGGCGATCGGCACGTGCCAGTGGTCCGGCGTGGCGATCCCGACCGCGTCGATGTCCCGGCGAGCGAGGACCTCGCGGAAGTCGGCGTACGCCTTGCAGTCGGTGTTTCCGTAGCGCTGGTCCACGGTCTGCTTGGCCCGTTTGCGGGCGTGCTCCCACACGTCGCAGACGGCCACCAATTGCCCCTGCGGGCAGCCGAGCTGTTCGCGAAGGTTCAGCAGGCCCCGCGGCCCGGTGCCGATGTAGCCCAGCACGACGCGGTCGCTCGCCGCCGGCCGACCTGCCCCGCCCAATGCCGTCGAGGTCAGGACATACGGCGCCGCTGCCGCCGCGCCCGCGGCCACGAAGCGCTTGAGCAGCTTCCGCCGCGTCCACGCTCTTCGCTGTTGAGATTGTCTCATGGCCCGACTCCGCTCCCTCGCCGTTTGCTGCTTCTACCCCGTGTGCCGCCTCTGGGCGGGAGACAGACGAGGTTCCTCTTGTGTCGGAGAAACACCGCGGCGACACGCCGCGGCTCCGCCCGAATGCCAAAAGGACGTCGTGGGTCTGCGCGTCCCTCGTTATGCCCGCCAGGGGCGGGCGCGGTTGACCTTCTTGAGCGCCTGCCTGGCGATGCGGGCGTCTTCGGCGATCTGGAAGTCGAACATGCCCGCCAGGACGAAGTCGGCGCCGTTGCTGAAGGCGTGGGGGAAGGCCTTCTGCGGGTGGATCGCGCCGGCGGCCAGAACCTTGTAGGCGATCCAGGGCTTGTCCACCTTCTTCATGAACTCGATGGTGGCTGCCGGGTCGACGCACCAGAAGTTGTCGCGGCGGCTCTTCATGACGTCGGTGGGCTGGTCCGCCCGGCGGAAGGACCAGTAGTCGCTCCTGTGGAGGGTCTTGACGTAGAAGTCGGGCTTGAGCCCGGCCTTCTCGCAGGCCGCGGGCGTCTCGAGGTTGTGCCCGCCCACGCCGGCGGGAAGGCCCTGGGCCTGGATGTACCGCACGACCTCGTCGATCACGTCGAGGTCGCCGGCCGTAACGAGCCTGTCCCCCACGTTGCCCTGGATGTAGATCGCGTCGGCGCCGGCATCGATCGACCGCTTGACGCCCGTCAGCTTGTCCTTCTTGCTCGGGTAGCCCTGGACTATCCAGCGCAGCTTGCTCTTGCGCTCGGTGCGATACCGCTGGATCACCTTCGTGGCCCCGGGGTTGGTGTTGATGGCGTTGATGCCGTGCGCCTCGGCAATCTCGAGCGTCTCGAGGACCTTCTCCTCGGTGAAGTAGTGCTTGAGAAGCTTGGAGACGTAGACCAGGTCGCGGCTGTGCGCGAAGCCGGCGATCAGGTTTCCGCCGATGATCAGGCGGCTGATCTCGATGTCGCCCAGCTTGCCGGTCGGCAGCGTGTTCTGGGAGCCGGGCGCCATGGCGGCCTTCGACTTGGCCTCGCCCCCGGCGGATTGAGCGAGCAGGACCTGCTCCTCCATGCTCATCGCCAGCGACGCGGCGCCCGTGGCGGCCAGCGCTCCCTTCACGAAACTTCGGCGCGTGTGCTTGTCGGTCATTACGCGGTCCCTTCCATCGAGTCGGCGTCTTGCGGGCAGTACGTGCCCGGCCCGCGGTCTGCCATTATACACGCTGGGGGGGGCGTCAAGGGATTGTGGGGTGGGATCGAGCTTCCCGCCGATTCGTGCGCCTGCGGCGAACTCATCAGCGGGCTTTCGCTGTTGGGAAGGTGTGGGGCATCAGTTGTCCTTCGCGGCCGGCTTTCTGACGACCTTGGCGGCGCCGTTGCCCTGGCAGGTGGTCCCGGGGCCGACAAGGACGATGTCGGCGGTCTTGTGGCCGGTGAGCTTGTTGTCTCGAATCGCGTTCTCGTCGGCGATTCGCGTCTCGACGGTCTTCTTGCCCTTCCGCTGGACCTCGCGGCGCATCGGCTTGCCGTGGCGCTCCTCGATGCCCGTCCACTGCGTGGGCTCTTCGAGCGTGCTCTCGATGACGTTGCGCTCGATCGTATATGCCCGGGCGTCCTCCGCGGAGGCGAACACGGCGATGCCCGGCCACTCACCGCCCTTGCCGCGGGAGTTGTCGCGGATGATGTTCCCGCGGATGATGCTCCTGGAGACCTTGCCGCCGTTGATGCAGATGCCCGCCCGGCCGTTCCGCTCGATCGTGTTGTGCTCCATGATGCAGCGGCGGTCGCCCGGGTTGCCCAGCCCGCCGATGCCGTGGCCGTCGTTCTCCGACAGCACGCAGTGCCGGACGTTCACGTTGACGTCGTGCCAGCAGTAGTAGAACCCGTCGCCGCCGTTGCGCAGGGCCTTCAGGCGGACCCACTCGCCGTTGTCGAAGTTCGTGCCGGAATGGAAGCCGTGGCCGCGGTTGCCGACGGCCGTGCAGTTCTCGACGCGGCAGTTCTCCCCGGCCTGGATGCTGATGCCGTCGGCCTGCCAACGGCGCACCTCGACGTTCCGGATCGTGATGTTGCTCGAGCGGACCGTGTGGATGCCGCTGAAGTAGAACCTCCCGAAGACGCTCCTCTGCTCGATCGGCCAGCCCTCGACGGCGAGGTCCTCCACGCCGATGTTCTTCTGTCCGTCGGCCGTGATCATGCAGTACGTGTGGTGGACGAGCGCGCCGGCGTCCGCGCTGACGGTGAGCGGCCGTTCGAGGGCCAGCGTGTCGCCCTTGATGGACGCGACAACGTTGAAGTGGTGGTTCCACAAGTCGCCCTGGCCGCTCAGTACCAGGGCGTAGCCGGGCCTGAACAGCCCGGGATGTTCCACCCGGATCGTCTTTCGGCCCTTCTTCGCCGGCTGCGCCAGGGCGGTCGCCAGACCCCAGGATATCTCCGCGCGGTTTCTCTTGAGAAGGTCGCAGTCGAGGCCCCTGGCGAGCACAACCGTGCCGCCCTTCACCTCCCTGACGCGGTAGTGCTTGATGTAGCCCAGCCAGCCCGGCACGCGGAACCGCCAGGCGTAGAGGATCGTCCCCGCCTCCAGGCCGGCCAGGTCGCCTTCGATTGGAATCTCCGTGCCGCCTTTCTTGACGTCCTTCGTGACGCTCCTTCGCGTCTCGGGCCTGCCGATCGCCAGGACGGTCTTGCGGCCCTTGCCTCGCAGCGTCGTGCCGCTCTTGAGGAAGAGGTAGCGCTCGAGGACGAACCGCCCCTCGGGCAGTTGGACGATGCCCCCCTCGGCCGGGAGCGAGTCGATCGCCTTCTGGATGCCGCAGTCGGCGAGCTTCGCGTCGAGGAAGGGCGCCGCGTCGAGCACCTTCGGCTCGGCGGCGAACGCCACCATGGACACGATGAGAATACCAGTGGGCGGCATGACGGCACGCTGGAAGACTGCCGCGGCTTGGCTGCTGGTCGTTGGGCGGCTACTCCTGGGCCGGCGGCTTCGGCTTGGCCGCGATCGGCTTGCCGTCCTTGTCCGTCAGGCGGAGGTAGAAGTCCCAGCCCAGGACGACGTCCACGCACTTGACCACCACGCGGTTGTGGCCCTTCTTCAGCGCGACGTTCTCGATCTTGTCCTGGTCGGCCTCAGCGGCGCGGCGCTCCTTCTTGTAGCAGTGCACGAGCTTGCTGTTGATCCACACGGTGACGTAGTCGTCGCTGCCGACCAGCAGCGTCGCGTCGGGCACGTCCTGGGGGCAGTTCAGCCAGCAGACGGCGTAGGCCGCGGCGTGCTCGATCCGCTTGTAGAAGGCATTCAGGTCGACCCGACCGGGGCGCACGGAGTCGGTGAACTGCTTCTCCTGCCAGGTCGCCGGCTCGGGGGCCGCCTGCGTGCCGTTCAGGTGCCGCTCTTCGGGCATGAACTCCTTGTCGGCCGCCGGCTGCTGCTGGTCGCCGCCGAAGTCGTTCGCGTCAAACGTGAACGGCCCGAGCAGGAGCCAGTTCATGACGAAGTGCTCCTCCGTCACCGCGGCGGCCTCTGCCGCCGGCAGCGTCAGCTCACTGATCCCCCTGGTGGGCGTGATCTCCGGCTGCTCGCAGCCGGCGAGCCATATGGCGGCCAGGAGCGCCGAGGCCACTGCCGCACGCGCGATTCGTCCATGTGCTGTCATCCTTGTCTCTCCTCTTGTGTTGTGACAGGATCCGCGCAGTTGGACCTGCAACGATGCTGTAAAGAAAGGGCGAGCTGAATCCTACCTCCGGCCGTCTGCCCGCACAAGTGCATGTCGTCTTTTGGGAGCATTAGCGTTTTGGGGAAGCAGTCGCTTCCGGAGGGCCGTAGGCCCGATTGTTGGTAGCCTCGGGCGCGAGCCCGTGGAGCTTGAGTTGCCGTAATAGAGAGCCCCCGCACGGGGGCGAGTGAAGGCCTCAAACGCCCCCGTGCGGGGGCTGGGCTGATAACGGCCTGCATACCACGGGCTTGCGCCCGAGGCTACCAACATATGCCCCGTTCCGGGGCTCTACCGCCCGCGCCCCCAAAACGCTAATGCTCTCTCGCCTTTTCCCTTTGACAAGGCGTCCTTGAGATCGCCGGTCGTCGGGGATAGTATGGTGGCCGGCGGCCCGTAGTCCCGGCGCGCGTCGGGACGGGCGACAGCTCGGATCGGAGATGTCGAATCCTGCAACTGCAAGTCGAGGAGATGGGTGATGAACCGTAGAACGAAGCGTCGTACGTTCCTGAAGCAGACTGCCGCGGCCGGGGCGGGGGTCATGATCCTGAAGTCCGGGATCCTCCGGGGCCAGTCGCCGAACAACAAGCTCAACGTCGCCGGGATCGGCGTTGGCGGCCGGGGCTGGGGCGACATCAACGGCTGCCGCGGCGAGAACATCGTCGCCCTCTGCGACGTGAATACCAAAAACCTCGCCAAGGCGGTCAAGCGGTTCCCCGGGGCCAAGACGTATAAGGACTGGCGGAAGTGCCTCGAGCAGAAGGATATCGACGCGGTCGTCTGCGCGACCACGGACCACACGCACGCGTTCGTCAACGTCTGGGCGATGAACCGGGGCAAGCACGTCTACTGCGAGAAGCCGCTGGCCAACTCCGTGGAGGAGGCCCACCTCGTCCGCCAGACGTACCTCAAGAACAAGGACAAGATCGCCACGCAGATGGGCACGCAGATCCACGCGTCGGACAACTACCGGCGGGTGGTGGAGCTCGTCCGCCGCGGCGCGATCGGCACGATCAAGGACGCCCACGTCTGGTGCAGCCGCACGCCCAGAGGCGGCCTCTACCTGCCGGGGCAGGAGCCGGTCCCCGATTGGATCGACTGGGAGCTGTGGATCGGCCCCTCGTACTTCCACCCCTACAACCGCGGCTATCTCGGCGGCTGCCTCGCCTGGAACCGCTACTGGGACTTCGGCAGCGGTCAGATCGGCGACATGGGCAGCCACATGATGGACATGGCCTGCTGGCCGCTCGAGCTGAAGATCGCCACCACCGTCCAGGCCGAGGGCTCCCCCCTAAACACCGACACGCTCCCGACGTGGCTGAGGGCGACCTGGGACCAACCGGCCAACGACTGGCGACCGGCGATCAAGGTGACCTGGCACGACGGAGGCAAGAAGCCCGGCATGCCGATGAAGATCATCGACCGCGACGCCGCCTTCAAGGCCGCCCTGTTCCGGGGCGACAAGGGCTGGCTGCTGTGCGACTACGGCTGGCGGATCCTCCGCCCCAGCGGCGACCTGACCTACTTCAAGCCGCCAACCGAAGACGAGTTGATCCCGCCGTCGATCGGCCATCACAAGGAGTGGATCAACGCGTGCAAGACCGACAAGAAGACGACCTGCAACTTCGACTATGCCGGCATGCTGATCGAGAACAACATGCTGGCACTCGTCTCCTACCGCCTCGGCGAGGTCGTCAAGCGGAAGACGAAGGACGGCGAGGAGGAGCTCACGATCGGCAAGAAGCTCCAGTGGGACTCCAAGAACCTAAAGGCCACCAACTGCCCCGAGGCCGACCAGTACATCCGCAAGACCTACCGCCAAGGCTGGGTGTTGAACGGCTAGCATTCTGCCGAACATCATCTGACGAGTGCCCGCGAGCCGCGACCGGCAGGGAGCGGGACTACTGCTATGTCAATATCCAAACTGTGGGTGGCAGTACGTCCTGTGATGTCGCCACAGAGGCGCAGAGCCTGCCTGCCGGCAGGCAGGTTCGGCATTCATCGTTGAGCATTAGTCATTTGGCATTTGGCATTCGGCATTTGGCATTCGGCATTTGGCATTCGGCATTTGGTTGCGGCCGGAGGCTGCGCTGTGTCTCTGTGGCGCACCAGTAGACCCGAAGAATCAGAGTTGACGGTATACCAGGCCGAAGTTCCAGCCGATGGTTTGACGTAATCTCCGACGCATCAAGGGATTTGTGTCGGTTTCGGCGGTGCGCGCACTGGCTACGGCCAACGGCGCACGCTACAACGGCACGCCCAGCAACGACAGGGCACGTTGCTGCAACGCCGCCGGCCGAGTGATCTTCTCAAAAGGCTCGGCGCCCGGCAGCTTCGTCTCGATGCGGTTCTTCGCGATCGTTGCCAGGTCGGCCAGCAGCGTCTGGAAGCTGTGCACCGGCTCATCGTTCGGTCCGCTTCCCGGCGGCCTTGCCTTCGGCGCGCGGGGAGCGTTTGCCCGGGGCCACCGGCGAGCCCCGCAACGCTTCGCCCGCCGCCGGGTCGTCGTCGTCGAACAGGATCGGCGCCCACGCCTGACGCATGTGCCACTCCACGTAGTAGGCCAGCATGCACAGCAGCACGTCCTCGGGCAGTGGGACCCGCGATCGGTAGAGGCGGAGTTGGTGTTCCGGCAAATGAAAGACCCCGAGTTCATGGCACTGCGGCCGCAGTATCATTGGACCGACCAGAAAATCGAGGTGCATAGCTTCTGTTGCGTGGTGGGGTATCTGCTGGGTGCGTTGCTTCGGCGTCACGCGCGCCCGGGCGTTGGCGCGGGCATGCCGGGAAGCGGAAGCGTCGCTCAGTCGTTGCGGCGGACGGCGGTGGCGGTGGGGTAGGAGACCATCTCGGCGAGGGCGACGTCGG
>CAYRVX010000131.1:0-19166 GCA_964427875.1 uncultured Planctomycetaceae bacterium
GTAAGCCGCATGAAATGCGACGCCTGCGCACGGCAGTGCCATTCGTGACTGTCCCTAATTTCCTAATTTCCCAGCCTACAGGACACAAGGACGCAAAAAGTAAAGAATCAAGACCTGACCCCCAGCGTACACAGCATCTGGCAGTTCTCTGCGATCGTTTTCCCGCCCTTGCTCCACGCGCCGGGCTGTAGCACGCCCATATCATCGATTACCTTTGGCCCGATTGTGGGTAATGCACAGCATCTGGCAGTTCTTGGCCGAGCTTCCGCCGCCCTTGCTCCACGCGGCAACGTGGTCGGCGTCCATTTCCCTCAGTTCGTAGACCTTTCCCTTGTTTGCGTCGTGCCCCTCGGCGCAGAGCGGGCAGTTGGACTTGCCCTTCGCTTTGGCATCGCTCGTTTGCTTCTCGTAGGCCGACCTCTTCGTGGCGTCGTCGAACACCCGGACGTCCAAGAGTCTCTTGTCCTTCTGGCCGCCGAGAATGTACTCGGAGACGCCGCGACGGTTCTTGACGTACGGATCGCCAAGAAGCCGCTTGACCTCGGCAGAAATCCTCGCCGGATCATATGACTTGGAATGATACTCCTCGTAGAGCCGTCCCCACTCCAACCCCTGCATCTCCTTCTCAACATCCCTGAACACGCTCGACACCCAGTCGATCACGCTGTTGAAGTAGGTCTTCAGCTCAGTGATGTTTCCAGCGTTGCGATGAGCGCTCATGTAGCCGCCAATATCGCCCTTGCTCACCCAGTCCAGCGCCTGCTCCAGGAACTGCTGCCGGTTTGCGCTGCCCTTGATGTACGCGCTCCATTTCTGGATGTTCGCGTTCTGGCTGTTGCTGAACTCCGTCTTTGCAAGCGTCACAAACGGCCCGGAGTAGATGGCGTTCAAGAGCTCTTGATCGTTGAGCGGCACGCCTGCGATGTTGATAATCTCAAACCACTGCTTGATCTCGCTCTCCGTGCCCTCGCACTCGTAGATCAGCAATTTCGATTTCCGAATCTTGGCTTGTTGGTCGGCGGGTAGGCTGTCGAAGTTCTTCGGATTGCCGTTATCCATGATCGCGAACTTGTTCGTGACGAACCGTCCGATACTGGTGATGCGTTGCTGGCCGTCCAGCACCTCAAACTTGTCCCTCGCGACCGTGTTGAAATAGATCAGCCCCAGCGGATAACCCTTGAGCAGCGAGTGGATGACCGCTTGCTCTTTCTTGCCACCGCCATCTGCATAGATGTAGTTCCGCTGGTATTCCGGCTGAATGGTGAGCTTGCCGCCCAGCCCGAACAACCCTTTGCCCTCCAATTGGTTGTACACAAACCCATTGCAGATGTCGGCGACCGTGATGTCCGTTCTCAGAGTGGTTTTCACTTTTTCATCCCTCTCGCGGGCCGGGTACGGCGGCGGTGGCGAATCAGAATGCGCTTGAAAATGACCCGCGCCTGAGGTTCAAGCAGACCAAGCATCCGCATGCCCGGGCTGTAGTGCCCCGTACCTCCACGGGCGCGATATGCGCTAATGAACTTCCGGCCGAGGGGGCGGACTCCAATCTCCTTCATCATGTTTCCGTCGTCACTGTTTCCGACAATCTCGAACTGGTCGGGGTTGTACTTGTCAAGGAAAGAGACAGGGACGCCCATCACGCCATCGTAGTCGCTGGGAATCGCGTCGCTGAACGGCACTTCGATGGCGTCAAAGTTGTCGTACGGGTCGTACTCCGCCTTTCCCTTGATCACCTTGTGCTTGCTGAACCGCAAGTTGTCCGCCATGGTCATGCACTCCAGCAGCTGGTGGCGGCGTCCATGGTCCAGGTTTGTGTACCACCGGACGCCCTTGACGCGGATGTACTTGACGCCGTTTTCGTCGACGCGCCAACCGGCCGCCTTCAACGGGTAATAGGCCGGGACGCGGAACTCGCGGTCGCCGCTGTGGATCGTGGGGCCCAGCCACAACTTGTTGTCCTTGATCAGCGGGAAGATCTCTAGGTAAGTGATCGCCTGCAAGTTACCGATGATCAGGAACTTCTTCCCGTGCTCCACGAGCAGGGCGACATACTGGCGGAAGACGGAGAAGGGCGGGTTGGTGACGACAATGTCCGACTCTTTCAGGAGCGCGATGCACTCGGGGCTGCGGAAATCGCCTCCTGGGTACATGTCGTTGCCTTTCAACGCTGTCCTGGCAGCCTTGTTCCGCTTGAGGAAAAGCTCGACGTCGGTCACGTTCGCAGCGCCGTCTCCGTCCTCGTCTGTCACACAGTCGAGGGTGACGGCGAGCGCTTTGGGCTTCTGTCGCTTGCCATTCCCCTCGTCGTATTCCGGAAACAACGTCAACTGGCCGGCGATGGGCGAGCCGTCGTAGCTGGTGGTGATGAGCTTTTTGAGGCCGAGCCTGTTGAAGTTGGCGGCGAAGTACTTGAAGAAGTTGCTCTCGAAGGGGTCGTCGCAGTTGCAGTAGAGGACCTTGCCGCGGAAGGTGTCTGGGTCGAACTCAAGGTAGGCCTCGACCTCTTTCTGAATGTCCACGTACTGGGTGTAAAACTCGTCCTGCCTGGCCGCCTTGGCGGCGTGCAGGCTCCGATTCAGCGGCTTCTCGCCCATGTTGCGGGCCTCCCTTCCCGTCTGTCGCAAGAGTTGCAGCGCTTCGGTCGGGGGTCAATCATACCGACGAGGCCCGACGGCTTCCGTAGCCGGGTGGGTGCGCCCGCTGCGTGTTCGCGTCGTTGCATGGCCATGACGCTTAACCTACGCCAATCTGCGCGGCAAGGCAAGGGTGCGGTCCTGGGGTCAGCGATTCCGCAACTTCGAAGACTGGGCCTCTGCGTCTCTGTGGTAACTAGCCTTCGACCCGCTCGCGGGTGAAGATGGCGTGGCCGCAGTTGCGGCAGACGCGGCGGCGGCGGATGTAGCCGCGGCGGGGCTGTGTGTGGGTCACCGACCAGACCTCCGAGGGGCTGCCGGCGAAGTTGATGCAGCCGCACCTCGGGCAGATCAGGCCGCGGCCGCGGCGCTCCTGGGGCAAGAGGTCCGAAAGCCGCGGAGGCTCGGGATCGGGCTCGGGGGGGCGGCGGGGGCGGCTCGGACTTCCGGGTTCCCGGTTCCGGGTTCCGTGTTCCCTTCTTCCCCGTCTTCTTCTGCCGGGCCATCCGTGGCTCTCCAAGAGGCGGCCGTGCCGGCACGCCGTTAAACGCTCCGCGTCTTTGTGCGCTTGAGGTAGGGGGTCAGGTCTTGATTTTCTACTTTCTGCATCTGCGCGAAGTCGGCTTCGGTGCCGTTGTCGCGCCTGGCGGGGGGTGCACGCCGCTGGGCCGCCGGCGGGGGATCGGTTTTCGGGCTTGATTTTGCGGGGGGGCGGTAAGATGCTACGTGAACCATGGGCGAGACTTACTACGTTACTACGCCGATCTATTACGTTAACGACGTGCCGCATATCGGGCACTCGTATACGACGGTCGCGGCGGATGTGCTGGCGAGGTACTACCGCTCGGCCGGGCGGGACGTGCGGTTCCTGACCGGCACGGACGAGCATGGGATCAAGATCGTCAAGGCCGCGGCGGAGAAGCACAAGACGCCCAAGGAGCTGGCCGACGAGGTCGTGGTGCACTTCCAGCAGCTCTGGAAGGACCTGAACATCTCCAACGACGACTTCATCCGCACGAGCGAGCCGCGGCACGAAAAGCGGGTCCAGGAGCTGGTCTCCCGCCTGGTCGCCAACGACGAGATCTACCTCGGCAAGTACGAGGGCTGGTACGACGAGGGGCAGGAGGAGTTCGTCACCGAGTCGACGGCCCGCGACAACGAGTACAAGAGCGCGATCAGCGGCCGGCCGCTGGCGCGGTACAGCGAGCCGAGCTACTTCTTCCGCCTGACCAAGTGGGTCCCGAGGCTCCTGGAGCACATCGAGGCGAACGGCGGCTTCCTCCAGCCGGAGGCCCGCCGCAACGAGGTCGTCAGCAAGCTCGCCCAGGGCGTGGACGACCTGAGCATCTCGCGGGCGCAGGAGAAGCTCGGCGGCTGGGGCGTGCCGATGCCCAACGATCCGACGCACTCGGTCTACGTCTGGATCGACGCGCTGAGCAACTACTACACGGCGCTCGGCCTGCCGGAGATCGGCGACGCCCGCGACGGCGAGGCCGCGGAGTACTGGCCGTGCGACCTGCACCTGATCGGCAAGGACATCCTCTGGTTCCACGCCGTCTACTGGCCGTGCATGCTGCTGGCGCTGGAGGTGCCGCTGCCGAGGTGCATCTTCGCGCACGGCTGGTGGACGTCGGAAGGCAAGAAGATGTCCAAGAGCCTGGGCAACTTCATCTCGCGGGAGCAGATCGCCGAAATCTGCCGGGAGTATTCGCGGGACGTTTTCCGATACTACCTCCTGCGGGCCGTGACGTTCGGGGCCGACGGCGACTTCTCCCGCGACGGCCTGCGATCGCGATACAACAACGAGCTGGCCAACGGCGTGGGCAACCTGCTCTCGCGCACGGTGAACATGATCGATCGGTACTTCGACGGCCTGGTGCCGGAGGCCGGGCGGACACTCGACGAGGCGCGGGAGGTCCGCCGCGCCGCCGGCGCGCTGGCCGACGCGGCCCCGGCGGCCATGGCCGAGTGCCGCTTCGACCGGTACCTGGACGGCGTCGCCGGCCTCGTGTCGGCCACCAACCGGTTCATCGACGTGACCGAGCCGTTCCGGCTGGCCAAGGACGACTCGCAGCGCGAGCGCCTGGGCGGTATCCTGTACGCGTGCGCCGAGGCCGTGCGGCTGGTCCTGGAGTACCTGCGGTGCGTGATGCCGGAGAGCGCCGAGGCCGGGCTGGCGCTGTTGGGCTGGACTGAGGCCGGCCGGGGGCTCGACGAGGTCGGGCGGTGGGGCGTGCTGGAGCCCGGCACGAAGGCCCGCAAGGCCCGGGCGCTGTTCCCGCGGAAGTCGTGATGGAAGGCACGCCGGACAAGTCGATGGAACAGGTCATCCTCGAGGACGGGCGATACCCCCCCGAGGCCTTCAGTTTCCTGCACGAGGGGCTGACCAAGGCCGTTCAGGAGGTCTACGGGGGCGAGCCGCCCGCCGGGGGCCAGCGCCACGTCACCGGCAAGCAGCTCTGCGAGGCCCTGCGGGACCTGGCCGTCGAACGGTGGGGCATGCTCGCCAAGGTGGTCCTCAACAAGTGGAATATCCATCAGACCGTCGACTTCGGAAACATGGTCTACCTGATGGTCGAGAACAGCTTCATGCGCAAGACCGACGAGGACAGCCTGGACGACTTTAGAGACATCTTCGATTTCAATAAGGCGTTCGCCGGCTATCGTGCGTTCGAGTTGAAGGAATGACCAGGAAGCGCAGGACCCAGCCGGGGCGACCGCAGCAGGCGGCCGCGGACGAGAAGCTGCCCCAGCCGGTGAACATCGTGGACGGCATTCCCGATCGCCGCGAGCACGCGCCGAAATGGGAGTACATTCTGCTGGCCGTGGTTTTCGTTGCCTGGCTTGCGTTCCTGATTTACTGTGCGGCTGCCGGACGGCCGTAACGGCCGTGACGGCTCGACGTCGCCGCGGCGGCGGGATGCACTCGCCCTGGCCGCGGCGGCTAACGCCCGGATGTGAAGGGACTCTACAGTGAGTATGACGACACGGAGGTTGCACGGGCTCGCGGCCTTGTCGGCGCTGCTGGTTGCGGCCGCGGCGGGCTGTCAACCCAAAGGGGTGGCCGGGGCCCGGGGGGATGAGCTGCCCGCGCCCGCCGAGAAGATCCCTCTCGATGAGCTGGCCCGGCGGCTGGGGATGAGGGTCTGGCACGGAAGCCGCAGCAGCGCGACGCTGCGAAACGGCGCCAATACCGTCGTGCTGTACTGCCAGCCGGAAGGCGAGGTCTACGTCAACGGCGAGGCGATGCCCGACAGCGGGGGGACCGTGGCGCATTCGGGCGCCAAGGTCCGGGCCGCCGTTATCGGCAGCCGGCCGGAGGAGACCGGATCGGTTTCCTTCCGGACCGGGGAAACGCTTCTTGTGCCGGTGACGCTGGTATCGAGGATTCGCTCGGTGCTTCGGCCGCTCGAGGCCCCACCGGCGCCCGAACCAACGCCCGAGCCCGTGTCGCGGCGTCCGCCTGCGGCGGGGCCGATCGGGCGCGTGGTGATCGATCCCGGCCACGGCGGGCGGGACCCGGGCGCCATCAGTGTACTGGGGTCTTACGAGAAGCATGTCGTCATGGCCGTCTCGCGGCTCGTGGCCGCGGACCTCCGCGAGAGCGGCGTGGAGGTGCTGATGACGCGGTCGGACGACACGTACGTGCAGTTGGAGGACCGCCCGGCCGTCGCCAACCGCTGCAAAGCCGACCTGTTTGTCAGCATCCACGCCGATGCCGCGCGGAATCACTCGACGCAGGGGTTCACGGTGTACGTTTCCCGCTCGGCCGGCGCAGCGTCTATCTCCGCCGCCAACGCCATCGTGCGCCGAATGCGCGCCACCGGTGTCCGAAACAGGGGCGTGCGGCGGGCGGACTACCGGGTGCTGGTGCACTCGCGGCGCCCGGCCGCCCTGATCGAGACCGGCTACCTCAGCAATCGCTGGGAGGCACAACGGCTCAACAGCCAGGCCCACCAGCGTCGCATTGCCCAAGCCATCGCCCGGGGCGTGCTGGACTTCATCGAGCGGGAGTAGACCCGCCGAGCCGGAGCTTCCTCGCGATCTCGTCTTTCAGGTCGTTCAGCATGGCGCCGAGATCGGCCTGCGGGCGGCGCGGCTCGATGAACAGCAGGGGGACCGAAGCGCTGCCGCCGGCCGGGATGCTCACCGTCCGGTGGATGCCCACCAGGCCGAAGTTATACCCCGCCCCCTTCGCGACGAGGCGGCCGAGCCTGGCGCCCGGCCCGTCGAACAGCAGCAGCACGGCCGCCTGGTGACTCGGCCTCTTCGCCGGGCCGGTCGTCTCGCGGTAGCCGGCGTACCAGGCGGCGATCGGCCTGCGCAGCGACTTGTCGGGCCAGGTGCCTCCCTCGACCCGGCGCATGGCCGCGGGGCTCAGGACGGCCAGGGCGACGACGGAGCGCTTGCCCCTGTTGCTCATTCGCACCCGGACGAGGACGCACTGCGCGGCGTCGTCGTCTGTGTCCGGGCCGGCAAGGCGGAAGGACGTTCCGGCGCGGTCGGCCACGACGGCGAAGCGCCGCACGCTTGCGGCCACCGTGACGGGCAGCTTCCTGCCCATCCGGGCGAAGTCGGCCGCCACGGCGTCGCCGCCGGGCGGCGGCAGCTCGACGAACCGCTTGGCGTTCTCCCGCGGGGGGCCCTGGGCGGGGTCTCCGGCCGCGTGCAGGCCCAGGGCCAGCGTGTAGCGGCGGGGGCCCTCGCTGGGCGGATGCCCGGCGCGGAAGTCGGCGCCGAGGTGCAGCCAGTCGAACGCGCCGAACTCGTTGGCCTGGGGGTCCATCACGTACTGCGTCAGGTCGAGGCACGTCCGCCGGGGCCGGACGCGCCCCCGCTTGCGGATGTACTGCGCGACGGCCTGCGTCGTCTCGATGGGGCTGATCCGCATGTTCCGCACCGGCAGCGACGTGTTCCCGCCGGCGAGAAACTCCTCGGGCGTGCGGAAGAAGTGCAGGGCGGGCATCTTCTTCGGCTCGGCACGGTAGGCCGGCAGGCCCCGACAGCCCATCGCCACCCGGTAAGTCTTCCTTGCGTCGATCTGCGGCGGCGCGGTCCCGCCGCCGGCCGGCACAGTGGAGGCGACCGCGCGCTCGACAATTCGAACAAGCTCGTCGCCGCGGACCTCGCCGAGCGTAACGTACTCCGGGAGCATCTCGACCGTCGCGAGGTCGTACACGGTGACCGCCCCGGCCGGCAGCGAGAAGCTCCAGCAGCTCCAGGGGGGCGTGTACTCGGCGACGATGCCGACGTCGGCGCCGGCTGCCTCGCGGATGGCGTCCGCGCGGAGGCGGAGGAGCTGGGCGTAGCTGAAAGAGCTGGTCAGCTCACCGACCGGCTCGCCCGCGGGCGCTCGCCAGTTCGAGTCGAAGACGTAGTGGCGGCTCTCGAAGGCACCCGCGGCTCGGGCGACGCCCCATCGGCGCCGGCGCGTGCGTATGCCCATCACCACGCAGTCGCCCAGGCGGAACTTCCACGAGCTCTCGGCCTTCGTGCCGAAGAACCCGTTCGCCGCGAAGGCCGCCGCGTCATTGAACGCGTAGAGGATCACGTACTTCCGCGGGTTCAGCGGGTTCGGGTGGATGAGCTTGAGGCAGTTGGTCGGCTGGTCGTAGACGCGCCTGCCGACGGCGAACCGGCCGGGGCCGAGCTTCACGGGCAGCGATCCGGCGATCCGGGCGGCGAAGCGGTTGACGTGCGGGCCGCCGAAGACGAACAGGTTGCACGCCGCGATGTCGCCTTCCGTCACGGCGGAGTCGTCCTTCGCGTGCTCCGGCGCCCACCCGGCCAGGAGCTTCCGCGCCCTCTCGTCGCCGCCGGTCGGGCGGAGCCACATCCATCGCCGGCCGGGTATTCTCAACCCGCCGGCGGGCTTCGTCTGGTACGTGCTGCGCTCGATCTGCGCGGCGACGCCGCCGGGCATGCCGGCCGACTTCACGAACCTGCTCCGCGGCAGCTTGACCACCTCAACGAGCAGCTCCTTGTGAAACGGGCCCGCGTAAGACGGCTTGGCGTTCGTGACTACGGTGAGGGGCCTCTTGGGGTCCACGAGCTTCTCGCTCAGGCGGAGCCTGTAGGCCGCGACGTTCCACGCGCGCACCTCGATGCGGTTGTCGTCCCCGACCCGTGCGTCGATCCGGGCGGCCAGCCACGGCTCGACCATTCGTTCGATGGACAGCCAGTACGCGCGGTGCCACGTCAGGTTCCACGTGGCGTAGCGGACGCGCCTCGGCCAGAGGTCCCGCCGCCTGGTCTTCGCCCACGCCATGATGCGCCCAAGCTCGGCGACGTCTTCGTAGGGCTTGTAGCTGTGCCCGTGGTGGCCCCACAGCCCGGCCACGTCGCAGCCCATCGTCTTCAGCGCGTGCCACCGGCGGAACTGGCCGGCGTTGTAGCCGCCGTCGCCCCAGCCGTCGACACAGAGCATCGGCACGTTGCACAGGCCGACGTCGTTCACGTTGGAGTACTGCCAGTTCGCGCACAGCGGGGCGATGCCGGCGACGAGGTGCGGCCAGCGCGACGCCAGCCAGACGGCCGTGAAGCCGCCGTCCGACCAGCCGCTGAGGAACACGCGGTCGGGGTCGATGGAGAACTCCCTCGCCAAGGCGGCCGGGGCCTCCGCCAGCTCACGCTCGACGCCCATCCGCCCCTTGACCTGGATGCTCAGGCTGCTCCAGGCATGGAACGTGTCGGTCCGGTTGGCGACCTCCGCGCCGGGCCGGTAGCCGCCGTGGGCCTTCCCGTCGCGGTAGTGAATCCCCCCGCCGCACTTGTAGTAGATGAAGAGCTGGTGCCGCTTCGCCGGGTCGTAGCCGCCGGGCACGTGAATCCAGATCGCCTCGATGCGCTGCATCGTCTCCGACCAGTACGCAAAGCCCAGTTGCCTGCCCGCGTAGCGGCGGTTCGGCTCGACGCCGGCCAGCAGGTCCGCCAGCATGTTCTCGAGGAACTCGACGGCCGTGATGCTCTTCCAGTCGAAGACGTCCGTCCGCCGCAGCATCTCGGCATGGCGCCGCACGTTGGGCAGATACCTGCGGACGAGCGCCCCGGGGCTGTCCAGCCTCCTCAGCATGTCGCGGCACCCGGCGGTGGCCTTGAGCCACTCGGCGTTCTTGCCCCGGGCGCCCAGCCAGTCGCCCGGCGAATCAGCGATAGCGGCTCGGCCTGAGGCGAGGGCCGATGCGACAGCCAACACAGCCGAAATGCGCATCATCATGGAAGTATCCTTGCTTGGAGCACAGCCGTTCGGGGGAGATTGTATCCCGCCTGGCCCCCGGTGTGCAAAGGCCGCGGCCCCCGCCCGCCCGGCCCGCGATTTGCCGCGTCGGGCATCGAATCGTACGTTGCAGTCGCTTAACGGAGGAGAGGGACGATGGTGTTTCGGATCCGTTACCGCAAGCCGGACGGCCCCGACCATGCGGAAGTCGTCGTCGAGGCCAACAGCCCCACCGAGGCGATGGTGAAGTTCCACCACGCGCGAGACAGCGCCTTGTCGCAGTCGCCTTGCGAGGTGGTCACCAGCGTGCGGGCCGAGGATGACTGCTGCGAGTTTGACTCGTAGCCCCGGCCTGGTCATCCGTTCGTTCGAAGGCGCCTTGACGGCCTTCACGTCAACCGGAAACGCAGCAGCGTGTCCTCTCCCAGCTTCTGTTCAGACGCCCCCGGCAGGTTGAGCGTTTTCCGCAGGTCGGCGATGTCCAAACGCGGCAGGCCCTTCGCGCCGGGCGCGCCGCGCCGCGGGGCCACGAACACCCACAGCTCGTCCGCCAGATGAGACTCCACCACGCTTAGCAGCAGCTCGCGGCCGCCTTCCACCAGCAGGCGGGTCCACTGCCGCTTGCCCAGCTCGTCCAGCAGGGCCGGCAGGTCCACACCGCCGGCGCCGGGCGCCGCCGGCAGCTCCAGGAGCTCGGCCCCGCCTCGCCGGAGCCGATCGGCGCGTCCGCGCTCGGCGGCGGCGGACGCCGGCGTCGTGGCCACGATGACCGGCTGGCTCTCGCCGGCCGTCGCGACGAGCCGGCAGTCCGGCGGCGTGCGGAGGCGCCCGTCGAGCACCACTCGCACGGGCTGGCGGCCGGCGCCGCTGCGATTGGTCAGCAGCGGGTCGTCGGCCAGCACCGTGCCCGAGCCGACGCAGATCCCGTCGCAGCAGCCGCGGAGCTCGTGGGCCTTCCGCCGCGACGCCGGCCCCGAGACCCACCGTCCCCGCCCGGGCGGCAGCGCGAGGTACCCGTCGGCCGTCTGGGCCCACTTGCAGATGACCCACGGCCGGCGTGCCGTGCGGAGCTTGATGTACGGCGCCAGCAGCTCCCGCGCGCGGTCTTCGCAGAGGCCCACCTCGACCTCGACGCCCGCGTCGCGGAGCCCGCGGACGCCGCGGCCGGCGACCTGCTCGTCGGGATCCACCATCGCAACCACGACGCGGGCGATGCCCGCCTCGATCAGCGCTTCCGTGCACGGCGGCGTCTTGCCGTGGTGGCTGCACGGCTCGAGCGTGACGTACATCGTCGCCCCGCGGACGTCGCGGCCGGCCGCCTCCGCCGCCGCCAGCGCCTCGCGCTCCGCGTGCGGCCCGCCGAAGTGCTTGTGCCAGCCTCGCGCGATCTCCCGGCCGTCGCGGACGACGACCGCGCCGACCATCGGGTTCGGCTCGACGTTGGCGAGCCCCCGACCCGCCAGCTCCAGCGCCAGAAGCATGAACCGCCGCTCTTGTTCCGCCATGGGGGCGATTATAGGGCGCGCGCGACCTGCGGCGGAAGCTGGAAGGAGGCTTCCTGTGACCGCTCGAGGCGGCCCAGTTGCAGCAGCCGCCGCGGTCATATGGTAGAATGCTCTTGTGAAACCCAAGCTCATTGAGGCATAGGCCATGAAAGAGGACCCGATCGTAGCGGAAGTCAGGGCTGCGCGAGAGGCGTTTGCGGCAAAGCACAACTACGACATCGACGCGATGTTTGCAGCGCTGAAGGCAAGGGAGAACGAGGACGGCCGCAAGAGGGTCTCGTTCCCTCCGCGACGGCTGAAGAAGGCTCGGAGTAAGTAGCGGCGACGGGAAGTCCGCAGCTTTCCGCTCAATGCTTCGAAGTTCCCAGTTCCGGGTTCCGAGTTCCGGGTTCCGGGTTCCCGGTTCCGTCAGAGGTACTCGTTCAGGATGTTCTCGAGCATCTCTACCCGGCCGGATTCGTTCGGGGCGGGGTTGCCTTTCTCCAGCATGTAGTCGGCCAGGTCGGTCATGGTGACCTCGCCGGCCTCGACCTTCGCGCCGAGGCCGGAATCCCAGCTTGCGTAGCGCTGCTTGACGAAGTCTCCGATGCGGCCGTCCTCCCGGAGGGCGGCGGCGACCTTCAGGCCGCGGGCGAAGGCGTCCATGCCGCCGATGTGGGCGTGGAAGAGGTCCACCGGCTCGACGCTCTCGCGGTGCACGTGGGCGTCGAAGTTCAGCCCGCCGGTGGTGAAGCCGCCGCACTTCAGCAGCGTCATCATGGCGAACGTCGTGTCGTACAGGTCGGTGGGGAACTGGTCGGTGTCCCAGCCGAGAAGCAGGTCGCCGCGGTTGGCGTCGATCGACCCGAGGATGCCGTTGGCGGCGGCAAACTCCAGCTCGTGATGGAACGTGTGCCCGGCCAGCGTGGCGTGGTTGGCCTCGATGTTCAGCTTGAGGTGGTCCACCAGGCCGTACTTCTGGAGGAACGCGAAGCACGCCCCCGCGTCGCTGTCGTACTGGTGCTTCGTCGGCTCCTTCGGCTTGGGCTCGATGTAGAACTGCCCGTCGAAGCCGATCTCCTTCTTATAGTCCACGGCCAGGTGGAGGAACTTCGCGAGGTGGTCCAGCTCGCGGCCCATGAGCGTGTTGAGGAGGCTCTTGTAGCCTTCTCGCCCGCCCCAGAAGACGTAGCCGGCCCCGCCGAGCTCCTTGGTGACCTCGATGGCCTTGGCGACCTGGGCGGCCGCGTAGGCGAAGACGTCGGCGTTGCAGCTCGTGGCCGCCCCGTGCATGAACCGCGGGTTGGCGAACAGGCAGGCCGTGCCCCACAGCGGCTTGATGCCCGTTTCCTCCTGGGCGTCCTTCATGACCTTGACGATCTCGTCGAGGTTGCTGTTGCTCTCGGCGAGCGTTTCGCCCTCGGGGGCGACGTCGCGGTCGTGGAAGCAGTAGAAGCCCACGCCGAGCTTCTGGCAGAACTCAAAGCACGCCTGGACCTTGTTGCGGGCCTCTTTCATCGGGTCGTCGTCGGCCCAGGGCATCTGGCGCGTGCCGACGCCGAACTGGTCCGCGCAGGCGTTGCAGAACGAGTGCCAGTACGCCACCGAGAACCGGAAGTGGTCGGCCATCCTCTTGCCCGCCACCTCCTTCTCGGGGTCGTAGTGCTTGAAGGCCAGGGGGTTCTTGGCGTCGGGGTCGTAGGGGATCTTGTCAATGCCGGCAAAGAAATCGGCCATGGTCTGTCTCCTGTTGATTGGGCGCTCAGTAACGGTATAGTCAGTCGAGGATGTCTTGCCAAGACGTTTCTTCGACGTTCACACGATCCGCCGGGTGCCGGGTGCCGGGTGCCGGGTGCCATGCCCTCACCCGTCTTCGGGGGTGGGCATGCTCCCGTCGTTGTTCTTGCCTCCAAGGGACCAAGGCGATACCGTAAGGTCATGCCGGAGCACTGGGAACGCCGTCGAAAGCGATGCAAACGGTGGGACATCGATGGGGATGCGCACCTCCTGACCTTCTCCTGCTTTCAGCGTCAGCCGTTTCTCCAATCCCGGCGAGCGTGCCGCTGGCTCGTGGATGCGATTCACGCCGCGCGCCAGTGCCGGCCGTTTGAGCTCTGGGCCTTCGTTCTCATGCCCGAGCACGTGCATCTCCTGCTCTTTCCGCGAAGAGGCATCCGGATCAGCAGCATTCTCAGCGCGGTCAAGACGCCCGTCACCCGACGCGTGAATCCCTGGGTCCGAAAGAACGCGCCGGACTTGCTTCCGCGCATGGCCGACAAGCAACCAAACGGGAAGGTCGCCTATCGCTTCTGGCAACGGGGAGGCGGCTATGATCGGAACCTGCGGTCGGTGAGGGATATTCACGAGAAGTTTGACTACATCCACTACAACGCCGTCAAACGCCGATTGGTCCGGCGCCCGGAGGACTGGGTGTGGTCAAGCTATCGATCTTGGGCAGAAGGAATCGATGACCCGCTTCGGATTGATCGAGACACGTTCCCTGCGTTGCAGACGTCCTGATGCCTCGTCAACGTTGAACCATCGGGTGCGCGTGCCATGGCCTCGCCCGAAGGACGAAGTCCGAGGGCCTGGCGATGTCTTGTCGACCAGGTTCGAGAAGACATGCCCACCTCCCGGCTCCGCCGGGATGAGGGCATGGCACCCTTGACTTGCCGGGAGGAACAGATGAGTTTGCCCATGATTGGCATGACCGCTCTGGCGTTGGTGTGTGTCGTTGGCTTCGGTCTTCCGGCCGAAGCGGCGTCCCCGGACTTCTGCGTCGGCCCGAAAGGCGACGACTCCAACCCGGGGACGGTCGAGAAGCCGTTTGCGACGCTCACTCGCGCGCGGGACGCCGTGAGGGCGCGGATCGGCAAAGGGCTGAAGTCCGACGTGCTCGTCGTCGTCCGCGGCGGGACGTATCGCGTCAGCGGGCCGATCGTCTTCGGGCCGGGCGATTCGGGCACGGAGCGGCATTCGATCACCTACGCGGCCTTTCCCGGCGAGAAGCCTGTCATCAGCGGCGGGCAGGTCGTCACGGGATGGGACCAAAGCGGCCCGGGCACCTGGCGCGCGGAGGTGCCGCGGGTCAAGGCGGGCAAGTGGCACTTCAACGAGCTGTACGTCAACGGCGAGCGGCGCCCGCGGGCGCGGCACCCCGGCTCCGGGTACGTCCGCGTCGCGAAGGTGATCGACGACCGGCGGAGCTTCCAGTTCGCCGCCGGCGACCTGCCGGAGATCGAGACGGTCGGCGAGGCCGAGCTCGTCCTGCTGCACGACTGGTCGATCTCGCGGACCCGCCTGAAGTCCGTCGACGCCAAGACGCGCACGGTCACGACCGCCCACGCCATCGGCGGGCCGGCGGGCTTCTGGCGGATCAACGGCTTCGAGCCCCGGCCGCGATACTTCATCGAGAACCACCCGGTGCTGCTGGATGCGCCCGGCGAATGGTGCCTGGACCGCGCAAGCGGGGTGCTGACCTACCGGCCGATGCCGGGCGAAAAGATCGACGCCGTCAAGATCGTCGCCCCGCTGGCCGAGCAACTGCTCGTGGTCCGCGGCGACGTGAAGGCCGGCAAGGCGGTTCGCAACCTCCGCTTCGTCGGCCTGCGCTTCGAGCATTGCGCGTGGTCGCCGGAGGGCGTGCGCTACGCCGGCGGGCAGGCGTGCTTCCATTGGGCCCGCCCGGAGGAGAAGGGCTGGGGCTGGCAGCCCATGGCGCCGGCCGTCCTGTTCGAGAACGCCCGCAACTGCCGCCTCGAGGGCGGGGGCGTACGCCGCGTGGGGGGCTGCGGGATCTGGCTCGGCCGCGGCTGCCGCGACTGCGCAGTGGCCGGCGGCGTCATTTCCGACGTGGCGGGCAACGGCGTCATGCTGGGTGAGGGCCGCAGCGCAAAGGGCGACGATGCGGCCGGCGGCAATGCCGTCACCGACTGCCTCGTCGAGCGCTGCGGTGCGCTGTACTACGGCGCCGTGGGCATCTGGGTCGGCCTGAGCGGGCAGAACACGATCGCACACAACGAGATTCGCCATCACCCCTACACGGGCGTCTCGGTCGGGTGGCGATGGAACCCCACGCCCACGCCGGCCAAGGCGAACCTCGTCGCGCACAATCACATTCACCACGTGATGCAGATTCTCTCGGACGGCGGGGGCATCTACACGCTCGGCCGCCAGCCGGGAACGGTGCTTCGGGGCAACTGGATCCACGACGTGCCCCTCAACGCCGGGCGGGCCGAGAGCAACGGCATGTTCCTCGACGAGGGCACGACGGACATCGTCATCGAGGGCAACCTCATCCACGCCCTCACCCGCTCGCCGCTGCGGTTCCACAAGGCCGGCAAGAACCTCGTGCGAGGCAATCACCTGGCCCTCAGCGGCGCGAGCGTGCCCGTCGTCCGCTACAACGCGACGGACTCGAAGAACATCACGCTCGAGAGCAACACGATCATCAAGCCCGCCGACCGCGACGGGCCCGAGCTCAGGAAGGCGCTGGAGCGAATGCGGAAGTCCACCGGGCCTCGGTCCGGCGACTCCGCCGCGCGCCGCGACGGGTGACCCGCGACGGGTGAGGGGACACGGCCATGCTGCTGCGGTTCTGCCTATACGGTTTCCTGAAGAACCAGCGGTACTTCGAGCCGTTCCTGGTGCTGGCCTTCCTGGAGAAAGGCCTGAGCTTCGCGCAGATCGGCCTGCTGATCGGGTTCCGCGAGGTCGCCATCAACGTCATGGAGGTGCCGACCGGCGCGATTGCCGACGTTCTCGGGCGGCGGCGGTCGATGATCTTCAGCTTCCTGGCCTACATGGTCTCCTTCGCGATCTTCGGGTCCTGCGCGGCGCTGTGGACGTTGTTTGCGGCGATGTTCTTCTTCAGCGTCGGCGAGGCGTTCCGCACGGGCACGCACAAGGCGATCATCTTCGACTGGCTCAACGCCCGGGGCCGGGCCGACGAGAAGACCAAGGTCTACGGCTTCACCCGCTCGTGGAGCAAGCTCGGCTCGGCCCTCAACGTGCTCGTCGCGGCGGCGCTGGTCTTCGTGACGAAGCGCTATTCGGCCATCTTCCTCTTCAGCATCATTCCGTGCGCGGGCAACATCGTCAATTTCCTGACGTACCCGTCGAGTCTGGACGGCCCGAAGGCGGCGCAGGCCGGCGTCGGGGGCGTCGTGCGCGTGCTCGCGGCCACCATGCGGGACAGCATCTCCCGCAGGCCGCTTCGGCGGCTGCTCATCGAGGCGATGGGCTTTGACGGGACGTTCAAGGCGGTCAAGGACTACCTCCAGCCGGTCCTGGCGAGCTACGCGACGGTCGCGGCGGTGTCGCTTCCGCTGCTGGCCAGGCTGGCCGGGCGGCAGCAGACGGCGGTGTTCATCGCGGCCGTCTACGTCGTGCTCCACCTGCTCAGCAGCTTCGCGTCGCGTCGGTCCGACGCGCTGCTGAAATGGGCCGGCGACGAGGCCCGCGCCGCCCGACGCCTCTGGTGCATGAACCTGGGCGTCTTCGCCGTGCTCGCCGCCGGCGTGGTGCTGCACCTGCCGCCGGCGGCGATCGTCGCGTTCGTGGCCCTGTCGGTCATCCAGAACTTCTGGCGGCCGATCATGGTCAGCCGCTTCGCCGCCCAGGCCGCCCCGGGGCGGATGGCGACGGTCCTGAGCATCGAGTCGCAGTCCCGGTCGCTGTTTGCAGCCGTCCTGGCCCCGGTGCTGGGATGGGCCGTCGATGCGATCGTGAGCGTCCAGGAGGCCGGCGGCGAAGACCTGCGGTTCCTGCCGGTGGGGCTGGTCGGCCTGGCCGTCGCGGCGGTCATGCTGGCGACCGGCCGGTCCACGTCCCGCACCGCCGGAGATGGCCTTGACAGCCCCGCCGGAAAGGGGTAGCATCTCCTTGCTTGACAGGCCCCGGGCACGGGCGTCGGTTCCCTGGGATACTGGGAGCGCACAAGTGGCTAAGAAAAAGAACTCGATCGCGCTGTTCGAAGTCATTCAGAAGACCCGGCGCGGTGAGGGCACCACGGGCGTGCCCAAGTGGATGGGGGGGCAGGCCCCGGCGGCGAGCGAGCCGGCCTGGCAGGGGCGCCCGGAGCGAGTCGCCAGGCCGTCCCTTGCCATCCGCGCCAGGGAGGCGCTGGTCGCCATCGCGGGGAACCGGGTGCGGCTGTCGCTGGATTACGTCAGTTGTGCCGTGGCGGCGCTGGGCCTGATCGCGCTGCTGGCCGGCGCGTTCGGGCTGGGCTTCTGGGCGGGAAGCGGCCCGGCCGCGGACGACCGGAGCTCGGCCCGCACGATGAGCGACAGGACGCCGTTCGGCAAACACGTGCTGGGCGGCCGAAAGCCCCCCGCCGGCGGGCAGGCGACCCAACCGGCGGGCGCCGCCCGCCAGAGGCAGCAGGGAAAGTGGTACCTGGTGATCCAGGGCCTGGCCGGTGTGAGCGGCGCCGACCTGGACGAGGCCGCCCGAATCGTCGCCTATTGCTCCGCCAGGGGCGAGCCGGCCACCATCGCGCGGTACACGAACCGCCAGTCGGGCAAGAAGAGGTACATCGTCTGGTCGCTGAAGCCGCACGACGTGCCCACGAGCGAGGAGGCCAGACGGCACGGCATGGCGATCGAGGCAGTCGGCAAGGATTACTTCAGCAAGCACAAGACGTATGATTTCCGCCAGCGAAAGGGCGACGGGAAATTCGATCCGTGGTTCGAGGTGTATCGCTGACGGCCGCGAACGAACAACAGGCACGAGCGCCCCGGCAAGGGGCCGAGACGAGACGGAGTCGTAAGCCATGACACTGGACAGGTCCCTGAAGATCAGCGGCGGTCTGGTCCGCACGCGCAGCGTACTGACCCGGGCCGAGCGCATCGAGAAGCTGATGGAAGAGGGCCAGTTCGACCCGGAGACCGATAGCCCTCTGGGCCTGCCGAAAGTGCGCATCAAGCACTCCAAGGCCGGCACCAAGACGAAGAAGGAAGAGAAGGCCGCCCCGGCGGAGGGCGCCGAGGCTGGCGAAACCGCAGAGGCACCGGCCGCCGACAACTGACCTCCGGCCGATCCGGCAGTCCTTCCCTCGACAACTCGGGCCGTGTTGGCCGAACGGGCCGTGCCGGGCCTCCAATTGGGGCTCCCCATTATGCCCAGAGACATCTGCGCCGTTGCCGACCGCATGCGGCTGATCGACGCGTCGGGCATCCGCAAGATGTTCGACCTGGCCGCGAAGATGACCGATCCGGTGAACCTGTCCATCGGTCAGCCGGACTTCGACGTGCCGGAGGCGGTCAAGGACCGGGCGATCGACGCCATCCGGGCCGGGCTGAACAAGTACACGCAGACGCAGGGCATGGCCGAGCTGCGCCGGGCCGTCGCCGGGGCCTGTGCCGAGGAGTTCGCCTGGGCGCCCGGCGACGATCGTCTCTACCTGATCACCTGCGGCGTCAGCGGGGCGCTGATGCTGGCGATGCTGGTCACGGTCGATCCGGGCGACGAGGTGGTCTTCGCCGACCCGTACTTCGTGATGTACTCGCACCTGGTGAACCTCGCCGGCGGCAAACCGGTGCTCGTTGACAGCTACCCGGACTTTCGCCCGGACGTCGGCCGCATCGCCGACGCGATCACCGACCAGACGCGCATGCTGATCATCAACTCGCCCGCGAACCCCACCGGGGCGGTCTATACCCGCCGGGAGCTCGAGCAGATCGCCGAGCTGGCCGCCCGGAGGGAGCTGCTGGTCGTCTCCGACGAGATCTACGACTCCTTCTGCTACGATGAGCCCTTCGTGTCGATGGCGTCCCTCTACGAGAACACGCTGCTGATGCGGGGCTTCTCCAAGAGCTACGCGATGACCGG
>CAYRVX010000132.1:0-18959 GCA_964427875.1 uncultured Planctomycetaceae bacterium
TTGGCGAGATCGCCTCGGCCTCCAAGGCCGCTGTACCGTCAACATGACAGGAATCGATCAATGGAACTGAATCCCTCAGTTATGGGACGAAGCCAACGAGTTAACCAGTTCACGAGTCAACGAGGACCGGTCACTCCGAGTTATCATGGTCCCCCCGTAGCAGGCATATACATCTCGCAGGCCCTTTTGCACAACGAAAACCGCCAGATTGCAAAAAAAACTGCCGGCCCCGCCCGCTGGCACGCGCCGGAGTAAGGAATCGCGCCCCAGGTACGCCTGCGGGCCGCGGCAAGCTCTCAGCGATCAGCCGTCAGCTTTCAGCCCTCAGCTTCCCCCTACTCCCCATTCCCTACTCCCTACTCCCTGCCCTGAGCCCCGTCGAAGGGAGCCCCGTGGAAGGGCCCGCCCCGAGCATTCGTCATTGATGATCACTCCCCCCTTGCCCCCAACGCCCCGCCCCGCTATGCTTATCCGTGAACCCATCGTTCGTTCCAGTGGGCAGAGGGGCAGAGATGGCTGAAGCGCTCGATTCCGCCGGCGAGCGGGTGTACCGCGTCGAGCTCGACCGCGACGGTTACTGCCGATAAGTCGAGAAGATCAGATCGCGCAACCGGATCGCGTTGCGCCTGCTGGCGAACGCGCTGAACGAAGGCTATCGGCCGTGCAAGGTGTGCCTGCGCCACGCCGACACACGGCCAGCAACGAAGGGAGCGGGCGATGAGCAAGAAGGGCAAACCGGGCTGCATAGCGCAGCTCCTTGGCGGGATCGTCCTGGTGGTGTTGCTGGTGTGGGGGCTCAAATCGTGGGGTGAGGACGGCCCGCCGGCGGCGGCCCCGGCCGGGATTGAACATCGCTTCCAGCGCGCCCGGCATGGCGGCCGCTCGCAGATACGCGCGATCATCGAGCCGGGCAAGTACACGGAGGCCGAGGCCCGCGACCTGGCCGTGCAGCTCTGCCGGGCCGACGGCGACGGGCTGTACCTGGTCAAGTTCTTCGCCAACCCCATCGTCCTTCAGGGCTGGGACGGGACGGGCACCGCGCCGGAGCGGGATCAGCCGCACTGGCTCGGCCGCGTGCCCGTCGAAATTGCCAACGGCCAGGGCTACGCCGCGAAATGGTGGACGGCGCCCGAGGCGATCACGGGGCGCAGCGAGGCCGAGGTCCTCCGCGCTCGCGGAGGACCGTAAACGGGAGGCGTGTTCTCCGAACGCCGGTCCGATAGTCCGAAGCAGTCGAAATAGCGCGACAAAGGAGCCCCGATCGTGGCAGAAGAAAGAGGCGATGCAGAGACAGAAGACAGCGTACCCATGCAGACGCACCGGATCACAAACATACGCGAATTCTTCGCCGTGGTTGTTTCTGTGACGCGTCGGTTCGAGTCCGAGAGAGTTTGGTGGCGCGGTCAGGCAAGAAGTGACCGGGGGCTCGTGCCATCCGTGCACCGCAAGCGCAAGCTTGGCGACGAGGGCAATATGGCTGTCATGTTCGTGGCGCACGCGGAGGTCCGCCACGCCAAAGTGCCGGGCCGGACCGACTTCGCGGGCTGGCTTCTCCTTATGCAGCACTACGGCCTGCCCACGCGGATGCTCGACTGGACGGAATCACCGTTGATGGGCCTCTTCTTCGCTGTGAGAGAAGAAGAATACCACAATAGGGATGGCGTGCTATGGGGTCTGCGCGCGACCGCCCTCAACAAGTCGCAAACCGGGTCAAGGAATATCTACGGACCGGGCCACGGTGAAACCCTTCGGCTCCTTCGCCCTGCCTTCACTCCTGGGGCTGACCAGCAGGACAAGGCCTTGGCGATCCGTTCCCCGTACCTCGACCTTCGGCAGATGATTCAGTGTTCACAGTCCACGGTCCATGGCTCGCCCCAGCCGCTTAACGATGTCCCGGGTTGCAGCGAGTTCCTGGTTCGGGTCGACATCCCTTTCCAAGCAAAGGCATCCCTCAAGCAGAGCCTTGAACTGCTCGGCATCAGGGAGTCCTATCTGTTCCCGGATCTGGAGCATTTGGCCAAGGAATTGCGCGAGTCTTCATTCACCGGTGATTGATGGGCGGCAACGACACGTTTTCCGAACGCCGATCCGCTGAAGAGAAGGAACTTCAGGGTGATAAAGGACAGATCGACTCTCCTGGTGCTCGGAGCGGGCGCCAGCGCCGATTTCGGCTTCTCGTGTGGGAAAGATCTGCTCGTCAAGGTGTGCGGTCTGCTGGAACACTCCGGTCGTACGGACACACCGGAACGCCTTGCTTTCCATATGCTTGCCTTTGACCGATCGAGGCTGGGTCAGTTTCGGCGGGCCCTTATCGAGTCCCCCAGTACTTCGGTGGACGAATTCCTGGAAACACGCACGGAGTTCATGCAGGCGGGAAAGGCCGCCATGGCGTGCATTCTCCTGCCGGAGGAGCGTGCCAGCCTTAAAGTGCTGCACGAGCCGGGGAAGTACCATTGGTACAAGTACCTCCTGAAGCACCTACATGGGAAATTAGACGAGTTCCCGCAGAACCGTCTCGGCGTCGTCACGTTCAACTACGACCGCTCGTTCGAGTTTTACCTCTTGAGGGCCTTGCTGAGTAAGTACGGCGTCCCGCTTGAGCGGTGCGTGGAGGTCATCAAGGAGATTCCGATTGTTCACATCTACGGACAACTCGGGTATCTACCGGAAGTCCCTTATGGAGCAGCTCTGAACGCTACCATGCTTGGCATTTGCGTCAGGGCGATCCACGTGATGCACGCGGATGGCGCTTCAGACGCCACAAGTGTGCAGCAGGCACGGGAACTCGTCGAACGGGCCCAGCGGGTCTATTTCCTGGGCTTTGGCTACCATCCGACGAATGTTGAGCGGCTAGGGGTGGCAGGGGACTGGGCCGCGAGCAGAGATACCGGCGGCACTGTATACGAATTGACGCCCAGGGAGGTGAATGTCATTGCCAATCGCATCGGCCGAGGATTCACGCCTGGGCAGCCAACCTGGAAATGCCTGGACTGGCTCAGGAACGCGGACCTGAGCTGACACCGCCTTGGTCAAGGGGTCAGTTCGCTTTGCTCAGCCGAACCGGGCCACGGCCTCGCGGGCCAGGTTGACGTCGATCTCGGCGTAGATCTCCGTCGTCTTGTGGCTGGCGTGGCCGAGGATCGCGCGGGCGGCGTCCAGGCCGACCGTGCGGCGCAGGCGCGTCGCGGCGCTGTGACGGACCTGGTTGGGGTCCCATTCGGGGATGGGCCGCGCGGATCCGCGCGGCGTGCGGTTGTGCCGACGGATCGCGTAGCGGATCGCCCGGCCGTACGACGACGTGGTGTAGCTCTCGCCCGGTGCAGTTCCGGGGACACGATACTGAGCTCTTGACACGCGGCGCAGCGGCGGGCAGGTTTGGGGGCATGGCGAGATTGCCGCGAGTGGTGGCTCTGGGCCTCCCGCATCACGTCCTTCGGCGCGGCCGCCCGCTGCGCCGGGTATGACGATGCTGTGGCCGAGGGCGAGTGGCTGGGCGAGGCCCCCGGCCGGTCCCTCCTGCCAGGAAAGCCAGGGCCGAAGGCGAAGGAGAGCGACAGTTAGCTAGCCAAACTGACCGTTGTTGTGCCCCCGTGGGAGGCGCCGTTGACTCGCGGAGTCGTTGACTCGTTGATTCGTCAAGAGCTCCGCCCTGGCGACGCGGCGGCTACGTTGAAGGAAGGCCGGCAGGCCGCACGGCTTTTCCACCGTGCCCGCAGGGAAGCCAAGGAGAATCACAACGCACACAACATCTTCCCAGTTAACGAATTAACGGGTCAACGAATCAACGGACACGCTGTCAGCCATGCAGAATCGGTCACTTTGAGTTAGGTATCGTGTCCCCCGAACCATCGACGGCGGGCGGCGGGTCCGCCTGATCCTCAGCTTTTTCGCCTCGCGAGACCCAGCCTTTTGCGTACCTTCCGGATCGCCTGGGTGGCCAGAAGGATCGCCAGGAAACCGGGGACCGTCAGCGCCGCCTTGGTCATTACACGCCAGTTCAAGATCATGATCAGCTTAACCACCACGGCCACCACGTGCAGCGGGCTGTGGAACCGCCTGTCGATCTCCTTGCGCAGGTTCGCAATGTGCGTGGACGAGTACTGGTCGCTGTAGACGAAGCCGCGCGAGTCGACGTGGCAACCGGGCGTTTGCTCGACCACTTCGCCCAAGCTCGAATACGGCTCGTTTCGCAGCCTGGAGACGTGAATCAGGCTCGCGCCGATCGAACGGGCGAACGGCGCGGTGGAGAGCATCTGCTCCTCCGTCTCGCCGATGTTGCCGACGATGAAATACGCGTTGACCAGCATCTTCGACTGACGGAGCACGTTGAACCACTGGCGGACCTGCTTGATGGTGTACCCCTTGTCCATCGACGCCAGCGTCGCGTCCTGCGTCGACTCCACGCCGACCATCAGTACGATGAACCCGGCCTGCTCCATCTTACGGATGACGTCGGGGCGTTTTGCGATTTCCGGTCGAGCGTTGACTATGTAGTGCTTGCGAATCTTCCGGGCGATCAGGAGGTCACAGATCTCCGCAACCCGATCCGGCTGGTGGGTGAACACGTCGTCGACGAAGAAGATGATGTCGGCATCGATCTTCTCGATCTCGCCGACGATGGACCGGGGCGATCGCGGCGCCCAGCGACGCTTCACGCCCCAGGGGTTGACCGAGAAGTTGCAGAATTTGCAGTTGTATGGGCAGCCGCGCGACCCCGCGACCATGTCGATCTTCCCCCCCGTGCTTACGCCCTTGGTTGTCAGGTAGTACGGATGCCGGCGCAAGTCGCGGGCGGGCAGCAGATCCTCGTCCAGCGGCGCGTTGGCCCGCGGTGGGTTGTGCACCACTTGGCCGTCGTCCCCGCGGCGGCTCAGGCCGGCGATCTGCGACCACGGGCGCCCCTCGGCGATCTCGGCGATCGCCCGCTCGCCATCGCCGCAGACCACGGCGGTCACGTTCGGACATGCATCCAGCCAGAAGCGCGGGTTCTCGGTCGCCGTCCGCCCGCCCAGAATCGTCATCACCCCGGGGGGCAACGCGTTGATATCGTCGCGGATCCGATGGAGCTCCTTTCGCCAGTTGATGGAATAGCAGACCAGGTCGGTCTCCGGCCTCAGGAACGGCTGCGTGCTCGGCGTGCGTTCATGCCGGAAGTTGACCAAATCGATCCGTTCAGCGTGCGGACGCAACGCGGCGGCGACATATTCCAACCCCAACGGAGGGAAGGCCGTTAAGGACGAGCCCGTCCGTCGATAGGGATACACGCACAGGACATGGCGGAACGCAACATGCTGTGATGCAGCAGTGTTCATTCGGGTTGGCCTACGCGAGTTTCGCCGGCCGAAACGATCATCATGTCGCCATCCAGCGGACTCAAGCCGGGATTTCCCATCTGGGGGAATACCTCAATTGCGGGCGTCTGAAGCTTCTGGCGCGCAGGCCCACGGCTCGACTGCCCTCGGTGAGCTCGGGCCATGAGCTTGTCGAACAGGACGCGCCGAAGTCAGCCCGCTACCTCAATCGCTACGGCTCCTTCGCCTTCGGCGGTTCGATAATCGTCACTTCGATGGCGTCACGCTTGGCCCAGGGAAGGTTGATGTCGAACCATTCGATGTGGCTGTTGTACTTCTTGCGGACATGCCTGGTGTAGTTGGCCATGCCGCGCGCCCCGTAGCCCGCGTTGTCGGCCACGACGACGGCGCCTCGGCGAAGCCGGTCCTCCAGGCCGAGAAAGCACGGGTAATAGTTCGGCGGATGGCAGTCGAGGAAGGCGAAGTCGATGGGGCCCTTGATCTCCTTGGCGAGCTTGCGGGCGTCGCCGACCTTGATCGTGACGTAGTCCGCCAGGCCGGCCTTCCTGAAGTTGGCCTCGGCCTCGCGGGCGAGGGCGGGCTTGATCTCCATGGTGATGAGTTTGCCGCGGCCGGCCGCCTTCAGTTCGCGGGCGATCCACAGGCCCGAGTAGCCGATGGCGGTTCCACCCTCGACCACGAGGCGGGGCCTGGCCTTGCGGACCAGTTCGGCCAGCCGCTTGGCCTTCTCGGGCGCGAGCAGCCGGATGCCACGGGCAATGGAACTCTTCTCGACCTCGTCGATGACCGGCTGCACCGCATCGACGGTGGCGGGCTGCGTCTCGGCGGCGCTCGGCAGAAGCTTGATGTAGATGTTGCGGAACTCGAGCGGCGAACCGTGGCGCTGGAGGCCGATGTCGCCCTCGGGCGGGATGCCCGGCAGTCGGGCGTCCTTGATCACGACCTCGCCGTTGAGCTCGACGGCCAGGCGGTCGCCCTTCATCGTGATGACGAAGCTGTTCCACTTGCCGACGGGCTTGTCCATCTTCTTCAGGGGCGTGCAGGCCTTTCGCACCTCCTTCGGCTGCTTCCCGTCGGTGCGGTAGCCCCAGACTTCGCCGGAGCCCATGGCGTTGCACCAGATGTTCACCTGGCTCTTGGCATGGCCGCGCAGGAAGATGCCGCTGTCGCCCGGTTTCGGGAACCGCCAGTCGATCATCAGGACGAAGTCCTTGAACTTCCTGCTCGTCCAGAGATTGGGGCCTTTGCCGTCGAACAGGATGATCCCGCCGTCGACCTTCCAGTACTGCTGCCACTTGGCTTTCTCGGCCTGGGACTCGGGTTTCCCCCGCCTGGCCTGCCAGCCCGTGAAGTCCTTGCCGTTGAACAACGCCTCAAAGCCCTTCGGCGGTGTCTTGTCGGCAGCAAGGACCGTCACCGACAAGGCACTTGCCGCAAGGGCGGTAAGCAGGATCTTGCGCATCGGTTCGTCCTCCTCCCGGAGACTCGGATTGGCCGGATACCTGCCCGCGCCCGCCACGGGCCCGTTCGATGATTATATCTTGCCGGCACGTCCCGGCAAGCCCGTTCCGGGCTCGGGGAGCATTAGCGTTTTGGGGGCGCGGGCGGTATAGCCCCCCAGCGGGGCATATGTCGGTAGCCTCGGGCGCGAGCCCGTGGTATGCAGGCCGTTAGCAGCCCAGCCCCCGCACGGGGGCGTTTGAGGCCTTCACTCGCCCCCGTACGGGGGCTCTCTACTATGGCAACTCCAGCTCCACGGGCTCGCGCCCGAGGCTACCGGCAGTCGGGCCTACGGCCCTCCAGAAGCGACTGTTCCCCAAAACGCTTATGCTCCCCCGGGCTCGGCCTGTGCCGGATGATACGCCGCCTAGCCTCGAGAGTGCAGGCCACAGGGCAAAGGCTGGGGCCTTCCGGACCCCGGGCATGACGACGCTGTGGCCGAGGGCGAGTGGCTGGGCGAGGCCCTCGGCCGGTCCCTCCTGCCAGGAAGGCCGGGGCCGAAGGCGAAGGAGAACGACAGTTAGCCCGGACTATTCACCGCAGAGAGCACAGAGAACACAGAGATTATGATTTCAGAAGTAGTTACGACAGAAACACTCGGATCCGTGAGAGAACACTCTGTCTGTTGCGCGTTTGCAGTCCACAGCCCCGCAAACGCGGCAGAGATTCTACCGTTCCATCGGCATCGCGAACAGGCTAACATCGGGCCGTGCAGGCTCTCCGGTTCGCGTTGCGGTTTGGGTCATGATGAAGCGCTTTGCTCACCTGGCGATCGGGTTGTCTCTGGCGTGCCTGACAACCGGCCTGACGGCCGCTGCGGTTTGCGGCGCGGAGAGGCAGGGGCAGCCCAAACGCTCCGACGCGCCTCGCCATCCTGGCTTCTGGACCTACGAGGATTTCCTCAATAACAGGACGCCGCAGACGTATCGCATCCGCAGGGGTCACCCGCGGGTGTTGATCACGCCGGAGAACCGGCGGGAGATCATCGAGAAGATCAACGCTGCGCCTGGGCTCTGGCAGCGGACCATTCAGCAGGCCGAGCAAGGCAACGACTGGCAGCACCTGATGGCCTGCGGGTGCATCTACCAGCTCGGGCTCGTGCCGGGGTTCAAGTACTCGATGAGCCGCGAAGGGTACGGCCGGAAGGGCGTGGCGGCGCTGATGGCCCTGGAGCTGCCCGTCAGGGGCCACCGGGTCAACTTCCGCTACATCGCCGTGCCGTGCGGGTACGACTGGCTCTTCGACCTGCTGACGGGGCAGCAGAGAAGTCAGATCGCCGCCAGGCTCGTCGCGGAGGTCCGGAAGCACATGGGGCAGAAGCGCGCCGTTCCGTACGCCCTACCGCAGCCGAACTGCCCGGCCGGCCAGGCGATGATCTTCGCGGTGGCCTTCCACGGCGACGGCGTGGACGACGACGCCGCGAGCCAGATCGTCGACGGGGTCTGGAAGCACGTCTGGTGGAACCCGAGCGCCACGGGGCGCCCGGCGACGCCGCTTCAGATCATCCGATACCTCCAGGACGGCGTGAACTGCGAGGGGCTGAACTACTACCCCTACCACGTCGCCTTCCCGGCCCACGTGGCCGCGTGGAAGACCGCCACGGGACAGGACTTCTTCGCCCGTCTGGGCTGCTTCCGCAACGTCCCCTACTGGATGACCCACGTCCACATGCCCGATGGCGAGGGGAAGCTGCGCTACGCCGTGCCCTTCCACCCCTACACCCACGGCGGAGAAAGCTGGCACCGCGGGCTGAACGCCAACGTGGCCGCAGCTACCGGCTACCTGCGAGACGTCGATCCGAACGGGGCGGCCCTGGCCCAGTGGTGGATCCGGCACCAGCGGATCGGGCACATCGAGAACGTCGAGTACCCGCTGCTTCACGGCCTGCTGCTGGGCGATCCGCGGGTGAAGGCGAAGTCGCCCAGGCAGATGAAGCTGCCGCTGACGTTTGTGATGCGCGGCCTCAACCACGTCCACATGCGCTCGGGCTACTGGGACGACGCCGACGCGACCGTCGTGGGGTTCTCCAACAATCGCTACACGTGCTATCGCTGCGACGCGCACAACCACTTCTACCTGTGCAAGAACGGCGCGCCGCTCTTCCTCTATCGGGGCAACGTCGCCACCCACAACTACTACCGCGAGGACATGGTGCCCTTCAACAGCGTGGCGTTCTACAAGCACGCGGCGGCGATCGTCCCGCCGCACCTGTCCAGCCTGGGCCCGGCCAAGGACGCCGCGCGGTATGAGTGCGGCACGCTGGCGGTCGATTCCGTCGCCGGCGAGTACGACTGCGTGGTCGGCGAGGCCGGCAGGAGCTACCGGACCCACAAGCAGACCCAAGTCAGGGCGGCCCGGCGGACGCTGGTGTACCTCCGCCCGGCCGGCGGGGGCGGGAGCGACTGGCTCGTCGTCCTCGACCGCACGGAGACGACTTCGCCGGACGTCGTCCCGCACGTGGTCTTCAACACGGTGTTCGAGCCCAAGGTCGGACCGACCTGGGACCGCGAGGACAGGGGCAGCGTCGTCCACGCCGGACAGTGGGCCGTTGACGGCGCCCGGTTCGTCACCGTGACGATGAACCACGAGTACAGGCCCAGCCACGCGAAAGAGGCGGTCCTGAAGGCCCACGGCCGGGCCTTCGTGAAGGTGCTCTACCCGAGGCACGTCCGGATACTCAAGATCGGCGGCCGCGAGCACTACATGGACGACATCACCGGCAAGGGCTCGGACAGCCAGTACCTCAAGCACTTCGCCGGTCTCGAGCCCGACCGGCAGGTCGAACGGGGCGGCTGGTGGCGGTTCCACGTCGTCCCGCAACGGCGGGGCGAGGCGCACACCATCCTGACGGCCATCGAGCCGACGGACTCGAAGGTCACCCGCCCGGGCAGGCTGGAGCTGCTGGAGAGCGACACGATCCTGGGCGCCCACGTCGGGCCGAACGTCGTGCTCTTCTCACTGGACGGCCGGGCGCTTTCGTCCGGTTCGGCGCGGCTCGCGGGGACTGGCACGGTCCGGCTCGTCGTGGGCGACCTCGAGCCGGGGAAGACCTACACGCTCACCGTCGCCCCCGCGGCACCGGCGCTGAAGCTCAAGGCCGGCCCGGCCGGGACGATCTTCGCCGGGAATGTCAAGGTCTCCGCGGCGGACCGGACGGTCACGATCAGGCAAGAGAGGTAGGTCGCCAGAATCAACGGCACTTGAGGCAACGGCAAGACCCGCGGCGGGGGCCGACGGGCATCCGTTCATCCTCTGGACGAGGCAGGAGGCGGCGGCACTTCGGAGGAAGGTCGAGACGCAGCCGGCCCCACGACCTGGGTCCGCCCCTTGCGGGGTCAGGAACGGGGCCAGGGCTGGCGTCTCGGCCCTTCGGGCCGACCAGGGGGCTTCCGGGTTCGCCAAGGCTACGCCGGACAAGCCGCCCCTTGGACCCCTGCAAAGGGCAAGAGAACAGAGAGTAGAGGGCAACTCTTCTCAGTTCGCGCCGGCCGACACCGCCACGCGGAAACCGCAGCCATCGTGCCGGGCGACGGGCTCGTCGCTGTTGCGGGCCGCCGAGCGGCAGGACCCATGACCGAATCGCCACGAGCCGCCGCGACGCACACGGGACTTGCCGCTGCCCGGGCCTTGGGGGTCCGTCCCCGGTGCGTCGGCGTAGTAGCTCTCGGCGTACCACTCGGCACACCACTCCCATACGTTGCCGTGCATGTCATAGGTGCCCCAGACGCTCGGCTTCTTCTTCCCCACCGGGTGCGTCTGGTTGGCGCTGTTGCCGGAGTACCAGGCGTAGTTGCCCAGGTCGCTATCGGAATCGGCGAAGCTGAAACGCGTCTTGGTGCCCGCGCGACAAGCGTACTCCCACTCCGCTTCGGTCGGGAGGCGAACCTTCCACTTGGTCTCCCCGGACAGCTCGCGGCAGAACTGCACTGCGTCTGCCCAAGGCACCTGCTCGACGGGCCGGTTCGCACCACTGAACTTGCTGGGGTTCGTCCCCATGACCGCGGCATACTGCTTCTGCGTGACTTCCGTCACGCCCATGTAGAAGGGCCTGCTGATCGTCACCTCGTGCTGCGGGCCTTCATCGCCCTTTCTGCCTTCCTCGCTCTCAGGGGAACCCATCGTGAACTTGCCTGCGCGGATGCGGACGAGCCTCATCTTCACGCTCTTGCCGAGGTCCAGGACGACGTACTTGCCTCCCGGCAGCGCGGCCGCCCCGAGTTGCCGGAGCTCCTTCTCTATCCCGGCGAGCTTCGCCTTGACGGTGGCGCGCTGGACCGCGCTTGTTTCCAGGCTCACAAGTCGCTCGTAGTACGCCTGCGCCCTGGACAGCACGTTCGCCTTGCCTCTCAGCGTCGCTTTCGGCGCCAGCGACCTGTACCAGTCGCCCAGCTCCAGGCAGGCCTCCTTGGCGACCTGCTCGACCTTCTTCCCCGCAAGTGGGACGTACGTCCGCAGCGTTTCCGAGACGCCGGCCGTCAGCAGCTTCCCGGCCTCGGCGGGCTCACCGAACTCCACCACGAGAAGGAGGATCAGCCTCTCTCGGACGGCAGTATTGTCAGGGCTGGCGGCCAATACGCTCCTGCACCGGGCCAACTCCTGCTGGAGCTCCTGCCGACTCCTGATGTCTTTCAGCTTCTGAGCCACCGTGTGTCTCAAGTCGGGTGCGTAGTACCGGACCATACGAGACGCGTCCGTGTAGAGCTTGATCGCCTCGGCAAGGCCGCCCGACGCCGCCATGTCGTCGGCTGCGGCGATCATCTGCTCGACGTATACCCGCCCCGCCTTTTTCTTTCTCTTGCGGTCGGCCGCCTGCCAGTCAAGCTTGTAGACGGCCAGGAGCTTCTGCTGCCAAGCGGCCTTCTGGTCAGGCTTGGCCTTCAGCAGGGCCTGCGCCGCTTTGATCGCCGCGGGATACCCCTTCGCCTGCTTGATGCCGAGCTCATACGCCTTCTCGTACAGCCGGCCCTGTGCGCCAGGTTTGCCCTTCAACTCCTCGGCGGCCTTCAGCAGGCTTTCCGCCCAAACCGCGTAGTCCAGCGGGGACGGCTTGAGCGCGTTGATCAGATCGTCAATCTCATCAGCCCCCGCGGGGGCCGCCAAGAGCGATACAACGACAGTCAACGGGGTGAGTCCTCGTCGCATCACCAGACTCCTTGCGTTGAAGACCAGAGAACCCACAGATGATTCTATTGATTCTATTGAATGATCTGGCGTCCTGCAAGGCGTTCCCAGGTGCACCCGTCACTGAGAAACGGTCAGCCCCGGGGCCGTGACCGTGGACGCGTCGAAGGCGGCGCCCAACAGGCTTCACCTTCTGCACGGAGGCCGAGCTGCCGGCGATCGTCCGGAAGTGGCGCACCGATACGCCCACCGGCTTACCGCAGAGGCGCAGAGATCGCAGAGGTTGACTTGTTTCTCAGGCTTCCTGTGACCTCTGCGCCCTCTGCGCCTCTGCGGTCGCTCACTGGGCCTACAGGTGCCAGGGCGCCCGCATGGGGATGTCGACGAAGCGGCTGGCCTGCTCGTCGCCGATGATCTGCTCGGCGACGGGGTCGTAGTGGATGGTGCGTCCGAGGCGGATGGCGATGTTGGCGAGGTTCAGGGCGGTCGAGACGCGGTGCGAGCTTTCGGCGCCCCCGCCGGCCTGCTGGCGCGTGCGGACGGCCTCGCCGAAGGTCACCAGCGGCGGCGGGTCGGGCAGCTCGGCGAGCTTCCTGCGGCCGTCCTCGTCCAGGTCGTTCTCGCTGACCATGGTTCGCTTCTTCGGGCGGTCGTACTTCTTCCCGCCCTTGCCGCCCGTGATGATCACCTTCAGGCCGTCGGCGTACGTCAGCTCGACCCAGTTGTAGGGACACACCGCGTCGGGGTGCTGCGGCCAGTGGGCGCTCGGCTCGATCCTGACGGGGCTCGTGTCGTCCTTGCCGTAGGACCACTGGAACGGATCGAAGCTGTGGAAGCCGAAGTTCGTCAGGTCGCCGCCCTCGTAGTCCCAGTAGAAGCGGTTGCTGTAGTGGACGCGGGCCTTGTTGTACGGCTTGTAGGGCGCCGGGCCCAGCCACATGTCGTAATCGAGCACGCCGGGCACCTTCTGGCGAGGCAGGGCCGGTTTGCCGACGCGGTTCTTCGCGCTGGTGAAGGCCACCGTCCCGTCGAGGTCCTTCATCAGGCCGTACTTGATGATCTTGTGGTTGATGATGTGTTCGTTCTTCTTGGCGTTGCCGAATCGCTTGAACGTGCCGATCTGGAAGACCACGCCGTATCGCTCGACGGCGTCGGCGATGGCCCGGCCTTCTGCGATGAACTTGGTCATGGGCTTCTCGCAGAAGACGTCCTTTCCGGCCTGTGCGGCGTGGATGCAGGGCAGGGCGTGCCAGTGCGGCGGCGTGCCGATGGCGACCACGTCGAGGTCCTTGCGCTCGAGCATCCTGCGGTAGTCGCCGTACGTGGTGACGGACGGGTCGGGCTTCTTGGCCCGCTTGGGCTTGAGGTGGGTGGTGTCCACGTCGCAGATGGCGATCCGCTTGCGCGCCCCAAGGCAGCCGATCCCCGCGTCGGCCCGCCCGCCGTTGCCGATGACGCCGTAGGTGACCGTGTCGCTGGGGGCGTCCCGCCCCGGCCCGCCGAGCACGTGACGCGGCACGATGCTCACCGTCGCCGCCGTCGCCGCGGCCGTGTGAAGGAAACGTCGCCGGGTTATCTCATGAGTAGACATGGCTCTTCTCTCTCCTCTTCTCGCGTCTCGCTGATACCCTTCGCGGAGCGGCGCCTACGCACCGGCCTTTCCCAGAAGCACCTCCGCCTCCTGAAGGACCGCCTTCTCCCCGGTGGCCTTGAGGACCTCCTTCAAGAGCTTCTCGGCCTCGGCCCGGTGGTCCTTGCGGATCAGGCGGGCCAGCTTGACGGCCGTTCGCGCCGCCGGGACGAGGTACTTCAGTTCCTTCGAGTTCAGCGCCGCCATCACGTCGTCGACGGCCTTCACCCCGGCCGACATCGCCAGGTCGTGCAGCGCGGCGCAGCGGTCGTGCACGTCCTCGGGCGCCTTGCGGGTCGAGAGGAAGTGCCGGCAGATCTTCTCCGCGTCCTCCGTGTTGCCTTCGGCGGCGAGGCGCCGGGCGAGCCGCAGCGAGGCATCGACGGCCTGAGACCGCTCGAACCGGCCCTTCACGTCGGCGGCGTCCAGCTCGATGGGGATCGCCGCGGGGTCGGGCATGTTGCCCAGGGCGTACAGTGCCACCAGGCGCAGGTTGCGGTCGTTGCTCCCGGCGTCCTTGCGCACGGCGCGGGCGGAGCTCGCATCGCGCAGGCGCCCGAGGGCCTTGACGATCGTCACCCGCCGCTTGCCCGTCGCGCCGCCAAGTGCCTTACGCAGCGCGGCGGTCGCTTCCTTCCCGCCGATGGCCAGCAGCGCCTGCGCGGCCGGCTCGCAGAGGCGCTCGCCGGTCAGCAGCCTGGCAAGCGCCGGCACTTCCTCGGCCCGGCCGCACCACTGGAGCTGACGCGCGATGAAGGCCTGTAGCTCAGGCGATCGGTCGGGCTTGAGCTCCGCTGCAAGCGTCTCGGCGACCATCTTCCGCTCGTCGTCGGCCTTCGGCCGCGAGGCGTACATGACGAGGCCGTGCAGGGCGTACTTCGGCTTGACGCCGGCGGGGTCGCCGAACTCGTCGCCGACAAGGCTGATGAGCTCCTGGACGACGCTGCGGCCGCCGGCCAGCAGCTCCTTGCAGACCTGCCGGCCCCCTTCGATGGCCTTCTCAGGCAGCTTCTCGAGTGCGGCGGCGAGCTTTTGCGACGGTTCGGCGGCCGACAGACGACCGGCAGCCAGCACCGACACGGACGCGGCACCGGCAGCCGCCGCCTTCAGCGGGCCCGGGCCGCCATCCGATGGTGAGTCCAAAGGTCGCTTCACGGCAACACCTCCTGGACGGGGTCCTGTTGTTGCGACGTTCTCCAGCGAGCTTTCGCCCACGACCGTCGCGGGCTGTTATCACCTGATCTTACAGAGTCGACCGACGGCCGCAAGGACACATATGATGGTTTAACGGTTGTCGGCCCGTGCACGGAAGGAGCAGCACAATGTGGGAACCATCCATAATCCTGTGTGTCATCGCGGCGGTGGCCCTGACACCGACACTGGCGGCGGGTCGGGATCGCGGGGCGGCCGTCCGAGCGATCAGTCCGCACGTTCGGCTCCGGGACCCCGGCGTCCGCGACGTCAAGTGGACCGACGGCTTCTGGGCACGGAAGTTCCGCCTGTGTCGAGAGGCGATGATACCGGGCGTCCGGCAGGCCCTGTCGAACCCCCGCAACGCGGCCGTGCTCGAGAACTTCCGCGTCGCCGCCGGCCTCAAGAAAGGCGGGCACCGCGGCACGAACTGGAGCGACGGCGACTGCTACAAGTGGCTCGAGGCCGTCGCCCACGTCTACGCGGCCACCGGCGATCAGGCCCTCGACAGCCTCATGGACGAGTGGATCGCCGTCATCGCCAAGGCCCAGGAGCCCGACGGCTACCTGTCCACGAATATCCAACTGACCGGCAAGGGGCGGCTGGCCAACCCGCACAACCACGAGATGTACAACATGGGCCACCTGCTGACGGCCGCCAGCGTCCACCACCGCGCAACCGGCAAGGAGAGCTTCCTGAAGGTCGCCAGGAAGCTGGGCGACTTTCTCCACAGGACGTTCCAGCCGCGTCCGCCGAAGCTGGCGCACTTCGGGTGGAACCCGTCGAACATCATGGGCCTGGCGGACCTGTACCGCGCGACGGGCGAGCGGCGATACCTGGAGCTGGCGGGCATCTTCGTGGACATGCGCGGCTCGGCATCCGGCGGCAGCGACCTGACGCAGGACCACGTGCCCCTGCGGACGGAGACCATGGCGGTCGGCCACTGCGTCTGCGCGACGTACCTGTACTGCGGCGCGGCCGACGTGTACGCCGAGACCGGCGAGAAGGCGCTGCGGGAGGCGCTGGAGCGGATCTGGGAGGACATGGCGACGCGAAGGATGTACCTCACCGGCGCGATCGGCTCGTTCCGCAACGGCAAGTCGCCGCGGGGCGATTCGGTGCACGAGGCGTTCGGGGCCGCCTACGAACTGCCCAGCCGCACGGCCTACAACGAGACGTGCTCCAACATCGGCAACGCCATGTGGAACCGGCGAATGCTCGCCGTCACGGGCGAGGCGAAGTACGCCGACCTGATGGAGCGGGTGCTGTACAACAGCATGCTTTCGGCCGTCGGAGTCGACGGGAAGGGCTACTTCTACTGCAACCCGCTGAGCTGGGACGGCAGCGCGTTCGGGCCGTCGTACCACCACACGGCCTTGCGCTGGAGCATCCACCGGTGCTTCTGCTGCCCGCCGCAGGTCGCGCGGACGATCGCCAAGCTGCACGGCTGGGCGTACGGCACCTCGGACGAGGGCGTCTGGGTGAACCTCTACGGCGGCAGCGCCCTGGAGACGGCCGGCGCCGGGGGGCGCCTCAAGCTCCGCCAGCAGACCAAGTACCCCTGGGACGGCCGGGTGAGAATCACGCTGGGGCCCGCCAAGACGAGGCGGTTCGCGGTGATGCTCCGCATCCCCGGCTGGGCGAAGGGGGCCGGCGTCAAGATCAACGCAAGCCCCGTGGACGCGGAAGTCACGCCGGGGACGTATCTGCCGCTTCGGCGCAAGTGGTCGGACGGCGATGCGATCGAGCTGCTCCTGCCGATGAAGGTCCGCCTGATCGAGGCCCACCCGTCGGCGAAGAACCTCCGCGGCAAGGTGGCCGTGATGCGCGGCCCGATCGTCTACTGCCTGGAATCGCCCGACCTGCCCAAGGGCGTCGCCCTCGACGAGATCGCCGTCCCCCCCGGCATCAAGCTGACGCCCCGCTTCGAGAAGGGCCTCCTCGGCGGCGTCACCGTTCTGACGGGCCAGGCCCTGCGAGCCAAGCCCAGCCAAGCCAAGGCCCGCACGCCCGCGAAGGCCGGATGGGAGGGCGTCCTCTACAGGGAGCTGAAGGCCGCCGGGGGCGGCAGGCCGCCGGAGGGCAGGAAGATCGACATCACGCTGATCCCCTACTACGCCTGGGCCAATCGAGGCGTCTCGCACATGAGCGTCTGGCTGCCATTGGCCGGCCGCGGCGGCGAGTCCTGAGCGCCTCGAGCGGCGCGGCCTACTTCTCGGCGATCACTTCGACGCCGCAGATCACCGGCGTGTCCTTGACGGGGGCGAGGGCGGCGCGCCCGTCCGGCCCAAGCACCCGCCTCCGCACGTCGCCCGCGACATCGCTCCCGAGGGCCGCCGCCGACCGCGGCGCGGCGATCCTCATCGCGCTCAGGCCTTCTTGCGGAGCTCCTTGATCTGGGCCTCGATCTGCTTGATCTGATCGTCGATCCTGGCGGCCTCGGGGTCGCTCTTGAGCAGGTCCTTCAGCTTCGCATCGTAGGCCTTGCGCGCGCCGTCGCGGGCCTTGCGCGTCGCGGCGGTCTGCTGGTCGTACACGGCCTTGTAGGCCTTCTCGGCGTCCCGGTAGGCCTTGTACTCCGGCAGGGCGTGGCAGGCCTCATCATAGGCCTTCTCGGCGTCCTCGGCGGCCTTGTACTCCGGCAGCGTGACCGTCTTCTCGTCATAGGCCTTCCTGGCCGCCTCGTAGGCCTCCCTGGCCGCCGCGTAGCCCGGATCGTCCCTGGAGAGCTTCCGCGAGGCGTCGCGTGTCTTGTTCCTGGCCTCGTACTCCGGCAGTGCGTGGCGCGCGTCGTCGTAGGCCTTGCCGGCCTTCTTGTCGGCCTCGTATTCCGGGAGGGCGCGACGGGCCTTGTCATAGGCCTTCTTCGCCTCGTCATAGGGCCCGCGGGCAGCCACGATCTCGGGGTTCTCCTTCTTGCCCTTCTCGTGGGCCGCCTTGGCGTCGTCGTAGGCCTTCTGAAGCTCGGCGGCCTCCGGGCCCTTGGCCAGCCTCTCGCGGATGGCGTCACGCTGCTTCCGCAGGGCGCTGCGCTCTTTCTCGAGCTCCTTTCGCTGCGCCCGGGGCTGCTCAGACGTATCAACAGGCGGCAGGGCCGTCTGCGCGAGGGCCGTCGAGGCCAACAGCAGCACGGCGAGGGCCACACCCACAACGCATGCAAGTCTGTTCATCGCGTGGTCTCCAAACTGCGCCCTTGGCTTGACCCGACCCCCGCGCCCGGGCGCAAAGGCGCGGGCAGCCACATCTCCCGGGCACCGTCCCGTTGACGGCGCTCGGCGCGAACGAGCCTTCTGTCCAATACCTCAACAGCCTCGGCGGCCCGTGGTTTCGGCGGAAGCAAATGTCCCGCCGGGGGAGGAACCGACGGCCGTCCCATGCCCGCTGTCCTCTCGGGGCCGCGGCTGCTCCGCCGGCTCGACGATGAGGCCCTTCATCACCGGCCTGCCGGCGCACGTTATCCCGTAGGTCTCCCCCGCTCCGGCGGCCACGTGCACGTGGCGTTTGACGAAATAACGGTTCCTCTCGGGAGAACGGCCATGTCCGGTCCCACGAAGGTGTCCGCGCTGCTCTGGACGGCCTTGCTTGCCGCCGGGGCCGAGGCGCGGCAGCAAGAGCTCCAGGAAGCCGTCAGGGCCCTCACGGCCGCCGCCGCCACCCACCTCCGCGCCGTCGCCGCGGAGGAGGGGATAGCCCTCTGAGGTCGCACCCCCCCGCCAACGCCCGAGCCGCGGCGTGTCCTGCTCTGCGAAGCGCTGCGCAGCACGAGCCGCCGCGGTGCTTCTCCCCCGTTCCGCGAGGACAACTCTCAGCCTGTCCCCCTCTCACACAGCTCGGGGGTGGACTGCCATTTCGTGTTAGAGAGTTGTTCGGGACTGCCGATTCGACAGGCCAACCACTACCCAATGGCCTCCACCTACCGGACCCCCCTACATGTTGACATATGGCACGCCCTTTGCTATCTTTTGGGCTGTCGACGGCGCATTGCCCGTTCCGGGCGCCGTCACCTCTGGGAGAGCACGTCGAGAGAACCTAGTGGGCAGGAAGGAGCGCGGCCAATGTCCGCGAGCCATATTCCTGAGGGTGCCAAATGTCGCCTTTGGGGGAAGGCGGCAGGCCGCTGTCAGTACGAAGGGTGCAACCATCAACTGTACCTAGACCTCAAACAAGCGTACACCGAAAGGTTTTTCTGCGCCTCGGCGCGAAAA
>CAYRVX010000133.1:0-18816 GCA_964427875.1 uncultured Planctomycetaceae bacterium
GCCTGGTTCGACGTGTCCTTCACGCTCGTGACGCGGAAGGTCATCAACGAGGTGGCCGCGAAGGGCGCGCAGGCGAACATCCTGCGGTACGGGGGCCTGTACGTGGGCCTGGTCCTGGCGTTCTCGGCGGGGATCTGGACGTTCATCTGGCTGGGCGCGAAGATCTCCTCCGGCGTCGGCCACGACATCCGAAAGGCGGGCTTTGAGAGGCTCCAGGAGCTGTCGTTCAGCTTCTACGACCGCCGCCCCGTCGGCTGGCTCGTGGCGCGGATGACGTCGGACTGCGACCGCCTCAGCCGCATCCTGGCCTGGGGCGTGCTGGACCTGGTCTGGGGCGTGTTCCTGTTGATCGGCGTGTCGGTCATCATGCTCGTGCTGGACTGGCGGCTCGGCCTGCTGGTGCTGGCCATCGTGCCGCCGATGGCGTGCGTCTCCGTCGTGTTCCAGAAGCGGATCCTCGGCGCCTCGCGCGCGGTCCGCAAGAACAACTCGCAGATCACCGCCGCCTACAACGAGGCCATCAGCGGCGTGCGCACGACCAAGACGCTGGTTCGAGAGCAGGAGAACCTGCGGGAGTTCCAGGGCCTGACGGAGCGGATGTACCACTCGTCCGTCCGAAATGCCGTCCTGTCGGCGGTGTTCATGCCGGCGGTCTTCACCGTCGGCAGCGTCGGCGTGGCGCTGGCCATCTGGAAAGGCGGCGCCGACGTGCTGGCCGATCGGATAAGGATCGGCGACCTGTACGCCTTCATATCCTTCTCGGGCTTCTTCTTCTTCCCGATACAGGAGCTCAGCCGCCTGTTCGTGGAGCTTCAGAGCGCCCAGGCGGCGGCCGAGCGGATCATCGGACTGCTCGATACGGAGCCCCAGATCAAGGACTCGCCCGAGGTGGTTGAGGCGATCTCGCGCCACGCCGCGGCCGCTCCCCAGGCCGGCCTCGCGCCCGACGGCCTGCCGGACCGCATCGCCACCATCGAGTTCCGCGACGTGACCTTCGCCTACAAGGACGGCCAGAAGGTGCTCGACGGCTTCAACCTGACCGTCGAGACCGGCCGGACCATCGCGCTCGTCGGGCCCACGGGAGGCGGCAAGACGACGATCGTCGCCTTGCTGTGCCGGTTCTACGAGCCGACGGCGGGCCGGATCCTCATCGACGGCGTGGATTACCGCAAGCGCTCGCTGAGGTGGCTCCAGTCGAACCTGGGCATCGTGCTCCAGACGCCGCACCTCTTCGGCGGATCGATCCGCCAGAACATCCGCTACGGGCGCCTCGATGCGACCGACGACGAGATCGAGTGGGCGGCGAGGCTGGTCAACGCGCACGGTTTCATCGTCGAGATGGAAGACGGATACGGCACCGACGTCGGCCAGGGCGGCAACAAGCTGTCCACCGGCCAGAAGCAGCTCGTTTCGCTGGCCCGGGCGGTGCTGGCCGACCCGCGGGTCTTCGTGATGGACGAGGCCACCTCGTCGGTGGACACGGAAACGGAGCGGATGATCCAGGCGGGGATTGAGACGATCCTCGAGGGCCGAATAAGCTTCGTGATCGCGCACCGCCTCAGCACGATCCGCTCGGCCGACCGCATCCTCGTGATCGACGGCGGCAGGATCCTCGAGAGCGGCAGCCATCGCGAGCTGATCCGCGGGAAGGGCCGCTACTACGAACTGTACACGAACCAGTTCACGCGCGAGCGCCGGGACCGCATCCTCGGCGCGGCGGGATGACGCCGCGCGCCGCGGCGGCGAGGAATCGCCCGATCCCCTGCAACAGCGGGCTTCTTCTCTCCCGTTCGTTCGTGCAATTCGTGTGATTCGTGGGCTATGATTCTCTCTTCTCCCACGAGTGAGGCAAATCGTCATGGCAAACGCGTTCTTCAACATTGACAGACCCGCGAACGAGCCGGTCCTGGGCTACGGCCCGGACAGCCCCGAGAGGCAGCAGCTCAAGGCCAGGCTGGCCGGGCTGGCCGATCGGCAGATCGAGATCCCGCTGATCATCGGCGGCCAGGAGGTCCGGACGGGCCACCTGGGCGAGTGCCGGATGCCGCACGATCACACGCACGTCCTGGGGACGTATCACAAGGCCGGCGCCAAGGAAGTGGAGATGGCCGTCGAGGCGGCACTGGCCGCTCGAAAAGCCTGGGCGGCCATGGAGTGGCACGACCGGATCGCCGTCTTCCTGAAAGTCGCCGACCTGCTCGCCGGGCCGCATCGCGCGACCCTCAACGCCGCGACCATGCTCGGCCAGAGCAAGAACGCCTTCCAGGCCGAGATCGACTCGGCCTGCGAGCTGATCGACTTCTTCCGCTTCAACTGCTACTACGCCACCGAGATCTACCGCGACCAGCCCGCCTCCGCCCGCGGGGTGTGGAACCGCGTGGAGTACCGGCCGCTCGAGGGCTTCGTCTTGGCCGTGACGCCCTTCAACTTCACGTCCATCGCGGGGAACCTGCCTTCCGCCCCGGCCATCATGGGCAACGTGGCCGTCTGGAAGCCGGCCTCTTCGGCGGTCTATCCCGCCTGGCACCTGATGAAGCTTTTCGAGGAGGCGGGCCTGCCGGCCGGCGTGATCAACTTCCTTCCCGGCGCGGGCTCGCAGGTGGGCCCGGCCGTGCTGGCAAACGAGCATCTCGCCGGGGTCCACTTCACCGGCTCGACGGCCGTCTTCCAGGGCATGTGGAAGACCATCGGCAAGAACATCGCCGGCTACCGGTCCTATCCCCGGATCGTCGGCGAGACCGGGGGCAAGAATTTCATCTTCGTCCACGAATCGGCCCGCGTGGACGAGACCGTCACCGCGCTGGTCCGCGGCGCGTTCGAGTACCAGGGCCAGAAGTGCTCGGCGGCCTCCAGGGCGTACGTTCCGGTGAGCCTCTGGGAGGAGATCAAGGCCGGGCTGATCCGCCGGATCGGCGAGCTGAAAATGGGCGACCCGCGGGACTTCAGGAACTTCGTCAACGCGGTCATCGACCGCAGCGCGTTTGAGAGCATCGCCGGGTATATCGAGCACGCCCGCGGCAGCAGGGACGCGGAGATCCTCGTCGGCGGGGGCTGCGACGACTCGGTGGGCTATTTCATCGAGCCCACGGTAATCCTCGCCCGGAAGGCCGACTTCAGGACGATGACCGAGGAGGTCTTCGGGCCGGTGCTGACGGTCTACGTCTACGAGGCGGCGAGCTACGAAGAGGCGCTGGAGACCTGCGACCGGACGTCTCCCTATGCCCTGACGGGCGCGATCTTCGGGCGGGATCGCGAGGCCATCGCCCTGGCGACGCGGGTCCTCACCGGCGCGGCGGGAAATTTCTACATCAACGACAAGCCCACCGGCGCGGTGGTCGGCCAGCAGCCGTTCGGGGGCGCCCGGGCGTCGGGCACCAACGACAAGGCCGGAAGCATGCTGAACCTGCTGCGGTGGGTCTCGCCGCGGACGATCAAGGAGAACCTCGTGCCTCCAACGGCCTGCGGCTATCCGTTCATGGAGGCGCAATGACGCGCGCACCAGGGAGCCAAGACATGATCGAGTATCAGTTGGGCGTCATCGGTGTCGGCCACATGGGCGAGGCCCTCCTTCGCGGCGTGCTCGAGGCCCGGTGCCTGCCGCACAACGCGATCGTGGCCTATGATCCGGTCCGGAAGCGCGAACAGGTCCTGGCGATGGAGTTCGGCATCCTCTGCGCCGAGAACAACACGATCCCCGGCTCCTGTCCCCACGTGCTGCTGGCGGTCAAGCCGCAGGTGATGCCCGAGATCCTGGAGGAGATCCAGCCGGTCGTTCGCGAGGACGCGGCGGTCATCTCCATTGCCGCGGGCATCCCGACGGCCTTCATCGACGAGGGTCTCGGCGGCAAGGGGCACATCGTGCGCGTGATGCCCAACACGCCGATGACCGTGGGCGCGGGCGTGGCGGCCGTCGCGCGCGGGCCGCGTGCCACCCCCGAGGACGTCCACTGGACCCAGCGCCTCTTCGCCTCCAGCGGGATCGCCGTCGTGATGGACGAGTCGATGATGGACGCGGTGACGGGCCTGAGCGGCACGGGCCCGGCCTACCTGTTCTACCTCGTCGAGGCGATGGTCGCCGCCGCCGTCGCCGAGGGAATGGACCCCGACGTCGCCGAAACGCTCGCCACGCAGACGTGCATCGGCGCCGGCAAGCTGCTCTCGCAGACGAAGGAGCGTCCCGAGGAGCTGCGGGCGGCCGTCGCCACCCCCGGCGGCACCACCGAGCGGGCCATGAACATCCTCGACGACGCCGGCGTCAAGGACAGGATCATCGAGGCCGTCCGCGGCGCGACCGGACGAAGCCGCGAACTGGGGAAGTAGATAGCCAAGAAGCTGGAGATAGACTAGAATATCGATCTGGCCACTGCTGACCTGCATGTGAGCCGCTGAGCATTTGAGACAGGGGCTCTGTCCAATTGAGATGAACCGATGCTGACCAGTTTGCAGGCGAGAATGTTCAAGTCCTGGCGGGAAACGGGACCCGTGACTCTCGCGCCTCTGACCGGTCTATTCGGGGCGAACAGCTCGGGAAAGACAAGCCTTCTCCAGTTGATCCTCATGCTCAAGCAAACGGTCGAGTCTCCGGACCGATCGCGCGTGCTACACACGGGCGACAAGAACTCGATCGTCGACCTCGGCACGTACTACGACCTCATCTACGGGCATCAGAAAGGGCAGCCGTTGGAGTTGTCGTTTTCCTGGCGCCCCAACGAGCGACTGAAGATCTACGACCCCGAAGCAGGCAACAAGCCGTTATTCGAGGTGACGGAGCTTTCCTTCACAACGTCCATTCACGCGGAATCCGGGCGCCCGATTGCCGACTCCTTTCGCTACACGTTCGGGCAACACAGCTTTGGCATGCAGAAGAGGAACAGCCTTGGGACAGAGTCGTCGCGCAAAGCAGGGAGGTCGAAGGTCGAGTACGACCTGGTGTGCTCGAACTACGACGCGCGCCGGGTGCGAGGAAGGGCCTGGCCGTTGCCCGCGCCCGTGAAGTGCTACGGCTTCCCCGATGAAGCGGTGGGGTACTTCCAGAACACGGGGTTTCTCCCGAATCTCGTCCTGGCCTTCGAGGAGCAATTCGCCGCCGTCGCCTATCTTGGCCCGCTGCGAGCGTATCCCGACCGGTCCTACCTATGGGCTGGCGATCGTACCCAGGATGTCGGTCAGCGGGGAGAAGCGGCCGTGCCAGCTTTGCTCGCCGCGCGGGCGGAAAACCTCCGTAGCGGACGCGGCACGGGGAGAGGGCGGCGCTACAAGCCGATTGAGGCGCGAATCGCGGAATGGCTCAAGGAGATGGGGCTCATCGACTCCTTTACCCTGGAGCCCATCGCGGAGAACAGGAAGGACTACGAGCTTCGCGTTCGGAAGACGAAGGGCAGCCCGGAGGTCCTGATTACCGACGTGGGGTTCGGCGTTTCTCAGATCCTCCCGGTACTGGTGCTTTGCTACTACGTCCCGGAAGGCTCGACGGTGCTCCTGGAGCAACCCGAGATCCACCTGCATCCCTCAGTGCAGACGCTCCTGGCGGACGTGTTGATCGACGTTGTAAGGGAACGTGGAGTGCAAGTCATCGTTGAGAGCCACAGCGAGCATCTTCTTCTTCGGCTCCAGCGAAGGATTGCGGAGGGCGCCATCCCCCTCCACCAGACGGAGTTGTACTTCTGCAGGGTGCAACACGACGGCAGCTCGGCAATTGACAGGCTCAAGGTTAATCTCTATGGCGACATAGAGAATTGGCCAGAGGGTTTCTTCGGGGACGAGATGGGTGAGCACACGGCCAGAATGCAAGCCGCGATGAACAAGGGATTCCCAGAAGCGCAATGAGGTTTGTCGCGGATACCAACGTTCTGGTCGTGGCCGACGGCCGGTCTGCCCAGGCTTCCCGGGCCTGTGTCGCTGCTTGCGCAGTAAGGTTGCAGAGCATTACGCGAGGAAAAGCGAAGATCGTGCTGGACGAAGGCTGGCGAATTCTTCGTGAGTATGCACGAAACCTCTCGCAGACCGGGCAAGGGGGTGCCGGGAGCTCCTTCTTCGCTTGGGTGCTACGGAACCGCTCGAACGCGGATCGCTGCGAGCTTGTGACGATTCACCCCACCGACATGGACGGGACGGACTTCGCCGAGTTCCCCGAAGATCCCGGCCTTGCCGCATTCGATCCCTCCAACCGCAAGTTCGTGGCAGTTGCCTTGGCCCATCCCGACCGGCCCCCGATCCTCCAGGCGGTGGACCGAAGGTGGTGGGAGTTGCGAGGGATCCTGCGCCGCAACGGTGTCTCCGTCGAGTTCCTCTGCGAAGCAGACATCCAGGCGCAAAGGCAGTCCTGAGAGACGGACTGATGGTACGCACAGGCCTTCGCGCGCCTGGGGAGACAGGATTGTTGACCTCACAGCGCAACCGCGGCCTGGCAGGCCCTCCGCGCGGCGCCGGCCCCCGCCGGCTCAGCGGGAGCCTTCCCTGCGGCGGAGCTCCTCGCGGAGGATGGGGATCTCCCGGGGGGCCTGGATGCCCAGACGGACCCTCGTGGGAAACCCTTCGGTGAAATAGAGGCCCTCGATGGTGAGCCTTATGTCCCGGTCGATCAGGAGGGCCTGGTCGGATGAGACCTCGACCCGAGTGGTCCGCCCGGCGGCTTCGTTGGCGGCGGCGCCCCCGGCGTCGGCCTGCGCGACGCTGCCGTCCGAGCCCGTGGCCTCCAGCGCGACGTCCGCGGGGCAGGCGACGTCAAAGAGCACGCCTTCCGCACGAATGCTTCGGACCGTCAGGACGATCTCCTCGCCGATCAGGATGCTCTCGTCCTTTTTCCGTGTGAGCACCAGCATCGCATCATCATCCCGGAACGGGGCGGCTACTTGCCGAGGAACTCCTCGAACGCGCCGCCGAACAGCGCTCGGGCCTCGCGGCGTACTTCCTCTTCGGTCGGCCGCCACCCGGCTTCGAAGAGGAGGCGGTACTTATCGGCCAGCACGTCGGCGACGACGGCCCGGGTGTGCGGCCACTTGTAGATGAGCTGGTCCAGGACCCGGGCGTCGGAGTGGTTGACCGTGAAGGTCGCCCCGAGCAGCTCCAGCCGCATGCGCGTGATCTCCTCGATGATGCTCGGGTCGTTGCAGAACCACCAGCAGCCGAAGAGATGCAGGTTGCCGAACTTCCTCGCGCAGACGCACAGCTCATGCTGGTTGACGCGAGACAGCATGGTGACGAGGAACTTGACGTCGCGGTTCTCGGCGCAGAGGCCCTGCACGGCCGTGACGTCCGCGACACCGACGCCGTCGCCCCCGTCGCCGAGGGCGGGATTGACCTGCTTGCGGACGCCGATCATCATCGCCACGGGGAGGCGCAGCTCCTTGGCCGTCGGCAGGATGACGTTCCGCACGACGCGGGCGGAGAACGCCTCGCAAGGGTAATGGAAATCCGGCGGGAGGGACGCGGCCAGGTATACCGGCGCCATCCGCCCGGCCCAGTCGGCCAGGAAACGCCGGGCCTCGGCGAAGCTCCGCGCCTCGTCGAAGCTGTCGGCCTCCAGTTCGCCGGCGGTCTCGTAGCCGGCGGCCCGCATCGTCCGGCTGGCGGCGGGCCAGTTGATGATCAGCGAGTCGATCCGCAAGGCCGGCTTGAGGATCTCCAGGAGCGGCTTCCTGGCCTCCCAGTGCTCGACCTCCTCCGGCTTGAACGGGTCGTTGGTCATGACGGCGTAGTCGAGGCCCGCAAGCTCGAAGACCTGCACGATGTAATCGTCGATGCCCCGCTCGGCGAACCATTTGCGGATGCCGGCCAGGTCCCGCCCGGCCACGTCCAGGCCGAGGCGGTTCAGCGTGGTCACCGCGCCGCGGGCGGCCTCGGAGAGCGCCCCGTGCTTCAGGAACACATGCTCCCAGACCAGGTCGGCCTGGGCGGGCCTCGACAGCGCCCGGAACTTCTCGGGTGTCAGTTCCCGCGGGGCGACGGTGAACAGCTCCGCCACCAGGTAGTGGTAGGTCAGCAGCTCATCGACGCCCCACGAGAGCAGATCGCCGTGAGACGGGGGAAACAGGTGCGTGTGAATGTCGGTGACGGTGGTCTCCGCAACCGCCTGCCGGACGGCCGACTCCAACGCGGCCGGATCGCTCAGCACACTCATGGGACTCTCCTCGGGTTCGGCCGGACAGATTACCACCTTCGACACGGGGAGGAAAGGAAGCACTTGCGGACCGGATCGCGCGGCGGCTCCCAACGCCCGACCTTGAGTCCTCGAAAGGTCGGGAAGCGCTCTCATACGTTCCGCGCTGCCTCAGGCAGCCGCGCACGTCTCGACGCTATGGACTGCTGATGCTCACGAGCGATTGGCCGTCCAGGCCGGGCGGGACGGGCCGGCCCAGGAGGCACAGGATCGTCGGCATGACGTCGGTGGTTCTAACGGCCCCCAGGCGGCCGGGAGATATGCCCGGGCCGGCCAGCAACAGCGGGACGTGCATGTCGCCCGGTGCGAGCCCGCCGTGCCCGGCGCGGTTGACGGCGCGGAAGTCCCACCCCTCTGCGGCGAAGACGGCCAGGTCGCCCGCGAGGCGCGAGCGGAAGTACGCCAGGATCTGTGCGGGCAGGTCCGGATACCCGGTTTTGGCCGTCGCGGCCAGCCACTGGCGGGGGCTCATGGCCCGCCCGGCGAGGGCCTCGGCGGCCACGCCCGCCTTCCAGCCCAACGGGTCCTCGCCGCCGACGAGCCGGCAGGTGATTGTGCCGCCGGGCCCGTCGGCCTGGTGGAACTCCACTTCGCCTTGCTTCGTGCTGACGCGGACGCGGTTGGTGCCCGCGGCGCAGGCGACGGCGTCGACGGCCTCCTGCTGGACCAGGACGGCCGGCAGGTCCACGGTCCCGCGGCCGGTGGGGTAGTTGGCCAGGTCTGCCGGCGTGGGGCGGACGGGCCAGGCATGGAAGCCGATCACGTCGCCCGGCACGCTGCGCTGCGTCGTCGGCGACTCTCGGATCGGCCGGCGAAGGCATATCGCGATATATCTGTCCCCGCTGCCGTATACGACGGCGGCGTGCTTTTGGTAGCAGGCCAGGCGGTCCTCAAATCTCGTCTTCTCCCACAGCCGGCGGGCGGCCACGTCCAGATGCACCTCATCGCGAAGGAAGCGCTCCAGCGGCAGGTGCCGCCCGACGTCCAGGAGGCCGTGGTCGCTGACGAGAAAGATGTACAGGTCCTTCAGCACGCCGGCGCGGCGCAGGTCGCCGAGGACCCGGCCGATCTGGCGGTCGGTGTGGCGGATGGCCTGGCGGTACTGCTTGGAGGCGACGCCGAACTGATACGCCCGGAAGTCCGCCGCGAGGTTGTAGACGATGGTGACGGCGGGAAAGCGCCCGCGCCGGCGCGCGACGTCGGCTACGATGTGGAACCGATACAGCGCCAGCCGATCCACGTATTCGTAGGCCTCGAAGAAGAACGGCGGCCCGGCGGAGGTCCAGTTCTCCACGAACTTCGTCGCGCCGCGGTGCGGCTGGAAGAACAGCGAAAACGTCGTGCGGTCGGGGAAGTGCTCATAGAGGTTCCGCGCGGTGTAGTCGCCGTCCAGCGTGTTCTTCTGGGCGATCGTCTCGTAGTTCCGCCACACGAGGCGGTTCCGGTCGAACCAGTTGATGCCCGTAATGCCGTGATGGCCGGGAAACAGGCCCGTCACGAGGCTCGTCTCGTTGGCCAGCGTGACCGAGGGGGTACTCGCCACCGCCCGCGGGGCGTACAGGCCGCGATCCACGAAGTGGGACTTGATCGCCGGCAGCTCGCCCGCCTCAAGCATCTCCTGGAAGACCGGTGCGTTTAGCCCGTCGACGAAGAAGACGATCGCCCCGCGGCCCCCCGCGGGATTGGTCCCGGTGAAATCGATGCCGAACGTGTCGGCCGGACCTTCGGCGGCAGGAACGTAACAGCCCGCCACGGCCGCCAGCGCGGCCGCCGTGACCGAAACGAGGCAGATGCCGGATGACCCTTTACGGCGCATGATCGCCCCGCTGAGTGCCGCCGCTGCCGCGTCCGGACGGGAGCGCAGAAAAACATCCCCAAACGGCACGGGGACAGGGGGACCCGCCGGCGTCGGCGGCAGCTACTTTTCCTTCGGCGCCTTGATGCCGTTGGCCTCGGGGAGGAAGTCGTCCTCCGTCAGGTCCACGTTGAACTGGATGTCCCAATAAATGTACCTGCACGAGAGCCTCTCATCCCAGTCGAAGCCCTCGATGCAGATGGGGACGAGATACTCAGGGTCGATGTGGATGATCGTCTTCCAGGCGGGATAGTCGTCCTTGGGGGGAAGGTATCGCTCCAGGACGATCGTTTTCCGTCCGGCCACTTCGGCGTAGCCGCCGAACCTCTCATCGAGATCCCCCGCCTGTTTGGCGGCGATGTAGACGTTCAGCAGCTCCCGCATTCCGCGCCGGAAGCCGAACAGGCTGACCGGGCGAAGCGTTTTCTTCATTGCCTCGGCGCCGTCGGGTTTCCGAAAGACGGACCCGCCCGTTAGGAATTGCAGCAGGCCGCTCTTCGGCCGCACGATCATCTTGTCGTTGTGCTTGCCCTCGACGTACAGCACGCGGTCGCCGATCGGGGCGTTCCGGACCCACTTCATGGCCACGCTGAAAGGCGGCTCCATGAACTTGACCTGTACCTCCTGCTCCTTGCCCAAAGCGCCCTTGATCCGCTCCTGTTTGACGAGCGTGCAGGTGTAGTTGCGGTATCGCCGGGCGCAGTTGTCGTGGCAGTACTTCAGCAGGGCGATGTGGTCGGTCTTGGCCAGATCAACGAGCTTCTCGGCTGCGTAGTGGGGGTTGGCGCCCTGGTCCATGGCGATCAGCGCATTGCCCCGATCGCTCTGCCCGGTGGGTATGCACTGAATGCAAAACAGCCCCACCAGCAGGCAGCCCACGAGACCGCGAACTCTGCGATTCGTCGGACGAAGCAGTCGCTTCAAAGCCATGTATGCACTCTGATCGTCGGGCCCGGATTCGAGCGGTCCCTGCCGGGGATTGCCTTCCTTGCGGAACTCGCCACTTGTATTCATCGGCACAACGGCGACGCCATCTTGGCAGCTTTTCGCCGGCCGGAGCCTCAAACCCGCGCTGGCGGCGCGATCACACACGACGCGAGTGATCCAAGTAATGCGGAGACTATAGATGCTCGCGCGAGGAAATCAAGATTTTTTCAAGATTCCTTTGCCCCGGCGCCCGCGGCCGCCAAGCCCATGCAGCCGGTCCTTGACGCCGGGCGGCGCGGCAGATAGCCTTGCAGCCGTGGCTCTGGATCACGGGAAGGTCCGAGCCGGGTCGAACGAAACCGCTTTGGATGGAATTCGCGATGAATCTCGTTACCGGTGCCAGCGGGCTTCTTGGAAGTCACGTTGTCGAGAAGCTTGTAGCGGCCGGGGAGCCCGTCAGGGCGTTGGTGCGGCCCACCAGCGACACGCGCCTCCTGGACGAATGGAAGGTGGACACCGCCGTCGGGGACGTGACCGACGTGGGGAGTCTCCGCCGAGCGATGCAAGGCGTTACGCGGGTGTATAACGTAGCCGCCCAGGTGGGCGACTGGGGCCCGTGGGAACGCTTCGTGGCGGTGACGATCGACGGCACACGAAACATGCTGGCGGCCGCACGGGATGTGGGCGTCAGCCGGTTCCTTCACGTCAGCAGCATCTCGGCCTACGGGCATCCCGACGGGGAAGGCGTGGTGCTGGACGAGTCCGCCCCGCTGGGCGTGAACCTGCACAAGTGGAGTTACTACAGCCGGGCGAAGGTGGAGGCGGAAGGGCTCGCCTGGGCGGCTCACGAGGCACAAGAACTTGCCGTAACGGTGGTTAAGCCGAGCTGGCTCTACGGGCCCCGCGACCGTGCGTCGATGCCCCGCCTTGTCCGCGCCATTCGCGCGGGCAAGGCCAAGCTCCTGGGAGACGGCGGCAACCGCCTGAACCTCACCTACGCCGGCAACGTGGCCGAGGGTTGCATCCTGGCGGCCACCCGCGAAGAGGCCGCGGGACAGTCGTATAACCTTGCCAGCGACGGCGTCATCACGCAGCGGGAGTACATCAACAAGATCGCCGAATGCCTCGGCTGCGAGCCGGTGACCAAGACCGTGCCCTACAAGGTCGCACGCTCGGCGGCGTTCATGATGGAGCTGTTCGGGCACGCCTTCCGGCGAAAGGCCCCACCGCTGGTGACGCGGTACTCCGTATGGCTGATCGGCCGGAAGTGCTTCTTCTCCAGTGAAAAAGCTCGAAGCCAGCTCGGCTGGAAGCCCACGGTCGGGTACGATGAGGGGGTCCGCCTGGCGGTCGAGTGGTGTCTGGCCAACGCCTGAATCGGCTACAGCGAGGATTTCACCTCCCCCAGGAGGGCCTGGATGTCCAACGGCTTGTTGAGGCAAGCCCTGGCACCGCAATCAAGGATCTGCTTCTCGCTCTCCGGCGAGGGGTAGGCGGTGATCGCGAGTACTTCGGCGTGTTTGGTCGATTCCTGGCTCTTGATCAGTTGGCAGACCTCGTAGCCGTCCATTCCCGGCATTCGCAGGTCGAGGATGACCACGTCCGGCTTGAGCGTCGCAATGATGGTGCCGGCCCGGAACCCGTCGTGGGCCTCGACGACCTCACACTCCGGCAGGGCCTTCTTGAGGGCCTTGGCAATCAGTTGGGTGACGGCCGGCTCGTCATCCACGATGAGGATCCGGTTGGGGGTCGTCTCCAACTCGTCTGGAATGGGCATCTTGTGTTCGCGCAGGAACCCGATCAAGTTTTCCGTGGCCACGCGCCTGTGGCCGCCGGGGGTCCTGTGGGCCTTCAGCAGGCCCTGATCTATCCAGTTCGCCACCGACCCGGGATCGACGTTCAACATCCGGGCAACGGCGAAAGTCGAGAGATTCTTCACCATCTGCCAATTCCCTCTCAGAAGGCTCCCGGCCCAGACAGCCGGGATTCCATATCAGTCAGTATATCGGCACCCGCGAGTCGCAACCAGACCAATATTCTGATAATTCTCGGCGTTCTGACTTTTCTGTTGTTGTCGATGCCCTGTTCGGCATTTGACAGCCTCAATCGAGCCGGACATAATCTCCATTCTCCGGCGGGAATGCAAGGGCATATAGGGAGCATTCGCATGAATTCGTCGGCAGTGGCGTTGATCACGGGCGCGGCGAGGGGCATCGGCGCGGCCGTTGCCGCCAAGCTGGCCCAGACGGGCTGGAACGTGGCGGTCCTGGACGTGATCGAGGCCCAGGAGACGATGGCCGCCGTCGAGGCGGCCGGGCGGACGGGCCTCGCCGTCGTCGGCGACGTGACCAGCGCCGCCGACCGCCAGCGGGCCCTGGCCCGCATCGAGGAGACCTTCGGCCGGCTGGACGTGCTGGTCAACAACGCGGGGGTCCCACCGAAGGTCCGGGCCGATATCCTGGAGATCACCGAGCAGAGCTACGACCGCGTGATGAACATCAACCTCAAGGGGCCGTTCCTCCTCACGCAGGCCGTCGCGAACCGGATGATCCGGCAGCGGCCCGAGCGCCCGGATGATTGGATGTGCATCGTGAACATCTCGTCGGTCAGCGCCTATGCGGCCACGCCCGCGCGAAGCCAGTACTGCATCTCCAAGGCGGGCGTCTCGATGGCGACGAAGCTCTGGGCGGCGAGGCTGGCCGAGCACGCCATCGGCGTGTATGAGATCCGCCCCGGCATCATCGCAACGGACATGACGGCGCCGGTGAAGGCCAAGTACGACAAGCTCATCGCCGAGGGGCTGACGCCCATCCGGCGATGGGGCACGCCGGCCGACGTGGCCGACGCCGTCGCCGCCTGCGTCGCGGGGGAGCTGAGGTTCTCCACCGGCGAGGTGATCAACGTCGACGGCGGCTTCCACCTGCGAATCCTCTGACGGCCCAGAGACGCCAATGACACCAGCGGCGATTAAGGTTGGCGCAGCGGAGATTGCCGTTCACCGGGCGAACACCGTCGTCGTCGGCGCGGGGGCCGCCGGCATGAGCTGCGCCGTGCAGCTCGTCAGGTCCCTCCGGGCCCGCGGCGTGGCCGGGCCGCAGGAGCGCCTGCTCGTGGTCACCGGCGGGCTGGCGCTCGGCGCCAGCCGGATGAGCGGCTCCGACAAGCAGACCTACTACAAGATGGGCACCAGCCCCCGCGTGCCGGACACGGCGGAGGACTTCGCCAGGACGTTGACGGCGTTCGGCTGCTGCCACGGCGACACGGCCCTGGTGGAAGGGATCTGCTCGCTTCGGGGGTTCTACGGCCTCGTCGAGGCGGGCGTGCCGTTCCCGCACGAGCCGTCCGGCGCGTTCATCGGCTACAAGACCGACCACGACCCCTACGAACGGGCGACGTCCGCCGGGCCGAAGACCTCCCGGTTCATGAGCGAATGCCTCCAGGCCGAGGCGCAGAGAATGGGCGTGCGGATCATCGACAAGCATCCGGTCGTGGAGTTCATCACGTCCGGCGCCGGCGGCGACAGGCGGATCGTCGCCATGGTCTGCATCGACCGCTCGCGGGCCTCGGGCAATTGCCTGCCCCTTGCGGTGTTCGTCGCGGCCAACTGGGTGCTCGCCGCCGGCGGGCCCGGTGAGATCTACGCCACGACCGTCTACCCGCGCGGGCAGATCGGCATTCACGGCCCCGCCTTCCTGGCGGGGCTCGAGGCGTGCAACCTCACCGAATCGCAGTACGGGCTGGCGAGCATCAAGTTCCGCTGGAACGTCTCCGGCACGTACATGCAGGTCGTTCCCCGGATCTTCAGCACCGGCGCCGACGGCCGCGATGAGCGCGAGTTCCTCACCGAGTACTTCGACGACATGCCGCGCCTCGCCACCAACATCTTCCTGAAGGGCTACCAGTGGCCGTTCGACGCCCAGAGGATCACGGGACATCAGTCGTCGCTGATCGACATGGCCGTGCACCAGGAGACGGCCGTCCGCGGGCGGCGGGTGTGGATGGACTTCCTGCGAAACCCGATCGGCGCCGAGGGCTGGGCGGAATTTGACATCAACGCACTCGGCGAAGAGGCCCTGGCGTACCTGCGGAAGACCGGGGCGATGCAGGAGGCGCCCATCGACCGCCTGGCCCACATGAACCCGCCGGCCATCGACATCTACGCCGAAAACGGCATCGACCTGCGCGCCGAGCCGCTGGAGATCGCCGTCTGCGCGCAGCACATGAACGGGGGCTTCGCCGTCGACAAGTGGTGGCAGAGCAGCGTTCGGGGGACGTTTGTGATCGGCGAGATGGCCGGCACGCACGGCGTGAAGCGCCCGGGCGGCTCGGCCCTCAACGCCGGGCAGGTCGGCGCCATGCGGGCAGCCGAGTACATCGCCAACGTCTACGCCGCCCGGTCGCCCGAGGCGCCGGACGTCGACGAGACGCTCCATGAGCGCCTGGCCGATGTCGTCGCGCGGCTGAAGGAGAAGCTCGCCCAAGGCGCTTCGGCGGCGGTCGGGCCCTGCGAGGCGATGGCCCGGATCGGCCGGCGGATGACCCGCTGCGGCGCGCACCTGCGGAGCCGCGCCGGGGCCGAAGAGGCGCTGCGGGAGGCCCTTGAGCAATACCGCGCCATTCTCGCCGACGGCCTGAAGATCGACTCCGCGAGGGACCTCCCCGCGGCCCTGGCGGCCGAGCAGCAGTGCCTGACGCAAGTCGCCCTGCTCAAGAGCATCCGCGGCATGTTCGAGCGCGGCGCCGGCAGCCGCGGCAGCCACTGCATCCTCGCCGACGACGGCATCGAGATGCACCCCGCGCTGATCGACCCCGCCACCGGGCGGCCCTACCGCTTCCGCCAGGAGAACCTCGCCCTGCGAGAGCGGATCCTCCACGCGAAGTACGATCCCGACTCGCCCGAGCTTTTCGCCCTGCGGGACATCGAGCCCCGCCCGATTCCCGATCGCGAGATCGCCTTCGAGCCGGCCTGGGCCGAGTTCCGCGACGGGAGCATCTTCGACGTGTAGGAACCGACTGGCATGGTGGATCGCGGCGCGGTGAAGAGCTTCGGCCTGACCCTGCTGCTGGTGGGCGTGACGGCGATATGGGGATGGACCTTCACGGTCGTCCGCGACGCGGTCGCCGTCTACGGCGTGCTGGGGTTCCTGGCGATTCGCTTTACGATCGCAACGGCCGTGCTCGCGCCCCTATCCGCGCGGCGAATGACGCGGCGGACCCTCCTCGCCGGCCTGGCGATCGGGCTCGTGCTGGCGGTCGCCTATCTCTTTCAGACCCTCGGGCTGAAGTACACCACGCCGACCAATTGCGGGCTCGTCACGGGGCTGTTCATCGTCTTCGTGCCGTTCTTCGACCGCATTCTCTACCGCATTCGCATCCGGAGGCTGCTCTGGCTGGCCGTGGCGGTGAGCCTGACCGGCATGGTGCTGCTGGTCGGTCAGAGCCCCGGGCAACTGCGGACGGGGGACGCCCTGACCGTGGTGGCCGCGGGGATGTACGGCCTGCACGTTTCGCTGCTGAGCCGCCACTCCAGGGGGCACGACCCCGCGGCGCTGGCGATGGGCCAGATGCTGGCGGTGGCGTTGGCGGCCGGGCTGGCCTGGCCGTTCTTCGAGCCCCTGCGCCTCCCCCCCGCGCGCGTCTGGTGGGCCGTGGCGGTTACGGGCGTCCTGGCCTCGGCGCTGGCCTTCTACATCCAGACGTTCGTGCAGCGACGCCTCTCCGCCCTGCGGACCGGGATCATCATCACGACCGAGCCGCTGTTCGCCGCCCTGTTCGGCTACCTGCTGGCCGGAGACCGCCTGACGGGCATCCAGCTCGTCGGGGCGGGCCTCTTGATGTGCGCCATCGCCATGAGCGAGATCGTCCCCGCCTGGCAGAGGGCGCGGAGGAAAGCCAGTCAGCCTGAATGACGTCTCGCCGCGCACATGCGCCGCCGTCGCAGGGCCAGGCCTGCCAGCGCCAGAAGGAAGAGGCTGCCGCTGGCGGGCTCGGGGAGCACGTGCGTGTGGCTCGGAAGCTGACCCACCGTCAGGGCATAGTCCTCCAGGCCGAGGCGCTCGCCGAGCCGGCGATTCGTCAGCCCCGGCCCTGACCCCGGGTGGACGGGCGTGCGCCCTCGCAGGTCGGGCAGGGCGAACGTCGTGCGGCCGTCGCCCCCGTACATCGTCCCCAGGAGGGAGAACAACGCTTCATTCTGATTGATGGGCAGCAACTGGCCGTCACAAAACGCCCAGCCGCGAGGCGCGAAGTTGCCCGCGAAGAGATTGATCTGGCCGATGAACGGGTCGCCGTCCTTGGGGTCCTCCTCCTCGCCCTCCTTGTTGCGTGAGGGATAGACTCCCATCAGCGCGATGATATAGTCCAAGGCGAGGGACGGCTGCATTTCCGTCTGCTCCTGGCCGCCACACGTCATCGCCTTCTCCTTCGGACAGGCCGCCGGTTGACCGAGATCTCCCCTGTGCGCCCCGAGCAGCCGGGAGCCGGTCGGCGGAAAGGACCAGCATACAGCGCCTACCAGGCGCGCCAAGGCCCGGCGAGAGATTCCCGCCCCCGACGCCTACGCCGCCGGCGGAGAGACGCCCGAGACAAAACTCGCGGCGTATCGATATAAGCTTATATATTTCAGATATTTACAATCGATTCTCGGGGGAAATGGCTTTGTTTCGTAAAAACACTTACGGCCTTTTGCTGGTGCCTTGGCCTCTTCCGGCCGGGTCGTGCCACTGGCCAAACTCGGAATAACCCGTGTTTGGGTTCGTTTCGCATTTTCTTGTTAATCCACCGCCCTGCTTTCCCTTATCATCTCAAACTGACCGATGGGGATTCGCTCATGGCGTGTCGGTTGACTCGTTCATTCGTTAACTCGTTAACTGGCAAAATCTTGTCCACATTGCTGGAGCTTTTCATTGCGTGGCTGTCCGGCGGGCGGGCTCTGCTGGCCGCGGTCCTGGCTCCGCCGGATGCGAGGGCATCGTCAGAGCGCAGCTCTTTTCGAATTAACGAGTTAACCAGTTCACGAGTGAATCGGGACCGGTCACAAAGCGACGAGACCGGTCACTCTGAGTTATCATGGTCTCCCCTTAGCAGGCATATACATCTCGCAGGCCTTTTTGCACAACGAAAATCGCCAGATTACAAAAAAACTGCCGGCCCGTGCCCTCCGACAAGGGCCGGAATCAGAAAGGAATCACGCCCGGGGTATGCCTGCGACCTACGGCGAGCTTTCAGCGGTCGGCTATCAGCGGTCGGCGGGAGGAGGAACGCTCGGCTGGCGGACCGACTTCCAGTGCGCCTTGCCGTAGGCGCGGAGGACGGCCGTGAGCTTCTCGATCTACTCGATGTCGCCGGCCCTGCACTGCGGCACGTCGAGGTACGTCCTCATCACGGGAGCTTCTCGCCGAGGACCATGGTCCTGGCGAACAAGATCGCGCCGCTCGTATACGGCGGATTAATATGGATTAATATGGGGACGCTAACCAATGGCCCTAAGATAGGCGGCCGATCAGGTGTTTCGCGAGCCTGAAGGGCTCGAATTCGTCAGCCCAGGGCGACGCCCTGGGACATGGTTGCCGTTTCTAGAACGAGCCCTGTAAGGGCGAAACAAGTGCTGTTTTCGAGCGATTTCTGCCGCCCCTACAGGGCTTGTCGGTATGCAACCGCCCACAACCCAGGGCTTTGCCCTGGGCTTTCGGCTTGCAGCCCTTCAGGCTGCGAATCCTTATCTAAGGGCCATTGGGGACGCTAACCGGGTTTTTTGCACTTGCGGGGGCGGCAAAAACATGGGGACGCTAACCGGGTTTTTTACGCTTGCAGCGGCGGCGAAAACCTGGGGACGCTGATATGGAACGACCGTTGTCAAGGGAGTAATGTCAGGTCA
>CAYRVX010000134.1:0-18540 GCA_964427875.1 uncultured Planctomycetaceae bacterium
ACCGCCGGGAAACATTCTCACACACGGCCCGCCGGGCCTCGTCTGTAGATTCGTGGGTTCCCGAGACTCGCATGCATTGTTACGTGGGAACTATCGTTTCTGAACCAGGCCCATTTTTTCCTGATCCGCACCCCTGCCTTTCCTTATCATCCCAAACTGACCGACGGCCACCGGCTTACGGCGTGTCGGTTGACCCGTTGATTCGTTAACTCGTTAACTGGCAAGAGCTTGTCCACATTACGGGAGCTTTTCATTGCGTGGCTGCCCGGCGGGCGGGCTCTGCTGGCCGCGGCCCTCCCTCCGCCGGATGCGAGGGCATCGTCAGAGCGCAGCTCTTTTCTAATTAAGGATTAACGAGTTAACCAGTTCACGAGTCAACGAGGACCGGTCACTCTGAGTTATCATGATCCCCCCGTAGCAGGCATATACATCTCGCAGGCCTTTTTGCACAACGAAAATCGGCAGATTACAAAAAAACTGCGGGATGGTTCAAACGCTGTTACCCCGGAAAGGGACAAGGCAGAGTGGGTGCAGGTCAGGTTTGCACGTGGTCCTGTGTTTGCGGGCCTGCCTTGCTTCCTACCCGACTCGAGAGGGTTCCCTCTCGGGCCTTGGCCAGGTGCGTGGGCCGGATTGCCGGAAGCTCGAAGGGCTGCCCGCAGGTTGGCCGGAGGCGCCAGCCTCCGGAACCGGGCCTATAAACGTGACGTGCACCCACAGCGGCGGGACCGGGCCGTACTGGGCGCACCCGGTCGTCTGCGACGGCCGGCTCTACGTCCGCCACGCCGACAAGCTCTTCGCCTACGACATCCGCGCGAGGTGACCGGGAACACGCGCGCGGCCGCTGCGGATGCTGCCACTGTCTTTTTACGCGGGAATGTGGGTATAGTCACCCGTGCGGTCGCCCCTGGAGGCCTCGGTACGTGAGAGGTGAGCGACGATGAGCCTGGTTCAGCCGATGACGATCGCGGTCCTTCTGGCCGGCGGGATGGGCGTGGCCCTGCTCGGCAGCGTGAAGGTGGCCCTGGCCGGGAAGCTCCAGATGGACGAGGCCCGCGTGGGCGGGCTGATCTCCGCGTTCGGCATCGCCATGATCCCCGTGATCCTCTCGGTGGGCTTCCTGACCGACCTGGTGGGCAAGCAGCCGGTGGTGATCGGCGGGTCCCTGCTCATGGCGGCCAGCCTGATCGTGCTGGGGGCGGCGGGGAAGTACGTCTCCGCGCTGGTGGCGGTGCTGCTGTTCAGCGCGTCGTGGGCGGCGCTCATCAACGTGATCAACCCGATCGCCGTCATCACGTTCGGCGGGTCCGAGACCTACGCGATGAACCTGGCGTGCTTCTATTTCGGCGTGGGCGCCTTCCTCACGCCGCTGGCCATGAGGTTCCTGCTGCGGCGTGCGGGCCTGACAGGGGCCCTGCTCCTGCTTGCCGCCCTCGTCCTGGTGCCGGCGGGGCTGGGGGTCGCGGCGAACTTCTCGGCGCTGGTCCCGGCCGCCGGGGAGCAGGCGGCCACGGCGGCGGCGCCCCCCGGCCTGGCGAGCCTGCTCGTGGACCCGGTGATGTGGCTGTGCACGCTGGCCTTCCTGTTCTACGGTCCGCTGGAGGCCGCGACGGGGGCCTGGACGACGACCTACCTCGGCGACAGGGGCCTCAGCGAGTCGGCCGCCTCCGGGCTGCTCAGCGCGTTCTGGCTGGCCTACACCGCCTCGAGGCTGCTGACGGCCCTGGGCGCCGAGGCCCTCGGCCTGCCCGCCGGGGGCGAGAGGGTGTTGATCCTGGCGTTCGGCCTGGCCGCCGTCGCGGCCTTGTCGGGCATCGTGTGGGGCCGCGGGCGGGCGATGGCCGTCGCAATGGTGGTCGCCGCCGGCCTGGTCTTCGGCCCGATCTTCCCCACGATCATGGCCGTCCTGCTGGGCCATTTCGACCCGTCACTGCACGGTCGGGCGGTGGGCGTGCTCTTTGCCGTCGGCGGGATCGGCACGGCGACGATCCCGGCGGCGATGGGCGCCTACGCGAAGCGGACCAGCGTCCAGCGCGGCTTTCTCATCGCCGTCGGCTCGGCCGCGGCGCTGACCGCGGTCGCGCTGATCCTGGCTCTTGGAGGTTGAGGCGTCACGGGCCGCCGGCGGACAACGGCGCGGCCGCTACTTCCGCTCCTTCGCCATCAGGTCGCGGAAGAAATCGAGGACGCCCTCTTCCTTGTAGTCGGCGAACTCCCCGGCGTCGAAGAACATCCCGTAGCAGACGGGACAGCTTTCGTACCAGATGTGCGGCTGCGTGCGGTCCACCATTCGCAGCATGGGCCCGCGGCACTTGGGGCACTCGACGCGGTCGATCTCGTCGAACCCCTTCCCGACGTCCGGGTCACCGATGTCGATGCTCTCGGAGCCCTCGATCTCCTTGAGATGCTCGGCCTCCAGCATGTCGAACCATATGCCCTGGCAGTTCCGGCAGCGGTCTACGTCGATCCCCTGGTACTCGACGGTATCCATGGGCGCGTCGCATTTCGGACAGTTCATGCGAGAATCCTCTGCAAACACCCTGGGACGTGAGATCTCGGCGACGTTTCGCCGCGGGCATCCTACTGGCGCCCCAAGGCGTGCACAACGGATTTCCCCCTTCGTTGAGGGCCGGCCGCCGGCCTCAGGCCTCGCAGCGCCCGTCTACGATCAGTCCGACCTCCGCGCCGTTGGCAAAGACGATCAGGACGGAAGCGTCGTCCGTCTTGCCGCAGTGGGCCGCCTCGAGCTTCATGCGGAGGTCAATCAGCGGGATGTTCTTCCGGCCGCCCTCGAGAACGCCCTTGACCAGGAGCCCGCTCCTCGGGACGCCTTGAAGCTCCATCAAGCCGATGATCTGTCGAGACTCGAGAATCTCCGTCAGGTTGAGCCCGGCTGCGAGCATCTCCGCCTCCGTCTCCTCCGCCTGGATCGCCCCCAGGTACGTCTGCATTGCCCTGAGCGATTCCATCGAATGCCCTCTCCTATCGGTCTACGGCGTTCCGCACAACGGAAGGCCTGTGGCCTTGTGGGGATCTTCGCGTCAACAAGTCAATTCTCCGAATTTCCGCAATAATAGGATACCACATGATAGGCCGTTGGGCGCGATATTTGAGGGTTCTTTTACAAACATTTTCCCCCCGTCCACGGGGGGTGGTGATACGATGCACGCCCGGTGGATCCAAAGACGCGTTCAGGATCCGAGCCGCGAGATATCACTGCCTGGAGGGCCCGCAGGATGTCCGGCCATGCAGACGGATTGAGCAGGTGGACGGCTTCTCTCGGTCTTGTGCTCCTGACGGCCGCGGCGGCCGGGCGGGCCATGGACCGGGCGAACGCCTATGCCGCCTGGAAAAACGGACCGCCGAAGGACCCGAACTACTTCCCCATCGCCGTCTGGCTCCAGTCGCCGAAGAACGCCGGGAAGTTCCAGGCCGCCGGCATCAACCTGTACGTCGGGCTCTGGAAGGGACCGACCGAACGGCAACTGGCGGAGTTGACCTCCGCCGGCATGCGGGTCATCTGCGCGCAGAACGCCTTGGGCCTCAAGCACCTCGATGACCCCCTCATCGTCGCCTGGATGCACGGCGACGAGCCGGACAACGCCCAGCGACGGAAGGACGGCAAGGGCTACGGCCCGCCGATCGAGCCGGAGAAGATCGTCGCCGACTACCGGAAGATCCGCGCCGCCGACCCCTCCCGGCCGGTGCTGCTGAACCTCGGCCAGGGGGTGGCCTGGGACGGCTGGATCGGCCGCGGCGTGCGAACCAACCACCCGGAGGACTACGCCGAGTACGTCCGGGGCTGCGACATCGCGTCGTTCGACATCTACCCGGCGGTCTCGACCCGGCCGCAGGTGGCCGGGAAGCTCTGGTACGTCGCCCGCGGCGTCGACCGGCTGGTGAAGTGGGCCGGCGGAAAGAGGATCGTCTGGAACTGCATCGAGTGCACGCGGATCGGCAACGTCAAGGTCAAGCCCACGGGCCACCAGGTCCGCGCCGAGGTGTGGATGTCGCTGATTCACGGCTCGACGGGGCTGATCTACTTCGTCCACCAGTTCAAGCCGAGGTTCATCGAGCCGGCCCTGCTTCACGACGCCGAGATGCTCGCGGCCGTCACGAAGATCAACCGGCGGATCCGCGCCCTCGCGCCCGTGCTCAACAGCCCGACGGTCGCCGGCGGGGCGGCCGTGACGTCCTCCTCGCCCGACGCGCCCGTGGACGTGATGGTGAAGCGCCACGGCGGGGCGACGTACGTGTTCGCCGTGTGCATGCGCGGCGCGGCCGCGACGGCGAGCTTCACGGTAGCGGCCGCGGGGCCCAAGGCGTCGGCCGAGGTGCTCGGCGAGGGCCGCAAGCTCCCCCTCACCGGCGGGGCGTTCCAGGACACGTTCAAGCCCTACGACGTGCACCTGTACCGGATCCGGTGAGAGCTTCTTCCTCCGCCGGCACAGCGCCGCCGCGGGGAGGGCCCCGATCCCCCGCAAAAAGGACAAAGAAAGGACTGCGCCGTCACAGGGCGGTAACATGCACCGGCTACAATCTCCCCAGACGAAGCGGGCGAACACGATGGCACGAGAAGGAAAGGGACGAGAAATGACGCATCGAAAGCACATCGGGATTGTGGCGCTGCTGGTTCTGGGGACCTGCGCCGTCGCTCCGGCGGAGAGCGTCTCCGTGCTCCTGGAGAAAGGCGTCCACCAGGAGGAGACCGTCGGCGACCTCGACGCGGCCATGAAGATCTACCGCAAGATCGTCGAGGACGCCCGCGCCGACCGCAAGTACGTCGCGCAGGCCCTGTATCGCCTTGGGGTCTGCCAGCTCAAGAAGAAGCAGTCCCGCCAGGCCGTCGCCGACATGGAGGAGCTGATCCGCACGTTCCCGGATCAGGAGAAGCTCCTCGTCAAGGCGCGGAAGCTCCTGGCGGCCGCAAAGGGCAGGATGAGCGGGCCGGAGCTGGCCAAGGTCGTCGAGGACGCCGTCATGGTCATCTCCACGTGTGCCGAAGGGGACCCGCGCGTCAAGCAGCAGCTCGATGCGCTCCAGGGGCTCAACGGCGCGGAGGTGGTCAAGGCGCTGAAGGGCTTCCTGGGCGCCGAGAAGAACACCGTCCGCCGCTCGGCCATCTACATCCTGTGGCAGGGCGGCCTGGGAGACGTCTCGGCGGCCGTGGGGGGCCTGCTGAAGCTCTGCTCCCACGAGGAGGTCCCGACGCGCGGCATGGCCGCCCTCGCGCTGGGCGGCAACAAGGTCACCTCCAGCTACCGAAAGCTCTGCGCCATGGCGCTGGAAGACCCCAGCGGCTTCGCCCGCCGCTGCGCCGCCTACGCGCTGGGGCTGCTGGGCAAGCCGGAAGCCAAGGAGGTGCTCGAAAAGGCGATGAAGGACAAGGACCCGCTGGTCCGCAACAACGCCGAGGCCGCGCTGGCGATGCTCGCGCGGGCCGGCGGCGCCGGGCCGGCCGCGCCGAAGGTGATCCGAAGCACGCCGCCCAACTTCGCCAACGACGTGCCGGCGACGCTCAAGGCGGTCTGCGTCACGTTCGACCGGAAGATGCGCGACGGCTCCTGGGCGTGGGTGCGGCGGTTCAAGGACAAGTACCCCGAGACGACCGGCCGGCCGTCCTACGACGCGGCGCAGACGACCTGCTCGCAGCCGGTGAAGCTCCAGCCGGGCAAGGTGTACTGGCTGGGCATCAACACGCCGCCGTACACGACCTTCATGGCGCTGGGCGGCGCCCGCGCCCGGCAGCACGTGCTGCTGTTCGCGACGAAGTCGGCCGACGGCAAGCCGACGCCGATCCCCCAGGACCTCCTGACCCGCGCCAAGGCGATCGTCGCCAGCGCCGGAAAGCCCGCGCCGACGGTCGCCGCCACGAGCCCCAAGGCGCTGGCCAACGACGTGCCCGCGTCGCTCAAGAGCATCTCCGTCACCTTCGACCAGGAGATGATGGACAAGAGCTGGTCGTGGGTGCAGATCAGCAAGGAAAGCTACCCCGGGACGACCGGCAAGCCGTCCTACGACAAGGCCCGCAAGACCTGCACGCTGCCGGTGAAGCTCCAGCCGGGCAAGGTCTACTGGCTGGGCATCAACAGCGAGGAGCACAAGTTCTTCCAGACCGCCGCCGAGACGCCCGCCAGGCCGTACGTCATCCTCTTCGCCACCCGCGGCAAGGACGGCAAACCCACGCCGATCCCTTCGGAGCTGGTCAAGAATGCCGAGGCCGTCAACCGCGCGGCGCCTTCGAAAGCCGACAAGCTGGCCGCGGAGAGCCTCGCCACCGAGGGCTGGAAGCTCTGGGGCCGGAGAAAGCTCGCCGAGGCCGAGGAGAAGTTCCGCCAGGCCGTCAAGAAGGACCCCACCAACGCCAATGCCTGGAACGGGCTCGGCTGGGCGCAGCAGAACCAGGGCAAGCTCGCTAACGCCGAGCATTCGTTCAAGAAGTGCCTCGACATCGACCCGAAGCACGCCGCGGCCTTGAACGGCCTGGGCTGGATCGCCAAGATGCGGAAAGACCCGAGCAAGGCGATCGGATACTGGCAGAAGGCCGTGGAGGCCGTGCCGGGCGCCACGGCCGCACTGAACGGCCTGACCACCACGCTCGTGGAACTGGGCCGATACGCCGAGGCCGTCAAGTATTACGAGATGTGGCTCAAGGCCGAGCCGGACAACGCCCAAGTGAAGGCCGGGCTCGAGAAGGCCCGCAAGGCCGCCAGGGCCGGCGGGGAGAGACGGTGACCGCCGCCCCAGCCGGGCCGGCGGCAAAGGGAATGGAAAGGACGACAGCGGCTTGTTGAATCGCGGCTCCAGGACGCCCGTCGGCGCGGGCTCGCGGCTGTGGCCCATGCTGAGCATCCTCCTGCTGGTGGTGCTCGTGCCCACGGCGTGCATGCTCTGGTTCCTGACGGCGGCGATGCGCAACACGAGCCTGGCCGTCCGCCAGCGGCTGACGGAGGTCTACCGCGGCCAGGTGCTCGACGCGAGCAGGGCGCTGGAGGAGCACTGGGGCGCGCAGTTGGCGGCGCTGAACGACGCGGCCGCCCTGGCCGCCCCGGAGCGGTTCAGGAGGCTGGTTACCTCCACGGACTTCGACGCGGTGGTGATCCGCGGCGAGGACGGCCGGCTGAGCTACCCCGCCGCCCCGGCGCCCGGGCCTGACGCGCTGGAAGACAACCCCGCCTGGGCCGCCGCGCGAGCGCTGGAGTACGAGCGCACCGACGCCAACGCGGCGGCGAGCGCCTACGCGGATCTCGCCGGGGAGGGCGACGAGACCGCCCGGGCCCGCGCCCTGCGAGCCCAGGCGCGGTGCCTGGCCAAGGCCGCCCGCACGGATGAGGCCGTCAAGGTCCTCGCCGGGCCGCTCGCCGAGAAGGAGCTTGCCGCCGCCCGCGACGCCGGAGGAAGGCTCATCGCGCCCGATGCGATGCTCTTCGCCCTGGAGCTGCTGGGCGATCCCAACGCGCCCCTGTTCCGCGACGTCGCCGCCAAGCTCCGCCGCCGGCTGGACGACTACCGCCAGCCCGTCATCCCGTCAAGCCAGCGGCTGTTTCTCATGGGCGAGCTCCGGCGACTGGCCGACGTGGGACCATTCGATACCGAGGCGGCCGAGCGGTGCGCGGGAGAGTACCTCGACGCGCCCCAGCCGCCGGCCGGCCCCGATCGCCTGTCGAAGGCGGCCGGGAAGGGCCTGTGGCACGTCGCCTCGAGGGACGGGCGGACCGTCGCCGTCTGCCGCCGGGACCGGCTGGCCCGCGCGTCGCAGAAGGCGTGCGCGACGGGCGAGAGGCTGACGGGCATCACGGTCCGTGTGCAGCCGCCGGGGGAACAGGCGGCGGGCGGGGAGGCGTTCCTGACCATTCCTGCGCCCGAGCCCCTCGTCGGGTGGCAGCTCGCGGCCTGGCTCGTGGGCGAGGACCCCTTCTCGGCCGCGGCGGGGCGGCAGAAGGCCGCGTACATGTGGGCCGCAGGTCTGGGCATCACGGTTATCCTGACGGCCGCCCTCGTCATGGCGGCCTTCCTCAGCCGGCAGGCGAGGCTCGCGCGGCTCAAGAACGACCTCATCGCCACCGTCTCGCACGAGCTGAAGACGCCGCTGTCGTCGATGCGCGTGCTGATCGACACGCTGGTCGAGGGCCGCTGCCGCGACGAGAGGCAGGCCGGCGAGTACTACGGGATGATCGCCCGGGAGAACGAGCGCCTCAGCCGCGTGATCGACAACTTCCTGACGTTCTCGCGCATGGAGCGCAAGGGCGTGGCGTTCGACTTCGCGGCCGTGGACGTGGCGGAGGCCGTCGCCGCGGCCGCCGAGTCGGTGAGGGAGCGTTTCAGCCGTCCCGGCTGCGAGCTTAGCGTGGACGTGGCGCCGCACCTGCCGGCCGTCCACGCCGACCGCGACGCGCTCGTCACCGTCCTGCTGAACCTGCTGGACAACGCCTACAAGTACACGCCGGACGACAAGCGGATCTCCCTGCGGGCCTGGCGCGACGGCGGGGAGGTCTGCCTGGCCGTCCGCGACAACGGCGTGGGCCTGTCGCGCCGCGCCGCCCGGCGGGCGTTCGACCGCTTCTACCAGGTCGATCAGCGTCTCTCGCGGGCGGCCGGCGGCTGCGGGCTGGGACTCAGCATCGTCAAGTTCATCGTCGACGCCCACGGCGGCTCGATCGACGTGACCAGCCGGGCCGGCGAGGGCAGCACCTTCACCGTCCGCCTGCCGGCGGGGGCCGAATCCAAAGGCCGACAAACGAGTGCCAACCCGCGCGCTTCGTGATATCATCTCCCCTTCGGGAAGGACCATGCCCAGCGAGACCGTTCTGATCATCGAGGACGACCCGGCGCTGCTGCGGGGGCTGAAGGACAACTTCGAGTACGAGGGCTACGGCGTCGTGACGGCCGGCGACGGCGAGAAGGGCCTCGAGGCCGCCCTGAGCAGCGGCGCGGAGCTGATCGTCCTGGACATCATGCTGCCGAAGGTCAACGGCTACGAGATCTGCCGCCTCGTCCGCGGCGAGGGGCTCGAGACGCCGATCATCATGCTGACGGCCAAGGGGCAGGAGAGCGACGTCGTCCTGGGGCTCAACCTCGGCGCCGACGACTACGTCACCAAGCCGTTCAGCATCAAGGAGCTTCTGGCCCGCGTCGGCGCGCTGCTTCGCCGCCGGCGCCGCGGGCGGGTGCGGCGGTATGCCTTCGGCGACTGCGAGCTGGACACGTCGGCCCGCAAGCTCCTGCGGAACGGCCGGGAGGTCGAGCTGACGCCCAAGGAGTACGCCCTGCTGGAGTACCTCGTGCGACAGGCCGGGCGGGCATTGACCCGCAGCGAGATCCTCCGGAACGTCTGGGGCTACGACGTGTTCGTCACCCCGCGAAGCGTGGACCGCTGCGTCACCGTCCTGCGGAAGAAGGTCGAGCCCGACGCGGCCAACCCGACGTTCATCCGGACGATCCGCCAGATCGGCTACCGCTTCGAGATGCCCTGACCGCCGAAGCGGCACAGCGCGGCCTGCGGCCGCAGCCAAACGCTTCATGTCCAATGCTCGATGACGAGTGACGAACCTGCCGGCAGGCCGTCGACCACCGATTCGTGGGTGCGGCCGGTCGCCGGGGGCGCGCGGAGGCACGGAGAACTTTATATTGACGCTTGCGTATGGCCATATACATCTTCGTGACACGATCCCCGAAGATCAAACTCCCGGCCAACGCCTGGAGGCCCGCCCTTCGACGGGCTCCCTTCGGGTCTGAGCCTCCCTTCGGGTCTGAGCCTCAGGGTCGAAGACAGGACAAGCAATCGGCAATGGTGTGCGGGCCAAGCCCGCGCTGTACTACTACTTCCGCACTTCTTGTTTCCCCGACAAGATTTCGCAGGCGAGTAGCCGGTATCCCGTAGGCGAGTAGCCAGTATCCCGTAGCCAGTAGCCAGGTTACAGCTTCGCAGCCGGACAGACTTGTCTGGCGAAGCGAGCATCAGCCGAGGTGCCTTTCCGACTGGCTACGGGCTCCTGGCTACTGGCTACTTGGGTTGCGGGCGAAGCCCGGGAATGTGTACTTTAATGTGTACTTTTACGGGGAGGGGACACAATCCCGATCGCTCTAAGGCTCGTAATATCAGTCGGTTGTAAATCCGGAATGTGTCCTTTTTGCGAAAATCTCGGCCGTCATCGGGCATTCGTGCGTAACCAGTTTTATCGTAGGGAGATAGACGCTCCTTCCGGACCCGGGCGGCGGGGGGCCGGGAGACACTCGCCTCTCGGGACGGCCAGTCCCCGGCCGCTGGGCCGCTGCAACCTGACCCTGTTCGTGGAAAGTCGGCTATAAGCGAGATAATAATTGGTCCACCAACCATATTATAGCAGTTGATTCTCAAAAGTCAACAAAAAAACAAAAACAAAAGCAAGAAGGGGTGCGGTCGGCTGGCGGTGGCGAGTGCGGCTTTGGCATCACCGTCGGGCTTGTCCCGGCGGGATGATGAGTGGCATCCAGCAGGGACCGCCGGCCATTCACGCCTCCGTCGGGCCTGGCCCGGCGGGGCAACGACTGCCCCATGGCCGGCTGTCTCCGGCTGGCAAGTCATGGCCACGCCGGGGCAAGGCCGACCGTGGCCTGGTGGAACAGAAGGCTGCGTGCTGGACGTCAATCATGGCCCCGCCGGGGTGAAGGCGGCGGTGGCCAAGCCAGCCGGCACTGCCACCGAAAACCGACCGCACCCAGCAAGAAGCTGCAAACCCAGGGCTTGCGGCAAACAGCGCCGCGGCGCCCTGGGCTGTCAATATCCGCTCCTGCGGAGTTGACAGATTACAGAAACAATCGTTACGGACCGCCAGGGAACATTCTCACACACAGCAAGAAGAACCGGATTGCCCGCCTGAGCGTAACGCTCCGAGGGAGGGGAGAATGAACTGACAAACGCCGGCTCACCCGGAATCGGCGATGGTTCAAACGCAGGTAGCAGCGTTTGAACCATCTGTAGCCGGCATCCTGTAGCCGGCAGCCAGGAGGGCCCGGGCCTTGGCACGTGCGTAAGCCCAAGACCCGCAGGCTGTTACCGGCTACCGGTTACATCGGTCTCGTGGCGAAGGGCCCGTTACCGGCGAGCCGGCTGCGACCAAACACTGGACCCTACTGAACCAGGCCGAAAGGCCCCTTTCCCGCTCGACGCGCCGTGCGTACCATGTCCTCACGACGGAGACCCCAGCCGATGGAGCAGGCATGAAGTGGAAACCGGACTGGCCGCAGGGGCGGGAGAACTTCGTGAAGTGGTGGAACGGCAAAGGGCTGGTGCTGTGGCTGACGGCGCCGCGCGACGAGCCTATCGAGCCGATCGCCGAGCCGGAGTTCGCCGAGACGACCGTGTGGTACGAGCCCTGCATCGGCGACCCGGAGGCCTGCGGGGCGATCCGCTTCGAGGCCGGCGGAAACAGGTGGCTGGACGTGCACCTGGCGCTGATCGACGAGGCCCTTCGCCGCTGCGACGGGCGCTACCTCGTCGGCGTGCCGGACCTGCTGGACGGCGAGGATGCGATCCAGCACCTCGACGCCCTGCTGGAGATCGACTCGCTCGGCGCGATCGAGTGGACCCCGCGAATGCTCTACACCGGCGACGCCGAAGAGGCCGGCGGCTCGAAGAAGTGGTGGGGCCTCTACCGCCGCATCAGGGACGGCGGCAAGAGCGTCCAGGCCATCGGCGTCCGCCCGGCGCAGGTCGCCCCGCTCCTGGACGCACTCGGGCCGGAGGGCATGTACCTCTCCGTCGGCGCGCCCGACGAGGCCGCGGCCGAGAAACTCCTCAAAGACGCCGAGCCGTTCCGGTAGAATTGACCCCCGGGGATGCGGCTGGCGGAAAGGAGTTGGCCATGGCGTCGACGCGAAGGTGGGCTCTCCCGGTCCTGATCGTCGCCTGTCTGGCCAGCGACCCCGCGCCATGCCGCGCCGCTGCAGATGCAAATGCCGCCCAGGCCGAGCGCCTCGTCGCGAGCATCGTGCAGAAGGGCAAGGGCGAGCCGTCGGACTTCTCGGCGATGTCCGGCGGCTGGGCGGAGAGCCCGCTGAAGGATACCGGCGAGTCGCTCGCCAGCCGGTACACCACCTGGCTGCTGGGCCGCTGGCGGTCGCATGCGGCCGAGCTGGAGGGCAAGGACCCGGACCTGAAGGCCCTGCGGGCCCTCGGCTCCGAGGCGGCCGCGGCGATCAACGAGGCCCTGCCGACGCTCAAGCCGGAGGACCAGGTGTCGTCACACCTGGCCTGGGTGCTCGGGCACGTGGGGGACCGCCGGTCCGTGGAGGTCCTGATCGACCTGCTGCGGCGGGCGGGCAGGGGCGGCAATCCCTTCCACCATAGCTTTGCCCGCCGTGCGACGGTGATGGGGGCCACGTCGGCGCTGTGGGAGCTTACGGGCCGGCCGTTTCAGCAGAACTCAACCGGTTGGTACCGGTGGTGGTGGGCCGTCCGCGAGGACTTCGTTCCCGCCCGCCGGCGCGGCAAGCGAAAGGTCGCCGCCGCCGAGCTGGAGGCCCGTGTCAGGGATCTCGCCGCGGGCAAGCCGTCTGCGCGGGAGAGGCTGATCGTCCTCGGCCCCAACGCCGTGGAGCATCTTCTCGGGGCGCTTCAAGCCGCCTCGGGGCGCCTGCAATACGACCTCGCCTGGGTGCTCGACGAGATGGGCGCGGCGCGCCGGATGCCGCCTGACGTTCGGAGAGGCTACTTCATCGAGCGCCTCGGCAAGGAGAACTTCTCCGTGACACTCGGCGTGCGGGCGCGCTTGCGGGCGCTGAGCGAGCAGAGCTTCGCCGACTTCTGCCGGACGGCCATCGAGTTGGATGCGCGGCCCCCCCGCGAAGGGCTGGGGATGTCGGGCTGGATCAAGGTCACCCTGCGCAGCTTCCGCGAAGCCGTTCCCGGCTACGAGAAGCAGATCCCCGCCGCCGTAGGGGTGATCGTCCGCGGGCTGGGACACGCGCAGAGGGACTCACGACTGGCGGCGGTCCGCATCGCCAACAGGATCGGCATAGAGCGGGCACGGCGCCGCGGCACGACGCGGCCGGCCGGCGGGGCGACGGCCTGGGACCCTGCGAAGCTGATCTCGGCGCTGAGGCGGCACTGGCTGGGCGAGAAAGACGACTTCGTCCGCTACGAGACGGGCGTCGCGTTGGTGCGCTACCGCAGCGGCGAGGTCACCCGCGCGATCCGGGAGGGTCTCTGGTCGAGCCGCGAGGAGATCCTCGGCGACGCGGCCGCATTCGCGGACGACATCTGGCGGGCTCCCGGCCCGGAGAAGCGGCGCGTCTGCGAGCGGCTGACGGCCCTGACCCGTCACCAAAGCGATCGCGTCCGGGGGGCAAGCGTGAGGTCGCTCTACTACATGGAGCCGAAGCTGCTGGCCGGCCACCTCGACCGCCTGTGCGGCGACAAGGTATGGAGCATCCGCCGCAGGTGCGCGATGGCGATCGGCGAGCTGAAGGACCCCGCCTTCGTGCCGCTGCTGCTGCAACTGTCGCAAGACCCGGAGGAGCGGGTGGTGTCGCAAGCCCTCGATGAGCTGGCAGACCCGGCGTTCCGCAGCGCGGTGCCGCCTCTGGCCAAGCGCCTGGCCGATGCCGATTGCGCGAACCGCGGCAAGGTCCAGTGGGCCATCGCCGGCGCCGGCGGGCCGCTCGCCCGAGGGGCGCTGATCCGGGAGGTCCGCCTGGGGTGCTTCCCGCACGACGGCAACGTCGTCGGCGCCCTGGCCAAGGTTGTCGGCAAGCGGTTCCGGCAGCGAGACGAGTGCACCCGCTGGGCCTGGCGCGCCCACCCGGACCTGCCCGATCTCTCCACGCAACGCCGTCCCGGAGAGCTCGACGAAAAGGCCGTCAAGCGCCTGTGGGGCGCCCTGGCCGAGAGCGGCGACCAGGCCGCCTACCCGGCCATCCAGGCGCTGCTCGCCAAGCCCGACCGCGCGGTCGCGCTTATCGGCAAGATGCTCCAGCCGGTCCGACCGCAACAGGATCAAGTCCGGCGGTGCATCCGGCAACTCGGCGACCGGAAGTACGCGACCCGGGCCGCGGCCTTCGTGGAGCTTTCCCGCGCGGGCCCCGAGGCCGAAGACGCGTTGCGCCAGGCCGTGAAGGGCAAGCTCTCCGCGGAAGCTCGCGGCCGCATCGAGCGCCTGCTGGCCGCCTGCGACGAGACGGGCGATCCGCTTCCGGAGGTCCTGCGGGCGTCGAGGGCCATCCGCATCCTGGAGATCGCCGCGTCCAAGCCGGCGCGGGAGATGCTGGCGCGCCTGAGCCGCGGGGCCGCCAGGGCTCCCGCGACGGAGATGGCCAAGGCCGCGCTGGCCGGCCTCGCGCGGCGGGACCGTCAGAGAAAGCAGCAGCCATGGGGCAAGGAGGCCGACGGCTTGCAGTGCCGCCTGCGGCCGCCTCAGTCCACCTGGCAACCGGGGCGGTCCCCCCTGCTGTGGCTGGACGTACGCAACACGGGCACAGTCGAGTACGAGATCGTGCCCTCCGAGACGTTCTGTGAAGTCCAGATCGATAGCGGGGAGGTCTACCGCCACCGGCTGCGCTCCGGCGAGCGATCCTCGCTCGGACCCGGTCAAGTCCTCGCCGACATTCCCATCTGTCTCGACGGCAACTTCCTCGCCGCCGGCAGCGGCCGGCCCATCAGGCTTGCCCCGGGCTCGCAAAAGGTGCGCATCCGGATCGTCGGCGTCGTCAGCGAGGTGGAAGTCCGTGTGAACCGTCGGGGGAGGGAATGAAGGCCCGTCGGGGGCCCTTCGGAGACAATGGCGACAGAATGCCGATGACAAGCGTGATCAGCAGCAGCCCGGCCGAGCGATGGGAGGACGCCCTCATCAGCGGAAACGGGGCCACCGGCGTCATGGTCATGGGCCGGCCCCTGGACGAGACCATCGTCGTCAACCACGAGAAGCTGTGGGTCGTGACGGTGGACGTCCGGCGCGACGTGGCCGACATGCGCGAGGCCATGGCCGAGGCGCGGCAACTGGCCCGGGGGCATCGCTTCGAGGAGGCGGCCGACCTCATCATGGCCCGCTTCACCGAGGCCAACCGAAGGACCTACGACCCGAGGCACCTCGTCAAGGGCCGGCGACTGCCGCCGGACCGGGTGCACCCCGCCTTCCATCTGCGGCTGTTGGTCCCCCGGGAAGGCAGGCCGCAGAACTACCGGCGCGAGATGGTCCTCGACACCGGCGAGGTGATCGTGCGATGGGACGACGGGCGGGGCTCGTGGCAGCGGGAGGTCTTCGTCTCCCGCCCTCACGATGCGATCGTCCTGCGGCTGCGGAAGCCCGACAAGGCGAGGCTCGATTGCCTCCTGTGGCTCGCCGAGGCGCCGGGCAGGCTCCCCGGCGACATCGCGTCCGTGGCGGTCGAGCATCGCGACGACGAGATGTACTTCCGCGGCACGTACGGGCGCAAGGCGGGCAAGGCCGAGGCCGAGGGCTACCACGCCCTCGCGCGGGTCGTCTGCCGCCAAGGGTGCAGCGAGAACGTCGCCGGGCAGGGGATTCGGATAACAGGTGCCGACGAGGTGCTCGTGGTCATGAGGCTTGAGTACCTGGACGCGGCCGGACGGGCGGACGCGGCCGGCCTCCGCAACGCGCTGGCCGGGCTGCCCTGCGACTACGACCAATTGCTCGAAGCCCATGCGGCCGTGCACGGCGAGATGTTCCGCCGCGTCCGCCTGGACCTGGGCGCAGACCACGGCCGGGGGAAGACGTCCGAGGAGATCATCGAACGGGCCGACCGGGCGGGGCCGACAGGCGAGCTGCTCGAGCTGCTGCACGCCGTCGGCCGGTACGCCCTGATCTCCAGCAGCGGCGAGCTGCCCCCGACGCTGATGGGCATCTGGGGAAACACCTGGACGCCGGCGTGGGACGGGCGCTTCACCTTCGACTCCAACCTGAACCTGGCCGTCGCCGCGGGAAGCCAGGGCGACCTGCCCGAGGCCATGGAGAGCTACTTCGGCTTCATCGAGCGCATCGCCGGCGACTGGGGCCGCAACGCCCGGCGGCTCTACGGCTGCCGGGGTGGCGTCTCGGAGCTGACCCAGGGCTACCGCGACGGGCTGACGATGTGGGGCTCGTATCCCTGGACGGGCGGGGCCGGCTGGCTGGGCAGCTACTTCCACGATCATTGGCTCTACACGCACGACGCCGGCTTCCTTCGCGATCGGGTGGTCCCGCTGCTCAGGCAGGTGGCGCTGTTCTACGAGGACTTCCTCGAGGGCACCGAGGGCGACGACGGGCGGTACGTCTTCTACCCGTCGATCTCGCCGGAGAACGTGCCATCCAGTCTCCCGGCCGGCGGCAGGACGGACATCGTCCCGAACGCCACGTCGGAGATCGCCATTTGCAGGCAGGTGCTGACGAGCCTTATCGCGGCCTGCCGCGAGCTGGGGATCGAGCAGGGCTCCGTCCCGCGATGGGAGGCGATGCTGGCGAAGCTCCCGGAGTATCGCCTGAACGACGACGGCGCAATCGCCGAGTGGAGCTGGGCGGGCATCGAGGACAACTACCATCACAGGCACAACTCGCACCTGTACGGCGTATATCCCGCGTTGGAGATCGACCCCGTCCGGACGCCCGAGCTGTTCCGGGCCGCCCGAGTGGCCATCCGCAAGCGCATGGAGGCCGGCCGGGGCGACTGCTCGGCGCACGGCCTGATGCACCTGGCCTTCTTCGCGGCCCGACTCAAGGACCCCGAGCTTCTGTGGCGAACGCTGGACGAGCTCGCCCGCAGCCGCTTCCTGAACCGCAGCCTCATCGGCTCCCACAACCCGGGCCTCAGGATCTACAACCTCGACGCGACCCTCTCACTGCCCGGGGTGCTGATGAAGATGCTCGTTCATTCCGAGTGCGGGCTGCTGGAGCTCCTGCCGGCCCTGCCGGCGGAGCACCTGCCCACCGGCCGGATCGAAGGTGTCCTCGCCCGCGGAGGCATTACGATCGAGTCGCTCGCCTGGGACCTCCCGAACGGCCGCATCGCCGCCGCGCTGGCCAGCGCGAAGGCCCAGACCGTCTCATTGCGCGCCCCCCGGCCGATCCGAAAACTGTCGCTGCGCCGCGGCCGAGCCGTGCTGACAGGGCCCGCGACCGAGGCGGCCGCGTGGCAGGTAGCACTGCCCGCAAACCAGACCGTCGAGCTCGAGGCCATCCTCGCAGGCAGTTGACCGGGCCTGCGCGGGGAAGCTGTTCACGGCAGGCCGGCAGCCCTTTACAGGTTCGCGCTCTTCCAAAGGATGGGGATGACCTTCTTGGCCTTGCGGTCTCTCGCCAGTTGAAGCGGCGTCTTGCCCTTGTGGTCCCTGGCTTGCGCATCCGCGCCGTTCTCGAGCAGCAGCTCGACGAACTTCACGTGATCGCGGCTGGCCGCCCAGTGCAGCGGCGTGCGGCCGAGGCCGTCGGCGGCGTTGACCTTCGCGCCTTTCTCGATCAGCACCCTGGCGATACCGAGGCCGACGTGCCGGCCCGGGCGAATGGTCTCGTGCAGCGGCGTGATGCCCCAGTACGTCCATCTGTGATAGTGGTGCGGGCCCTTCGTCCCCGGCGGCGGCGGCTCGCCGGGCATGGGCACGATGTGGCGCTCGCAGGCGCTGTTGGCGTTCACGTCGGCCCCGGCGGCAATGAGCCATTCGACGACGTCGCAATAGCCCCTCACGACCGCACCGTGCAGGGGCGTGAAGCCGCTGTCGTTTTCGGCCTTGGCGCGGGCGCCCCTGTCCAGCAGCAGCCTGACCGCCCGCTTGTTGCCGATGCGGGCGGCGTAATAGAGCGGCGTGTTGCCCTCGTCGTCCGCCTCGTTGACGCCGGCCACCGCGGCCAGAAGCGCATCGACGATGTTGGCGACGCGCTCGGCGCAATCGGGCATGTGGTGCAGGCCCCCCTTCGGGTGCAGCGCCATCAGGAGCGGGGTCTGGCCCTTGTGGGTCTTGGCCCGGACGCTCGCGCCGCGGGACAGCAGCAGCTTCACGACGCCGTCCTTGGCGTCGTAGGCCGCACAGTGCAGCGGCGTCAGCCGTTCGCCTCGCTCGTCGCAGGCGTCCACCCGCCAGTCGCCGTCGATCAGCACCTCGGCGACGGCCCGGTGCCCCTCGGCCGCGGCGTTGTGAAGCGGCGTGCAGCCGTAGTCGTTGAACCGGTCCGCGGCCGCCCCCCGAACTATGAGGGCAGCGACGATGTCTGCCCGGTCGTGCCGTGCGGCCGCGTGGAGAACGCTGATGTGCCCGGGGCGCTCGGCGTTGACGTCCGCGCCGGCGGCGAGCAGCCGCGTCACCTCGCCGAGGTCCTCTTTGGCCACCGCATCGAACAGCCGCTGCTCCAGGCTGCACCCGCCCGCCGCCACCAGCGCCAGCCACAGCGCGCATCTTGCAGAACAAGCAATCATGGCGAAGTCCTCCCAACGTCCCCTTGGACGCACTCTCCCGGGAAAGGTTCCCCCCCTCCGGCGCAGCGCGCCGGCGGCAGAACCGGACGCTGAAGCCCCGCCCTCTGCAAGCCCGTTGAAACAGCCATTTACAGGGGACAGTTTATTAGGCTATCCGGCGGG
>CAYRVX010000135.1:0-18423 GCA_964427875.1 uncultured Planctomycetaceae bacterium
CCCTTTTCTGACTCGTTCCGCCGACCAACAACGCCGCCTGGACGGTTCTGGGCACCTGCCGTGAGCAAGGCAGATCCGCTTGGCAGTTCCTGCAAAACCCGTTGTCGGCCCGCTACTTCCAAACGCCAACTCCATCGCTTCTGCCTCAGGCCCAATAGGGACCTGAACGGCTACCCTCTCCCTTGCCCCTTTCCGGGGTGACAGCGTTTGAGCCATCCCGCAGTTTTTCTGCAATCTGCCGATTTTCGTTGTGCAAAAGGGCCTGCGAGATGTATATGCCTGCTAAGGGGGGTGATGATGATAAGGAGGAGCAGGGCGGTGGATTAGAAAGAAAATGCGAAACGAACCCAAACGCGGATTATTCCGAGTTTGGCCGGCGGCTCGGCTCGGCCGCGGGAGGCAAGAACGCGGGGAAAACGCCGTAAGTGTTTTTACGAAACAAAGCCATTTTTGCCAATATCGGCCGTAAATTACTTTGAAACAATTACTTATGGTGGTCCGGTCCGGATTTTGCCGGCATGGGCGGTGGATCGCTCGGGGGGCATGAGGGACGTGGCGGCGGCTTGGCAGGGGCTTGCGGAGGCCGGGGCCTGCCGTATCGTCAACGCCGACAAGGCGCGCGTGCACTCTCCGTGCGGTTTCCTTGACCGGCCGGCTGGGGTCCGCCTACAATGCGTGCACAGCCTACGTAAGGAGTTCCAGCATGCCGGAGAAAGAGATCACGCGGCGGGAGTTCGTGGCGGGCGTTGCGGCGGGCGTGGCGATGGCGGGCGTCTGCGACGCGGCGGAGAAGAAGGTCGACACCGGCAAGGTCCTCAACTACAACCCGAAGATGGGCTACCGCCGCCTGGGCAAGACGGGCGAGATGATCTCCGAGGTCGGCCTCGGCGGGCACTGGAAGACCCGCACGGGCGGGCGATACTACGCGAGCTTCCCGAACGACAACCCGCCGCCGGACGTGCAGATGAACCGCAACCAGGTCTGGACCAAGGCCGCCGAGCTGGGGATCAACTACTACGACATCACGACGGCCGGCGAGGCGACGATCTACGGCCGCTGCGCGAAGCAGACCGGCATCAAGCTGCACATCGGCTACTCCGACCACATCCTGTGCATCCGCAACCCGAAGTACCGCACGGTCGAGAAGATGATGGTCGAGATCGACCAGGGCCTCCGGCGGCTCATGGTGGACCGGATGTTCCTCTGGCGGCCGCAGGCGCTCATGGGCGGCGGGCACACCAGGGCCGAGCTCGACCGCGTCGTCGAGACGTACCACAAGGCCCACAAGGCCGGCAAGGTGCAGTACCTCGGCATGAGCGCCCACAGCCACAAGTTCGTCCGGGAGGTGATCGAGCAGTACGGCGAGCAATACCACGCGTTCGTCTTCATGTACACGGTCAGCAACGAGCCGAAGCAGTCGGCGAGCATGTTCGAGACGCTTCGCAAGAAGGACGTCGGGGCGATCGGCCTCAAGCCGTTCCACGGCAACTTCTACTTCGTCAAGGCGATCAAGGAGGCTCGCAAGAAAGGCGTGGAGCCGGACCTGAACGGCCTGGCGGTCAGCGGCCTCAAGAAGATCCTGGCCGTCGGCGAGATGACCTGCACGATCCCCGGCATGACGACGGTGGACGAGATCGAGAACAACGTGAGGGCCTCCTACGACCGCAAGAAGAAGCTGACCGAGGCCGAGCGCCTGGAGGTCGAGACGCTGGCGAGGGCCTCGCTGGAGGACCTGCCGCCGTACTACGAGTTCATCCGCAAGCAGGTCTACGTCTGAGGCCAGACTGGCGAGGCTGCCCATGAAACGTCGGATTGTCGGGATCACCGCCGCGGCCTGCACGCTGGGCGCCGTCCTTGCGGCGCTGGCGGCCACGGGCGATGACGAGAAGTGGACGCCGCTGTTCAACGGCAAGGACCTGACCGGCTGGAGGAAGACGGGCAACGGGGTCTTTCTCGTCGAGGACGGCTGCCTGGTCGGCACGCAGACCGACGGGCGGGGCGGCGACCTGGAGACGACCGGCGAGTGGGACAACTTCGAGCTGCGGGCGACCTACCGCATGGTCTGGCCGGCCAACAGCGGCTTCTGGTTCCGCTACGACCGGGGCAGGGGCTATCAGTACGACGTGCTCAAGTGGAAGAGCCCCATCGCCTACAGCGGCTCGCTGTATTGCCCCGGCAAGCTGTTCGTCACGCGGAACCTGGACGAGTCGCTCGAGGACCGCGACGGCTGGAACGAGGCCCGCATCCGCGCCGACGGCGACGAGCTGATCCTGTGGCTCAACGGCACGAAGGTGGGGCACTGCCGCGACGAAACGCTCGCCAAGGGCAAGATCGGCATTCAGGTGCACGGCGGGGGCGGCTTCAAGGGCATGAAGATCGTCGTCAAGAGGATCGAGATCCGCCCGCTGAAGTCGGCAGGCGCGAGGGAAAGCGGGTGACAGGCCGCATGCCGCCGGCGATGGTGAGGATACCGGCCGCCCTGCCGATCGTCCTCGTCGCTGTCGTGCTGCCGGCGGTGTTCATCTCCTGCACCGGCGGTATCGGTTTGGATGCCCCTCGGATTGCCGCCAGGGCCAACGCCGTCTGCATGGAGTGCCACATCGACTTCGAGACCGAGGAGATCGTCGTCGTCCACGGCATCCACGGAGTCACGTGCGTGCGATGCCACGGCCCGAGCCGGGCCCACATGGAGGACGAGGTCCGAAAGACCAAGGCCGACGTCACCTTCCGCGGCCAGGCGATGGGCCTCTTTTGCCTCACCTGCCACGAGCCGGGCAGGCACCGCCGGGTGAAGGAGCACGCCGGCGAACTGGCCAGACCCCTGGCCAAGCGCCGCGCCTGCACCGCCTGCCACGGCGCGCACCAGCTACTGGAGATCGCGCCCGCCACCAGGCCCGGCGAGGCGCAGAGCAGGCCGGCGGGCTGACCGGCGAGCCCCTGAAGCTCGTCGATGTATCGATTGGCGGCATCATTCCTGTGAGTGCCGGTTCGATGCCGTGCGGAGCTTGCCGCAGAAGACGCGGACCGAGTACCCAGACTCATATGATATCCGTCCCGGCGATGCTCATGATGCCTCCGTGCGGGTCGCCGGCCTGGGGCGAGGAGAAACGACCTTCCGGCCGCTCTTGTCCTGCTGGGCCATGAGTGCTTCGCCCATCGCGCGGACGTCATAATCGTACTTGGCAGCGTGAGCTTCCTTTACCCGCCACAGCTCTTCCAGAACGGAGTCACCTTTCATGTCCAGTCTCCCATCAGTTCCTCCGGCGTGCAGACGTGGGGCGGTCCGCATTGGTGAGAGCGGATGACTGCGTTCATGGCTTGCGTCAGCTCCGCGTTCGCCAGGTGCCTGCAATTCCACGTCAACAGGTAGTCCATAGCGTGAACGGCTGCCAGTGCCAGGTGAAATGCGTCGTCGGCTGCGCTCTTGGGGAGCGGCCCGTCCTTTGTCAGTGCCTCGGCCAAGGCGATCACCGGCTCGTTGACTTGCAGCAGCGGAATCCCCTGGAGAACATCGAGACGACGTTGGGCCGCTGTGTCATCTCCAGCACCTGCCTCCTGAATAACGAGTTCGGAGACATAGATGTCGAAGTCCCGACGTCGAACATCCCACCAGTGCATGGAGAGCTGCTGATGCGCTGCGCGGATCAGGTCCCGGGTGGGCCGGGCCGTCAGATAGCTCACAACCGAAGTCTCGATGTACAAACGCGGCTTCAAGCCGGGGTCCTCCCGCACGTTTCACTGCCGACATTCTACTGAGTCGATGAAGCTCCAGCAAGCCAACATGGCTGCACCGCCTGCCACGGCGAGCACGAGCTCCTGGAGATCGCGCCCGCCACCAGGCCCGGCGAGGCGCAGAGCGGGCCGGCGGGCTCGTGAAGCTCCCCGACCGGCCGCTTTCCGGCCACATCAACCGGTTTCGCTCGCAAAGGCCCGCTCGATCAGCTCGCAGAGGGCGTGGTAGATCACGACGTGGGCCTCCTGGACTCGCGGAGTGAGCGTCTCGGGCACGTCGAGCAGGACGTCGGCAAACTCGGCGCACCGCCCGCCTCCCGCGCCGGTCAGGGCGATCGTCTTCAGGCCCATCTCGCGCGCCTCGCGCAGGGCGGCCACGACGTTCGGTGAGTCCCCCGACGTGCTCAGCGCGATCGCCACGTCGCCGGCGGAGGCGCCGGCGGCCAACTGGCGGACGAAGATCGACTCGAAGCCGTAGTCGTTCCCGACGGACGTGAGAATCGAGCTGTCGGTCGTCAGGGCCTGGGCCTTCAACGCTCGCCGCTCCTTGAGGAACCTTCCGACCAGTTCGGCGGCGATGTGCTGGGCGTCCGCGGCCGAGCCGCCGTTGCCGAAAACGAAGACCCCCCCGCCGGCGCGGTAGCAGGCCAGCAGAATCTCCACGGCGCGGGCGATGGGCTCGGCGAGCTTCTCGCCGGCGGCGGCCGTCACGCGAACGGAATCGTCAAAGAGGCGGCGTATTTCGTCGATCATCGTGTCCTTCCCGAATTCGTGTGATTCGTGTAACCCGCCCGCGGCAGGCTCATCGGCCGGCGTCGGGCCCGACGCGCGGCGTGGCGAGGATTGCCTTCCGCAGTTGCCAGAGCTCCCTGAACGCGCGGGCGATGACCCTGATGTTGGCCCCGGTCTGCCGGCCGGCAATCCGCGGGCGGTGACGCACGGGCACCTCGGCGAGTGTGAGCCCCGCCCGGCGGGCCCGCGCGAGGATCTCCGCGTCGATCAGCGCGCCGGTGGACTTCATCTCGACGTGGTCGAAGATCTCCCGCCGGTAGAGCTTGAACGCGCTGTCCACGTCGCGGCAGCGAAAGCCCAGCAGCCTCTGGACGAGCACGCCCCAGAGGTAGGCGTTCAGTCGGCGCAGCGCGCTGTCCTCGCGGCGCCGGCGGTAGCCGTTGACGATGTCGTGCTCGGCGATGAGGGGCAGCATGGCCGCCAGGTCCGAGATGTCGAACTGCCCGTCGCCGTCGGTGTAGAAGACCAGCTCCTTCGTTGCAGCGCCAAAGCCGCTTTGGAGCGCCCCCCCGTAGCCGCGGTTCGCCTCGTGGTGAACGGCCCGGATGCGATCGTCGCCGGCCGCCAGCTCGTCGGCGATCTCGCCGGTCCCGTCGCGGCTGCCGTCGTCGACCAGGATGACCTCGAAGTCATCGCTGACGGTCGGCAGGAAGTCCATCGCCTCGGCGACGACGCGGCGGATGTTGTCGGCCTCGTTGTAGCAGGGGAAGAAGACGCTGAGGCTGGAGCGCCGAGGGCCCTCGTCGTGTCGGCAGCCTGTCACGCCGGATCTCCCTTCCCCTGCGCTTCGCCGCCCCGCGCGCCTCTCTCAGCCAGCCAGAATACCAACCCTGGCAGGGAGAGCAACATCGGCGTCAGGCGCGCCAGCAGCGAAAGCGCCACCACGCCGGAGACCCCCACCTCGGGCCCCTGGGCGAAGAAGACGATGTACATCCCCTCGACCACGCCGAGCCCGCCGATGCTGACGGGAATCGCCGCCAGGATGTAGATCACCGGAACGAACAGGAAGTAGAGGCCAACGGGCACGGGCAGTTCGAGCGCCGCGCCGAGGCACGCGATCCCGCCGGCCAGCAGCAGGTGAACGCCGAGGGTCATCGCCGCGACCGCCGCGGCCGTCCGCGGCGAACGCGGCAGGCCCCGCAGCGTCCGGACCGCGATCCGGAGGTTCTCCTTGCGAGGCAGCCGATCCAGAAGCGCGTCCAGGCGCAGCGCCCTGCCGACGCGGCTGGAGAACATCACCAGTCCCGCCGCCAGGATGATCGCCAAGGTGGCCCCGACGGCCAGCGCGGCCCGCCGGGCCTGTGGGCTGCCCCACGTCGCCAGGGTCATCGCGCCGGCGAGAAAGGCCATCCCCGCCAGGCCGGCAAAGCGATCCAGCAGGACCGTCGCGACGGCGACCGTGCGGGAGGCGGTCCGCTTGGTCACGAGGTAGGCGCGGATCAGGTCGCCCCCGGTCGAGCCGGGCAGGAAGAAGTTGAAGAAGTGCCCCACGAACATCAGGCGGATCGCGTCTGCCAGGGGCACGGTAAGGGCTTGCCATCTCATGAGATACCACCAGCGTATGCCCATGAGTGTAAGCTGGCCGGCCAGGATGGCCGCCCCCAGGAGGTACACGGCGATTCTCACCTCCGCCAAGGCGCCGGCAAGGTCCCGCCAACGTACCTCCGAGAGGACCCACGAAAGCAGGGCCGTGGTGACGGCGAGCTTCACCAGCAGGATCAGCAGTTTCCTGAGACGCCAGACCACCGCATTCGATCTCCACTGTCCCCTTTATCGGCCATCCGGCGGATTTGCGACAGGCACCCGGCGCGGCGGCGGGCATAATGAAAGACCCGGCCGCATGGACGACCGGGCCCGGAATGAAGTCTGTAAAGCAAGCGAAAAGGGCTATTTGCTCGGCCGGTCGCGGGACCTGGCCGGCGCACTGGCGGGGGAATCGTTCAACTTCAGCTTGCCCTGGCGAACGAGCTCGTCTCGCCGGGCGATCAGGGCCTTCGCCCGGGCCATCGAGGACATCTTGCGGAGCTTGTCGCGCTGTTCGGGCGTGAAGGTGGCCACCACCGCCTTGACCCATCTGGCCCTGAGCCGATAGGCCTCGCGCTTCTCCTTCTCCAGCGACAGGAAGGTGCCGTACCTCTCAAGGAACTCCTGCTGGGCTTTGGGGTCCTTCCTGTGGTAGGCCCGGACGGCATCGCGGAACTGCTCCCGCTGATCCGGTGTCAAGGTCTTCCATTCCTGATGATTATGGTCCAGCGCCGCGGCCAGACTGCCGCCGCCTGCCATCTGGAGCCTCAGCTTGAGCATCAACTGCGCGGCCAGGCTGCCGCGAGGCGGGCGGGTGAGCACACCATCGCCGGCTTTGGGGCTCCTCTCGGCAGGATCCCCGCCGGCGGGCATCGCCCACACCAGCGGCAATATCAGGATGGCCAGGCCCAGCTTGCGCATCATCGCCTCGACTTATGTCCCTTCGTTCTCCAGGCGTTCGATCGCCTCTAGAGTCTCAAACTCCTCTATCACGTCATAGTCGCGGAGAAAACCACGGACAATGTTGGTGTTGAAGTGCTCGACAACCATCTCTTCGAGCTTGGGCCGCTCGGCGAGCGGAACGTCGCCGAACGCCTGGGAAGTCTCCAGTTCCTTCTCGATGGCGTGCGCGACGGGTGGCTGCGGCCGGGGCGCTTCGGTGGATCGCCCCCAGAGGATGAAGGCCGCCAGGAGGACTGCCGCGGCCGCCGCGGCCGAACCGACCCATGCCGCCGCCCGGAAGACCTGGGACCGACGAGACGCCCGGCGGGTGCGGATGAGGACCCGGTCGGCCAGGTCGCTCGGCGCCGCCGGCACCGTGTAGGTGTCCAGAAGTGCCTCCGTTGCCGCCAGTTCGCCGTGCGTGCGTCTCCAGAGCGGATCGTCGCGGACGAGCCGGGCCACCTCAGCCGCCCGCTCGCCGGTCAACTCGCCGTCCATGGAAGCCGAGAGGTCCTCGAGGTCGCCGGCCGACAGCTCCGACGCGGCTACGCCGGCGAGGATGCGATCCGCCAGATCGGCGGCCGGCGCCGGGGCCGTGAAGCTGTCCAGCGCCGCGTCCAGTGCCGCCATCTCGCGGTGGGCCCGCCGCCAGGCGGGATCCTCGCGGATGAGGCGCCGCACCTCGGCTGCGCGCCCGGCAGGCAGCTCGCCGTCCAGATAGGCGGACAGATTGTCCCGGTCGGAATGTCCCAGTCTGTCGGTCATGTGCCCTTCCAAACCCGGCAGCGACACCGACAGGCGAAGTGCCGGCCTGACGGGTCAGATCTGCTTCTCCCGCCCGGCGGCGAGTCCTGCCGCATGCGCCGCCCTTCATCCGCAAGGTGAGGCCGAGGTAGACCTTGTCGGCCCTCGACCGCACCTGCTTCCATACGTATAACCCTATCGACCAACGCAGGACTCGCAGGAAAACCTCATTATTTGCACGGGGACTACAGACGTGCCCCCCGGGGTTGCTACTCCACCCGGACGTATCGGCTCAGGGCGTTTCTCAGGTTGCTCCGCGCGCGGCTCAGCAGGCTCTTGACCGCCATCGTGGAGCACTTCAGGATAGCGGCGATATCTTCGTAGCTCTTTTGCTCATACTTGTTAAGGATGATGGCGACCTTCTGATTCTCCGGCAGGTGGTCGATGGCCTCGGCGACCTTGGCGCGCAGCTCTTCGGCATCGAGGTGATCGTGCGGCGGGACGTGCCGCCCGTCCGGCACGTCCCGGTAGAACGGCTCGCCGTCTTCGGAGTAGCCGACCTCCAACTGCACCGGCTGGCCCCGGCGCCGCGCCCGGAGCACGTTGAACGACAGGTTCGCGGCGATCCGATACAGCCACGTGCTGAACTTCGCCGTCGGCTGGTAACGCTGGCTCGTACGGTACACCCGAAGGAAGACCTCCTGCGTGAGGTCCTCCACCTGCCCGGGGTCGCCCAGAAAACGGTAGATCAGCGTGTTGATCTTGGGGGCGTTCCGCCGGACGAGCTCCTCGAACGCCCCCGTCTCGCCCTTCTGGAAACGCAGCATGAGCTTGACGTCCTCGTCCTCCCTCGCCCAGCGGGTCAGGCCGTCCGCGTCCACCTTCGGGCTTGGCCGCCCGTTCGATCCGGCCTTGTTCTTCTTCTTCGCCACGAGTGAGCTACCTGGCAGAGTCCTCTGGGGCCCAGATACAGGATTGTAGCGGATCGGCCTGGCATTGCAACGCGGCCGACGCGGCATTCCTACCCGCCGGCGGCCCAACGGGCCGATGCGGGATCGGCGTGGATATGGTATCATGGGGGGGCCGCCCGGTGCGTTGAAGGCAGTGGTGTGGCGAATCTGTGGCTTGAGGAGGTCGGACGGATGCAGCGGTCGCGAGTCCTTTGCACGTGCATGGCGGTCGGCCTCTGCGTTCTCCCGGCGGCGTCCCGCGCTCAATCGGCCGCCGACCCGTACCTGGACCTCCGCGAGTTTCCCGACGGCGAGGGGGGCACGGTGGACCTCACGACCGAATGCCGCCGCCAGTGCTGGGGCACGTGCTGGTGTCACGGCACGATGTCGGCCATGGAAAGCGACCTGCTGAGGACGGGCAACTGGCTCTTCGCCGGCTCGCCGTGGCCGGCCGGCAGCGAGGTGGACCTGGCCGAGTATCACCTCGACAAGTTCAACGGCTTCAACCGCAAGGGCGAGCCGGGCGACGAGTCGGGCGGGTACCCGGGGCAGGAGCCGCCCTGGCCGGGCACGAACACCGACGTGCCCCTGGCGATACGCACGCGCTACAACGGCGGGGGGATGCCCGTCCACGGGGGCGGCGATTACAAGGTGGTCGCGGCCTACCTGGGCAACCTGGGCGCCGTCAACGAGACACCCGAAACGCGCGTCACCTCAAGCGGCCCGACCGGGCACGACCAGTTCGGCTACGCCCTCGACGGGGTGGACCCCGACCCGGGGCATCCGGCCGGGTTCGCCATGTACCAGCAGGACTACACCTTCTTCATGCCGAGGCACGTCGAATGGCTGACGCTCACCGGCACCGACGCCGAGAAGCGCTTGCGGGTCAAGAAGTCGCTCGTGACCGGCGGGGCCGTCGCGACGGCCGTGCTGTGGCGCGGCTACAACTACAGCGAAGGGACCTTGTGCTACCTCGGCAGCGACGACGTGAACCACTCGGTGAGCATCATCGGCTGGGACGACAACAAGCAGATCACGCAGTCCGGCCATACGTACACGGGCGCCTGGCTGTGCCACAACAGTTGGGGCAGGACGTGGGGCGCGTTTGACGACGGGAGCTTCTGGGTCTCTTATGCCGACGTGCACGCCGGGAAGCACCCGACGATGGGCGGCGTGCAGTTCCGCGGCGTTGGGAAGATCGACTGGGCCGACGTCTACAGCCATTCGCTGCACGGCTGGCAGTTCGACACCGCCGCGGACCCGGCCATCTCCGAGGCGGCCAACCGCTTCGTCGCCGCAAAGGATGAGCTGCTGGCCACCGTGGGCTTCTACACCGTCGAGGAGGACGTGGACTACACCGTTCGGATATGCCGGGACTCCCCCGGCGGCTCGCAGCTCGAGGTGGCCAGCGGGCACGTCGACCTGCCGGGCTTCCACATGATCGACCTGAGCGGCGCGGTGGAGCTGGAGGACGGCGACGTGTTCTACGTGGCCGTGGCGCTGAGCCGCAGCGGCGGCACCAGCCCGCAGGCCGTGGACGCGTCGAACGAGATGACGGCCGCCCTGGGCGCGCCCGAGAGCCCCCCGTACGACATCTACTCGGCCGCGAATCCCAACGAGAGCTTCTACTTCGACGGCGGCGGCTGGGCCGATTTCCAGGAATACGACTGCTACGCGAACCTGGGCATCTGGAACGACGGCGGCGAGCTGACGTACGCCGCCGACAAGCGGTGGAACTTTGCCATCAACGCGTACGCGACGGCCAGGTGGGCGAGCCGCTGGATCCTCGCGCCCGGCTTGACCGGCCAGTGGTCCGACGGCAACGCCGGGACCTGGAGCGACGGCGTGCCGGACGGAACGATCGACGCGGTGATCGACAACGGCGGCACCGTGCGGGTGACCGCCGCCGACGGGTCCGCGACGGCCAAGCGCCTCTACGTCGGCGACGCGCACGACGGCACGTACGAGCAGGCCGGCGGAACGCTGACCGTCTCGGAGAAGCTCGTCCTGGGCAATCAGGCCGGCTCGCACGGGACGGCGACGATCGACGGCGGCACGCTCGTCGCGGAGAAGGTCGTCATCGCGAATCGCGGCTCCGGCGTGCTGACGCTGGCCGGCGGGACGCTCTCGGCCGGCCGGCTGGAGATGGGTGACGGCGGCGGCACGTTCGCCTTCACCGACGGGACGCTTCAGGCCGGGTCGATCGGCTTCGACCTGGCCCAGGACGGCGGCATTCTCGACCCGGGACGATCGATCGGCGTGCTGGCCGTCGAGGGCGACTACTCGCTGAACGCCGGCCGACTGCACGTGGAGCTGAGCGGCTGCGACAACAGCGACGCCGGCCGGATGCAGTACGACGTGCTCACGGTCGCCGGCGACGTCCACTTCGCCGGCACGCTGGCGCTCGAATGGGTCCCCGGCGAGGCGGACGTGAAGTTCGGCGGCACGTATGACCTGATCGTCTACGAGGGAGTCTTCAGCGGCAGCCTGGCCATCGACTGCGGCTTCGCGGCGTACATCGCCGACGCCAACACCACGTTCGATCTGGCCGACGGGAACTTAGCCGTCCGGGTCGTCCTCTACGCCCTGATCGACGGGGACGCCGACCTGTCCGGCGAGGTCGACCGGCTCGATTTCCTTGCCCTCCGGAACGGCTTCGGCTCGAAGCAGGCAAGCTGGTCCGACGGTGACTTCAACCTCGACGGCACCGTGAACTTCCGCGATTACCTCCTGTGGAAGGCCAACTACGGCACCTCCGTTCCCGGCGGGAAGGTCCCCGAGCCGTGCGCGCTGGCCCTGTTCTGCGGCGCAGCCGCACTGGCCGGGCTGAAGCGTCGCAGATCGTGAGCGCGTCGGACGGCAGGCGAGGGATCCGAGACGAATCAGTCCAGGACGTGGATGTTCCTCTTCCTGCACATGTCCTTGAGCACCGCCGGCCAGACCGCGACGGACACCTCGCCGATGTGCGCCTTCTTGAGCAGGAGCATGTGGGTGCGGGACTGGCCGATGCCGCCGCCGATGCTGAGCGGGATCTCGTCGTTGATGATCGCCTGGTGGTACGGGAAGTTGAGGAAGTCGAGCTGGCCGGTGATCTCCAACTGCTGCCTGAGCGTCTCGGCGTTGACGCGGATGCCCATGCTCGTCAGCTCGTGGCGGCGATTCGTGACCGGGTTCCAGACGAGGATGTCCCCGTTGAGGCCGTGCATGGCGCGTCCGTCCTTCGAGGTGGTCTCCGTGGCCCAGTCGTCGTAGTCGGCGGCCCGCATCTCGTGCGGGTAGCCGTCGGCGAGCTTCCAGCCGATCCCGTAGATGAAGATGGCCGGGTACTCCTGGGCGATCAGCGTCTCGCGCTCCTTTCGCGGCAGGTCGGGGTATCGCTCGAGGATCTCCTCGGCGTGCAGGAACGTGAGCTTCTCGGGCAGGTCGGGGTACCTGTCGGTCTTCAGTTGAGGGAACAGCTCCTGGACGTGCCTCTCGGCGCCCTTGAGGACCCTCCAGATCTTCTCGACCACCTCCCTCAGGAAGTCGAGGTTTCTCTGCTCGGCCGTGATGGCCAGCTCCCAGTCCCACTGGTCCACGTAGGCGCTGTGATCGTGGTCGAGGAAGTAGTCTTTCCGGACCGCGCGCATGTCGGTGTTGAGGCCCTCGCCGGCCTTCATTCCGAACTGCTTCAGCGCTATGCGCTTCCACTTGGTCGCGGCCTGGACGACCTGGGCGTCGATGGGGTTCTTGTCGTGATCGTTGGGGATGTGGAACTGGATGGGCCCGCGCGAGCCGTCGCGGTCCAGGTAGTCGTTGATGCCGCTCTCGACGTCCACGATCAGCGGCACCGTGACCATCATCAGGTTGAGCTGCTTGCAGAGGTTCTCCTCGATGTAGGTCTTCAGCGCGAAGACGGCCTGCTGCGTTTGGCTGGGTGTCAGCAGGGACTCGTAGTCCTCGGGCAGGGTCTTCTCCAGCTCGTCATAGTCACCGATGCCGGGCCCGGCGAGATCCGCCTTCTTGTCGGCCATGGTGCTGTCTCCCAGACGTTCTGCGGGTGGCGCCTCTACGCGCGCTTGGTTCTCGGTTTGCCGCGGCCGGCGAGGAACCAGCCGAGGATCAGCATCGCCACGCCGATGACCAGAAGGACGTCGGCGACGTTGAAGATGTACGGGTAGTTCACCCCGAAGACGCGGACCTCCGAGAAGTCCAGGAAGTCGCGGACCTGGCCGGTGATCGGCTCTTCGATGCCCGGGACGACGACGGCCGCCAGCATCCGGTCGTAGAAGTTCCCCACCGCACCGGCGAGGATCAGCGCCAGGGCCACGTGCGTCCAGCGGGCGGCGGCGTGGGAGGAAGCGAAGAAGTAGCCCACCAGGGCGATGGTCAAGACGGTGGCGACGGCGACGGCCGCCGGCGGCATCGGCAGGCCGAACACCACGCCGGGGTTCGTCGAGAGCGTCAGCCTAAAGCCCGGGAAGACCGGCCGCTGGAGCCGAAGGAGGTGAAGCACGTGCTCCGCGGGCGGCGCCGAGCCGTGCTCGGCCACCAGGTCCCGGACCTTCCCCGGCAGCGCGGGGTCGCTCATCAGGGAGCTGAAGACGGCGTGCTTGGTCCACAGGTCGGCGGCGAGAGCGGCCGCCGTCAGCAGCACGAACAAGGCCACGGCACTGGGGTGTCGGAAGGCGGTCTTTGCGGCGAGCCGGCCTTTGCTCGACGGGGGTCTCTTCGGCGGGTCTCTGGCGGTGCCGGCCAACAATCCCTCGCTACTCGTCTTCTTCCTCGAGCCGATCGCCCGGGCGGACGAGGCCCTTCTCGACCATGCGGGCGTACTCGATGCCGTACTTGGCCCACGGGCGGGCCTTCAGCCGGACCTTGCCGATCGGCTTGCCCGTCCCGAGGCAGATGCCGAACGTGCGGTCCTCGATCCGCTCGAGGGCCTCGTCGATCTCGGCCAGCAGGCCCCGTTCGCTCTGAAGCAGCCCCAACGAGAACTCCTGCTCGAAGTTGTCCGTGCCCGCGTCGGCGGGGTGGTCGGAGATGTCCCCCTTGACTTCCTGCCGGTCGGCCCCGAGCGCCTCGGCCTCGATGCCCGTCATGTCGCCGACCAGCTCGCGGCGCTTCTCCAGGAGCAGCCGCCGGAACCCCTTCAGTTGGGCCCTCGTCAAGGGGGTCTTGACGGGCTTGGGTTTGCTGGCCGCCTGGGGGCTTGCCTCGGCGGCGGGCTTCGTCTGGGCCTTTCGGGCCGCTGTCCTGGTCTTCTTCCCGGCGGCCTTCTTTGCGGCCTTCCTGGCCGGTTTCCCGGCATGCTTCGCGGCGAATCTATTGGCGGCCGCCTTGATGGCCTTCCGCTTCGCCGACTTGCCCTTCCCGGCCACGGTCTTACGGGAACTTGCCTTCTTCGCCACTGGGCGAGTCCTTAAATTGAGCGTCCGGGCGCACCGGCAACGACCGAGCCGCCGGTCCCGACCGGCACGATACAAGCCCGGCAGTATAGAGCCGTCCTCGGCAACCTGTCAAGCGCCAAGGGTACCTCGACGCGCATCCTCGGGGACTTTAACAGCAATCCGCCGGGCACGTTCCGCCCAATCGGCACCTGCGGGGCAGCCTGGCCAAGCCCCCGGGCCCCCGGGCGATATCCCCTTTGTCGAAAAAGCGTTCGCCCCGGGCTGGACAGACGGCCAGGGCCGCCTGGATAATGAGGCATCCCGCCGCCGGGCACGGTCGGCGGGGGCATTCCATGAGCGTCGAACTTCTCATCCTGGTGGACAACTCAACCGCCTCCGACGCCCTGCGGGCGGAGCACGGGCTGAGCATGCTCGTTTCGAGCCCGGCCCGGCGGGTCCTGTTCGATGCAGCCGCCACGGCGGAAACGCTGCTGGCCAACGCCGAGACGCTGGGCGTGGACCTGTCCAGCCTGGACGCGGCGGTCATCTCGCACGGGCATTACGATCACACCGGCGGGCTGTCGGCGGTCGTGCAGCGCTGCCCGGGGCTGAACGTCTACGTCCACTCGGGGGCGTTCAACCGCCGGTGGTCGGATCAGCCGGGCAAGCCGCTGCGCGACGTCTCCTGCCCCCATTCGATCGAGCGGCTTTACCAGTCCGGGGCCGTCTTCCACTCGGTGACCCACCCGGAGCGCCTGGACGGCGGGCTGGTGGTGTCCGGGCCGATCGGCGGTGCCAGGCACGGGCGGGAGGCCTTCGTCGTTCGAAAGGCCGGCGAGATGGTCGTGGACGGCTTCGAGGACGAGATCTGCCTGCTCGTCAAGGGCCGGGGCGGCTGGGCGGTGGTCACCGGCTGCTGTCATCGCGGGCTGAAGAACACGCTCCGCACGGCCCGATTCCTCGTCCGGGGCGAGCCCCTGACGGCCGTGGTCGGCGGGCTGCACCTGCGCAGCGCCAGTCACGAGGATCTCGAAGAGGCCGCCGGGCTGCTCGACGGCTACGGCATCGAGAACGTCTACCCCTGCCACTGCACCGGCGACGAGGCCGTCGCCTTCCTGCGGAACTCGCTTCCCGGCCGCATCCACCCCGTCGCCGCCGGCTCGCGCGTCGTCCTCTGAGCCGCGAGCGGAAGCGAGCGGGTGTCTTCTCAAACATGAGGCCTTCGGATCCCGCTCCCTTCCGGTACTGCTCTGCAAAGCAGCGCTTTGCTGCGCAGCACGAGTCGCGACCCGCCCCCGATGTACGCAATCCTGAACGCCCCGTCGCCAGCCATGCTCCCGGTCCCACCGTCCACGGGCTACTCGCCGGCGGCGATCGCCTGCTCGGCGATGGTTCGCGTCTCGGCGACGAGGGCCTCGGCGTCGGCCTGCCGCGGCGCCTCGGCTATGATCCGAAGGATCGGCTCGGTGTTGCTCGCCCGCACGGAGACCCAGCGGTCGGGCAGGTCCACGCGGAGCCCGTCGGCGTCGTTGAGCTGCGCGCCCTCGCGGCCGGCAAACGCCTGCCTCGCACGCGCGACGACTTTCTCCGCCGCCCCGGCCGGGCAGGGCAGCTTCGTCTTGATCATCACGTAGCGCGGGATCTCGGCCACCAGCTCGCCGACGGTCTTCCGCGTCTCGGCCATGTATTGCAGCACCATGGCGATCCCGCTGAGGCTGTTGCGCACGGGCACCACGCGCGGGTCGATCACCCCGCCGCCGCCCTCGCCGCCGAGGATGCACCCCTCGCGGACCATCGCGTCGACGACGTTGGCCTCGCCCGTGGGCGCGCGGACGACCTTGCAGCCCGCCGCGGCGGCCAGATCGTCCACCATCCGCGACGTGCTCAGGTTCGTCGCCACCGGGCCCTTGCGGAATCGAAACGTAAACGCCGCCGCCAGCGCCAGCGTGTACTCCTCGCCGATGAACCGCCCGCCCTCATCCACGATGGCCAGGCGGTCGGCGTCGGCGTCCTGGGCGAAGCCCACGTCCGCTCCGTTCGAGCGGACGGCCCCCATGAGCTCCGAGAGGTTCTCCTCGACGGGCTCGGGCGGATGGGCGAAACGGCCGTCCGGGCGACCGTTCAGGTGGATCAGCTCGCACCCCAGCCTCCCCATGAGCATGCGCGAGGCCGTGCAGCCGGCGCCGTTGGCGCCGTCCAGCGCCACCTTGAAGCCCCGCCGGCTCACGGCGGCCACGTCGCAGGTCTCGCAGACGGCCTCGACGTACGCGGCCGGAGCGCCCGGGTTGCTCGACTCGGCGCCCTGCCCGGCGTGGTCGGCCAGGGCGAACCGGCCGGACTGCCAGATCCGCTTGAGGCGCTCGGCGTCGGCCGCCGCCAGGGGCGTCCCCGTCGGCCGGAGAAACTTCATCCCGTTGTATTCCGCCGGATTGTGCGAGGCGGTGATGACCGCGCCGCCGTCGGCGCCCAGCCGGGCGGTCATCAGGGCCGCCGCCGGCGTGCTCACCAGGCCGAGGTCCACCACGTTGACGCCCGTCGCCAGCAGCCCGCCGACGACCGCGTTTCGCAGCATCGGGCCGGACGTGCGGCTGTCCCGCGCGACCGCGGCCGTCCTGCCCGCAGAGAGCATCGTGCCGAACGCGCAGGCGAAGTCACGCGCCACGCGGGGCGTCAGGCTCCCGCCGACCATCCCTCGAACCCCCGAAACGCCGACCATCAGCCTGTCCATCATCCAGCTCCCCGGCGCAGGCACGCGCAGGCTAAAGAGACAGCGCCATTATCGGCTATCGCCGGCCCAATGCAACGAGCCGCCCCCGGCCGCCGCCGAGGCCTATTGCAGCTCCATCGCCGCCAACTTCAGCCGCCAGAGCGGGTCGCCGGCGGTGTCGGCAGGGATCACCTTCGCCCGCAGCCCTCCGCCGTGCCGCGAGGAGATCTGCGTCAGACGGAAGCATACGGTCGGGGGAAGCGCCCTGGGCGGCAGCGGCGGCGACAGCGCAAAGTCGCTCGGCTCCAGGCCGGGCGGAATGATGCAGGCGAACAGCGACGGGCTGCCGTCTCGCGTGAAGACGCTGGTGGAGAGGCCCAGCCTGCATCCCTGCTCCCCGTCGGCGTCGCCCAGGATCAGCGAGAACGTGCTCTTGTCCACCGAGGGAAACACCTTGCTGAGCCGGAAGGTCACCGCCAGCCACAACTGCGGATTGGCGCGAATGTGATCGTCTTCACCGTAGAACGTGAAGTCGATCCGCGGCGCGCCCGCAAGGTCGGACAGGGGCTCCGGCAGGCTGCGGATGGTCTCGGGGTACAGGACCGTGCCGTCCTTGAGCTGTAGCCCCATCGTGAGGAGCTTGACGTTCTCCGGCAGGTTCTCGATGCCGACCTCCGCCAGGACCGTTGAGTCGGTCCTGGCCGCCCGGAGCGTGCCGCGAGCGGGATCGCCCGCCGTCAGCCTCGGTTCTCTGCCGCATCCCGCCAGGATGGCCCCCAATACAAACAACGCCGCCGGGATCGTGACAATCCTTGTCATAACAAATCTCCTACTTTCCCAGCAGCTGCGGTTATCCAAGTCTATCCCCCCGACGCCGCAGATGCAACGCCTTTTGGAAATCTTCTGCCACACCGCGCCCGAGCCGAAACGCCGGCCCATGAGTCCCGGCGAAGCCAAGAGGAATGGGCCGGAAGCCCGAGCACCTCCCAAGACCCGCTCACCTATCGCCTCGCCGTTGACCGTCGCCGGCTCTCGTGGTACGATCCGCCGCTCCTTGTGTCGCCGAACGACGGCGCCTGGAGCACTCAACGAAGGAACGCCCGGAACATGACGCATACGGTGACCCTGATAACGGGCGACGGCGTGGGCCCGGAGCTTGCCGACGCCGCCCGCCGGTGCATCGAGGCCGCCCTGGAGAAAACACCCGGGGCCGGCACGATCGACTGGAAGGTCTGCCAGGCCGGCGTGGACGTGATGGAGACGGCCGGGGTGCCCATGCCCCCGCAGACCATCGAGTCCGTCCGCCAGACCGACGCGACCCTCAAGGCGCCGGTCACCACGCCCATCGGGGCGGGCTTCCGCAGCGTCAACGTCCTGCTCCGCCAGACGCTCGACCTGTACTGCTGCCTGAGGCCCTGCAAGAGCTACCGGGGCGTCCGCAGCCGCTACGAGAACATCGACCTCGTCGTCGTTCGAGAGAACTGCGAGGACCTCTACGCCGGCGTGGAGTTCCAGAAGGGCGCGCCCGAAACGGCCGAGCTGATCGAGACCGTCAACCGCATGTCCACGGACAAGAAGATCCGCACCGGCCGGGAGACGACCGGCATCTCCATCAAGCCCATCAGCGTGGAGAACACCGAGCGGATCGTCCGCTTCGCCTTCG
>CAYRVX010000136.1:0-18319 GCA_964427875.1 uncultured Planctomycetaceae bacterium
GTGGTGGCCTGGGTTGGGGAGAGTCGGGCTGGTAGTTCACCAATCATGGCCCCACGGGGGCGAGCCCCGTGGTGGCCTGGGGTGGGGAGAGTGGGGCTGGTAGTTCACCAATCATGGCCCCACGGGGGCAAGCCCCGTGGTGGCCTCGGCCCAAGAGAGGGTCTCCGTCGGGACGTTGAGGAAATGTGGGTAAAGACGAGGGCGTGAACCCACGGTTATCGGGTCCCCAATGCCCGGAGCCCCGACGAGGCGAAAGGAAGCCGGGCTGGAGACTACTCCCGCCCGGGCATTGTCACGCAGCCTTGGCGCGTCTACCATGGCCTGCCATGAGGAGCATCCGGCTCTGGGCCATCCTTATCCTGGCGCTCGCGACGCGGGCTTTGGACGCCTGGTGTCGAATGGCCGAGGAAGTCGACCATCCCCCAATGACCCGGTTTATCAAGATGCTGCGGAAGTACGAGTCTGACATCCTGAACCGCTGCGCTATTTCGGCATGGTTCAGCACCGTCCCATCCAAGGTAACACTCGCCCGAAGAGCGAGCCGGGGCTCCTGCGGGGTCAATAGTAGCCGGTAGCCTGTAGTGCGTAATAGCCGTTATGGTCCAGGCTTATGGGGTTTACCCGCGTCACTTGGAACTGGCTGGCGGCTACTGGATGCTGGCTACTGCTGGTTCAAACGCTATTACCTGCGTTTGCACCAGGTCGTCACTTGGCATCGTGGCGGACGGCGTAGAGGCGGCGGGTCGTGGCGACGTAGAGGACGCCGTTGGCGGCGATCGGCGTGCAGGAGATCGCCCGGGGCAGGCGGACCTTGGCCAGGAGCTTCTTCGCCCTGCCGGCCCGGAAGACCCACAGGTACTTCCGCTGCGTGCCGACGTAGACCTTCCCGTCGGCGACGAACGGCGAGCTCCAGATCTCCTGCTTCGTGTCGTGGGTCCAGTGCGGCTGGCCGGTCCGCGCGTCGAGGCAGTGGACGGCCCCGGAGATGTCGGCGATGTAGAGAAGCCCGCCGGCCACCGCGACGGTGGACATCGTGCGGGTGATCTCCCTGTAGGACCAGAGGCAGCCGGCCTTCGTAAGGTCGCCCTTACCGGCCGCGTCGATGCAGTGGAGTATGCCCGACGCCTCGCCGTGCACGGGGTCGCGCCCGACGGCGATGTAGACTCTCCCCGCGTGGAAGACCGGGGTGGCGATGATCTCGCTGGGGCCCTTGTAGTCCTTGCGGACCTCGGCGCGTGTGGCGTCGCCGTCCCAGTAGTCGACCGCCCGGCCGTCGCAGAGCTTGTACTCCCGCGGGTTGCAGTCGTACCACCAGACCTTCTTGAGCGTTGCGGGGCCGTTGGCGTCGGCGGAGGCGTCGGCGGGGAGGGCCTGGAAGGCATAGCACACGCCGTCGCCGGCGCCGAAGAAGACGAGGCTCCGGCCGCCGACGCGCCCCAGCGCCGGCGAGGACCACTGCCCGTGGAAGACCCGCCGCCCGATCTTCTGGCCGTCGGTGGCCAGCAGGCGGCCGGTCTTCCTGTCCAGCACGATCAGGCTGGGCGCATCCGGCAGGGGGTTGGGCTCGCCCGGCATGCGGTGCACGCCGTTGCCCGTGCAGACGTACAGGTGCTCACCGTGGATCAGGACGCTGCAATTCGTCACGTCGTGCGGGGCGCTGGGCAGGGCGGAGATCATGTCGAAGCGCCAGACGATGTCGCCGTCGCCGCGGCGGAGGCGGGCGGGCTCGTTGCCGTCGCCGGCCATGTACCGGCCTTCGTCTCTGAACGGCCCGTCGTTGCCGTTGGCCTGGCCGCGGGCGTCGAGGCAGAGGACCTCGGCGCGGTTGCTGACGAGGTAGACGCGGTCGCCCTCGACGGTGGGGGAGGAGCAGACGCCGGTGTTGAGGTCGTCGAAGCCGCTGCCGTGTACCTTTCTCTGGTATCGCGGGATGAGCAGCCGCCAGAGCAGGCGCCCGGTCCGCTCGTCGAGGCAGACGACGAGCCCGCCGGCGCTGCGCCGGGCGCGGGGGTCGCTCCAGCGGGCGTCGTTGGTGCCGACGAAGACCCTCCCGCCGGCGACGGTGGGATTGCCGTACGTCGCCGACCCGAGCGGGGCGATCCACTTGACGTTGCGCAGGCCGTTCGGGTCGATCCCGCCGCCGGGCTTGCGGCCGGGGTTGAACGTCGCCGGCAGGAGCTTCTCGTGGCAGACCATGTTGCGGTCGTCCGTGCCGCCCCATTGGGGCCAGTCGCCGCCGGGGGCCGCTGCGGCGAAGGCCGCGGCGACGACGAGGCCGGCACGGAGGCGTTGCGGAAGAATCCTCATGGTCGAAGGGTATCCTGTCTGTCTCTTGGACGCACGGGCCAAGGGGGAGTTTCCGGCGGGTGGGGGGGCAGCGGCCGGTTGCGGGAGGGGGCTTCCCGCGGACCTGCCTGCCGGCAGGCAGGTTCGCCCGCCTGCGGCGGACTCATCCGCGGGCTTTTGGGGGGCGGTGCGGTCGTCGTGGGGGGTTGCTTTTGTGGGCCGTTTGGTGAATAAGGGATGCATGCGGAGTTGGTCCGATGAGGGTGTCGCGTAGGGAAGGGCGACAATGGAACGTGTCCTGACAGCGACGGGGCTGAGGCATCTTGCCCTTGGTGTGGTGCTCCTGACGGCGGCCGGGGCGACCTTCGCGGCCACCGGGAAACCGCGGATCGTCGTCATGACCGACATCGGCGGCGACCCGGACGACCGGCAGTCGATGGTGCGCTTCCTGCTGTACGCCTGCGACTTCGAGGTCGAGGGCCTCCTGACGGGCTTCGGGCACGGGCACTACCAGAAGACCCGCCCGGACCTGATCCGCCAGGCCGTCGAGGCCTACGGCAAGGTGGAGGCGAACCTGCGGAAGCATCGCGGCGACTACCCGTCCGCCGAGCGCCTGATGGGCCTGATCAAGGACGGCCACAACGGCGATCCGCACAAGGTGGGCGAGGGCATGGACTCCGAGGCCAGCGAGTGGATCATCCGGGTCCTCGACCGCGACGATCCCCGGGCGGTGTGGTTCTCGATCTGGGGCGGCCCGCGGGAGCTTGCCCAGGCGATCTGGAAGGCCTCCCGGACGCGGTCCGCCGAGAAGCTGGCGGCCTTCAAGCGGAAGATCCGCGTGCACTCGATCGCCGACCAGGACCGCACGGCCGGGTGGGTCAAGCAGAACCACCCCGACGTCTTGTGGATCTTCTCGAACCGCCTGTTCCGCGGCATCTGGCAGGCGGGCGACCAGTCGCTGGTCTCTCCGGCGTGGCTGGAGCGGCACGTGCGGACGGGCCACGGGCCGCTGGGGGCGGTCTACCCGGCGAAGGCGTCCGGGAAGGCCGGCGTCAAGCAGGGCGACACGCCGTCGTTCCTCTACGTGCTGCCCGACGGCCTCAGCGACCCGGAGCACCCCGAGTGGGGCAACTGGGGCGGGCGCTTCAAGCCCTCGGGGCGGGGCAGGGAGTACGTCCCCGACGTGGACATCGAGCGCGGCCGACGGAGCCCCCTCTATAGCATCTATCGCTGGCGGCGGGCGTATCAGAATGCCTTCGAGGCCCGCATGGACTGGTGCGTCAAGCCGCGGAACCAGGCCAACCACGAGCCGGTGGCCGTCTGCAACGGCGACCGCGGCCGAGGCGTGCTGAGGATTGCCGCCGACCCGGGCTCGCAGGTCAAGCTCAGCGCGGCCGGCTCGTCCGACCCGGACGGCGACGAGCTGTCGCAGAGGTGGTGGGTCTACCAGGAGGCGGGCAGCTACTGGGGCTCGCCGGACATTGGCGGGGCCGAGACGGCCGAGGCCGCCCTCACCGTGCCGCGCGATGCGGCGGGCAGGACGATCCACGTGATCCTGGAGGTCACCGACGACGGCAGGCCGCCGCTGACGGCCTACCGCCGCGCGATCGTGACCGTCAGCGGCAAGCCGGTCGAGCCGCCCGCCGGGGCGGGAAGGCCCGCAAGGGCGACAAAGCCCATCACGAAGCTCTCGGGCCCGCCGGCGGAGACGGGGCGGTGGAGCTTCTATCGAGGGATCAACCTGAACGGCCCGGCGATCGAGATCGACGGGAACAAGTGGGAAGGCGACAAGGCGGCCAACTTCATCTGCAAGGACCGCGCCGTGAACAGCCCGCAGGTCCGCCTGTCCCCGCCGACGGACGCCGCCCGCGCGAAGATGATCCACGCGTTCCGCTGGGACCGCCGCGCGAGCATCCGGCTGACCAACGTGCCGGCCGGCAAGTACGCCGTCTACGCCTACGTCTGGGAGGACAACAACCCCGAGACGTTCAGCATCTCGCTGGAGGGCCGCATCGTCGCGCGCGACTACGACAGCGGCCTCGAGGGCGATTGGCGGCGGCTCGGGCCGTGGATCGTCAAGATCGCCGACGGCTCGATCGACGTCGCCAGCCGCGGCGGGGCGGCGAACTTCTCCGGCATCGAGGTCTGGAAGCCCGCCGCCCCCGCGCCTGCCGGAAAAGCCCGCTGATGAGTCCCGATGTACATCGGGACGAACCTGCCTGCGGCAGGCAGGTCGGCCGGAAAGCCTGCTTCCTCCCGGACGGCGCCCACCTGCGCCCTCAGCGGCCGTGGCGCTCCTGCCGCGACGACGCGGAAGCCGACGTTGAAGACCTTTCGCCAGGGCGGGTAGCTCAGGCGGAATGCGCTGCGGCAGCGCTTCGGGCGGTCGCGCCAGGAGCCGCCGCGGACGACGACGCGGTCGTTTGCGCCCGGGGCGTTTCGGCCGTCGCCTTCCTTGTAGGAGTACCGGCGATAGGCTGTGCGGGTCCACTCCCAGGCGTTGCCGCGCATGTCGTGCAGGCCCCAGGCGTTGGGCTGGTAGCCGCCGACGTCGGCCGTCACGAGCCGCCCGTCGTCGAAGCGGTCGTCCCGCGGCGTGAGGTCGGCGGTGTATCGGCCGTCGGTGTCGTAGGCCAGGGCGCCTCGGTTCGTCACGGCGTCGGTCCGCCGCTCGTGGCAGCCGACGCAGGAGAGGAACTCCCCGGGCATGGCGGTGGCCCAGCTTCGCATGAGTTGCAGCGCCCGGCCGTTCGCGTCGAGCGGCTGGATCGAGATCGGCGTGTTCGCGGGCACGCGGAACATGGCCGAGCCGTCGGGCTGGACGCCCACCGTGCCGAGCACGCGCTTGGGCTCCCACGGCCCGTCCGTGCCGACGTTGTGGTTGATGCCGGCGATCCGCTGGTAGCCGAAGTGGTACGTGTACAGCCGCAGTTGCTTGACCGCGCCGCGGGGCACGCCGGCCAGCCACCGACGGAACGCGAAAGCCATGTCACTTCTTCTCCGACTTCACAGGTGCCTCGCTCACGATCCGCCCCGCTGAAGCCTGACGACGACGTAGGGCGCTTCGGTCTCGAAGTCCGGATGCATCGCGCCGTTGCCGCAGTTGTCCATCGCCTCGATAAAGTACATGAAATCCCATTTCCCGTCGAGATGTTCGCCGGGCACGTCCGCGCGATAGCGGCCGTCCTTTCCGGCCGGCAGCATCTCGAGCTTCCGGTAGTCCTGCGTCTGGTTGACGATCCGGTATCGCAGGCGGACCCACTTGACGCCGGAGGGGTCTCGCACCTGCGCCGAGACGCTCAGCGGCCTGCCGGCCGGGGCCGTGGCGATCGGCTCGTGCGTCACCACCGGCGGCGCGTCGTCGCGCGTGACGGTAACGACGACGGGCTCGCTTTGCGCGCCGGCCGCCTCGATGAAGTAGGTCAGGCCCTGGGTCACTTTCGCGCCGGGGATGGCCGCGCGATACAGCGACGGGGCGGTGCGTTCCATGCCCAGCGAGCTGTATCCGCCCCGGCCGGTGCGGTACTTCACGCGGGCGTCGGCGCCGCTGCCGCTTACCGTCGCCCGGATGAGCAGGTCCTCGCCGGGCGCGGCTCGGCGGACGGGGACGTGGGCGATTCGCGAGCGGCCCTTGGCGGGCGGCCGGGCGCTGCGGCGCTTCCGCCGGAGATCGGCCAGGGACTTCTTCAACCCGGCCAGCACGCCTTTCCAGTGCCCCGAGAGCCCGGCGCCTCGGCGCCCGAACTTCAGGTCGTCGTGATAGACGTCGCCGGCGGCCGCGACGACGGCCTCCCACGCCTCGATCGCGCCGGCCTCGCGGCGGATCGCGTCGTCGAAGGCGTGCAGGTCGCCCGCCAGCTCGAACGAGGCCCAGTCCAGCGCGGCGAGGAGCCTGCGGGAGTGGAACCGCCCCAGGTTGGCCAGGATCCGCAGGTCCACCATCGTCGAGTCGAACTCCCTGTTCCGGTTGCCGCCGATACGCTTCTCGGCCTCCGCGACCTGGTTCAGGACGTACGCGGCGGTTCGGGCAAACCACCGGCTGGTCTCCTGCGGGGAGGTCTTCGGCGAGTCCTTGCCCGCCACGTGGAGCTTCGCCGCCTCGTAGACGGTCAGGAACTGCTCTGTGTCGCTGACGTCGGCCTTGGCATACGAGGGCAGGTCCGCTCCCCGCGGCTGGAGCTCCGGCCAGCCCCGGGTCGTCGGGAAGCAGCGATAGGGGAACACGCACGCGACGATCCGCGGCAGGACCCTGCTGGCGCGCTGAATGCCGCGCTCGACGAACGGTGCGGCCCCCTTGCCGAAGCGCGTTTCGAACTCGCGGCGCCAGACTTCCGGCGGGGCGTCCGGGTTGTAGCCGATGCGCCCGAAGAGCCGGAAGAAGAACCAGTACCGCTCGAACTCCCAGTCGCAGTAGCGGTACCTGGCGGCGAGCAGGTCGAAGGGCTCCTCGTCGTGCGGGTGGTCCTGCATCTTCGTCGCCAGCGGCTCGTTGACCTCGAAGCCCTCGCCGTCGTAGAGGTGCGTGCTTTCGGCGAAGCGGCGGACGTAGTCGCTGTCGCCCCAGAGCAGGACGCGCGTGGTCCCGCCGCTCCAGAGCCGCCAGTGCATCTTGTACCGCCGCGGGTACCGCAGCAGGTCGGCGTAGCCGTGACGGCGGTCGTGCTGGTTCTGACGGTTGATGTGCGTCGGGTGGAACGGCAGGCCCATCTGCTCGGCCCAGTACTTGGTCGTGATCCGCACGTTCAGGCCCATCTCGACGGCCTGGTCGATCAGGGAGTCGGGGAAGTTCTTCGCCCGCGCGTCGAAGCGGATGCCCGGGCGGGCGTCGTTGACGATCCGGTATACGTCCGGCCAGAACGTCCGCATCTCCTGCGGCTTCAGGCCCGACTCGCCGTGCATGCGGAACTGGACGGCGTCGAGGTCGCCAACGAGCTTGAGGAACTTCCGCAGCGCCGCCTTCGTGTAGGGCACGAGGTTCTCGGGCGTGACGCCCCAGACCAGCCCGTCCGTGGGCTTCCGGGCGTGGGCCGTGGGCCCCTGCACGCCGCCGCGATAGATGTGGTCCCAGATGCCCGCGGTGAAGCTCAGCCCGCGGTCGTGCGCCATCCGGATCAGGCGGTTGAGCGCATCGAGGTTCCGCCGCTGCCGGGCCTGGGTGAGCCCGACCACGCGGACGTCGTCGAAACCCTCGACGTCGAAGAAGTACGGGTACGGCGGGGCGAAGTACCCGCCGTTCTCGTAGCCGAAGATCAGGACGAACGTGTTGAACCGGCACTCGGCCAGCATGTCCAGGTAGCGCCGCCAGTACCTCGGGTCGTGGAAGGTGCTCTCGAAGTGCGCCCGGTGCATGGTGTACTTGGACAGCGCCCGCTCGGCGACGGCGGGCGTCTCGGCGGCGTCGGTGACCTCGCTGAGCGGGTCGGCCGCATCGGCCGCCCAGCCGACGCGCCCGGCCACGTCCAGCAGGGCGTACATCAGCCCGCGGTCGCCGCCGCCGCTGACCAGCAGCGCGCCCTTGGGCTTCCAGCGGACGCGGCGGACCACGAGCGACTCGGCGCCTTGCGGGGCGGGGACCTTCAGCTCCTTGTGCAGCTTCGCCGCCGGGCCCGCGCCGCCCGCCAGGCCGGCAACGATCAGGATTCGGCCGGGCGCCTCGGTCGGCTCCACGCCGACGCCCCTGGCCTTCAGTGCGGCCGTCAGCTTCCTCAAACCGTGCCGCGCCGCCGGCCCCGGGTCCCGGTCGCTCAGCAGCGAAACCGTCGGTCGCTCCGCATCCGTCGCAGCGGAATGGGTCATGACAGGCACCTCGATGGCAAGAAGCACTGCCAGAGACATCGACGCGCAGCATTGTCGATTCGGCCTCATTTCGCGTCTCCCACGTCAGCCGCTCGGCGCCCTTCGCCGGGCGGGACGCCGAGGAAGCTGTCCTCGAACGCCACGTTGGTCCTCCCTTGTACCTTCTGTCCCGCCTGCCGGACAAGGGGGAGGCTGAAGCCCGCGGCCGTGCCTTGCCGGCTTGTCTCATCCGGCCGCGTCGGCTACCCTGGTGGCGGGCGCAGAGGAAAGGCCGTCGAATGAGAGTTGCTCTGATCGGTGACGTGCACGCGAACCTGCCGGCCCTCGAGGCCGTGCTGCTCGACGCGAGCACCCGCGGCGCCGAGGCCGTCTGGAACGTCGGCGACTTCGTGGGCTACGGCGCGTTTCCCGACGAGGTCGTCCGCCGCCTGCGGGACGCCGGCGCCGTCAGCATCATCGGCAACTACGACCGCAAGGTGCTGCGGTTCCCCCGCAAGCGCGGCAAGTGGCGCAGGACCAAGCAGCCCGACAAGTTCGAGGCGTTCCAGTGGGCCTGCGAGCACCTCTCGCCCGACAGCCGGGAGTACCTGGCCTCACTGGAGCGGGAGCTTCGCATGGAGGTGCTCGGGCGGCGCGTGCTGATGACGCACGGCAGCCCGGCCTCGGAGGAGGAGCCGATCACCGCCGAGACGCCGCAGTCCCGCCTGGCGGAGCTGGCCGAGCTGGCCGACGCCGACGTGGTCGTCTGCGGGCACTCGCACCGGCCGGTCCGTCGCGAGGCCGGCGGGGTGCTGTTCGTCGGCACCGGCAGCGTCGGGCGGCCGGAAGACGACGAGACCCACGCCTGCTACGCCATGATGGAGGTCCTCCCGGACGGCCTCACCGTCGAGCATCATCGCGTCGAGTACGCCCCGGCCGGTGAGGCCGATCCGCTCGATGCGGCGGCCGCAGAGCATGCCTTCGCCGCCGTCAGCGACCTGGGCGAGCGGTGCGACGTCGAGCGAGGCCACACGCGCCAGGTCACCAAGCTCGCCCTGCGGCTGTTCGACGAGCTGGCCGACCTGCACGGGCTCGGCCCGCGGGAGAGGTTCTATCTTCACTGCGGGGCGCTGCTGCACGACATCGGCTGGGTGAACGGCCAGAAGGCGCACCACAAGACGGCGATGCGGCTGATCCTCACCGACGAGCAACTGCCGTTCGACGAGCGCGTCCGTCACATCGTCGCTTGCGTGGCGAGGTACCATCGCAAGGCCACCCCGAAGCCGAAGCACGAGCCCTTCGCCGCGCTGGGCGCCGCCGACCGCCAGCTCGTGCGGGTCCTGGGGGGAATCCTCCGCGTCGCCGACGGCCTGGACCGCAGCCACATGGACCTCGTCACGGACGTTCGGTGCGAGGTCTCGGCGGATGGTCTCCTGATCCGCTGCGTGGCGGGCGGCCCGGCCGGCGCGGAGCTCCGGGCCGCCCGCCAGAAGGCCGACCTCCTGGAAGAGGCCCTGGGACGCGCCGTGAGGTTCGAGACGATCTGACGGCGGCGGCGCGGGAGTCGCAACTCAATTCATCGGGCTCGCCTGCCGACATAGAAGAGGCGGCGGGAGACATCGTGGCAAGCAAGACGACCTCGAGAGTTTGTGGTTCGGGAGCACTTGGCCGATGAGAACGAGGACGACGGCAGCCTGTGCGCTGCTGGGTGCGGTGCTGATCTTCGCCTGCGGCGCCGCCCGGGGAGCGGACCCCCCGCGCATCGAGGGCTGGGAGCCGGCACAGAGGAAGTTCATGGCCTGGCAGGGCGAGATGCTCCGGCGCCGCGCCCGGCCCACGGAGCGGATGAAGCGGATCTTCTACCACAAGATCGTCGTGCCGCCGCCGAGTGCGCCGCAGGCGGGGTCGCAGCAGGGCGTCTGGCAGAAGATCAAGTACCCCATGCGGTGCGATTACAGCATCTTCGACCCGATGGGCCTTCTCCCCGCCATGCCCGACCTCCGCGTGGGCTTGGGCGACCCGACCGTGAGGGTCAGCTTCAAGGCCGAGGCGGGGCTGCTGAACCTCCGCATGCTGAGTCACGACATCACGCTCTTCGCCGTCGGCCCCGGCAGCGAGGAGGCCTTCGGCGACGCGAAGACCGTCATGAAAACGGGCCTGCTGGGCGTTCCGCTGTCGCGATACGGGCTCAAGGGGGAGGCGGCGCTGACGAGTCAGTTGACCGCCCACGGGTTCCAGCAGACCGCCCCGGAGGTGGCGCTGGGCGGCAGCTACGGCCTCGTTTCCGGGGCCGTCAAGGTCGGCCTCGACCCGAACGCGCCGGTGATCGGGGCGAGCGTGGACGTCGGCCCGCAGCTCGTCCCCGAGCAGTACAGCGACGTCGCCCAGGTGAAGATCGCGGTGGGGGGCGAGTTCAGCATGCCGGCCGTCATCGAGGACATCCAGTGGAAGAGCAAGCACGGTCTCTCGCAGGTGGCCGGCCGGGCGGCCGGCAAGATCACCCGCATGCTCCGCGGGCCCGTCGACTGCCCGTACTGCAAGCACCTCGGCGAGGTGACCTGCCGGCAGTGCTGGAACCGCCGCACGATCACCTGCCCCGACTGCGCCGGCAAGTGCAAGGTGCAGTGCGATCGCTGCGGCGGCAGCGGCAGGATCAGTTGCCCGAAGACGCAGTCGTGCTCGGTGTGTGGAGGTTCCGGGCGCCTGCCGTGCAGCGGGTGTGGCGGGACGGGCAGGATCACCGTCCGAAGGCGGTACACCCGCCAGGAGACGCGATCGTACAAGGTGCCCGTTACGGCCGGCTTCGACAGCAACGGCGATCCGATCGTCCGGTACCGCACGCACTACAAAACGGTCAACGTCCCCTACTGGGAGACGGAATCGCACCTGTGCTCGGCCTGCAACGGCACGGGCTACGGGCCGAGGTGCTCGGCCTGCTCGGGGACCGGCAGGGTGACGTGCAGACGCTGCGGCGGCCGAGGGTGGTACACCTGCGGGCGCTGCGGGGGCAGCGGCAAGGTGAACTGCCGCCGCTGCGAGGGCACGGGCCGGATCACCTGCCCGAACTGCCACGGCCGCAAGATCGTCTGCCCGCTCTGTAAGGGCCGCAAAGAGATCGGACTGGGAAGATGAAACGAACCGGGTTTCTCATCGCCGCCTGTGCGCTGCTGGCCGGATGCCAGCCCCGTGCTCGCGTCTGCCTCACCCAGGAGCAGTCCCGGCGGCTCAACCTGACGTTCACCGACGCGCTGGCCACCGACGCCGACGGCAGTGTCTTCCTGATGACGCGAGACAACGTCGTGCGGTACGACCCGGGCAAGCACGAGGTCGAGGAGCTGCTGCGAGCCGGCCGGGCGGGCCTTGCGGACCTGGCGGTCGCCGACGGCGACGTGCTGCTTGCCCTCGGCCGGACGGCCCTGTACGCCGTCTTCGCCGGCGAGCTGGTGGAGGTGCTGAAGCTGCCGGGCGAGGGGCTCAGGGCTTCCTGCTGCGGCGATTACGTCTACGTGCTGGTGCGCACGGCGTCCGGGGAGGTGGGCCTGCTGCGCTACGGCTTCGGCGCCAAGCAGGTGGAGCCGCTCATGCTCACCCGCCAGCGGGTCTCGGCCATTTGTGCCGTGCACGGCGGCTGCCTGATCGCCTCGGGCGGCTCGCTCTACAAGCTCTTCGTCCCCGCGGCTGGCGGCGACGGCGCCGCTGAGAGGGAAGCGCACCGCGTCCTGCTGCTGGCGATGGCCGGCAAGGAGATCGTCTCCGTCGCGGCGGACCCGCATGAGAAGCTCGTTTACTTCGCCGGCGCGAAGATGACCTACGCCTGGGCGAAGCGGCGGGTCGTCCCGCTGTTTCCCACGGGCGGGCAGGTGGACTACCGCCGGCGGGTGCTGACGATCGCCTCGCCCGGCGCGCGCCAAGTGGTTCAGCTCGTCAAGCCGGCGAGCCGGGCCCGGCAGATGCTGGGCGGCGCCCGGCCGGCGGTGCTGCCGCCGGCCCCGCAGCCGGCGACGGCCGGGAACTGACCAAACAGTGACGAAAATCCTCCCGTGGCATGTTACGATCTCTATGGAGGGGAAGCTGCTCTCATGGCGGAAGAGGCGGTCAGTCCGGCGGGGGAGACGGTCGCGGCGATCGACATCGGGTCGAACGGCATCCGCATGGCGATCGCGCACGTCGGATCGGACGGGCGGATCGAGGTGCTGGAGCGGACCCGGCGGGCGGTGCATCTCGGCCAGGACACGTTTGTCAGCGGGCGGATTGCCACCCGGACGATGAACGCGGCGCTCTCGATCCTGGGCGACTTCCGCCGGATTCTGGACACGTACCAGGTCCGGCGGGTGCGTTCGGTGGCGACGAGTGCGGTTCGTGAGGCGGGCAACGCCGACGCGTTCCTGGAGAGGGTGTACATGTCGTGCGGCCTGGACGTGGAGGTGATCAGCACGTCGGAGGAGAGCCGGCTGAAGATCTCGGCCGTTCGCGAGGCGGCGGCCTCGGCGCCGATTGTCGATATCCGCAACGCGCTGGTCGTGGAGGTCGGCGGCGGCAGCGCGCTGCTGACCATCCTGCGGGGCGGCCAGATCGTCGCGTCCGAGAGCTACATGCTCGGTTCGGTTCGCCTTCAGGAGGCCCTGTCGATCGGCGACGTGGTCGCCCAGCGAGCGGCGGACCTGATCCGTCACCAGATCGCGGGGGTCATGGCGGGGATCACCTCCTCGCTGCCGATCAGGCGCGTCAAGACGTTCCTCGCCGTGGGCGGGGACGCGCGGTTTGCCTCCCGCCAGATCGGCAAGGCCACCACGTCGGGCGACCTGTTCCTGATCAAGCCGGGCAAGTTCGACCGCCTGGTGGAGAAGTGCGAGCGGATGACGGCCGAGCAGTTGACCCGGAAGTACGACCTGTCGCACGCCGAGGCCGAGACGCTCGTGCCGGCGCTGCTGGTGTACCAGGCGCTGATCCACGAGACGGCGGCCAAGCAGATCGTCGCGTCGCACACGTCGATGCGGGACGGGCTGCTGCTGGACATGGCCCGCAGCGTCACGGGGGACGAGGACGAGGAGTTCGCCGACGGCGTGATCCAGTCGGCGCGGGCGATCTGCGAGAAGTACCGCTGCGACCCGGGCCACTCGGCGCACGTGACGGAGCTGGCGGTCCGGCTGTTCGACGAGCTTCGCGCCGAGCACGGCCTGAACCGGCGGCACCGGCTGCTGCTCCGCGTCGCGGCGATGCTGCACGAGGCCGGCGTCTACGTCAGCGGCAGGGCCCATCACAAGCACAGCTACTACCTCGTCTCGAATGCGGAGATCTTCGGCCTGAACGCCGAGGAGATGGAGATCGTCGCGCTGGTTGCGCGGTACCACCGGCGCGCCCCGCCGAAGCCGTCGCACGTGGAGTACATCGCGCTGCCGCGGGAGAAGCGGATGGTGGTGAGCAAGCTGGCGGCCGTGCTCCGCGTCGCCGACTCGCTCGACCGCGGACACGCACAACAGGTGAGGGACCTTCACGTGGAGCGGCGGTCCGACGAGCTGGTGATCCACGTTCACGGCGTGACGGACCTGACGCTGGAGCGCCGCGCGATGGCGCAGAAGGCCGACCTCTTCGAGGACATCTACGGCATGACGGTCCGCCTGGAAGAGGCCCCGCTGTCCGTGCCGAAGACCCAGTGACGGGCAGGAGATCGTGGCGAAACGCAAGAAAGACAAGAAGCCCAAGCGCCCGGCCAAGGTGGACCTGACCGACCCCGCGCTCTACATCAACCGCGAGCTCAGTTGGCTGGAGTTCAACGACCGCGTCCTTCGCGAGGGGCTCGCCGCCCAGCTGCCGCTGCTGGAGCGGCTGAAGTTCCTGGCCATCGTCAGCTCGAACCTCGACGAGTTTTTCATGATCCGCGTGGCGGGGCTCAAGCAGCAGCGGGCGGCCCGCCTTCGCAGGCGCGACGTAAGCGGGCTTACGCCCGTGCAGCAGTTGTCTCGGATCTCGCAGCGGGTCCAGCGGATGGTGGCCGACCAGTCGGCCGGAATCCGCCAGGCGGTGACGGAGCTGGCCGCCAAGGGCGTGCGTTTCCTGGAGCCGCCGGAGCTGAGTGTCGAACAGCGCCGGTTCCTGGAGTCGTTCTTCCAGCGGGAGGTGCTGCCCGTCCTGACCCCGCTGGCCGTCGATCGGCTCGATCACTGCCCGGTGCTGCCGGGCCTGCGGCTGATGCTGGCCCTGCGGGTGACCTCCGCGGCCGGGGACCAGAAGCAGGAGCGAATCGCCGTCGTTCCCGTGCCCGGCATCCTGCCGCGGTTCATCGCCCTTCCCGCCCAGAAGGGCCTTGAGCTTGTGCGTCTGGAGGACGTCGTGGGCGGCAACATCCACGGGCTCTTTCCGGGCGAGCAGGTGGGGGCCTGGACGCCGTTTCGCGTGACGCGCGACGCCGACGTGGCGGTCCAGGACGATGACGCCGCCGACCTGCTGGAGGCGATCGAGCGAGCCGTCAGGTCGCGCCAGCGCCGCCGGCCCGTCCGCCTGGAGATCCCTCGCGGCGCGGACCATCTGCTCAAGCGATGGCTGATGGACTGGACCGCCCTCGGCCGCCAGGACGTCTACGAGATCGACGGCATGCTGGACGCCACGGCGCTGTGGGAGGTGGCGCTGCGGCCGGGGCTGGAGAAGCTCAGGAGCCCCGACTGGCCGCCACAGCCGCCCCGCGACCTGCTGGACGAGCACGAGGACATCTGGGAGGCCCTCCAGGAGCGGGACGTGCTGCTGTTCCATCCGTACGAGTCGTTCTCGTCGGTGGTCCGCCTGATGGAAGCCGCCGCGGACGACCCGAACGTGCTGGCCATCAAGCAGACGCTCTACCGCACGAGCGGCGATTCCCCGGTCATCGCGGCGCTGGAGCGGGCCGCCCAGAACGGCAAGCAGGTGGTCGTGCTGGTGGAGCTGAAGGCCCGGTTCGACGAGGCGCGAAACGTCGTCTGGGCCCGCCGCCTCGAGGAGGCCGGGGCGCTCGTCATCTACGGCATCAGCGGCTATAAGACCCACTCCAAGGCGCTGCTGATCGTCCGGCGAGAGGCCCACCGGATCCGGCGATACGTGCACCTGGCGACCGGCAACTATAACGACAAGACGGCCAAGCTGTATTCCGACATCGGCTTCATGACCTCCGACAACGACTTCGCCGCCGACACCGCGGCGTTCTTCAACCTGCTGACCGGCTACTCCGAGCAGGTGGGCTTTGCCAAGCTGACGATCGCCCCGACCGGGCTGCGAAACCGGTTCGTCGAGCTGATCGAGCGGGAGATCGCCGCCTCCACGCCGGAGGAGCCGGGGCTGATCATGGTCAAGGTCAACTCGCTGCACGACCGGGGCATCGCCCGCGCGCTGTACCGCGCCGGCCTCGCCGGCGTGCGGGTCCGCCTGAACGTCCGCGGCATCTGCTGCGTGCGACCCGGCGTCGAGGGCGTCTCGGAGAACATCGAGGTGGTCTCCATCGTCGACCGCTACCTGGAGCACGCGAGGATCTTCTACTTCCGCAACGCCGGGCACGAGGAGGTCTACATGTCCAGCGCCGACTGGATGGGCCGCAACCTCGACCGGCGGCTGGAGATCCTCTTTCCCGTGCCCAACCCCAAGCTGCGCCGGCGGCTGGTGGGCATCCTCGAGACGTTCTTCGCCGACAACGTCAAGGCCCGCCGCCTGCTGCCGGACGGCTCCTACGAGCCCGCCCGGCGCAAGGGCAAGGCCGTCCGCGCCCAGGAGCTCTTCCACCGCGAGGCCGTCGAGGCGGCCCGAGCCGCCCCCCAATCCCGCGTCCGCTTCCGCCCCCTGACCCGCCCCGACGCATGAGGGGAGGGCAGCGGGCGTCGTTTCTTTGGCCCCTGCCGCGCAGGGGATCTCTTTCCCGCCCGGTTTCGGCTTGCGGGCAGCTTGGGTTGCGATACAATGACCGGCAGCGCCCGCGATGGCTGTGGGCATAAGGTCGGACAGGAGATTTCGTCACGGGGGAAGAATGGCCGAGCATTTCGAAGAAAGCGAGATTCCGACAATCAGCGAGCCCACCGCAGAGGAGGCCGCCCGCCGGCGTCTCGCCCCGCAGATTGAGGGCTACGAGGTCCTTGGCGAGTTCCCGCGTGGAGGGATGGGGGTCGTCTGGCGTGCCCGGGACACCCGCCTGGATCGACTTGTGGCGATCAAGACGCTTCTGCTGGGGGAGACAAGCTCGGACGAGCTGCGTCTCTTGCAGCAGGAGGCCTCGCTGGCCGCCCAACTGCATCACCCCAACATCGTGGGGGTTTACGAGTTCCTTCCCGACACCGAGCCGCCCTGCCTGATCATGGAGCTGGTGGACGGCGTGCCCATCGACGAGGCGGCCAGAGCCATGAGCTACCAGCGCAAGGCGGCGCTTCTGGCGAAGATCGCGCGTGCGGTCGCCCACGCCCACGACCGGAGCATCATCCATCGCGACCTCAAGCCGGGCAACATCCTGGTGGACCAGTCGGGCGAGCCGAGGATCCTGGATTTCGGGCTCGCCAAGCGGGACGAGCCGACCAGGAACCAGAGCGGGTCCATCAAGGGCACGCCCCTGTACATGTCGCCGGAACAGGTCCTTTCGCCGCGGCGGGTCGGGCCGAGCACGGACATATACTCTCTCGGGCTGGTTCTCTTTGAGCTGATCACGGGATCGCGCCCGCCGCGGCCTCCGGACACGGGCGATTCCGAGTCCTGGGCGAGATGGGAACTGCCGCTGCCCAGAGAGATCCGTCCCGACATCCCCGAGGCGCTCCAGCGCATCTGCCTGACCGCCTGCGAGAAGGAGGCGGAAAACCGGTATCTCAGCGCCCGGCATCTGGCGAATGACCTGGAGCGATTCATGGCCGGCGAACCGATCGCCGCGAGGCCGAGGCGCTACTCCCGTCTGCTGGAGGACCGGGTCCGTTCGGCCGTGGACGACCTGGCGCTTTGGGCATCGGAAGGTCTGATCACCTCACGGGAACGCGACGCGCTGGAGGACAGCTACGTAAGGGTGGCGAAACTGGACTCCACCTGGATCCCCGGCGCCAGGAGGGTCCGGTGGGGCCCGACGATCGCCCATCTGGGGGGGTGGCTTCTCGTGCTCGCCCCGCTGCTCTGGCTGCGGTTCTACTGGTTTGATCTGGCCCGGTGGCAGCGGGTGGCCGGCGTTGCGGCGCCGACGTTGGTCGTCAACCTCGTCGGGGCGCTCATGTGGCGGCACAAGCGGGTCCTGTTGGGCACCATCTTCTGCGCGGTCGGGGCCCTGCTCGTCCCCGTTTTCTTCGTCGTGCTCTTCTCCGAGTGCGACCTTTTCGAGCTGCGGCAGACGGGCGACTATGAGCTGCTGAGACCGCCGTGGTTCTGCAACGTCCAGCTCGCGCTGGGCCTTCTGTTGGGCTGGGCGTACTCGCTGCTGCTGAGCTGGCGCACGAGGCTCGGCGTCTACTCGATCCTGGCGGCCCTGATGTCGCTATCGACCTACGGGGCGTGCCTGCTTCTGTGCGGCCTCAAAGACCAGTTGACCGGCGGGCGCTTCGCCTCCGCTGCGTGCTGGTTCCTGCCGATCCCGGTGGGTTGCTATCTTGTCGCGCACCGATTCGACCGGAAAGGGGCCGATCAGCTTGCCGTGGCGCCCTACGTCCTGGGCGGCCTGGTCCTGGTGGCCATCACGTCCGTGCTGGCCTTTGACATCCCCAAGAGCTGGATGGCGATCGACGGCGAGAATCAGCGGCGCATCGCCAGCTCCCTGCTGTTCATGGCCAGCAGCGTGCTCTATTTCGGCCTCGGCCTGCTGAACGACCGGTCGAGCTCGCGGATCCGCAGGATATGGGGGCGTTGGCTCTTCCGGCTGGTTCCGTTCCTTTTCGTCATTCCCCTGGGTCGTCTGGAGCAGCCGCTGCGCAACCTCGGCGTCAGGGAGATGGTGGCCTTCACCGTCGAGACCCCCGGCCGGGAGGCGGAGGCAGAAGCGCGCGCCGCGGGAACGCAGGGCGACCTGCCGCCCGTGGAAACCACCCTTGCCGCCGTGTACTGGACCGAGATCCTCGTGTTCGTGGCGTGCTGGATGTTCGTCGCCCTCGCCGTGGTCCTCCAATGGAGATGGTATCTGTACTACGGGCTCATTCACTCGACTGTCCACGTTGTCTCCTTCACGGACAAGCACCTTCAGGAATACGTCTCCTGGCCCGCGGCGCTGCTGATCGCCGGCACGCTGATCATGCTGACGGGCATGGCGGTCGAGTTGAGGTTCGGCAGGGCGACACGCCGGCCC
>CAYRVX010000137.1:0-18004 GCA_964427875.1 uncultured Planctomycetaceae bacterium
CGTCGTCATCGTCGTCGTCATCGTCGTCGTCATCGTCGTCGTCATCGTCGTCGTCATCGTCGTCGTCTTCGATCTCCTTGCTCAGGAGCTTGCCGTCGGGCGCCACCTTGATCTCGATCTCCTTGCCGTCGGCATCCCACTCGGCTTCATAGTAGACGACCTGGCCGTCTCTGCTGACCTCCTCGATCTCCTCGATCTCGTTGTCGCCTGCCTCGCTGAGAATGGTTGCCTTCACGGCAGCAGGCACCTGATCGATCGTAACATCCTTTTCTGTCTTCCCGGCCATCGCTGAGACGGACAGGGCGCCACATACCCCAACGATCACGACCAAGACAACAAGCCAATGTAAAGGTCTCATCATCAGTCTCCTCTACGCTAAGGTCGTCTCCGTTCCCGGGATCTCCGGGAACGGCGTTCCGGCCACCTCACTGAAGTATAACGACGGAAGATGAAGAAATGGTGAAGGCGGGGAGTTTTTTTGCCTTTTTTCTCGCGCTGCCATATTCCAACACATTCTGGTGTTCACGCCGGCCCCTTTCGCCCTGTGGGGGGCCTGTCCTTTCGGGAGATCGGCCTTTTCTTGCTTAGACCGACACAGAAAGCCGATACTCTAATGTTCCAGAGGAAGGACAACACCAATGACACATCAGCGATCCCGGCGGGTCTGGCTTGTGTGTCTGGTCGGCGCTCTTGCCGCCGGAGGGTGCGAGAAGGCGGGCGAGCCGCCGGCAGACCGCGCGGCCGCCCCCGCCCGATGGACCGCCGAGCGCATCGGCTTCATCGACGGCCTCGAAGTGCCCGAGTCCGTCCTGGTCGAGCCCGACGCCGACGTCGTATACGTCTCGAACATGGAAACGCCCCCGCGCATGTACTGGAGGGACGACGGCAGGGGATTCATCTCCCTGCTGGAGGCCGAGGGCATCATGAAAGCACGGCGCTGGAGGGACTCCACCGCCGACGAGCCCCTCAACGAGCCGAAGGGCATGTGCGTGGTCGACGGCGTGCTGTACGCGGCCGACAACTCCCGCGTGGTGACCTACCCGCTGCCCGACGGCGAGGCCAGGTGCATCACGATCCCCGGCGCAAAGCAGCTCAACGACATGGTCGGCCACGGCGGCTTTGCATACGTCTCCGACACCGCCACGGGGAAGATCCACAAACTGGGCCTGCCGATGCTGACGCTCAAGTCCCCCGAGTCGGTCAACGGGATCACGTTCGACACCGAGGGCAGGATGTTCGCCGCCAGTTGGGAGCTGCACGAGGTGTACGAGATCGACCCGCAGGGAAGGGCCGACCCGAAGCCCTTCGGCCTGGCCGAGCACTTCCAGGGGCTCGACGGGATCGAAGTGCTCGCCGACGGGACCTTCATCGTCTCGGACCTCAAGGCCGGGACGATCTGCTCGATCGCGCCGGACCGCAAGACCGTCAGCGTCCTTGCGAAGATCAAGTGGCCGGCGGACATGGGCCTGGACCGCCGGCGCATGCTCCTCTACGTCCCGACGATGGAACAGAACAAGGTCATCATCTTCAAGCTCCGGAAGAGATAGCTCGCGGGGATGCAGCCGAGGGGGTATGAGATCGAGGTTGCCGTCTCTTCGTATCCGGGCCGCATCGGCGTTCGGCGGGCCTCTGGGCCGTCGGTCTGTGGGGCGCGCCCGCCTGCCGGCGATCGCCGGCGCGGTCGCCGCCGACCTCCGGGCGGTACCCTTGGTGGCCGAGGCGCGTTAGAATTAACTGGCAGGCCGGGGATGCGTCACTTCTCTCCCTCCTGCCCGGAGCGGCGCTCTTTCGAGGCGGCGCAACGCACGTGGATGACCGGGACCTTCCCGCCGGCGGCGATCGCAAGGCTGATGACGGAAGGAGGATGCAATGAAACGTACCGCGCTGCTCATCCTGTTGGCGCTGGGGGTCGGACTCGCCGTGGGGGCCGCCCGCAGCAAGAAGTTCAGGTACCTCTCCGACCGCTGGAACCGGCCGGCCGGCCTCACCGAGATTGAGCTGGCCTGCCTCCGCAGCTCTTTCACCGCCCGGAAACCGCTGCCGCTGCTGAGAGATCGACTGGCCGCCACGGAGATTCGCGCGACCGCCGAGCCGACGCATATCCATCTGACCGTCCGGGTGAAGGCCCTCGGCCGCGAGGCCGACCAGCCGGGCTTGAGCGACCTGGAAGGTGCCTGCGCCGCTGCTTACCGGTACTGGCGGACCGATCTGTTTCGGCGTTCGATCCCCGAGCCGACGAGCTGCCCCGTCACCATCGACCTGATCCTCGGCACGAAGACGGTCTACCGGCAGATCAACGACGGCGGCGGCCGGCGAGGATTCAGGAACCCCGACGTCTGAGGAAGCCGGCCAACAGCCCCCCGTCGGACCGGTCATCACTTCCGCCGCCCGCCCTGCGCCGCTGAGCGGCGGCTGTCGATCCGTCGCGCCGCGGCTCCTCGGCGCACACCGCCCCTTGCGGGACGGTGCGATACCGGCGCGGTCCAACGGGATTGAACGGTTCCCAGCGTTGGCCCGTGGGCCGGCTTCTATCTCGTCCGCCCTCGTGGAAGGCGGGAGTCACGTCGGGGCCGGGCGCCGCCCCGGCGGCGGCCCGGTCGATCCACGTTACACGTCGAGGTTCTTGACTTCCAGAGCGTGTTCTTCGATGAAGTTCCGGCGGCTTTGGACGTTGCTGCCCATCAGGAGGGTGAACATCCGCTCGGATTCCTCGGCCTCGTCATCCTTGACCCGCAGCAGGACTCGTCTTTCGGGGTCCATTGTGGTTTCCCACAGCTCGTCGGCGTTCATTTCGCCGAGTCCCTTGAACCGCTTGATCTCCATGCCCCTGGAGCCGATCTGGCGAATGCCCGGCACGATCTCCGCGACGTTCTCCATCTCGAGCTCCTGATCTTCACTGACCAGGACGTACTTGGCGGGCTCCTTCTCGCCGGTGACGGCCTCCTGACGGGTCAGGAAGTAATCTTCGATGCTCACGCCGCGCGACTTGAGCCTGGCGATGAGCTTCTCGATGTCCTTGATCTCGTTCAACTCGGCGCGTTTCTGGACGGGCGACGTCTGGCCGTTTCCGTTCTCGTCGAACACGTCCGTGGCGTACTTGTCCAGTTCGGCGTTGTACTCCTCGGGCGAATGGCAGAAGCGGTTCTTCCCGTTGATGACGAGCCAGTGCGTCGGGAGCTTGCCGTCCCTGCGGCGGTCCATCAACGTGGCGAAGCTCAGTCCGCGGCGATCGATGATCCGCGCCCGGTCGGCCAGCTCATCGAGGATGCCGATCAGCTCGCGCAGCTTGGCGCCCGAGAAGCTCTGCACGACCGACGCTTTCCTGCGGGAGTGGTCGCGTATCTCCAGTGCCGTGCCGTCCAGCCCCAGGTCCGCCAGGGTCCGGCGCATCTCCTTCTCGTTGAGGACGTACTGCTTCTTCCTCTTGCGCGTCACCAGGTACAGCGGCGGCTGGGCGATGAACACGTGCCCGTGCGTGATCAGCGGCTTCATGTGCCGGTAGAAGAACGTCAGCAGCAGCGTGCGGATGTGGCTGCCGTCCACGTCGGCGTCCGTCATGATGATGATCTTGCCGTACCGCAGCTTGGACACGTCGAACTCGTCGTTGCCGATCCCGCATCCCAGCGCGCCGACGATGTTCTGGATCTCGTTGAAGTTGAGGATCTTGTCCAGGCGGGCCTTCTCGACGTTGAGGATCTTGCCGCGAAGTGGCAGGACCGCCTGCGTGGCCGAGTCGCGACCCTGCTTCGCGGGCCCGCCCGCCGAATCGCCCTCCACCAGGAACAGCTCGGTGCTGGCGACGTCCTTGCTGCGGCAGTCCCACAGCTTGCCCGGCAGCGACCCGCTGGCCAGCACGCTCTTGCGCCGCGTGAGGTCGCGGGCCTTCCTCGCCGCCTCCCGGGCCTGCATCGCCTGGAGGCCCTTGTTGACGATCCGCTTGGCCTCCGTGGGGTTCTCCTCCAGCCACGCCCCGAGCTGCTCGTTGACCACCTGGGTGACGAAGCTCTCCACCTCGCTGTTGCCGAGCTTCGTCTTCGTCTGCCCCTCGAACTGGGGCTCGGGCACCTTGACGGAGATGATGCCCGTCAGGCCCTCGCGGACGTCCTCCCCGGAGGGATTGGCGTTCTCCTTGAGCACCTTGGCGCTGCGGGCGTAGTAGTTGACGGTCCGCGTCAGGGCGCTCTTGAAGCCGGACAGGTGCGTGCCCCCCTCCAGCGTGTTGATGTTGTTGGCGAACGAGAAGACCGTCTCCGTATAGCCGTCGGTGTACTGGAGGACGATGTCGGCCACCAGTTTCGTTTTCTCGTCTTCCTTGGTGATGACGATGGGCCGGTGCAGCGTGCGCTTGTTCTCGTTGAGGTGCCGGACGAACGCCACCAGCCCCTTCTTGAACTGGAACGTCTCTTCCCTGTCCTGTCGCTCGTCCTTGAGCGTGATGCGGACGCCCTCGTTGAGGTAGGCCAGCTCGCGGAGGCGCGTCGCCAGGACGCCGTACTCGAAGGAGATGTCGGGGAAGACTTCCGGGTCCGCGCGAAAGGTCACGCGGGTGCCGCTTCGCTTGCGCGTGCCGATCTTCTTCAGATCGGAGACCTTCCTGCCCCGCTCGAACTCCATCTCGTAGACCTCGCCGTCCCGGCTGACCTCCACCCGCAGCGACTCGCTCAGCGCGTTGACGACCGACGCACCCACGCCGTGCAGCCCGCCCGAGACCTTGTACGCGCCGTGGTCGAACTTCCCCCCGGCGTGCAGGCGGCACATGACCACCTCCAGCGTGGAGATCTTCTCGGTGGGGTGCGGCCCGACGGGGATGCCGTCGCCGTCGTCCACCACCGTGCAGGAGTCGTCCGGGTGGATCGTGACGTTGATGTTCTTGCACCGCCCGACCATCGCCTCGTCGACGGCGTTGTCCACGATCTCCCAGACCAGGTGGTGCAGGCCGCGGAGCGTCGTGTCGCCGATGTACATGCCCGGACGCCTGCGGACCGCCTCCAGGCCGCGCAGGACCTTGATCTTGCTCTCGTCGTAAACGCCCTGTTTAGGGCCCTTTTTCGCCTCGGCCGCGTCCTTGGCCACGGTACGTATTCTCCCTGCCCCCCAGGGCGCATGGATGCTGAAAACAACCACGAAGTGTTCGTGAACGAGACCTTCGAGATCTATGAGTCCATTATCGCAGAAACGGACCTTTCCGGCCAACAGAAACGGGCCGGAATCGGCCGTTTCGGGAGGATTCTCAGCCTGTTCGACGGGCCGGTTTCCCGAGACTCCGCGGCCATCGGCGGGTACAATGCCCTTCGGCGCCTCGATGCCCGGAGAAGGCATGATGAAGCTCTACACGAAGACCGGCGACGACGGCACGACCGGGCGGCCCGGCGGCGGGCGGACCTCCAAGAGCGACCCGCTCGTCGCCGCCGGGGGCGCCGTCGAGGAGCTCAACGCCCACCTCGGCCTGTGCCTGGCCCATGCCAGCGCCGAGGACGCCGTGCGAATCGTCGAGGCGCTCGGGACCGTCCAGTCGGACGTCCTTGCCGCCGGTGCGCTGCTGGCGGCGGTGGGAACGGGCGAGCGGCCGGGCGCCTCGCTGGACGCCTCGTGCGTCGACCGGATGGAACGCGAGATCGACGAGGCCCACGCGTCCCTCCCGGCGCTGAAGTCGTTCGTCGTGCCCGGCGGGGCGGAGCTCACCTGCCGGCTGCACGTCGCGCGGACCGTCTGCCGACGCGCCGAGCGCGCCGTGGTCGCGGCCGCCGACGGCGGCGCCGACGTGCCCGCCGTCGTGCTGCAATACCTCAACCGGCTGGGCGACCTGCTGTTCGTCCTGGCCCGACTGGCCAATCGCGCCGCCGGCGCGGAGGAGGAGCCTTGGCGGCGATGAGCCCGGCGGACGGCCTGCCGTATCTCACGCGCGACCTGCCCGGCGTCGGCGGGCGGATCAAGGAGCACCTCGCCGACTTCCGCGTCGAGGAGGTCGCCCTCTACGAGCCGTCCGGCGAGGGAACGCACGTGTACTTCCGCGTCAGGAAGGCGGGCGTCCCGACGCCGGAAGCGGTCAATCGCATCGCGCGGCACATGGGCGTCAGGCCGCACGATATCGGAGTCGCCGGGCTCAAGGACGCCCGGGCCCTCGCGACGCAGATGATGAGCCTCGAACACGTCGATCCGGACAAGCTCGCCGCCTATCGCGGCGGGCAGGTGTCCGTCGAGGTCCTCGGGCGGCACACGAACAAGCTGCGACCGGGACACCTGCGTGGCAACCGCTTCACGATCCTCATCCGCGGCGTCGGCGAGGCCCGGCTCGAGGCGGCCCGGCGCGTCCTGGACGTGCTTCGCCGCCGCGGCGTGCCGAATTACTTCGGGCCGCAGCGATTCGGCGCCCGGGGCGACACGGCCGCCCTGGGTGAGGCCCTCGTCAGGAACGACCTTGATGAGTTCGTCGCGGTCCTCCTCGGCCGGGCCTTGCCCGACGACCCGCCGGACTGCAAGGCCGCCCGCGACGCCTTCGACGCCGGGTACATGGACCGCTGCCTGAAGCGCTGGCCGCGGCACTACTCCAACGAGCGGAAGGCCCTGGCCGCCTTCAAGAAGAAACGCCGCCCCGCGATGGCCGTCCGCGCGGTCGAGAAGCGGATGAAGCGCCTCTACGTCTCGGCCTTTCAGAGCGCGATCTTCAACGAGGTCCTCGCCGCGCGCATCGACTCGATCGACCGCGTCCTTCCCGGCGACCTCGCCCGGAAGACCGACACCGGCGGCGTCTTCACGGTCGAGGACGCCCGCACCGAGCAGCCGCGCGCCGATCGCTTCGAGATCAGCCCCACGGGGGTGATCATCGGCCACCGCAGCAACCTCGCCTCCGGCGAGCCCGGGCGCATAGAGGCCGATGCGCTCGCGCGCCACGGCATCGCCCCGGGAGACTTCCAGCACCTCGGTGCGCTCAAGCCGAGGGGCACGCGCCGCCCGCTGCGCTTCCGGCTGGTAGACCCCACCCTTGCCGCCGGCGCCGACGAGCACGGCGAGTACCTCCAGTTGACCTTCACCGCCGCCTCGGGCTGCTACGCCACTGTGGCCCTGCGGGAGATCATGAAAAACGAATAGGACAGAAGGGAGAATCGGGCCATGAACCAACACACGCGACGGGAGTTTCTTTCGATGATGGGCACGAGCGCGGCCGGAATGGGATTGCTGGGTACGGGCCTGCTGACCGGTCACTCTGCATTCGGCGCGGCGGCTCGGAAGCGGCCGAACGTGCTGTTCATCGCCGTGGACGACCTGCGGACGCAGTTGGGCTGCTACGGGCACGAGCAGATGATCTCGCCGAACATCGACAAGCTAGCCGCCGGCGGCGTCCGGTTCGACCGGGCGTACTGCCAGCAGGCGGTCTGCGCGCCGTCCCGGGCGAGCCTGCTGACCGGCCTGCGCCCCGACTCGACGAGGATCTATGACCTCCAGACGCCCGTGCGAAAGGTCCTGCCCGATGTGCTGAGCCTGCCGCAGCACTTCAAGAAGAACGGCTACACGACGTATTCGCTGGGCAAGATCTATCACCATCGCAGCGACGACGCGGTCGGCTGGAGCAACGAGCCGTTCCGCGTGCCGGGGAGATGGACGGGCCGGGGCTACCTCGATCCGGCCTCCCTCGCCGAGATGCGCAAGGCCGACGCCGCCAGACGGGCCGCCGCCGGGAAGGCCAAGAGGCCGCGGCGCGTCAGGTACGGGATCGGCCCGGCCTTCGAGGGGCCAGACGTCGGCGACGGAGACTACCCCGACGGCAAGAACGCCGAGCTGGCGATCGCCCGGCTCCGCAAGTGGGCCAAGACGGGCGAATCGTTCTTCCTGGCGCTGGGCCTCTACAAGCCGCACCTGCCGTTCAACGCCCCGAAGAAGTACTGGGACATGTACGCCCGCGAGAAGATCAAGCTGCCGACCAACACGAACGCGCCGAGCGATGCGCCCCGCTTCGCCCTGACCAGTTGGGGCGAGATGAGGCAGTACACGAACATCCCCAGGCAGGGCAATTGTTCGAAGGGCCTCTCGCGGGAGCTCATCCACGGCTACTACGCCTGCGTGACGTACATCGACACGCTCATCGGCCGCGTGCTGAACGAGCTGGATGAGCTCAAGCTCCGCGAGAACACGGTGATCGTGCTGTGGGGCGACCACGGCTGGAAGCTCGGCGAGTACAGCAGTTGGTGCAAGCACACGAACTTCGAGCTGGACACGCACGTGCCGATGGTCTTCGCCGGCCCGGGCGTCAAGGCCGGCCGATCGACGAGCGCGCTTGCGGAGTTCGTGGACATCTACCCCACGCTGGCGGAGCTGTGCGGCCTGGAGGTCCCCGCCCACTGCGAGGGCACGAGCCTCGTGCCGCTCTTCGTCGACCCGAAGCGCCGGTGGAAGTCGGCCGCGTTCAGCCAGTATCCGCGCGGCGGCGTGATGGGCTACTCGATGCGGACGGATCGCTACCGGTACAACCGGTGGATCGACCGGAAGACGAAGAAGGTCGTCGCCCGCGAGCTGTACGACCACGAGAAGGACCCCGGCGAGAACACCAACGTCGCCGGCAAGCCCGCCAACGCCGGGCTGATCGAGAAGCTCGACGCCCAATGCGTCGCGGGCTGGAAGGCGGCGAAGCCGAAGGCGTGAGTGGGCCTTCATACGGGTGCGGCCGCCGGGACAGCGATGGACGCCGAGTGCAATATCATCCTCATCGGAATGCCCGGTGTGGGGAAGTCCGCCGCGGGCGTGCTGCTCGCCAAGGCGACCGGCCGCAGCTTCCTGGACACCGACGTGTGGATCCAGGCGCGCGAGGGGCGCACGCTCCAGGAGATCCTCGACGCCGAGGGCCTGGCCGCCTTCTGCACGCTGGAGGAGCGGCACATCCGGTCGATCGGCGTCCGCGGCTGCGTGATCGCCACGGGCGGCAGCGTCGTCTATAGCGCCGAGGCGATGGGGCATCTCCAGGCGACCGGCCCGATCGTCTACCTCCGCCTGGACATCGAGCGGCTCGAGCGGCGCATCACGAACATGGCCACGCGAGGCGTGGTGATCCCCGAGGGCCAGACCTTCCGGGGGCTATTCGATCATCGCCGCCCGCTGTACGAGCGCTGGGCGCAACTGACCATCGACTGCGAGAACAAGACCCAGGACGAGATCGCCGCAGAGATCGCCCGCAGACTGGGCTGCTGAGGCCTGCCCGTTTCCGCTGAGGCCTGCCCGCTTCAGCGGGCAGGAAGCCCCCTTCAGGGGGCGCAAGGAACAACCGAGAACCAACATGACGAAACTCTCCACACCATTCGTCCTCCTGACCTTCGCCTTCACCTTCACTCCCATCGCACTCGCCCAACCGCAGAGCCCAAAGGCCCCCCCCATGCCCCGGACCGTCCGTCGAGAGGCCTGCGAGACGCTCGCCGACGCGGTGGTCTTCCGGAGGACGGCGCAGGGCCCTCCAGCGGGATGAGGGTCGTCCCTTGAAGCTGGTTCGTCATGCTATGCGATAGTACGATCACTGTGGCCCCGACCTGAGGAGAACGCGCGTCGGGCTCGCGGCATTCTGTGCGCTTCTCTCGGTTCGAAAAGGATTTATGCGGTTTTGGCGGGTCGCAGGCCAATGTGTCCCCCAACGTGGTAGGGACACAATGCTGGCAGATGTAAAAGCATTTTTAATAAGGGTTTATAGAGTTTGAATGTGTCCTTTTCGGCGGAATTTTCCGGCCGTGGAGGCCGCTCATGGATGTAAGCGCCTTTTTTGTAGCGATATACATGGCATTTTCGACCGCGCCGGGCCGCCCGGTGCCCTTGGACGCGCAGCGGAGACTCATCCAAGGCCAGTCATGGCAAACGTGAGACACCCGATAAAATAGGCTTTGACCGAACTATATTATAGCATGATATCCTGAAGTGTCAACCAAAAAAAGAAAAAAATGTTCGTCCTGAATCGGGACCCGGAGCCGCTCCATGGCGAACGCACCCGAACCGACATCTCCGGTGCGGTGGTATTACCGCAAGGGCCTCGGCCGGGCCGGGCCGGTGACGACCTCCGAGCTGATCGGGCTGCTGCTCGACAGGCGGATCGGCCGCTCGACGCTGGTCACTCGGGCAGACCGGGCGAGCTGGAGGCCGCCCGAGTACTGGCCGGAGTTCGAGGCCGTCGTTGCGGACCTGGCCCGCTCCGCCCGTCCGCCGCACGACGTCGTGCCGGAGTTCCACCTCCGCCGCCTGCGCAGTGACTGCCTGGCGATGTTCGGCCTGCTCCTGGCGGTGGTGATGATGCTCGCCGCGCACGCCACGGCGGCGATGCTCGCAGGCGACCCCGTCGGCCGGTTCCCCATCTTCTGTTTCAGTTGCGTCCTGTGGCTGGTCGCGGCCGGCACCGGCATCTACGCGATCTTCTTCCTTCGCCGGACATGGCGGTACGTCGCGGCACTGCCCGCGCCCATCGCCCGGATGGGCTTCATCGGCGCCTTCGGCCTGATCGTCCTGGCGGCCGTCACCGTCGCGATCATGCTCTCGCTGCTGGCGATGGCGTTGTTCTGACCTCGACCGCCCAGTCTCGAGACGATCCGACGCTCGTCGCCGCCGAAAAGACCGGCCACTGAAGTGGCCGGCCCGCGTTTGCAGCGCAGCACCTGATGGACACTCAGCACAAGGGCTGGCCACTTCAGTGGCCGGCTCGCGAATGCGGTTCAGGACACTGCCTCTCTGGGCACCTTCCGGACGCGAGCCGCGAAGTCGTCGACCTCGGTGAGGCTCTCGAAGCCGACGACCATCGTGTCCACGCAGCCCAGGGAGAGCACGTACCGCACGGCATTGTCGCGCATCTCGTCGCTGTCGCGGAAGCGGCCCTCGCCGATCAGCTTCATGCCGACGACGCCCTTGCCGTTGGCGCAGGCCGCCTTCAGGATTGGGGCGACCTCCTCGGCCGGGCCGTCCATCACGGCACCGTACGGGTTGATCCGGGCGTGGATGGAGTCCACCCACGGCTCCTTGGCGGCGGTCGTCAGGGCGCCCAGCGAATGGCACGAGACGCCGTGGGCCCGGATGGCGCCTTTCTTCTTGAGCCCCGCCAGCAGGTCCATCTGCTTTGCGAACTGCCTCGGCCAGTCGGGCGACCACATGCAGTGCAGGAGGAGAAGGTCGATGTAATCGGTCTTGAGCTCCTTCAGGAATCGTTCGATCACGACGTCGGCGTCGGGGCGCTGTCGCTCCGGCAGGCCGCCGCGGCGGTGGACCCACATCTTCGAGACGATCACGTACTTCTCGCGGGGGACGCCCTTCATCGCCGTGGAGAAGTACGGATGCGAGCCGTAGCTGTCGGCCAGGTCGAACCACCGGACGCCGCGGTCGTACGCCCCGCGGATGAGGGCGCCGAACTTCTCGGCGCCCAGGCGGACCTGGTTGCTGCTGCGCCGCCCGCCGCGCATGCCGGTGCCCAGCCCCACGCGGGACATCCGGATCTTCGTCTTGCCCAGCGCGACCGTGTCGCAGGGATCGAAGTTTGGAGAGGCGGGTGAGTCCTTACCGGCCCCGAGGCGCCCATCCGCCTGGCAGCCCAGGATCAGCCCTCCGGCCCCGATGGCCGCCTTCTCCAGAAACTCTCGTCGTCTCATCTTCATGGCGTCTCTCCTCAACGGCGACATGCCGCGGCCGCCTCATTCTACCGCGCGGCGGCGTGAAAGTTGCCCACGGCCTCGCTCGTGCGCAGATATCGGTTGTAGATCCGCAGGGACAGCAGCCTGCCTTTCAGCGACGGCGCGAGGCGCAGCTTCGTCGCGCCCCTCACGCGGCCGAGGCCCCTGGGGAACCGGCACCAGCCGGACTGGCGGCGCCCCCCGCCGTCGCAGACCCGCCCGTCCACGACCACGGAGATGATCTTCGGCCCGCCGTCGACGATGAAGACGACGTGATGGCGCCGGCCGGCCTTCAGCAGGCCGGGGTCAGAGTCCCACGCCGCCTTGCGCTCGCCGTCACTCATCGCCAGCTCCAACGTGCCGCTGTCGGTGGTTCTGACGGCGAGCCCCCGCCCGGCCGCGTCGCGCGAGTCCAGCAGGACCTGGCCGGGCGTCAGCTCATCGAGCGTAAGCCACAGGCCGATGCTGAACCCGCCGCCGGATGCCAGGTCGCCCGGAACCGGCATCTCGGCCTCGTCGGCGTTGAGCTTCGCGCCGTGCAGGGCCAGCACGAGGCCCTTCTTCGCCACGGCCTTGCCGTCGCGCTGCCGCCACAGGCCTTCCAGCAGCGTCGGGTCGATCTCGTGGACGCGCGCGACGGTCTTCTGCGTCTCCGTGACCCAGTACCGCCCATCCTGCTCGATCAGGTCGGGGTAGCTCATCCGGCACTTCGGATCGGGGTCGTAGAGCAGGATCTCCGGCTGCGACCAGTGGATCCTGCCGTCGATCTCGACACCGCCGGAGACCCACGCGGGGTTGCGCCCGCGGAAGTCCTTCCCGCCGTGGTTGTGGAACCAGAAGAGGAACTTCCCATTGCTCGTTCGCCAGACGCGGGGGCACGCGCGGGGATGGCGGAACCTGCGCCCGCCGGGCGCGTACGTGGCGGCCTGGGGCGTCGTCCAGGTGGCCCCGCCGTCGCGGCTGTAGGCGCAGAACGGATGCCCCGTCGTCGTGCGGTACATGCAGAACAGGCCGCCGCCGGCCAGGGCCACGAGGTTCTGCTCCGACTGGATGCTTCCGGCGGCCGGGCTCCGCAGGCCCTTCTCGCCGCGCGGGACCATCCGCCATTCGATCCGCTCCGGGTCGCGCTGCGTGAGGAGGTTGTCCGAGCGGAAGAACCAGCCCTCCGACTCGTCCAGCATGTACTTGCCGATCTTCGTGAAGGCGAGGATCACCGATTTGCCCGCGACGATCGGCTTGCCGATGCCCCAGAACATCTGGGTCCTTCCGCCGAACGTGTTGCCGCGGTCCACGTCGGTCGTCCGCACGGGCAGGCGATAGCGCTTCGGCGACCACGTCCGCCCGCCGTCGTCGGAGTACCGGAAGCAGTACCACCCGAGCGTATCGGCCCGCCGGCCGGTGATGTTGACGCCGTTGTAGTTGTAGAACACGTACACGCGGCCGGAGGGCACGACCAGCGGCATGGCCCACGACGCCTCCGGCCCGTCGGCCGGCTCGATGTCGACCGGCCTCGACCACGTCTTGCCCTTGTCGCCCGAGGTCGTGGCGACGATGTGCTGGCCCCGCCGGCCCTCGGTGCCCCTGCCGGTCGTCAGCGTGCACAGCCAGCGGCCGTCCTTCGTGACGACGACGTACGGCTGGTCGGCGTAGTTCTCGCTGGGGATCTCCAGCCCCGTGCGGATGTCTCGCGAGTCGCTCATCAGCTTGTCCTTCGCCGCGGCCGGCAGGACCGGCAGGAGAATGCAGATTGTCCGCAGCCGGAAACGCAGAGGAGCGCGGATCGGGCTCCTGGGGCTGTCGCGGCGGGGGGTGTTCATCGGCCGTTGCTCCTGCGCCGCTCTGGTTCGGCGGGGGCGGGCGGGGGTCTCCTCGCATCCGCCGTCGAGATGCCCTCGGCGTAGACGAGCTGCCCGGTGTAGCCGTCGTGGATTCGCACGACCACTTGCGGCTCGTCGTACGCCACCCAGTGCAGGCCGGGAGAGGCCTGTCGGCCGGATTTCAGCACGTTGTTCACCTGCACCACGCCGTAGTAGACGTTCCGCAGGCGCCGGTAGCTCACCTCGTTCGGGAAGCCGGAGACCCACTTGATCTTGACCCTCCGGCCCTCGGAGTTGAACCATCCGCCGTAGGGTGGGTCGCCGGCCGTGGCGATGGGATGGTTGGCGGAGCTGAGCGGCCCGGTCATGAACTCCCAGACGTTGTCGGTGATCTGGATCGCGAAGGCGTTGTGCAGGTCGCCGGTCAGGACAATCACGGGCTTTTCCAGCGCGTCGAGGGCCTTCAGCAGCCTCTCTCGCTCGGCCACGAAGCCGCAGAAGCCGTCCTCCTTGGCCGACCGCCCCTTGGGCGGCCTTTTGACGACGTGGAAGTTGGTGTGGTAGATCACCCAGGAGACGCTGGAGACGACGAAGATGAAATCAGCATCGGTTCCGGCCGCCCCGTCCATCAGCCACTTCGCCTGGGCCTCGCCCAGCATGAAGCGGTCCGGGTCGTGCGCCTTGGCGGGCAGGTAGCGAGTCCGCTCTCCGCGCGTGTCCAGCACGAAGAAATGGCAGTTGCCGACCTTGAAGTCGAACCAGTGATGCGTGCCGACGCTGTAGGCGCACTTCTCCTGGTGTGCGAAGGCCGGCCTGACTCGCAGCCGGTGCCTGTCGAGGACCCCCACGAATCCGTACACCCCCGCGTTCCTGCTGCCCATCTGCACGTGGATGGTGCTGATCGCCCCCGGGCGCAGCGTGGAGAAGTCCGCCGCCGGGTCGTGCAGCACGTCGCCGCCCTTCTCGACCGCGGCCGTGCCGCGCCGGATCGGCTGGTACCGGGGACCGCGGAAGTTCGCCCAGCCGGCGTACTCCTGCCACGGCCCCAGGGCCAGGTCACGATAGAGCCACTTGCCCTCCCTCAGGCCGATCTCCCCCGTGCCCTCCAGGTCGCTGAACGTCTCGTGGTCGTCGTAGGTGAAGAGCATCGGGACGTACCGAAGGAACCTCGCCATGTCCCTGCCGCGCTCGAGGTAGGTCTTGTAGTCGGCGCGGAAGAGCTCGACCCCGTGCGGGCGGTTCTGCGGCGTCCGCTGCGCCTCGTAGATGTAATCCCCGTTCATCAGGAAGAAGCGCAGCGCCCCGGCGTGCCGCTCGAAGAGCGTGGAATACGTCGGCGCGTTGTCGTAACGCTCGCGGCCCTGGCGGTTGCCGAACCCCACGCCGAAACTGAAGTTGAACCGGCCCTTCGGGTTGTACCTCCCGTCGCGGAAGCTTCTCTCGTCCGGCAGGGTTCGGAAGGAGGGAAAGCCCGGCCGATGATGCATCCGCGTATCGACCAGGCCGGCCCGCGTCACGACGCCGTAGAAGTACCGCGTGTCCGGCCGCAGGCGCGTGATGTCCACGAAGCCCGTGTTGTCGGCCTCGGCCGTCGTTTTGCCCGCGACGCCAGCGGTCTTGGCCGTCAGCGGAAGCTCCGTGTCGTACACCACGGTGAACTTCATGGGCTGCACGGTCCGGACCCAGACGCGCATGCTCGTGGCCGTCGGCCTGCCCAGCATCGGGCCGTGCGTCAGGCCGCCGAAGCGATAGGGCACCACGTCGTTGGCGGCGGGGTCCGGCCAGGGCGACGGCGCGATCTCACCCCGCGCCGCCGCCAGAAGGACCAGGAAAGGAATGGCCGCGATCGCTCGTCTCATCATCTCAGTACCTTCCGTATTCCCGCGCGGTCTCGTACATCGCCACGACGTTCTCCGTCGGCGAGTTGTCCTGGAGCTGGTGGGTCGGGGCGAAGGCGTATCCCCCGCCGGGCATCATGATCTCCAGCGTCTCGCGGCAGACGGCGACGGTCTCGGCCACGCTGCCGTGGGCGACGGGCCCGGCCGTCGAGATGCACCCGTGAAACGCCAGCCGGCCGCCGAAACGCTCCTTCAGATACGCCGGGGCCATGTCCTTCGCCTCCGGCTGGAGCGTGTCCACCACGCCGATGCCCATCTCGATGAAGTCCTCGTAGGCCCAACTGCTCGATCCGCACGAGTGGATCGCCACCGGGAGGTCGTAGGCCTTCGCGAGGTCCACGAACCTCTGGTGCCGCGGGCGGATGTGCCTGCGGAACAGCTCCAGGCTGATCAGCGCACCCGTCTGCATGCCGAGGTCCTCGCCGATCCAGAGCAGGTCGATCCCGCCCTGTGCGGCCGCGAGCGTGCGCTCGAGGATCTCGAGCTGGATGCCGATCTTCCGGTCGATCCAGACCAGGCAGGCCTCCTCGTCGGTGGCCAGGTCGATGAGCACCTGCTCCATGGTGCGGATCATGCCGGTGGAGTTGATGATGTCGCCGGTCCCCGCGCCGCCGGCGACGACGCAGTACTCGCCGTATCGGCGGCACTGCTCGGCGATCGCGGAGTAGTCGTAATCGTCGGGCGAGGGCACCGGCCAGGCGCGGATCGCCTCCAGCGCGGCGTCCTTCAGCGGGAAGTCGCAGTAGTCCCAGTAGCCGCCCGTGTCGTGCTCGATCCAGCGGCGGCGGATGCCCCAGTCGTCCACCATCCGCCCGGGCATCTCGGCGTGGAGCTTGCCCCCGACGTACGGCGGGCCCACCGCGCGGAAGTCCACGCCCAGCGCCTCCCGGAGGCCTTCGGCGTCCTTGTCGGCCAGGCCGAAATGGCGTTTCAGCCGCCCGTCGATCCCCGCGTTGGCGGCGTAGTCGATCGGCACGCGGTCGGGCTGGGCCCGCGCAAAGGCCGTCAACACTCGCTGCTTCGAGTTCATCCTTCGCCTCAACGCGCTTCACTCCGCTTCGGCCAGCCAGGCGCCGACGTCTTCCAGGACCTTCCGACGCTTCGAGAACAGCAGGAAGTGGTCCTCGCCGGGATACACGATCTGGCTGACGTTCACGCCGCCGGACTTCATCGCCTCGGCGTGCCGGCGAACGTAGCTGACCGGGACCCGCCGGTCCGCCTGGCCGGTCAGGACCAGGACGCCCCGGCCGCGCCAGCGCTCGTGAAATGCCTTGTCGCCGACGATTCTCCCGCTCATCACCGGCGAGATCAGCACCAGGCCGCGAAAGCGGCCCGGATGATGGCTTGCCAGGCGGCAGACGCCAAGTGCGCCGTTGGAGAGGCCCACCAGGAACACGCGCCGCTCGTCAATCTCCGTGACCTGCGAGGCGTGCTCCAGCGCCCTCAACGCCGCCGGCGCCGCGCCGGGCCTCCGCCAGTCGCCCATGCCGTAGCTCGGTGCGATCACGACGTATCCGAGCTGCTCGGCGAGTCGCGACCAGGCCCACGTGTATGCCTTGAAGTTCCCCGCGCTGCCGTGGAGGAACACGATGGCTGGTCGCGGCCCGGCGGCGGGCTTGCGGGGAACGTAGAGGTAGTAGTGGCCGGCGTCGAAAGGCAGGTGCAGCCTGTCGGCATACGCCCAGCACATCACCGAGCCCAGCGCGTGGAAGTTCGCGTCGCGCTCCATCTCCTCGTAGACGCCGACCGCCAGCCGCGAGACCCGCCGGGCCTGGCCGCGGGTGAGGATCGGATCGAGGACCGGCGCGGCCAGCAGGCCGAGATTCACCTGCTCCACTTCCGGAACGACGTTGGCCAGGGCATACCGCCGAAACGCGGCCTTCGAGGTGAACCGATGGCTGACCGGCGAGCCCTCGGGCGCCTCGCCGCTGGGGGCGGCCTGGAGGATGAAGTACCCCAGGCCGATCCACGCCAGCACGAGCGCTACGGTGCTCCAGCCCCACAGCCGCGGATGGGCCGTCCTGCGGAACCAGACGAACAGGTCGGCCGCGATGGCAAGCGTCAGCAGGCCCATCACGGCCAGCCCCTTGCCCACGGCCGTCTCCGCGCCGAAGACCAGCCAGACGGAGACGGGCCCGATCAGGATGAGCAGCACGGCGTAGACCGCCGCCAGGAGGAACTTGAAGACCTCGCTCGGAATGGAAACTCTCTCGGCCATGGGCTCGCCGGGCTCCTCAAACTTCGCAGCGCTTCGGCCGGCAGTGTAGTGCCCGCGCGCAAGCCACGCCAGTACGCGGTGGGGGCTGCAGGGGTAATCAGGTGCGCGTCACGTCCATGGGTGGTTTCTTCCTCGCCCCGGCGGTTTGCGTTTTTGCCCGGCTCGGAATGCTCGTCGTGGGGCGTGCCACAGGCACGTCGGCGCGCTTGCTTGAAGCCCGACTCGTGCTTCGCAGCGAAGTACTGCTTCGCAGAGTAGCAAGCGCTGCGCCGAGGTTGGCCGGAGGCGCCAGCCCTTGTCCTTGCCCACATTTCCTCGACGGCTCCCGCCCCCACCGGCCTCGTGCCGGTGGGGCGATGATTGACGTACTCTACCCTCCCGCCCCCACCGGCCTCGTGCCGGTGGAGCGATGATTGGCGTACTCTACCCTCCCGCCCCCACCGGCCTCGT
>CAYRVX010000138.1:0-17882 GCA_964427875.1 uncultured Planctomycetaceae bacterium
GGTCGTCTCGGCCTCCCCGGCGCCGGTGGACGCGTTGGCCGCCCCGCCGGAGGCCGAAGCGCAAGATATCGATGCCGCGTCCGGCGTGCCAAGCCTGGACGTAGACCTGCTGGACGTCCTCGCCGCCGGCAGGCTGACGCTGCCGTTGTAGGGAAGTGTCGGCCAACATGTCCGGATGGTCACGCCTTCAGCGCGCCCGAGGTCATGCCGCGGATGAAGGGCTTGGTGGCGTAGATGAACAGGATCAGCAGGGGGATGCTGGCGATGGCGTAGGCGGCGAACATCGTGCTGAAGTTCGACGCGTGGGACGTCGTGGCCATCACGTACAGCCCGGAGGCGATCACGTGGTGCGTGCCCTCCGGGTTGGTGATGAACGGCCAGAGCCAGCCGTTCCACGTGCCCAGGACGTTCATCACGAGCACGACGGCGATCACCGGCCTGGACAGCGGCAGGACGATGCTCCAGTAGAGATGCAGGTGCCCGGCCCCGTCGATCCGGGCGCATTCGAACAGCTCCTCGGGCAGGCCGTCGAAGAAGCTCTTGAACACGAAGATGGCGAACACCTGCCCGCCGGCGACGTAGGGCAGCACCATGACCCAGTATGTGTTCAGGAGCTTCATCTTCGAGACGAGCATGAAGCTCGGCACGAGCGTGAGCACGCCCGGGAACATCATGGTGCTGAGGATCAGCACGAAGATCGCCCGGTGTCCGAGGAATCGATAGCGCGAGAGGATGTATGCCGTCGTGGACCCCAGGGCGATCACGCCGAGCGCCGTCAGCGTGGAGACGACCAGGCTGTTGATCATGTAGGGGCGGACGATCCGCCAGGCCATTCGCGGGCCGCGGGCGGCCTGGGCGAGGTGGTGGCGGATGCCGTCGCCCTTGCTCACCCGGCGGATGGCGCCGTCGGCGTCCTCGACCTCCACGGGCCGCTCATCCCCCGCGGCGGCCTGACCGGCCAGGCGCAGCGCCTCCTTGAAGGCCCTCGGGAAGCTGAAGAACGCGTGGTAGAACTCGGCGTTGGTGCGGAAGATGTTGTTGACCAGGAAGAAGAACGGCAGGAGCGTCAGCGCGGCGAACGTCAGCAGCGTCAGGTGAATCGACCACAGCTTGCCGGGGTGCATCTTCATCGAATGCCCTGCACGCTTTCGGAGGACTTGAAGTACTTCAGGTTCAGGATGGTCAGGGTCAGGATCAGCAGGAACAGCAGCACGCCGATCGAGCACGCGTAGCCCATGCGCTGGAAGCTGAAGGCGTTGTAGTACATCCACAGTCCCGGCACGGTCGTCTTGAAGCCGGGGCCGCCCCGCGTCAGGATGATCAGGCTCTGGAAGCCCTGCACGCTGCCGATGATGGTCAGGATGGTTATCAGCTTGAGTTGGCTGAGGACCAGCGGGATGTCGATCAGGAAGAACTTCCGCACGCCGGTGGCGCCCTCGATGGCCGCGGCTTCATGAACGCTTTGGGGAATCGCCGAAAGCCCGGCGTAGTAGATAAGCACCTGGAACGCCCCGACGAACGGGAAACCCACCATGGCCACGCAGATCAGCGCCGTGCCCGGGTCCGACAGCCAACCGCGTGTAAGGTGCCCCGAGCCCAGCCACCGGAGGAACTCGTTCACCAGGCCCGAGTCCGAGTATATCAGTCCCCTCCAGATGAGCTGCGTGGCCACGCCCGGCACGACGATCGGCACGAGGAACACCAGCCGGTACATGCGCCGCCACCGCTCACGGGGCAGCGAGTGGATGAGCTTGGCGACGATCAGCGGAAACGTCAGCCGAACCACGACCGCGAACAGGGTCAGCAGCAGCATATTCACCACCGAGGGGCCGAACGTGGGGTCCTCGGTGAGGAACTCGGCGTAGTTGTCCAGGGCCACGAAGCGCGACGCCCCTCCGACCTCGAACGCGTAGAACGACTTCGAGAACGCCCACACGACGGGCAGGTAGACGAAGGTCAGCAGCATCACCATGGTGGGCAGGATGACGCCGTAGCAGGTCAGGGCGGAGCGGCCTCGCAGGTTCACTGGGCGGACTCCTGCCTGACGCGCGGCGGGAGGGCATCCATGGCCGCCCGCTTGGGCGCCTTCGCCCGCCAGGCACGCTCCAACCGGTCCGTGTCCAGCGGCTTGCGCCGACGAAGGTTCGCGCAAGCGGCGGAGAGGTTCCTCTCCTGCCAGTCGAGGAAGCCGGCCAGGTCGATGCCGTCGGTCAGGTACAGCATCAGCATACGCTGCTGGATCTCGCTGAAGCGCAAGTCGAAGGTGAAGACCCACTTCGTGGTGGTGTAGCGGCGGTCGAGGATCTTCTCGAACGGCTGGAGGATCGGCAGCACCTTCACGCCGACGATGTTCGGCACGTAGGCGGGGTACTCGTTGACGATCCTGGCGTTCTGTTCGGGCAGGCACAAGAACTGAAGCAGCGCGATGACGCGCTTGAGCCGCTCGGACCGCCGGATCCGCTCGGCCATCGGCAGCGACGGGTCGGTGTCGCTGACGGCGCGGTTGGTGACCTCGAGCTGTGTTGCGGCCCCGCCGATCACGCACATCTCCTGACCTGAGGCGAATGGGGAGGTCTTCTTCGTGAACCGCGGCAGGTAGAACACGCCCCAGTTGAAGCCCAGGTCCTTGTCTCCGCTGAGGCGGTAGCTGAGATGCGAGGCGTACCAGATCATCGCCGCCCTTTGCATGACGAACTCGCGTATCGTGTCGGTCGATACGAGGTCCTGGTTGGTGTACTCCCTGAGCTGACGCATGAGCCGCCAGATCTGGACGTAGCGCCGGTCCTCGCGGTTGAAGAAGCCCTTGGCGTGCAGGAACGCCAGCTCGTCCCAGTCCAGGTAGCCTTGCAGGTAGGGCTCGCGGACGGGGTCCTTCAGGAGGTCGATGCCCCCCAGAAGGTCGTAGTAGAGCTGGTCGAACATAAGATCCATGAGCCAGTCGTGGTAGGCCCCCATGTGCATGACCAGGGGGGTCCGGCCGCCGGCCTTGATCTTCCTCAATGTGTCGAGCAGTTCCTCCCACGTCTCGGGCACGCCGAGGGAAAGCTCGGCGAAGATGTCTTTGTTGTAGTAGATGCCGGTCTCGACCATGTCGAACGTGATGCAGTAGTTCTTGCCGTCCGGCGCGGCCTTTCCGCGGCTGATGGCCTGGTAGCGGAACATGTCCCACCACTGCTTCGAGCCGGGCAGGTTCGCGTCGCCTTTCTCGGCGACGAACGGGTTGGGCGCCTCCAGGAAGCTGTCCAGCGGCACGTACCAGCCCTTGTGCACGTCGGTCCACACATCCTCGACGTTCACGTTGATGATGTCGGGCGCCTGCCCGCCGGCCAGTTGGGTGACCAGGTACTCCCGCACGCCGGGGGTGCTGATCACCTCGACCCGCGTGTCGCGGAACCGCGCCTCGTAGGCCCGGATGACCTTCTTGAGCCCCTGGAGCGGCTTGCCGAGGCCGAACGGATGGCTGTCCGGGAAGTACGCCCGCCCGGGCGAGAACTTGATAACGTACTTGCGGGCTCCCGCCTTCGCCGGCGATTCCCTGACCGGCGCGCTGTCCGCCTCCTCCCGCCCCGGCCAGAGCAGCCGGGCGCCGAGGAGGAGCATAACCGCCAGCGATGCGTGTCGCAGGATTCGCCTGGATGTCGCGGCGGTCGGCATCAGGAGCACGCTTCCTTCACGCGCCCGTAGTCGCCCTTGTACCCGTCGCGCTTCTCGGGGCCGTTGGTCCGGAACACCCGCACGTACGTCGGCTCCCCGTCGTAGATGATGACGAAGGTATCCCCGTCAACGATCCGCTCAAGCTGGAACGTTCTGGCCGTGATCTCCCGACATTCGTGGACCTGCGTTGCAGATGGCTGGCATGCAGGCCCGGACAGGGCGAACAGGGCAGACATTACAAGTTTCGCCGTGCGGCGAGTCATAGGCAGAATGATACCGCGGCCCCAAGGGATGGGCAACGCTTCATGGACTCTTGCGCCGGGCTCCGCGGTCGCGCCGCCTGCGCTTCCTGCGGGTGGCTCCTCCGCCGACTTGCCCTTCCCGACTGGTGACGGTACAATCGCCCCACGCCCTACAGGACAAAGCACCTTCGCACGGGGAGTTGATAGTATGTCCGAACCCGGAAGCTCATCGCCCGCTTGGATCGCGGCGGCTGCGGCGGTAGTTGGCGCGGCCTGCGCATGGTGGCAGGCCTGGCTTGCCAAGAAACAGGTCCGCGTCGCCTTCCTCGATGACCTGTTCCAGCTTGGCCAGGAAGGGCTCGCCGTCGTTGCGTGGTAGGCGGGTGCTCATCGGCCAGTCGGTGTCGGCGGTTCGATTCCGCCCCTGCCCAGTTCCAAAGCCCTGTTAAAAGCAGGGCTTATCTTTCGCGCGTCGGGTAGGGCAGTGCACCGTGATTCGGTTTCGCGCAACGTATGCGCAACGGATTCCGGGGTTGCCGGGCTGGGCATCTCAGGCGGCCAGCAGGGCCGGCGGGAGAAAAACGGGGTGGATGTTTGGCCCACCGGGAAAAAGCGCGGGCATTGCTTTGGGTCCGGGTGCTGCACACTGTCTAACGGTTCTCGCAGACCTTCCGTATGGTTTCCATCGGCAGGAAGAGGTGCAGCGGATCGTCTTTGAACGCTAAGAAACCGAAGTGCTGGTAGAACGCGCGCGCAGACTCGTCCTTTGCATCGACGGCAATCGCGCGGACTGCGACCGTCTCTGACGTCTGGGCAGCTCCACGCAGGGCATCTACGAGAAGGAACTCGCCGATCCCCTGTTTCTGGTGGCGACGGTCCACGGCCAGACGCGCAAGCAAGACCACAGGGATGGGATGGCGGGGCAACCCTTTGCTCTCGGAGAGGGGCAGTGCATCGACGGGCACCTGGCCGCTTGAGAGAGTGTAAAAGCCGAGAATGGTGGCGCTTCCGGGCTCGACGGCAACGTACGTCCGGCCCATATCGAGCTGGTCATTCTGCCTTGCGAAGCGCTTCAGGTAGTCATTCAGAGCGGGTTGGCCACAGTCAAAAGATTGGCGGTCATGCTGTTTGGTGAGCCGTTCTATCCTCCACTCGGAGGTCATTTTCTACCGGTTTTTTTGTGTCTCGCAAAGGCCTGCTTCAGGCGGTCACTGGGTTCGGGGGGCGACTCCAGCGCAGCAAGGAATGCCTTGCGGTCTCGATTGCTCAGCCGAAGGGTCGTGTGATGGTCCACGACTTCGCGGGCTCGCTCTGCCACGGCCTGCGAAACAAACGCGGTGACCGTCTGCCCCTGGTAGTTGGCGGCTCGTTCGGCGAGCCCCTTGAGGGCGGCCGGCACACGCAACTCTAGCCGTGCGCTTTCCATTGGTCGAATTCCTGTCAGTTCAGGTCGGTTCGTAGTTCGATAGCGGTCTTGTTGGTTTCTTTTGGGATTCGTGCCCATTACTATTATACGGCATTATGCCGTACACGATCCGAGGTTTCTGAAGAATTCTCATGGGTTTTCTCGGGGTCCATCGTATCACATTCCTGCTGTGTTTATGGCCGTTTCACTCCCGGCGGCTCGTGCCGGTCCCGAATCACCCGGGGGCGGTACTGCATCTGGGCGATCTCGTGGGCGCGCTCTTGCAACCTGCCGATCAACCGTTCCAGCTCCGGCATGTTCAGGTCGATGAAGTCTGCGTCGTTCTCGGCCTGTCCCTGCTCTAGCTTCGCAATGAAGGCCTCGCCATCGTTCGGAGGCAGCTTCGTGGGCCCGGGGGCCAGATACGGACTCTATCACGCTTTTCTCTGGACGGAGACGGACCGGATGATTGACATCTCGCCCGACGGCTGGACGGATACGTTCGCCACAAACATCAATGAGAGTGGTTGGATCATAGGATACGGGGTGAATCCGGAAGGGAAGGAGCATTCCTTTCTACTCGTCCCTGAACCCGCCACGCTCGCGCTGCTGGCCTTGGGCGGGTTGGCGGTGATAGGGGGGACGCGCGGGCGCGCAAGCCGGGGTTCACGGCGGTTCACGTCGGCAGGGCCGGCCACTTGATTCCCATCGTCGTGGTGCCGCCAGAGAACGGAAAGGTGCTCGCAATGGCCCCGGAGATGTTTCGGAAACGATGGTGCTCACTTGGCGATGGGTGAGTTCTCGCTGGACCAGCCCTGCGAGCTTCAGGAAGAGCGCAGCAACGAGAGCCGAGAGAACGATCTTGGGGACTTCCCACGGTCCCCTGCGGATGAGCCTTGACCGGCGCGCTGTCGGCTTCCTGCCGGTCCGGCCAGAGGAGCCAGGCGCCGATGAGGAGCACTGCCGCCAGCGATCCGTGGCTCAAGATTCGCCTGAATGTCACGGCGGCCGGCATCAGGAGCACGCTTCCTTCATTGCCGCGGGGAGGAAGTCCAGCAGGTCGGTGGCGATGAGGGCGGCCTGGGAGAGCTGCTCGGCGGCGAGGTCGCCGGCGCGGCCGTGAAGGTGGGCGGCGAGCGCGGCGGCCTCGAAGGGCGCCAGGCCCTGGGCGAGGAGTGCGGCGAGCAGGCCGGTGAGGACGTCGCCGCTGCCGCCGGTGGCCATGCCCGGGTTGCCGGTCTCGTTGATGCGCACGCGGCGGCCGTCGGTGACGACCGTGCCGGCACCCTTGAGCAGCAGGACGAGCGGCGGAACATCGCGGGAGCTGTCGGCCCGTGCCGCGTCGAGCCACTCGCCCGCGGCGGCGACGGCGGCGGCGAGGCGGTCGGACTGGATGTCGCGGACGGACCGGCCGGAGAGTCTTGCGAACTCGCCCGGATGCGGCGTGAGGACAAGCCCGCAGCGGCGAAGGGCCGCCCAGCCGTCCAGGCGGGCGAGGTTGTTCAGCCCGTCGGCGTCGAGGACGAGGGGCTTTTCCTGCTCGATTGCGGCGCGGACGAGGTCCTGCTGTCTTGCGCCCGTGGCCATTCCCGGGCCGACGGCGAGCACGTCGGCGGCCTTGGCGGCCTGACGGAACTGGCGGATCGCCTCGGCCGCCAGCCGCCCGTCGGCGTCGCAGGCCAGCGGAACGGACGTCGCGCAGGGGCACAGCGTGGCGGCCGCAAGCTGGACCGTCTCGGGGGCGGCGAAGGTGGCGAGTCCCGCCCCGCCGCGGAGCGAGGCGTTGGCGGCCAGGGCCACCGCGCCGACCATGCCGCGGGAGCCGCCGACGATGAGCACGCGCCCATAGTCGCCCTTGTGGCCGTCTCGCTGCCGCGGGGGCAGCGGCGGAAGCGCCTGGATGTGCTCGGGCTCTTGGCTCATGGCGCGGGCTCAGGGGTCCTTCGCTTCGCCCGGTCCGCCGGGCTCCTGCCCGGCGGCACGGCGGTTGATCATCGAGGCGATGTATCCGCCGGCGAAGCCGTTGTCGATGTTCACGACGCTGACGTTGGACGCGCAGCTATTGAGCATGGCCAGCAGGGCCGCCAGCCCGCCGAAGCTCGCGCCGTAACCGACCGAGGTCGGCACGGCGATGACCGGCGCGCCCACCAGCCCGCCGACGACGCTCGCGAGGGCGCCCTCCATGCCGGCCACCACCACCAGCGCGTTGGCCGACTGAAGCTCCTCGCCGTGGGCCAGCAGGCGGTGAATGCCGGCGACGCCGACGTCGTAGTGGCAGGTGACGCGCTGGTCCATGATCTCGGCGGTCACACGGGCCTCCTCGGCAACGGGCAGGTCGCTGGTGCCCGCCGAGATGACGGCGACGTGGCCGACCGGCTCGGGCAGGGCGCCCTGCCGCAGCGTTATCGCCCGGGCGAGGGCGTGGTACTGGGCGTCGGGCAGGTCGGCGGCGACGGCCTCGTAGGCCTCGCGTTCGGCGCGGGTGGCGAGCACGTTCTGCCCCGCGGCGGCCAGCCGGGCGAAGATCTCCCGAACCTGGGCCGTCGTCTTGCCCGGGCAGAAGATCACCTCCGGAAAGCCGCATCGCAACGTCCGATGATGATCGACCGTGGCGAAGCCGATCGACTCGAACGGCAGGCGCCGGAGCCGGGAGACGGCCTCGTCGACGTCCATCTCGCCGGATGCGACGGCCCCCAGCAGTTGGCGGATTGCTTCTTCGTTCATGCGGGCATTATACCCGTCCGCCGGCCGGGTGGGCACCTTCTTTGCCCGATGCCGGCTACCTGCGGACGGTGGCGCGGGCGGCGAGGGACAGGTCGTCGATCCGGCCGGCCTCGAGGTAGTGGTACGCCAGGCCGGCGGTCATGGCGGCGTTGTCGACGCAGAACCGCGGCTCGGGCATGCGCAGCGTGCAGTGGAGCTTCTCTGCCAGCTTGGCCGCCGCCGCGCGGAGGGCGGAGTTTGCGGCCACGCCGCCGCCGAGGATGAGCGTCCTGGCGCCGACGCGTCTTGCGGCGCGCCGCAGCTTGATCCGCAGCACGTCCACGACGGCGGCCTGGAAGCTGGCGGCCACGTCGGCGATCTCCTGGCTCGTGAAGCTCTCGATGCCCTTGCCGGCGTTCGTCTGTGCCTCGTGGCGGCGGCCGGCCGGGCCGCGGCGCCTTCCGGCGCCCGCCCGCCTGGCCGAAGGCCGGGACCCCGGCACGCCGTTGACGTGGTAGAGCACGGCCGTCTTTATGCCGCTGAAGGAGAAGTCCAGCGACTCACCCGCCAGCAGCGAGCGTGGGAAGTGAAGGGTCTTGGGGTCTCCGTCTTCGGCGGCGCGGTCGATGGCCGGCCCGCCGGGGTAGCCCAGGCGGAGGATGCCGGCGACCTTGTCGAACGCCTCTCCGGCGGCGTCGTCGATCGTGCCGCCGAGAAGCTCCAGCCCGGTCGGCGATTCGCAGCGGTACAGGGCGGTGTGCCCTCCCGAGCAGACGAGCGCGGCGGCGGGGTACTCGATGGGCTCGGCGTCCAGCGCCGCCGCGTACGCGTGGGCGTAGACGTGATTGACGCCGATCAGGGGAACGTCCCAGACCCACGCGAGCGTCTTGGCGGCCATCAGCCCCACCAGCAGCGAGCCGATCAGGCCGGGCTCGTTCGTGACGGCGACGGCGTCGACCGCGGCCCCGCCAAGGCCGACCACCGCCAGCGCCTCGCTCACCACCGCGTTGATCGCCTCGATGTGCGCGCGCGAGGCGATCTCCGGCACGACCCCGCCGAAGCGGGCGTGCAGCTCGATCTGCCCGGCCACGACGTTGGAAAGGACCTCTCGCCCGCCGGCGACGAGCGCGCAGCAGGTCTCGTCGCAACTGGACTCGATTCCCAGGATGACGGCGGGCTCACTCATCGTCGCTTGGGCCGTCCCTGTTGGCGTCCCCGGCCGCCTGGGAGGCGGCCCTGTGCCGTTGCTCCTTCTCCCGCCGGATTCGCTCGGCGCGTGCCCGATCGAGGATGGCCTGGACCTCGCCCTCGGCGGCAAGCAGCCTGGCGGCCTCGGCAAGCTGCCGGTCGGCCAGGACGATTCGGTCGGTCGGTCGGGTTGTCGGTGCAGTCTCCGGGAGCGTGGTCGCGGCCGTGGCGGCGGGCTTTCCGGGCGGCACGACGTCCATCTCCGCCCGGAGACGGCGGCGGGCCTTCTCTTCGGGCGGCGTGAGCTTCACCTGCCGATGCGGCCCCACGCCCCAGGACTCGCGCCCGGGGGCTCGAGCGATCCGCCGGTCGGTGCCGACCAGAAACTCCGCCGTGGTCAGGTTGACCTGCCCGAGGCCGTCCGGCAGCCGGATCATGGACTGCACGAGGGCCTTGCCGCACGTCCGCGTGCCGACGAGCACGGCCCTGTCGTGCAGGCGCAGCGCCCCGGCGACCATCTCGGCGGCCGAGGCCGTCCGGTCGTTGACCAGCACCACCATCGGCACGGGCGGCTGCGTGCCGGCGGAATGAGCGGGAAACGCCCACCTTGCGCCGGCCCGGTCAATCCGCGTGAAGATCACGCCCTTTCGAAGAAACAGGTTGGCGACGGCGTAGCCGATCTCGATCCGCCCGCCGGGATTGTCGCGGAGATCCAGCACGATTCCGTTCGGGCCGCCCAGTTCCCGAAGGGCCTGCCGGAGACGCTCGACCGTGGCGGGCACAAACTCCCTGACCCGCACGTAGGCGATTCCCTTGACGGGATCCAGGAGATACTCCCACTGTCCTTCGGGCGCCCGCCGCAGGCCCGTCACGGTCTCGATGCGGAACTTCTTCCGGGCGAGCTGGTAGCTTCGCGGCCGGCCGGCACGGTCAACGACCGCCAGGCTCACCTTCCCGGGGCCGGGCCCTTCGAGGAGCTTTCGGATGTCCTCAGCGGCCAGGTCGGCGACATCCCGGTCATCGACGGATACGAGCCGGCCGCCGGGGCCGATGCCGGCCTGGTGGGCGGGGGAGCCCGGCAGCGCCCCGATGATCTCGACGACGTCACCGACCCGCTCGACGAGCAGGCCCACGCACGTGACGTACCCGTCCAATCGGGCGCTGAAACGGGCGATCCGCTCGGGGGCGACGTAACTGGAGAACTCGTCCAACTGCCGGACCATGCCCCGGACGGCTTCTCGTTGAAGCGCCGCGTCGTCCGGGGGGAAGTACCACTGGTCGCGGATCTTCTGATAGGCCCGGGCGACGGGCGGAACGGGCAGCCCCTCCGGGGGCGGACGCGTGCGCGTCAGCAGCACCGTCGCCACGCCGGCCGCGACAATCGCGATTGTCCAGATGACGTTCCGCTTCGGCATGACAGGTCCAACGCAGGTGGGATTCGGCTGTCGGCCCGGACCACTGTAACACCACGCCGGCGAGAAATGAAGTGCCCGGCGGCCGCCTTGCTCCCGGCTCCCTCGCCGGGCCTCACCACTGCGGCTCTTCGAACGGATGCAGGCGGCGTTCTTCCTTGGGCTTGGGCAGCGTCCGGATGACCGCGGCCGCGAAGGCCAGGTCGCCCGGCGTGGTGATCTTGACGTTTCGCGGGTCGCCCGTGACCACGCTGACGGCGTGGCCGATCGCCTCGACCATGGCCGCGTCGTCCGTGGCCGACCGGTCCGACTCGTACGCCGCCAGCAGGACGTCCCTGCCGAACACCTGCGGCGTCTGGGCCACCCACAGGTCCGACCGGGAAACCGTCTCCTCGATGACGTTACCGGCCGAGACCTTCTTCAGCGTCCCGTGGACGGGGCAGGCGAGGATGGCCGCACCGGTCTTGGCGGCCTCGGCGAAGACGCTGTCGATCCAGGGCTGGGCGATGCACGGCCGGACCGCGTCGTGGACGCAGATGAGCTCCGCCTCCTCGGCGACGCTCGCCAGTGCGTTCCGGACCGACTCCGTCCGCGTCGCCCCGCCGGTCGCGAGCTTGACGCCCATGAAACCGAGGTTGCTCCCGAAGCGCTGTTTGATCTCGTCCCTGTCGGCCTCGGAGACGACGAGCTGCACCTGGCAGACGTCGTTTCGCGACGTGAACGCCTCGAGCGTGCGGATGAACACCGGCTGGCCGCCGCCGATCCGCTGGAGGATCTTGCCGGACTTTCCCCCGAACCGCTTGCCCGCCCCCGCCCCCGGGACAATCACCGCCACCTTTGCCATCATGCGACCTCGCTCGTCTCGTGACCGCGGGCATCGTACACGCCGCCCCCCGCGGCCTTCAAGGTGCAAGGTAGGCGACGCGGCAACGCCTTTACCCGCCCGCGCAATCGGTGTAGAGTGGCTGCCGGCTGTCAGCTTCCGGCGATCAGGCAAAGGAAGAAGCGAGCGTGGCCGAACTGGAGACATTTGAGAACCCGCACCCGCGTCGCGATTACGTCATCCGGCACGTCGCGCCGGAGTTCACGTCTCTCTGCCCGCGGACGGGCCAGCCGGACTTCGCGACGATCGAGATCGAATACGTCGCCGACAAGCTCTGCGTCGAGCTCAAGAGCCTCAAGCTCTATCTCCAGGGCTATCGCGACGTCGGCGTGTTCTACGAGGACGTGGTCAACCGCATCCTGGACGACCTTCTGGCCGTGCTGAAGCCGCGGCGGATGACCGTCACGGGCAGGTTCACCCCGCGCGGCGGCATGCACTCGATCGTCACGGCCGAGTACGACGGCTCCGAGAGATGATGGACCGCAAACGCATCGCCGGCGTCGTGTTCGGCTGCGTCTGTATTGCCGGGCTCATCGCCTACCACATCATCCGCAACCCTGCCGGCGGTGCCCGACACGCCTCGTACGCCTCGCAGCCGATAGGCGTCATGGGCACGCAGTGCATGCTGACGGTCGTGGTCGATTCCCGTGTTGCGGTGTCGGCACGCGGTTCGCTCCTAGCGGGCGAGGATGCCCTCCGCGCCATCGAGGCGCGGATGAGCACGTATATCGAGCTCTCGGAGCTGTCGAGGCTCAACGCCGCGCCGGCCGGTGAGGCCGTGAAGCTCTCGCCCGATACGCTCGCGGTGCTTCGCCTGGCGAAGGAGCTGCACGGCCGGACCGGCGGGGCGTTCGACGCGACGTGCCTGCCGGTCTTCAAGCTGTGGGCCCGGGCCGGCAAGGTCCGCCGCCTGCCCACCGACGCCGAGGTCGCCGCCGCGAGGAGCGCCGGCGGGTGGGACAAGATCGAGCTGCTCGACGGCGCCGCCCGGAAGACAATCGACACAGCCGGCATCGGGCTGGGGGGCATCGCGAAGGGCTACGCGATCGACCGGGCGATCGAGGCGATGCGGGCCGCGACGTGTTCCGGCGGCCTGGTGGACGTCGGCGGGGACATTCGCTGCTTCGGCCTCTCGCCGCGCGGCGGCCTGTGGCGCGTCGCCGTGCGAGACCCGTTCGGCACCGGAAGCGACGCATTCCTCGGCACGCTGGAGCTGACCGGCCTGGCCGTGTGCACCAGCGGCAACTACGAGCGGTACACCGAGATCGGCGGCAAGCGTTACAGCCACATCATCGACCCGCGGACGGCCCGGCCGGTGGACCTCGCGCCGTCCGTGACCGTCGTCGCGCCCACCGCCGCCGTCGCCGACGGATGGGCCACCGCCCTCAGCGTCCTGGGGCCGAAAGGGCTCGACCTCCTTGCCCCCGACAGCGGCATCGAGGCAATGATCGTCGTCGGCGGCCCCGAGGACTACACGGTCCACCAGACGCCGGGCTTCGCGAAACTGCTGGCGAGGCCGATAGGGGTGTGCCCTGGCGATCCGAACGAGTAGATCAGCTCTTGGGAGAGCCGGTCGCTACCCGACGTTTCGTCCCGATGTACATCGGGACTCAACATCGGGCTTTCGCCCAGGCAAGAAGCGCGCGAGAATGACGTATTCGCGTCCGTTCGTGAATCCCCAATCCGCAATCCCCAATCCGCAGTTCGCAATTCGCAATCCGCAATCCGCAATCCGCAATCGAATGCCCCCGCTCACTTGTCTCCCAGGCGCTCGGAGAGGAACTTCCGCAGGGCGGGCGTGTAGACGCCGTCGGACTCCATGAAGCCGCTGTTGTGCGATCCGTGGATCTGCACGAAGCGCTTGGGCTCACCCGCCGCCTCGAACACCCGCCTGCCCAGCTTGAACGGGATGATGTCGTCTTCGGCGGAGTGGATGACCATCACGGGGCATTTCACGGCGGCGACGTACTCGGCCGTGCCGTACTCGAACCTCGACAGCAGCCTGACGGGGAACATCGGATACAGCTTCGCCGCCATGTCCGGCACGGAGGAGAAGGTCGATTCCAGGATCAGCCCGGCCGGGGTGTGGTCGCGGGCCAGGCGGGCGGCCACCGCCCCGCCCAGCGAGCGGCCGTGGATGATGATCCGCTCGCCCGCGGCGCCGCGCTTCTCCACGAGGTGCTTCCACGCCGCTTCGGCGTCGAGGTAGGTGCCCTCCTCGGTGGGCTTGCCCTCGCTCTTGCCGTAGCCGCGGTAGTCGAAGATCAGCACGTTCATGCCCAGCCTGTTCAGCGTCCAGATCGTGTCCAGGCGGTGCGATATGTTGCCCCCGTTGCCGTGGCAGAAGAGCACCGTGCCTCGTGCGTCCCTGGCCGGGACGTACCACGCGGAGATCTTCACGCCGTCGGAAGCCGCCAGCACCAGGTCATCGAACGGAAGGCGGAGCTGCTTGGGCGTCGCGTCGATCTCGCGGGTCGGGAAGTACACCAGGCTGGACTGAATGAAGTACAGCACGGCGCACAGGACCGCGTAAACGCCGAGGACGATCAGGACGATGTCCCTGGCCGCTCGCAGGAGTGCGCGTTTCGAAATGCCCATGTGAAGTCTCTCGTTCGGCGCCCGAGGGCTCAACCGCAGCCGACTGACGGCGGATCATACGGCGGGGGGCCTGCGTTTGCCAGTGCTGCTGGCGGATGCGCCCTTGCGTTTCGGCGCGCGCGGGGTAAGATTGCGCCGGTCGCAAGACACCGATCGGGCCCGCCGAGCTGTCAGGAGAGAAGCCATGGCCTGTATGACCCGCCGCACGTTTCTCAAGAGCGCCGGTGCCGCCGCAACGGTTACGCTGCTGCCGAGCGGCCTGGCGAAGACGTACGCCGCCAACAACAAGGTGGACCTCGGTTTCATCGGCACGGGCGGCGTGGCCCGGGGCAGCCGCGGGCGGTTCAGGCAGATGTCGCGCGAGGTGAACGTCGTCGCCCTTTGCGACGTCGACCGCGACACCCTCGCGGCGGCGGCCGGGGACCACGGCGGCGCCAGGACGTACGTCGACTTCCGCAAGATGCTCACCGCGCACAAGGGCCTCGACGCCGTCATGGTCTCGACGCCGGACCACACGCATTACCCCGCCTCGATGCTCGCGATCAAGCTCGGCAAGCACGTCTCCACGGAGAAGCCCATGGCCCACTCGGTGTGGGAGGCCCGCCAACTGGCCCTCGCGGCGGCCAGGCACAAGGTCGCCACGCAGATGGACAACGAGCATCACGCCAGCCCGCGGCTGCGGCAGATGGTCGAGTGGCTCCAGGCCGGGGCGATCGGAAAGGTCCGCGAGGTGCACATCTTCTCGAACCGGCCGATCTGGCCGCAGGGCATGAGCAAGCGCCCGCCGTCCGAGCCGCCGCCGAAGAACCTGGAATGGGACCTGTGGATCGGCGCGGCGCCCTACCGCGACTACCACAAGGGCCTTCACCGCTTCTCCTGGCGCGGCTGGTGGGACTTCGGCACCGGCGCGCTGGGCGACATGGGCTGTCACCAGTTCGACCCGGCCTTCTGGGCCCTCAAGCCCGCCAGCCCGACGACCGTCGAGGCCGAGCAGGAAGGCAACACCGCCGAGAGCGGGCCGAAGTGGTCGGTCATCACGTACCAGTTCCCCGCCCGCGGCGAGCTGCCGCCCGTGACGCTCAAATGGTGGGACGGCGGGAAAATGCCCCCCCGCCCGGAGGAGCTCGAAGCCGGCCGAAAGATGCCGAAAGGCGGCCTGCTGTTCGTCGGCGAGACGGGCAAGATCCTCGCCAGCCATCCCCCCAGGGCGCGGATCATCCCCGAGGCGAAGATGAAGGCGTACCGGCAGCCCGAGCCGTTCATCCCCCGCTCGCCGGGCCACCGGAAGGAATGGATCGACGCGATCCGCGGAGGAAAGCCCGCCAGCTCGAACTTCACCGACTACAGCGGCCCGCTCACCGAGGTCGTCCTCCTGGGCAACCTCGCCATACGCACCGGCGGGAAGATCGAGTGGGACGCGAAGAACCTCAAGGCCAAGGGCTGCCCCGAGGCCGACCAGTACATCCGCCGGGAGTATCGAAAGGGATGGGAATTCTGAATCGTTGATTCGTCCATCCCTCCTCACGAGTTAACGAATCAACGGGTCAACGAGTCAACGAGGTCACCCCCGCCACTTGGTCTTGTCCACGGTGGTGCTGGGCTTGCCCTCGACGACGGTGGGCGCCTCCTCGTGGGCCACGGCGGCGAGGTCCTCTTGTGACGGCTTGCCGACGTAGACCAGCCGCTTGGCGGGACACTTTTCGATGGCCTTGACGACCTGCTCGGGGTGGTCGGGGTCGTACGCGTCGTAGTCGATCCGGGAGATGTTGTCCTCGACCTTGAAGAGCTCGCTGAGCCGCTGGCAGGCCCCGCAGGCGAGGCAGCCGACCTTGCAGACGGCCCGGACGGCCTTGCCGAAGTCGCGATTCGAGCAGGCGACGATGAGCACCTGCTCCGCCTTGAAGGGCACCATGGTGATGACGTTCCGCGGGCACGCCCGCGCGCACGCGCCGCAGCCGACGCACTTCTCGTAGTCCACGGTGGCCAGGCCGTCGATCACGTGGATGGCGTCGTAGTCGCAGGCCGCCTGGCAGTCGCCGAAGCCCAGGCAGCCGTACGTGCAGCCCTGAATGCCGCCGACGAGGTTCCCGGCCGCACAGGTCCGCTCGCCCTCGCGGTACTCGTGCCGCTTGAGCCTCTCGTCGTAATGGGCGCCGCAGTGCACGGCCGGGCGGTAGGGGAAGCTCTCTTCCACCTCCAGGCCGAGGATCTCGGCGATCTGCTGCGCGCAGGCCGCCCCGCCCACCGGACACTTGTTCGGCGGGGCGTTTCCGGCGACGACGGCCTCGGCATACTCCGCGCAGCCGAGGAAACCGCACCCGCCGCAGTTGGCGCCGGGCAGGGCCTCGGTGACGGCCTCGATCCGCGGATCGACCTCAACATGGAACGTCTTGTTGGCCCAGCCGAGCACGTAGGCCATGAACAGCGCCAGGAGAAGCATCGTCCCGGCGGCGAGCATGATGATCAGGAGTGTCATGGGGCTGCTTCCTGGGATGCGCTCGGCCGTTGGGGGTTTTGGCGGGCGCTTGTCGCCCCTTCGGGGCTTTGGCGGCCGCTTGCGGCCGCCGCTAAACGCTTCGCGGCGGGCTGGGTGGCCGGAGGCGCCTTGGGGGAGAGCATCGCGTTCTTGAGATTCGCGTCGACGCCGGCGAAGCCCATGAAGGCCATCGCCAGGATGCCGGCGACGATGAGGGTGATGCCGGCGCCCTTGAGCGACTGCGGCACGTCGCAGTGGTCGAGCTCCTCGCGTATGCCCGCCATGATCACGATGGCGAGGGTGAAGCCCAGGCCGCCGAAGACGGCCAGCACGAGCGCCTTGTCCAGGCCCCAGAGCTCCTTGGGGTCCAGCACGTAGGCCATGATCTTCAGGCACGCGAAGAGGATCGCGCAGTTGGTCGTGATCAGCGGCAGGTACACGCCGAACGACTTGTACAGCGGCGGGTGGAACTTCCGCACGTACATCTCGACGAGCTGCACGCTCGAGGCGATCACGAAGATGTAGACGATGTAGCTCAAAATGGTCAGGTCGCACCCGGCGGCCGGGTCGCCGGTGACCGTCCGAACGATCCACGTCGTCAGCGGCGCGCCCTCCCGGAGGATGAACCAGGTGAACGTCCAGCTCAGCAGCGCGGCGATCGAGATCACGAACGTCACGGCACAACCCATGCCGAACGCCATGTCCACCCGCCGGGAGACCCCGATGAACGGGCAGATGCCGACGAAATACGTCAGCACGAAGTTCGTGATGACGGCCGCGCCAATGGCGATCAGGATTAGCTCAGCGAGATGGTCCATTGATTAGGTCGTAGGTCGTAGGTCGTAGGTCGTAGGTCGTAGGTCATAGGTCGTAGGGAAGAGCATCGTACTCGTTCTCGTACTCGTACTCGTTCTCGTACTCCTCGTCCTCGTTCCCGGTCTCTCGTGGCTCCGGGTCATATGAAGGGCCATGGTTTTCGGGGTTATGCTTGGCTGGCCGGGGCGGTTTGCTTTTTCTGCGACCGCCAGGCGGAGATTCGGTTCGCCCCGCCGAGCAGCAGGCCGAGCGTCAGGAACGCACCCGGCGGCAGGAGCATGATGCCCCACTTCGGCCAGATCGACTCCGGCAGCAGCTCGATGGTGAACCACGTTCCGCTGCCGAGCACCTCGCGGACGGTGGCGATGCTCGCCAGCGCCAAGGCGAAGCCGATCGACTGGCCGACGGCGTCGGCGATCGCCGCGGGCGGCGACTGCTTCGACGCGCAGACCTCGCAGCGGCAGATGATGATGCAGTTGACGATGATCAGGGGCACGTAGGGCCC
>CAYRVX010000139.1:0-17294 GCA_964427875.1 uncultured Planctomycetaceae bacterium
TTTCCTGACGGCCTGGCGGCGTAGCCCATGTGTATATAGGGTGTTACACGTCTGGGGCCGGGAGTGAATCGGTCAAAAAAGACTCCCGTCCCCTTTTCCGACCCGCATGTGGCGTCTCATCGTGCGCCGATCCGCAGGAGGGCGCGTGAGGCCTGGAGGAAGCACGCCGCCAGCAGCAGGCCGGCGACGGCGAGGACGCCGAGCAGCTCGCCGCCCAGCAGTGGCCTCATGGCCACGCCGATGAGCCCGGCGGCCGGGCCGATCGCGAAACCCAGGCCGATCATCCGCTCGTGCCCCCCGCCGGCCTCCACCGAGGCGCTCTGCACCACCATGCCGTAGTAAAGCGAGGCGTAGTAGATCTCGCCGGTGGCCCAGCCGAAGATCACCTCCCCCATCAGGACGGTCGGGAGGTTGCCGGCCAAGAGGACCATCAGGAAGCCGCCCGACAGGAGGACCATCGACCGCACCAGCCCCACCCGCCTGCCGTGCCAGGCCGTCCAGAAGCCCAGCACGATGAAGGTCCCCAGGCGTGCGACGTCCAGCAGGCCCGACAGGGCCGTCGCAGCCGAGACCTCCACGTCCAGGCCGCTGAAGATGCCCGGCATCAGCGTCCTGAGAATCCACATGGAGGAGTAGGCCGCCAGCATGAGCCAGCGGGCGGCCGTGAGCAGGTGGCCGAGACGGCGGACCTCCTCCGGCGCCGGGCGGGCGGGATGATCTGCGGGCAGGTGCTCCGGCCGGGGCGGCAGCGGGGCGATCAGCAGCAGGTTCACCAGGGCGATGGTCCCGCCCGCGGCGAAGAGCGCCCAGTCCTGGTCCTGCCAGGCGATGAGCGGCCCGGCCATGGCCAGCGCTACGGGCAGGGCAGCGGCCCAGGAGATGTTGAATCGCCCGATCGCCTTGGCGGTCTCCCGCGGGCCGTGCCCGGCGGAGAAGTACGACTCGATCACCGGCCACTTCAGGCCGAAGAACAGGCCCATGGCCATGTTCCCCGCGAAGAGGACGGCTGTCGTGGGGAACAGGGCCAGGGCGCCGAACACCGCCACCTGGGCGACCGCCGCGGCCAGGAGCGTCCGCCGCTCGCCCAGCCGCCGGGACAGCGGCCCGCTGGACGTCGCCCCGATCACGTACACCGCGCCGAACGCCAGCGCCAGCCAGAGGTTCATGGCATTGGAGAACCCCAGGCGCTCGTGGGCGAAGAAGTACACCGCCCCCTCGACCAGAATGGTGGCGAGGCTCTCGAGAAACGCGACGATCACCAGTCGAACGACAAAAAGGGGACAGGCTACTTTTTTCTCTCCCTTCGCCGTTTGCCCACCACACGCGCCTCGGCGCCAGAAAAGTAGCCTGTCCCCTTTTTTCTCACCACACGCACCTCGGCGCCAGAAAAGTAGCCTGTCCCCTTTTTTCATGCGCCGGCCTCGTTGAGTTTCGTCATGTCATCCTCGGTCAGTTGGACGCCCAGGGCGCCGAGGTCTTCGCGCATCTGCTCGGGCGTGCTGGCCGAGAAGACCGGCAGGACGGCCGGGTCGCAGTGCATCATCCACGCGAAGACGACCTGGTTGACGGTGGCGCCCTTCTCGCCGGCCACTTCCGCCAGGGCGGCCATTCGCGCGTCGCAGTCGGGGCCGACGTACTGCGAGCCCAGCGGCTTGTCGTCACGCGTGTACGCCCCGCCGAGCAGCGGCGAGTACGCCAGCGGCGTGATGTTCCGCGCCTTGCAGTAGTCCAGCAGCCCCCGGTCGGCCGCCGTCTGGAGGCCGAAGTCGGCGCCGCACTTGGGGCGCAGGTACGTGTGCCGCTGCTGGATGCAGCAGTAGGCCGCCAGGTCGTTCGCCTCGGACACGGCGGCCGCCTCGGCCATCCGCGAGGCCGTGTAGTTGCTCCCGCCGATCAGGCGGACCTTGCCCGCCTTGACCAGCCGGTCGAAGGCCCGCATCGTCTCTTCCAGCGGCGTGTCCTCGTCGTCCTTGTGCGCGTAGTACAGGTCGATCGTCTCGATGCCCATGCGGGCGAGGCTCCTGGTGCACTCCTGCTCGACGATCTCGGCCCGAAGGCTGGTCGGAACGTCCTGGTACGCGAAGCCCACCTTTGTGGCGAGAAACAGCTCCTCGCGGTTGCCCCGCCGGCGCATCCACCGGCCGAGCATCTCCTCGCTGTCGCCTCCCTTCCCGCCGGGCACCCAGTGGGCGTAGATGTTGGCCGTGTCGATGAACGTCCCGCCGGCCTCGACGTACATGTCCAGAAGCTCGACGGACGAATCCCAGTCGCTGCTCGTGCCGCAGCGCATCGCGCCGAAGCACATTGCGCTGACTTCCACGCCGGAGTTTCCCAGAGGCATCGTCTTCACGGTTAGCGCTCCTTCGTCATTTGGCTTCCGCGGCGAGCCGGCTCGCGATGTCGGTCCACTGCGTGAACCGCTCGCCGCGGCCGTCGCAGGTGTGCGTGTCCTTGAGGATCATCTCCACGACGCAGCCTTTGGTCACGTCGATCGTATGCTGGATGTAGCGGCGGATGCGGCCGGCGTCGAACGCGCCGCACAGGTGCGCCGGGTGCGGCTTCCAGGAGAAGATGTACCTGTCCCGGAGCTTCTCGGCCGCGGCGTCCACGTCGGCGAACGGCGAGATGGAGACCCGCCGGAGGTTGCGGATCGTGAACACGTCATCGAGCTTGCGGGCCAGGCCCTCGCAGCGGCACGCGCCGCCCGGCAGCAGCTCGCGCCAGGAGCCCTCGGGAAAGACCAGCACCATTGGCCGGACGCGCCGGAGGCTGTTGTGCCTCTTCCACATCTCTCGCCGCTCGGCGATCACGGGCAGGGCGGCGATCTCCTCGACCCGCTTGGCGAGGCCGCGAAGGATGGTGCGGTCGTCTGGACTGATCTGCATGGGTGCTTCCGATGCGATAACTCACTATGCCTGTGTCGCTGAAGCGAACAGGCCGGTTAACACTACAACGAAAGATCGTCAATTCGTTGACTCGTTGACTCGTTGACTCGTTGTCTCGGCGGCAGTTGTTCAGCGTAGGCGCAAGAGCGGGCGCCGAAAGGCTCCGCGACACGGAGCATCTTACGAATCAACGAGTTAACGGATCCACGAGTCAACGAAGTTTCGTTGTGGGATTAACGGATCTTCTTGAACAGCCGGAACGTCTCGCTGGCGATTTGCGTGATCTTGACGACCGGGTAGCCCGTCAGGCTGGTGTGGAGCGTATCGTTCAGCCGCGAGGACCATTGGGCGGGGACCTTCCGGGCGCCGAGCATCATGCCCATGATGCTGCCGACGGTGGCGCCGTTGCAGTCGGTGTCGAAGCACGGCTGGACGGCCCGGCAGACGGACGCTCCGAACTCGCCTGCGCCCCACAGCAGCGCGGCGGCGCAGATGACGGCGTTGGAGGTCGTGTGGCACCAGTCGTGGGAGACGTTCTCGTCCCACCGGGCGTGGATCCTCGCGACGGCCTCGTCGTAGCCGACGCCGGCGGCGTGCCATTCCAGGGCTTCGCTGACGTCGGCGAACAGTCGGCTGGTCCGGGGGATCTCCGACAGGCCGACCTTCAGCAGCCCGGCCGGCGAGTCGCAATACGGCGCGGCCGCGATCGTCGCGGCCATGAGCATCTCGCCGTAGATGCCGTTCTTGACGTGGCTGATCGACGCGTCGCGCCAGGCGAACGCGGCGGCCCGCTGCGGGTTGCCCACGTTGAGGTAGCCGAGCGCGTCGGCGCGGATCTGCGCGCCGATCCACTCGCGGAACGGGTTTCGGAAGGTCGCGCTGGCCGGCGGCTGGAGGCCCATCGCGAGGTTGCGGTAGGCCACCCGCTCGGCCGTGCACGTCGCCAGCAGCGGCAGGTTTCGCAGCCAGAACTGCCCGACGTCGGCCGGGGTGAAGTCGGGCCCGCACGTCTTGACGATCAGGAAGCCCGTCGTCGTGTAGTTGGTGTCGTCGTCGACGGGCATGTGGTCGATCTTGTCGCACCAGCCCCGGCGCGCCAGGTCGGCGAACTGGCTGGCGGCCCGCCCGGGGACGCCGAAGCGGACGTAGTCGCGGATCGGCCACTGGCCGGTGCGCTTGAGGAACGGCCAGAAGCGGCCGCTCCGAACGCCCTCGGACGCCTTGCCGAGCAGGCAGCCGATGCACCGCCCCAGCCAGGCGCCGGTGATGCGGTCGCGCAGCGTGCGGTCGGGCAGTGCCTTGCGGTATCGCCTCGGCCCGCGGCCCCGGAGCCTGCGGATGCCCGGCAGGTCCGACGGCTCGATGAAGGGATAGTCCTTTCTCATCTTGAGTGCGGCCGCGGCGTCCAGCAGCTCGGCGGCCTTCCGCTGGTTGCGGGGAGTGGCGATCCTCTCGTCGCCCAGGCGGATGAGGGCCTTGAGCCTCCGCTTGATGGGCGTCACGTCGCGCCCCTCGTCCTCGAGCTGCCTCAGCTCGGTGTCCAGGTCCCGCGCCGAGACCCACAGCCAGGCGTTTCTCACCTGCTTCGCCATGATCGCTACCTCTCCTCCGGGATCGGCGGCTCGGGGTAATGGAAGCGGCCGAGGAGCCCCTTCAGCTCGGAGGCGTCGGGCCCCGCGGTCTGCTCAAAGGACGCACACCATTGCCGATGCTCGGCGCTGCCCGCCCGCTCGACGTAAAGCCCGCACACCTGCGGCAGGTTCCTTCCGGCCAGCAGTACGCGCTGGCGGTCGATCTCGTCGGAAAGCCGCGGGCGGTCGGCGGCGACGCCCGCCAGTGCGAGGTGCTCCAGGTAGGCCGCCAGGAGGCCTTCGCGCCCCGCGGCCCGCTCCGCCGGAGAGAGGCTGTTGATCAGGGCGGCGAGGTCTTCGCTGCCCCGGCCGACGCGGGCGTGCTCCCAGCCGATCAGGACGCACTCCGGCCGGTCGGCCTGCGGGCTGAAGAGCACCTCGCCGCGCCCCAGGGAGCCGTGGATCAGCGTCGTCGGCGGGTCGGTGGGCTCGGCGAAGAAGCCGGGCGGCATTCGCAGCAGCTTGGCCAGGAAGGCGAAGACCTCGGGCACGGCGGCGTAGAGGACGGCCTGGCGCTCGGCGATCATGCCGTCGAGGAACCGGCGAACGGCGGGCTCGACGGTGGCCTCGGGGGGCGTCTGGGGCGTGGAGAAGGTCTCGGGCAGCTCGCCGGCCCGGCCCCAAAACGGCGCGTGCAGCCGGGCGACGGCCGAGCCGACGGCGCGGCACCGCGATTCGTCCCAGGCCTCCGTCTCGGTCTCCGGGGCGACGAGCTCCGCGATCACGCCGAACCGCCCGGCCTTCTCGTCGAACTCGATGTGGTACACCTCCGGCAGCGGCATGCCGCCGGCACGGGCGAGGAAGCGCCACACGAGCGCCTCGCGCTTGCGGCGCTGGTCGAGCTGTTTGACCATCAGGCGCAGGGGCCCGATGCTGGTCTCCAGGTCGACAAGCTTGAGCTCGGCGGCGCGCGGCGCGTCGCCCGGCCGGGGGGCGCGGTCCGTCACGGTCAGGCCCCGCACGCGGACGCTCCGCTTCCGCCTGCGCGAGAGCAGGTCGGCGAAGAACTCCTCCGAGAGCTGCTGAAACCCGTTCAGCACCATGGGCTCGCTCCTCTGGGCCCGATCGCCGTGCCCGCGGGGGTCCCCGGCCGGTCAGTCCTGCGCCGCGGCGAGGTTGAGGCCCTCGATCCGCGCGTACGGCAGCCGCTCGACGGGGTCGCGGTCGCTGGAGAGCTCGACGTTGGACGCGAGCAGTTCGTAGACGTTTCCGGCCACCATCGTGTTCTTGACCCGCCCGACGATCTCGCCGCCGCGGACGCGGAAGCCCAGCGCTACGTTGCAGGAGAAGTCGCCGTTGATGAGGTTGCTCTGCCCGAAGCCCAGGAGCTGCTTCAGGTAGATGCCGTCGTCGACGTCGGCGATGATCTCGTCGTGGGCTCGCCTCCCGCCGAGCACCTCGGGGCAGTGGGGCTGGCAGGCCTGGTTCCCGGTCGGCTGGGCGCCGGCTAGGCCGGCCGAGTCGAGGTCGTACAGGAAGCTCTCCAGCACGCCGCGGGTGAAGATGCCGATCTTCCGCGCGGGCACGCCGTCGCCGTCGATCTCCGCGGCGCCGGGTGCGTAGGGCACGTGCGGATCGTCGAGCAGGGTGATGGACTCGTCGAGGACCTTCTCGCCGAGCCGCCCGCGGAGCGGCGAGTCGCCCTTGGCGACGTTCCGCCCGTTGACGCCCATCTCCACCGCGTAGAGCAGCATGCCCAGCACCTGGGGCGACAGGACGGCGGCGCACCGCCCCTCCGGCGCCTCGGCGATACTCTCGCCGTGCCGCAGGTCCTGGAGGATCTGCCCGGCGATGTAGTCGGCGTCGTAGAGGTCGCCCAGGTCGTTCCACGATCTGCCGAAGCCGGCGAAGAGCATGTCCGTCCCCTCGGTGCGCTGGGCGTAGGCCCCGAGGCGCCAGTTGGTCGAGGTCGTCCGGTGGCAGACCCCGCCGGTGGTGACCAGCAGGCCCTCCGACTCGCTCCGCCTGCCGGAGGCCTCGATGAACAGCTCCGGGTCGTACTGCTTCAGGGCGTCGACCATCTGCTGGCAGCTCTCGATGAGCTTCTCGCGCGGCAGCTCGAGCACGCCGCGCGACCACTTCTCGACGGGATGGACCTCGCCCGGGGCCGGGTAGGCCTCGAAGTGCGCCGCGCTGCCCACCTTCGCCAGGGCCGCCGCGCGGTCGATGATCTCGTCCAGGTCGCCCGCGTCCGTGCCCGCCGCCACGCCCTTCCTGCCGGCGGCCAGGACCGTAACGGTGTACGAGGCGCCCTGCCGGGTATCGGCGCTCTTGAGCCGACCGCTCTCGAACGTGCACCCGATCCGCTCCCGCTGGGCGAAGCTGATCTTGGCGGCCGAGGCGCCCCGCCGCGTCGCCGTCACCAGCCCCTCGCTCAGAACGTCCGTCATCCTCTCGAGCATCGGTGTCCGCATGGGCGATTCCTTCCTCTACCGTCCGCCGACGACGACGTTGCGTATTCTCAGGTGCGGCGAGCCGAACGTCACCGGCAGCGGCTGCTGCCCGCCCTTGCCGCAGCCGCCCGTCTTCTCGCAGATCTCGAAGTCATCCCCGAAGCCGTCCATCGCGTGCAGCGTCTCGAAGACGTTGCCCGTCAGCACGACGTCGCGGATCAGCTCGGCGACCCGGCCCTTGCGGATGCGGTAGCCGTACGCGGCCGAGAACGTGAACATCTCCATCATCGTCTGCCCGCCGAACAGGCCTCTGGCGTACAGCCCGTCGTCGATGTCGGCTATCAGCTCGTCGAAGGGCAGCTCGCCGCCGGTGATGTACGTGTTGGTCATGCGGACGATGGGCTCGTAGCCCCGCCCGATCGCGCGGGCGTTGCCCGTGGGCGGCTCGCCCATCTTCCCGGCCGTCTCCAGCGAGTGCAGGTGGGCGGTGAGCACGCCGTCGGTGATCAGGGCCGTCCTGCCCGTCGGCGTGCCCTCGTCGTCGTAGGCGTGCGTGCCGATGTAGCGGCCGAGCGTTCCGTCGTCGATGATGTTCAGCTCCTTGACGCCCATCTCGCGCCCGAGGTGCATGAGGTCTCGCATCTTGGGGTTCTCGTAGAGGAAGTCGGCCTCGCTGAGGTGCCCGAATGCCTCGTGGGCGAAGACGCCGCCGAGCTCCTGGTCGAGCACGACGGTGTACTGCCCGCCCTCGCAGGGAGGCGCCTTCAGCAGCTCGGCGGCCCGGCGGGCGACGGCCTCGATGCTCTCCTGGCGGTCCAGCACGGCGTCGTACGTGACGGCCGAGGAGACGCCGTCGTGCGCCCGCTGGACGAGCGCCCCGTCGCGCGCGACCGCGGCGAACGCCAGCCCCACCTGCGGGCGCTGCTCCATGAAGTACGCCCCTCGCGTCGAGGCGAAGTGCACCGTGCGGAACTTCTCGAAGTACACGACGAAGGAAGATTCGATCGCGTCGTCGGCCTTGAGGATGACGTCGTTGTAGCCGGCGATGAGCTCGAGCTTCTCGTCCAGCGGCACGCCGCGGAAGTCCCGGTCCATCCCGGCGGGGAACTCCCCACCTTCGCCGCCCTTCCCGCCGGCGGCCTCCGCGAGCTCGGTCTTCTCCCGCCCGACCAGCTCGGCGCAACTGCACGCCTCGGCCACCTGGTGCTCGAGGTCGTCGAGCGCGTCGAACGTGGCGGTGGCCCAGCCGCCGCGCGTGCACACGCGCACCAGCCCGCCGGCTCGCTTGGAGCTGGAGACGCTCTCGGCCTCCTCGCCGCGATACGACAACTGCGTCTGGTCCTCTTCCTCGAAGCGGACCTCCGCATAGTCGGCCGTGCTGGTCTTCAACGCCTCAAAGAGTCGATCTTTCACAATGCCTCTCCCTTGTGGCGAGATGTCTGCCCAACAATCTACCCGCGTTGACCGAGGATGTCCAACGCCAGCTGCGCGATTTGCGGATCGCGCGCCTTGCCCGCGCCCCGAGAGCCGAGTTGCCCGAACTCCGCCCGAACTCGCGCGGTTCTGGCTTTCCACGAAGGGAAAGTGGCTGGACCGGACGGGCTCCGATGATGTTGCAGTAGCAAGCGGAATGCCTAGATTTAACAGTGGCGAACCTTGGCGCCGGACGCTAGGTATAAGGAAAAGGAATTCGAAGCGTATGCGGGTAGGTGTTTTGCTCGTGAAACAGCAAGAAGGATCGTGAGTCGCATGCCGGGCAGAGACCTGAAGAACAAGCCACTCGTTGAGGCGATTCTCGAAGTAAAATGGGCGCTCCAATCTCAGCCGCCCGATTTGGTGGTCGATCCCCACTACCAGCTCCTGGTTGGCCGTTTGTTCGACCGGGTCTCGGACGACTACCCAGAGCACGAGAAACTACCCTCAGCAGCCATACCCGACGAATTGACCGGCCACGTCGTAAAGCACCGCTTCCGACTCGCTCCTGGAGACTGGCCTCTGATCCAGATCGGGCCAGGCATCTTGACTGTGAATGATACTCAGAAGTACACCTGGGACGACTTTCGAGATCGATCAGTGTCTGCTGTCGAGAAGCTTCTTGAGGCACACCCAAAGCCCGACGCGTTGAACGTCACGAGTCTCGTCCTTAGATACATCGACGCCGTCGAAATGGATTTTGCCCAGGAGAGCATATGGGACTTCTTGCGGGATAAGATGCGAGTTTGCGTGGCACTTCCAGCGAGTCTGTTCGATCAAACAGGCATTCGTTCGGATGCTCGCCACTTCCGTTGGGAGACATCCTTTGCGTGCAGTGAGCCTTCAGGTGTAGTCAATCTTCGATTTGCCACTGGCCAGAGAGATGGAAAAAACTCGCTCATCTGGGAGACGTCTATTCATTCGGAGACTGACCTTCCCGAGCTGCCTGCGGACTTCGCAGGCTGGATCGATGCTGCCCACAGAGTCACGGATGACTGGTTCTTCAAGCTGATCGAAGGAGAACTCGAAAGGAGTTTCGCCGGTGAATAGGGCAGATACGATGACAATGCCTCGCCTTCGGCAAACGGATTGCCGCCACATCGCCCCGTCGGGCGATGTCGTAGAAGACTTCGAAATCGAACAGGAGTTCGTAAAAGGGGGCGCAGCATGGGTACGTCTGATAAGCGGGGGGATACTTGCGATAGCGTCGAGTACTATAAGCGTACCTCTCCCCCCGTTCGGCCTCGATAGGCGAATGGATACTCGTTCCGTTCCGTGTTTCGTCGGACCTTCCAGAGGCCGTCCCATTTCTCTCGTCGAAGCGAGGCGAATCGCGTTGGGTGCTCTGATGGAGGCAGAAGAGCGTCGGGCTGCATATGCTCATCGCGAGGCGGAACTTATCACCATCTGGGAGGATGCCGAATGATCTACGAGTATCCTCCAGAGGATGCTCCTCTTCGACAGGGGGACATCTTTCACAGCCTGCCGCGCGTGGACATGTCCCTGAAGCAGATGGCCGTGGTTACTGCCGCAGGCACCCAGAAGGAAGTGACGTGGGACGATATAGTCCGTGATGAGGTTGCGGTAGCAGCGGTTCTGGCCCTGAAACCGGTCGTCGCCATGGTCGTATCTCAAGATTGCGACGCTTCCCGGGCCCCCGATATTACGCTTTGCGAGATTAGACGGTTCCGAGAGGTCGAGAGGAAATCCAAAGAAACGACGGCACCGAAGAGCTGGATGCGAATCATAACGCAACAGGCCCGACTGAACCAGAAGTGGTTCTATCTGCCGCCAGATGACCACATTGGCTTCGCCGCCAAGATGGGAGTCGACTTCCATCTGACCTTGAGGGTCCCGCGACAAGATCTTGAGGAGTTGCGGTACCTCAGGCGCGGACGACTCAATGAACTTGCCATCGCTCACTTCCGCGAGAGAATCGCGGAGTTCTTCCGCAGGTACGCGTATAACGAATGGTACCCGTTGAGCCCTCGGGAGATGGCGGAGTACCGTAAGAACTATCCGGACGCCCAACTCTATCCGTGGCAAATCGTCCCCCGAGTCATGCATCGATGATTGTTTGAATCGGGAAGCCCCCGGAGAATCCCGGAACCGGAACTGGCGGGCACCGTATTGGTTCCAGAGGCGATCCCTTTCTTGGGGGTCCTTGCTTTCCCTGACGGGCGGGTCCTGGCGACTACTCCGCCGGGAAGATCATGGCCTCGGCGAACTCGGTCTGGAAGTTGGCATCCTGGCTCAGCTCGACGTGGCGGGCGAGCCGGGCCAGCTCGTCGGCCCGGCGGCGGGCGTCGGTGCTCGCCAGCGCCCACTTCGCCCCGCTCAGCGAGGTGTTGCCCACGTAGAGCATCCTGCCGTGGGCCACGCCGGGCGGCAGCAGGCCGATCCGCTGGGCGTTGCTCCGCCGGATGAAGCTGCCGAACCCACCGGCGAGCAGCACCCGCTGGAGATCGCCGACGCTCAGGTCGGCCTGCCTCAGCAGCACGACCATGCCCGCCCGGATGGCCCCGGTGGCCAGTTGCAGCTCGCGGATGTCCCTCTGCGTGATCGTCACGGCCGGGGCGTCGCCGCCGGGGCTCTCGGCCAGCACGAAGGCCGGCTGGCCGCCGTCGCCGAGTATCACCCGCCGCCGCAGCGCTTCGGGCAGCCCGCCGGGCAGGTCGTCGCCCGCCAGCATCCTCCCGGAGGAGGTGACGATGCCGCTTCTCAGCAGCTCGGCCGTCGCGTCCACCAGGGCGCTGCCGCACAGGCCGATCGGCTCGGCGCCCCCGATCACGCTGTAGTCGACGTCGTCGTCGAGGACGACCTTCTCGATCGCCCCGGCCGTCGCCCGCATGCCGCAGGAGATTCTCGCCCCCTCGAATGCCGGCCCGGCCGCCGTCGAGGCCGCCCAGATCCGCCCGTCGAAGGCGAGCACGATCTCCCCGTTCGTGCCGATGTCCACCATGAGCGTCGGGCCGTCCTCGTCCGTCAGCCGCGTCGCCAGGATGCCCGCCACCGTGTCGCCGCCGACGAACCCGCCGATCACCGGGAAGACCACCGCCGCCGCTCGCGGGTGAATGGCGATCCCCAGCTCGGCGGCCGGGACGATCACCGACCGCCCGAACACCGGAACGAACGGCACACACCCGAGCTGCGAAGGGTCGATCCCGCTGAGCAGGTGCTGCATCGTCGTGTTGCCCGAGAAGGTGATCTCGTAGATCCGCTCGCGGGGCAGGTCGGCCTGCCGGCACAGTTGGCCGATCATCTCGTCCACCGTCTCGACGATGGCTGCTCGAAGCTCCTCGAGCCCGCTCGGGTCGCCGGCGTGCTTGATCCGGCTGAGCACGTCGTCGCCGAATCGCACCTGCGGGTTCATGGCCGACTCGACGGCCAGCTCCTCGCCCGTGCAGAGGTCCACCAGCGCGGCGGCCACCGTGGTGGTTCCCACGTCGAAGGCGGCCCCGCAGCACTGGCTGGTCGTGTCGCCCGGCTCGAAGTCGATCAGGTGATGATCGCTCAGGACGGCCGTGCCCGCAAAGCCGCCCTCGCGGAGGCGCCGCCCGAGCCCGCGGAGCAGGTCGAGATCCGCCTTGACGGGTCCGAGGGCCGCCTGGAGCCGCAGCAGGTCGGGCGCGTCGTCGGTCAGCGACGGGGCCGGAAGCTCGACGTGGACCTTTCGCACGGCGGGCATGATCTCGGCGGCCTCGGCGACCTTCGCGGCGGTGAGGATGCGATGCCGCCCGGCGAAGAGCGAGCTGTCCGGCACGTCGACGACGGTTTCCTCGGCCACCGCCGACTGGCACGCCAGCCGCCAGCCGTCGCTCAGCTCGGCCTCGCCAAGGGCCTCGCGCTCGGCGGGCGTCGGCTCGGAGGCGCCGCGCGGCAGGCGGACGCGGCACTTGCCGCACGTGCCCTGCCCGCCGCAGGGCGTGTCGATGGCCAGCCCGCCGCGGGCGGCGGCCTCCAGGACCTTCGTGCCCTTGAGCACGAAGACCGCCCGCCCGTGCGGCTCGAAGGTCACGCGTATCTGCCGATCCGACATTCGCTGTCTCCCGGCCGGCACGCCCCGGCGGCGCCGCCCGGCGATAGAGGCTGCGACTGTAGCGGGCGGACAAACGGATTGCGCATTTTTTTCCGAGAAATCCGCAGGTAGGATAGCTTGCCGTTGTTGGCCCCTGGCGGCAGCGCGATGGCGACCGATCGAACCAGCCTGTCATTTTGTGCGTGCGCGTGTGTGATCGCGGCCTGTGTGCCCGCCGCCGCGGCGGCCGGGCCGACGACCACCACCGCCCCGGCCACGCGCCCGGCGCGTCATCCGCTCGGCGACCTGCCCGAACGCTGGCGAATGTACAAGCTCGCCTGGGCCGGCGGGAGCCTGGAGAGGCAGTTGCTGACCGACCGCCGGCTCATCAGCGGCCTCCTGCGGGGCGATGCGTCCGAGGTGGCCGCCCTGCGCGACGTGATGATCCGCGAGTACGATCGGCTGACGAAGCTGGCGGCGGTGGACGATTACCGCTGCGGGCGCCTGGCGTCGCTCGTGGCCGTCGCCTGGACGGCCGTGCCGACGGGCAAGAGCCTCGGCCCCGTGCAGGCCGCCCGAAACACACAGCTCATGTGCGGCGAGGTCTGCCGCTGGGCCGAACGCGCCATCACGGATTTCGCCGCCGGGATCGACGAGAAGCGATGGAAGCAGCACCAGGCCTTCCTGCCCGGTGCGGTGGCCGGCATGATGTCGCTGATCCCCTCCCGGGCCGTGTGGATCGACCGCCCCGGGCGTCTGCGCGACGGCCTCCAGCGCCTTCGCCCGCGGCTGGAGAAGGTGCTCGCGGCCGGCGGCGACGGCCAGCAGCACGGCGAGCAGATCGAGAAGTTCTACAAGGCGATCGAGCCGTACGGCCGCCTCGAGGCCGACAAGCAGGCCGTCCGCAAGCTGCTGATGGCGTTTCGCACGGCCTACAACGACCGGGACGACAAGACGTTCATCGCCCTCTGGCCGGCGGGGCACAAGGCGACCGGCTCGCTGAAGAAGCGCTCGCTCGCCTCGAGGATCCCGCCGGACCTCTGGAAGATCGCCCTCTGGGAGCCCCTTTACATCGTCGCCCGGGGCGACCTGGCGGGGGCGTACGTCGTCAGCCAGTACCGCAGCAAGGCCGGCAAGCTCCATCCGGTAAGGCTCCAGCGCTTCCCCGCCAAGCGGGACAAGAAGGCGGGCTGGAAGCTGAACTGATTGCGGATTGCGAATTGCGGATTGCGGATTGCGAATTGCGGATTGCGGATTGCGGATTGCGGATTCAGGAACCGAACCGAGCACCTCATCATCCCGCGCGACCTTGCCGTCTGAAAGCCCGCCAATGATCCCTCGGGTTGCTTTGCTCCCCGCCAAGGTGCTACGCTAGGGCAATGACCGAGCCGAGACCCATCGCCGCCGCGACCGTCGAGCCGTTCAACATCATGTGCAAGCCGGTCTGCGGCGTCTGCAACCTCGATTGCAGCTACTGCTACTACACGATGAAGCCGCGCGAGCTGTACCCCGGCGTGCGGAAGTTCCAGATGACCGACGAGATCCTCGAGACGTACACGAGGCAGTATCTCGAGGCGATGCCCGTCCACTGCGACTTCGGCTGGCAGGGCGGCGAGCCGCTGCTGGCCGGAAAGATGTTCTTCCGCCGGGCCGTCGGCTTCCAGAAGCTCTACGGCGCCGACGGCCAGGAGGTCGCCAACGCGCTCCAGACCAACGCCACGCTGCTGGACGACGAGTGGTGCGAGTTCCTCGCCGAGCACCATTTCCTGGTGGGCATCAGCCTGGACGGCCCGGCGCAGTGGCACAACTCCTTCCGCAAGGACCGCAACGGCGAGGGGACGTTCCACCGCGCCTGGCGCGGCGTCGAGCTGTGCCGCAAGCACGGCGTCGAGTTCAACGTCCTCGTGACGCTCAACAGCGTCAACGCGCCGCACGCCGGCGACATCTACCGCTTCTTCACCAACCGGGGCATACGCTACCTCCAGTTCATCCCCATCCTGGAGCGCTACCCCGACGGGCGGATCCGGCCGTTCTCCTGCACCGCCGAGCAGTTCGGGCGGTTCCACCTGGAGGTCTTCAGGCTCTGGGCCAGCCGCGACGTCGGGCGCGTCTCCGAGCGGTTCATCGACAACCTGCTGCACAGGATCATCTACGACAAGGCCTCGATGTGCTGCTACTCCGAGCGCTGCGCGAACGCCCACATCCTGGAGTTCAACGGCGACTTCTACGCCTGCGACCACTTCGTCTACCCGGAGTGGAAGATCGGCAACATCATGGAGCGCCCGCTGGCCGAGCTGATCACCGACCCCAGGCTCCAGGAGTTCGCCGACCTGAAGGTCAAGGTCCCCGACAAGTGCCGCGACTGCGAGTTCTTCAACTTCTGCCGGGCCGGCTGCCCCAAGCATCACATCCCCATCGGCACGGACCCGGAGCGCGTGAACTGGTTCTGCGACGGCCTGAAGCTCTTCTTCCGCGAGGCCCTGCCCGAGCTGCAACGCATGGCCGAGTACATCAGGCGGGGCGAGCTGCCGCCCCTGATGAGCGCCCCGGAGCCGACCGAGGCCGACGCCCAGCGCCTCGCCCGCTTCGAGGCCGGCCCCGCGCCCGACGCCCCGCTGCCGATGAAGGAGCAGATGCGCGCCAAGCCCCCCGGCCGCAACGACCCCTGCCCCTGCGGCTCCGGCCGAAAGTACAAACGGTGCTGCGGAAGAGGCGGCTAGTGCTATGTCAATACCCAAACTGTGGGCGGCAGTACGTCCTGTGATGTCGCCGCAGAGGCACAGCGCGGCCTGCGGCCGCAGCCAAATGCTCAATGTCTAATGCTTAATGACGAATGACGAATGTCGAACCTGCCTGCCGGCAGGCAGGACTCAGAGCAAGTCGTTATGATTCTTGTCTTTGGCAAAACAGTCTCTCTGAGCCTCAGTGCCTCTGTGGCCGCCCAATGAACCCGTCAGTTCATAGTTGACGGTGTGCGAGCCGCACGATGCGGACAGCGGATCAGAGCGACATTCAAGTCGTTGCCGCGTGCCTGGTCCGCGTGCAGCGAATGCTGCTGGCGCGCGGGTACCGGTATGCCGCCGGAGACGCAAGGACCTGGCCGTTGTCCCCGGTCCTGCTGGTCAGCAGGACCGGGAAGATACTCCTGGTGGCATCACTGCTGCCGGACGCCCGGTTGGCCCTTGCCGCGGTTTCCGAGTGTGCCCGGTTCATGGGGAAAGGGCTTCTGACCGAGCGCGGCATCATCCTGGTCGGCCCCAACCCCGTCGATTCCCCCGAAGTGGAGCCGTTCTTCCAGACGATCAAGCGTCCCATGGTCTACCTGGATGCGGTGGGGACGGGCTACCGGGACCGAACGAGCAGCCCGCTGCTGGGCCTTGCGGTTCCACTGATGACGGACGGGAAGCTGGGGGCCTGTCTCGAGCCCTCAACGGACGCGTCCGAGGGCCCCGACTGCCGGGCGCTCCTGGAGAAGACGGGTGCTGATGCCCGGGATGTCCGCGGGTACCTGACCGATGTCCAGCGCGTCGCGTCCGGCAGGAAGCCCTACGCAACCTACGCGATCCTCGCCGTCTGCACCGGTCTCTTCGCTCTGCAGGCGGTGCTGGGGGTGAATGTGCTGAACCCCCGGGCGGGGGATCTCGTCGCGTGGGGCGCGAGCTTCGGACCGCTGATCAAGCTGGGGCAGTGGTGGCGGCTGGTGACGAACGTGTTCCTGCACATCGGCCTGATCCACCTGGCCTTGAATATGTACGCGACGAGGCTGTTGGGCCGGTCGCTGGAGCGATTCCAGGGCACCTGGCGAACGCTCGTGCTCTTCTTCTTCGGCGGGCTGGCTGGCAGTGTGGTGAGTCTCTGGTGGACGCCGCTGGCGATCTCAGCGGGGGCGTCGAGCGGGCTCTTTGGCATCATCGGCGCGATGGCCGCCCTCTATGCGCGCTTCTGGCGGGAGATGCCCGCGCCGATGAGAAAGGGCATCCGTTCGTGGCTGATAACGGTGCTCGCGATCAACGCGGTCTTCCTGCTTGTCCCGGCAATCGATGGGGCGGCACACGTGGGAGGCCTGATCGGCGGCTTCCTCATGGCTCTGGCCTTGCTCCGGACACCAAGAGCCGACGCTCGGCCCGCCCCGTGGGCTCTGGGTGCCGCCGGGGTCTTGCTTGCGGCAACCCTCGCGCTCGCCGCGTGGGCCACCCACCGCGTCCCGATGGACATGCCCGGGCAGCCCACTTCGAACGCTGCAGAGACGGCCTCGCGACAGGTCGAGAGACCCGCCGGGACCCTCGATGCAGCTCAACCGCCGGGCGGTGACGCCGTTGCCGGCCGCATCATGTGTCCCGTCCCCGATAAACGCAGCGGCTGGTCTCGGACTCCCAGACCTCCACGGCCGAGAGGCCGGGCAGCGCGGGCTTCAGGCGGTCCCAGATGTACTTCGCGACCAGCTCGCTGGTCGGGTTCTCCAGGCCGGGGACCTCGCCCAGCACGCGATGGTCCAGCGCCGCCTGGATCGGCTCGAAGGCCTCCTTGATCTCGCCGAAGTCCATCACCCAGCCGGCCTGCGGATCGACCGCCCCGGCCACGTGAACGTCCACGCGGTAGTTGTGGCCGTGGAGGCGGCGGCACTTGTGCCCGGCGGGCGCGTTGGGCAGCGCGTGGGCCGCCTCGAAACGAAACGTCTTGACCAGCTCGGCCTGCATTTGCCCCCAGTATACCGGAAAACCGTGGGACCGTGAGACGGGAATACCGTCGGACCGTGGGGCCGTGGGACCGGGGCGCCCAATCGTCCTCGTCCTCGCCTGTCCCCAGCGTAGTCGAGGGGTCCTCGGTTGTTTCTCCCGAATTCGTCATTGTCGAGTAGCCTCAGCACGTTGCCGCTCCGAGGCCCTCTCGGAAC
>CAYRVX010000140.1:0-16596 GCA_964427875.1 uncultured Planctomycetaceae bacterium
GCCAGGTCTGGGGCCCCGAGGCCGCCTCCTTCACCCCGCCCTGGCGAAAGGAGGCGCCTTGAGACGGGCCGCCGAGCCCTACCGCCACAGCTCGACCAGCAAGGTCCCGAGCAGCAAGTAGACCGTAGCCGCCAGGCCGCACAGTCTCGCGGCCAGGGAAGCCGCTCGCTCCCGAAGATTCAGGTCCAGGAAGACGCTCACCACGGAGACCGGCAGGGAGAACCACTTCAACAGGTCCCAGATGAGGGGCCGCAGCGGCATCCCCGCCAGTTGCGATACTTCGGCGACCTGAAGATAGGCGCGCGGGGCCGCCGCACCCACGAGGACCAGCAGCAGCCAGCCGAACGGCACAGCGGCGGCCGCCGCCGAGAGGCCGACCGCCGTCCAGGCGCGCCAGCCCCGCAGGCGCCGCAGGGACGCCACGCCGAAGCCGACGTGCCCCAGGTGCAGAAGGGCCCATATCTCAACGATGACGACGTCAACCCACATCAGGCGCGCCCCCGCCAAAGGCCGCGCAGCAGAGGATATCAGCCTGCTGGCTCGATCACGACAATCCGGTGGATGGGGAACTGAGGCACGGGCACGTGCACGCGCCCGTCGCGGTAGGTCCAGTCCCCGACGGGCGTGCCGCCGGGCTCGAGGTGGACGGCCTTCGGCCGGGCGCCCGTGCGAATCCGTACGCGGCAGGCGGGCACGGGCGGGATATCCGTGATGCGGCGATACCGGCGGCGGTTGGAGACGACCTCCTCGCGCTTGCCGGGCGCGAGGTTGACGAGGTGTACGGCCAGGGCGGCGCCCTTCCGGCGAAGGACGACCTCGACCGTCTCCGGCGCGTCGGTAACCAGCAGGCGCTTCTCGGCCGGCAGGACAGCCTCGAAGGCGGCGCGGAGCAGCACGGGCGGCACGACGTTCTTCCCGTGCAGCGACAGCAGCGGCACGGCGGCGTAGAAAGCAGCGCCCTTGCCGCATCGATGGCGCGTGAGCAGCGGTTGGGACACACCGTTCCGGTCGGTCACGCTGAGCACCTGCTCGGCGCCGGCGAGGCGCAAGCGATACAGCCAGTGCTCGAAGGCGTGCTTCCTGCCGGCAATGTGGGCGGCGAGCGGCTCGGCGCCCTTCGGCGGGATGACATCCGCCACGCCGCAGGCTTCAGCCAGCGCCTTGTGGTGCTGCGTGATGCCCATGCCGGTCAGCAGGAGCGAGCCCCCCCCGCGGACCCATTTCGCCAGATCGCCGGCCGCCCGCTTCGTGAGCACCTTTGGATGCTCGACGATCAACACGCCGCTGCGAACGTCCTGCCGCGCGAGCCGGTCGTCGGAGACGAACTCGTAGTTCATGTGCAGCCGGGCCAGTGCGGCAGTGGCGCCGTCGATGCGGTTGTCCCGGCGGGCGAAGCTGTGCGTGCCGCGGTCGGTCAGGGCGTAGTGGGCCGCGGCGCTGTGCAGCAGCGAGACGTCCGGCATGCGCCGCCAGGAGAGGCACCACCGGCGCCTGGCCCGCAGGAACGGTGCGACGGCCCTCGCGATGAACTCCATCCGCTCGGCCAGAAGCCCGCTCGTCGGCGTGGGATTGTCCCACGCGAAGTAGCGCCCGCCGTTGGCGATGATGACGGCCATCTCCTGGGCCACCTGCCCCGGCGGCTTGCAGGCCGCGAGGGTCCGCGTCGAGCCCGCCACCCCGCGCCGCGTGTGGATCTTCGTCATCAGGTCGAACGGGCGGTCGAGCGAGTCGTACCAGTGCGCCTCGGCCGAGAGGCCCTCGACGCGGTCGCCGATGTCGCCCGTGAGGTAGTCGATGCCCTTCGGCGGCGTCTCGGGCATGCGGAGCGAGTAGGCCCAGTTGACGGCCACCAGGCAGTTGGGGTCCTTCTCGTGGACGACGGCCGCGGTCCTCTCGACGAACTCGCGGTAGATCTGCCGCTGCATCTCGTGGTAGCGGCCCCAGCCCTTCTCGCCGGGCGTTCGCGGGACGGGCAGCTTCGTCTCGCGCCCGAAGCGCTCGCGGCACTTTCGGCAGTAGCAGACGGCCACGGTGAAGCACGACCCGTCGAACCAGAAGCCGCCGGGCGAGTAGCGGTCCATGATCTCGCGGACCATCGGCCAGAGGTAGTTCTCCGCGACGCCGGAGTGGTAGCACAGTGCGCGGTCCCACGGCTTGCCGTCGGCGCGGACGCGGTTCCACTCGCCGCGGCGCTGCATGATCACGCCGTCGCGCCCGATGTTGTAATACACCGAGAAGCGACAGCCCCCCCGCCGCGCCAGGTCGCGCCAGACGGCCAGCACGTCGCGCCGCAGCTTCGGCGGCGTGTGGCCGATCTTCGTGGGATACGTCGTCCAGCCGGGGTTGCCCTTGGCGTGGATCTGCACCACGTCCGGCCGGGAGAGCGCCACCAGGCGGGCCGTCTCGTTCGGGTCGGCGTCGCGGCCGACCTCGTGCCGGTCACTGGTGTGATGGTCCTCGTGGAGGAGAAAGAAGCTCTCCTCGTACCAGTTCCCGGCCGGCGCCGCGCGCGCGAGCCCCACAACGGTCACGACAATCGCCGCAATGCTCCGCATCTCTCGGATCGGCCTCTTCCGTCAGTGCGTGCGCCCACCGGGAAACGGCACGGCGTCGGCACGACGCCGCTCGGACATTTGCCTCAAGCCGCCTGTTGGCCTTAGGCCTGGCCGGGGATGGGGGCGTCGCCGTCCTTGGGCATGCAGGGGAGCTGGTCGCGCTCGAAGTCCTCGGCGGTCGGCTTTAGCTGGCGGTTGTAGAAGTCGATGTCGCCGGGCTTGAGGTTCTTGCGGGGCTCGACCATCATCTCCTTCCAGGTGATCCGCTTTCCGGTGTAGGCGGAGTCGCGTCCCATGACGGCGGCGGCCGTCGCCCAGGCGACGTTCTTCGCCTCGTTGAGCGGCTTGCCCTTCAGCAGGAAGTAGAGCAGGTCGATGTGCTCCTGGACGTACGCGCCGCCCTCGAAGGGCACCTCCTCGGGGATGGCCAGCTTGGGCTTGTAGCCCCTGGGGGCGCTCTTCTCGTACGTGAAGTGCTCGCCGACCCAGTTGAAGCAGCCGCCGACCTGCCGGCAGGTGCTGTGGATGTGGACGCGCCCGGGATACTCGAGGTCGATGCTGAAGAAGTCGTACATGTTGCCGGCTATTCTGCGCGCCCGGCCGCCGAAGCCGACGGCGGAGTCCGGATGGGCATTCAGGAACCAGTTGGCCACGTCGAGGTTGTGGACGTGCTGCTCGCAGATGTGGTCGCCGGACATCTCGATCCAGAGCTGCCACCTGCCGCCGCCGGCGAGGTCGCCGGGGCCCTTCGGGTTGATCGGCTTGTTGCTGAAGATCTTGCCCATGCACCAGGAAACGCGCCCGCCGAGGATGCGCCCGCGGGCGCCGTCGAGGACCTCGGCGGCCCGGCGCATGTAGCCCCGGTCGTGACGGCGCTGCGTGCCGGCCACCACCGCCAGGCCCTTCTCCTTGGCCTTCTCGCCGGCGGCGATCACCCGCCGGCAGCCGGGGGCGTCGACGGCCACCGGCTTCTCGAAGAACACGTGCTTGCCCGCCTCGACGCAGGCCTCGAAGTGCAGCGGGCGGAAGACCGGCGGCGTCGCCATCAGGACGATGTCCACCCCGCTGTCGATCAGCTTGCGGTAGGCGTCGGCGCCGCCGAAGCAGCGCTCCTTGGGCACGCCGTGCCTCCTGCCCTGGCCCTCGGCCCGGCCCTTGGACCAGTCGGCGAAGGCCCACGGCGTGCACGTCAGGCCGAGGTTCAGCGCCTTGTCGAGCGCCTTGGCCGCCCGGAGGTGGTCGCCGATGGCCCCGCCGCCGCGGCCGCCGCAGCCGATCAGGCCGACCTTGAACGTCTTGCTCGCGCCGGCCGGCGCCGCGCCGAGTATGTGAACGCTCCCGGCCGCCACGCTGGCCGCGGCGGCGCCCTGCATGAACCGACGCCTCGAAACCTTCCCGTTCCCGCTCTTCGTCGCCATGACCGTTCTCCTTCTCCTCTGCAATGAGGTCGCTGTATCAACGGAACCGTCCGGCCATCGTACCCATTTGCCCGCCCCGGGGCAATATCTCGGCCGGTCGTTGGCACGGGCGCGATTTGAATCCTATGTTTCCCCCGTAGGTCGAGAAGCCGTGTCAGTACAGACCGAACCGCGGGCTCAGCCGCGGCCGGTCGCAATGTTCCCGAGGAGGAGCAACATGAAAAGACTGAGGAATGCGAGCAAGTCCGTGTGGGCCGTGGTGGCCCTGGGGGTCTCGATTTCACTCTACGCTGCCGGCCCGGCTTCGGCCGTGCCCATCGTGGACGGCCGCTTCGACCCCGGCGAGGGGTACACGGACGGCTGGTACGTGGACTTCGCCGTCGAGGGGGTCGATACCGTCGTCAGCGGAGGCGAGCTCTGGCTTCACCAGGACGCCGCCACCGGCGACGTGACGGTCCTTTTCCTCCAGCCGGTGAGCCTGGTGGACAACACGTACGGGGACAACGCCATCGGTTGGGGCAGAGGTGTGGCCCCCAGCGGGAAGAACCACAATTTCAAGGATCTGAAGGGCAGCGACGCGGCCGAGATCCTCTTCACCAACGGGGCAGGCGAGAGAGTCCTGGAGGTGACCTTGGACTACATCTCCGAGACGTCGAAGGGCAGCGGGGTGTTCCGCTCCCTGGGCGTCACCGGCGGCGACGGCGAGGTGAGCTTCGGCTCGGCCGACAGCGTCCTGGAATGGGGCACCTCCCTGGACTACAACTTCAACGAGCTCGGCTTCGTGCTGAGAGACGACTCGCCGGCCACCGACGAGGACTACACGGAGAACCCGCTCTTTCCGGGATGGGTCTTTGACGTCAGCTACGAGCTGCGCGTATCGGGCGACGCTTTCGGCGCCGAGGGTTTCGGGGAGGTGATTATTCCGCTGGTGCACGATTCGCCCAACAAGATCGGGAGAAACAAGGTCTACCCCGACCCCGACGACCCGATCCCGGAGCCGGCGACAATGAGCCTGCTGGCCCTTGGGGCCGTCGGCCTGCTCCTATGGCGCCGCCGCTGAGACGGCGCGGGCGTGCGGCTTACCACTCCCAACCGACACTCATGCCGCCGGAGAACTCATCCTGGACGGCGCTGCTGTTGTCGTGGAGGGACTGCGTGAAGTTAAGGAAGCCGCTCACGCTGAACGCCCCGCACTGCGGCGGAATGCCCAACGCGCTGCTCAGGTCGTACTTGACGACCAGCCCGTACTCGACGTACGCCAGCCGCGTGCCCTTGGCCGTGAGATACAGCGGCTCCTCAAAGGGCTCGTTGAGAGGCCCCTGGGGCCTGGAAACCACGGTCGTGGTCCGGGAACCGACGTGGGCCTTGTCGTAGTAGCGGTGGTCCACGGCCAGGGCGAACGACGGCGTGACGGTGAGGTCCTTCAGGATCGGCGCCTTCCGGAGGCACTTGCGGAGCGGAAAGTCGTGGCTGACCCGGGCGATGAGAAAGCCCGCCTGCACCTCGTCCACGTCGTGGTAGTAGGTCACCGTCGGGCTGAGCATCGGTGCACCGAAGACCTTGCTGTCGTCGAAGCTAAGCTTGACGTACACCTCGTGCGTGTAGGCCGCGTCGCTCGGCGCCGGGGCCCCGCCGTCGCGAAGGCGGGGGAAGTGATACGCGATCCACCCGACCTCGACGCCCAGGGCGATCGGCTCGACGTCGCAGGCCCAGTAGACCTGGTACTCCACCTCCTGGAGGTTGTTGCTGGACCAGGGCGTCAAACGTTCCTGTCCGGCGTACCACTCGAACCAGACGGCCCCGCCGAACCGGCCGATTGGCGGCGCGCCGAGCTTGGACGGATCGATCTCGAAGCCGACGGAGAGTTGGTGGTTGAGCTTCTCCCGGCCCTCGCGGCGGTATTCGCTGCGGTTCAGGCCGCGCCAGACGTAGTCGCTCGCCAGCGTGTAATCGAGCTTGAAGGAGACCGCCTTGAAGACGCCCGGCTTCTGCCAGGCGCCGGCGGGCTCACCGGCGGGCGAGGACGGCCCCTTTCCGGTCTCCCCGGCCGCCGCCAGCCAGGTCCTCGCACGGCCTGCGTCCTCGCCGCGAGCCGGCTGGCAGAAACACAGCGCCGATGCAGCGCCAACCCCCAAGAGAACCGCAGTCCCGCGAAGGCTGTTCATGGCACGTCTCCTAAGCTGTCGCCGTCCCTGGCGGCCGTTCTCCGGTAAACTAGCGACGGAAACGTCAGGAGATGATCCGGTCGGCACCATGGTGTTCTACGAGTACCGGACGGGCCGCTGCAAGTGCTTTTTCGGCCTCTTCCGCGGCGGTCCTTGGCGGGGCGCCGAGCGAAGGGAACGGCCGAGCACAGAGCCCGGCGCGGCAGCGCGTGGCCAGGCGCCGTGTTTGCCGCCACGGTACACTTGCACGGGGCGGGCATTGGGCGTATAAATATAGCTTCCCCCGCGCGGGCCGGTCGGCGGCGCGCGTACCGGCGCGGCTTGCGGCGTGGCGCGGTGCCGGTAGGATCAAGCCAGGAATAGCGATACGAGCGGACCAACGATGAAGACCTATGCCGAGATCAACGCCCGGATCGAGTCGGGCAAAGCGGTGGTGCTTACGGCCGAGGAGATCATCGACTACGTCGAGAAGAAGGGCCTGGACGAGGCCGCGAAGGAGGTCGACGTGGTCACCACCGCCACCTTCGGGCCGATGTGCTCGTCGGGGTGCGTGCTGAACTTCGGCCACTCCACGCCGAAGATCCGCTTCAGCGAGGCGTGGATCGAGGACGTGAAGGTCTACACGGGCCTCGGGGCGGTCGACATCTACCTCGGGGCGACCGAGCTGCGCTACCTGGACCCGGCCAACCTGTACTACCCGGGCGAGTTCCGCTACGGCGGCGGGCACGTGATGGAGCAGCTCGTCGCGGGCAAGGAGCTCCAGCTCTTCGGGCTCTCCTACGGCACGGACGAGTACCCGCGCCGCGAGATCCGCACGTACTTCACCATTCACGACCTGAACCAGGCCGTCATGGTCAACCCCCGCAACTGCTACCAGAACTACAACGTCGCGATCAACGACTCCGAACGGACGATCTACACGTACCTGGGATGCCTGGAGCCGAGCCGCAAGAACGCCACGTACTGCTCGGCCGGCCAGCTCTCGCCGCTGCTGAACGACCCGCTATACGAGACGATCGGCGTGGGGACGAGCGTCTGGCTGGCCGGCGCCCGCGGGCACGTCTACGCCGAAGGCACCCAGCACGCCGGCGCCTGCAAGCGCGACGCGAACGACGTGCCCATGGAGGGCGCCGGCACGCTGGCGCTGACGGGCGACATGAAGCAGATGCTGCCGGAGTTCGTCCGGGGGGTGAGCCTGATCGGCTACGGCGTCTCGCTGGGCGTGGGCGTCGGCGTGCCCATACCCGTCCTGAACCGCGACGTCCTGAAGCGCACGTGCATCCGCGACCGGGACATCCAGGCGCCGATCGTCGACTACAGCCGCGACTACCCGCAGAACACCGGCAGGGCCGTCGGCTACGTCAGCTACGAAGAGCTCAAGAGCGGGCAGATCACCCTCGAGGGCAAGATGGTCGAGGTCGGGTCGCTGTCGAGCTACAGCAAGGCCCGCCAGATCGCCCAGATGCTCCGCGACGAGATCGCCCGCGGCGACTTCCTGCTGGCCGAGCCGAGCCGCCCGCTGCCGCGGAACCAGTCCATGAAGCCCCTGTCCGTCAGGGAGAAGTCCGAATGACCGCCACGGTGACCAAGAAGCTGATGCTGTCGTTCGCCCGTTCCGAGTGCGAGAAGCCGATCGTCTACCACCTGGTGCGGGACTACGACCTCGTGGTCAACATCTTCCGCGCCAAGGTCACGCCCGACGAAGCGGGCTACCTCGTGCTGGACGTGACCGGCACGGAAGAGAACATCGAGAGCGCCCTGGAGTACGTCCGGGGCTTCGACGTGACGGTCAACCTGACCGGCAAGGGCGTCACGTGGGACGAGCAGCGCTGCACGGGGTGCGGCAACTGCCTGACGCACTGCCCCACCGGCGCGCTGCACGTGCCGGACCGCGGCACGATGGCCGTCGCCTTCGACGAGGACGAGTGCATCGAGTGCCTCGCCTGCATCCGCGTCTGCCCCTACGGGGCGTGCGCGTCGGCCTTCTGACGATGAGTGCCGGACGCACCTTTCAGCGCTTCGCCCACAAGGGCGCCAACTTCCGCATCTGCTGCGCCCGCCTGGAGGTCGTCCGGCGGGAGATCGTCCGCCAGCGGGGCATCCTGGAGCGGTACATCCGGCGGCACGCGGAGTTCGCCGCGTCGATGGCGCCGCTGGCGGCGGAGGCCGACGCGCCGGAAGTGGCGCGGCGAATGGCCGCGGGGGCGGCGGCGGTCGGCGTCGGGCCCATGGCGGCCGTGGCCGGGACGATGGCCCAGCTCGCCGCCGAAGCCGCACTACGTGACGGGGCCGGAGAGGCCATCGTCGAGAACGGCGGCGATACCTACCTTCTCTGTGACCGGCCGGTCGTGGTGGGCCTCTACGCGGGCGCCACGCCGCTGGGGGACCGGCTGGCGCTGGTCATCGAGCCCGCGGAGACGCCGCTGGCCGTCTGCTCCTCCTCCGGAAGGATGGGACACTCGATGAGCCTGGGCGACTGCGACCTGGCCACCGTGACCGCCCGCGACGCCGGCCTCGCCGACGCCGCGGCCACCCACGCCGCCAACCTCGTCAGGACCGGCGACGATATCGACCCCGCACTGAAACGGATCACCGCCATCGAGGGCATCGACGGCGTCCTGCTGGTCAAGGGCGACCGGATCGGCCTGGCCGGGCGCCTGCCCGGCCTCGCGGCCAACCGCGACGCGGAACTCCTCCTGAAGGTCACCCGCGACCCGCGGAGCCGGTAGCGCGGTCCAGCCAGGGGCCCGCCGGCGGGATGGTCTTGCGCCTACTTGCTCGACTCGCCCTTGCCGGTCTTGGCGCTGAAGAAGCGTTCGGTGAGGGCGCCGCGGGCGGAGATCTTGCGGCCGGAGGGCCGGGTGGGCTCGGCCGCTTCCGGTTTGGCCTCCGGCGCGTCCGCCGCCGGCGCCGCCGCCGGCGCCGTCGCCGGCGGACGCGCCAGCCCCGCGGAAGGCACGGCATGGGGGAAGTGCATCCGCATGGACGCGCGGACGAACTTCACGTGGACGATCAACCAGATCAGCAGCGCCGTGCCGGGGTAGGCAACGAAGCGCCCGTAGTAGAGGATCGTGTCCGGCCGGGCCGCCTCGGCGCCGCCCCATTCGCCTCGCCGGGCGAGGAGCTCGCCCAGGTTGAACAGGGCGCCGCAGGCGAGCGTCCTGTTCTCGAGGACCTGCTGCCAGGGCACGACCATGACGAAGAGGATGAGCGACCAGAAGAACGCGCTCATGAGCCCGGCCATGCCGCCGAGCCTGCCGACGAGGCTCAGCCCCACGGCGAAGAGGATCGTCAGCGTCAGCAGGAAGGCGGTCACCATGGCGACGAACTTGGCCGCCGGCAGCGACCATCTCAGCGCGATGCGCCATTTCTCGGCCTTGGTGAGCTCGGGCTCCTGCATCCCGGCCGCGGCGGGCTTGCTGGCCGGCGTCTTCGCGGCGCGGGCGGCGGCGGGCGGGGAAGGCTTCTTCGCGGCGGGCTTCTTGGCCGGCGCGGCCGCGGGCTTCCTGCCGGCCGCGGCGGGCGGCTTGTCATCCGAGCCCTTCGCCAGCGCGGACGGCTCGCCCTCCAGAACGCCCCCGGACTCGACCAGCCCGAAGGCGGCGAGCTGGAGCATGATCGCCAGCCCCAGCAGCAGCCAGAAGATGAGCCTCGCCGACCGGGTGGACTTCATCGCGTCGTGGAACTCGCCCGGCCGGATGTCGTACTGTATCTGCTGCATCCCAGGCTCCTTTACTGCCCGGCGCGCCGCCGCGGCGTCACGTCAGCTCCGCCGCCTCGGCGAACGCCCGCGAGGCCGCCCGGCACGTCTGGGCGACGTCCTCCTCGCCGTGGGCGGCCGAGACGAACATCGCCTCGAACTGGCTCGGCGCCAGGTAGACGCCCGCGTCGAGCATCGCGTGGAAGTACGCCGCGTACGCGGCGGTGTTGCTCCTCTTGGCCGAGGCGTAGTCCCTGATCGGCCCCGGCGTGAAGAAGCAGCACATCATGCTGCCGACTCGGGAGAAACAGACCTTCCGGCTCAGTCCGGCCTCCGCGGCGGCCGCCCGCAGGCCCGCTTCCAGCGATGCGCCGGTCCGTTCCAGTTGCTCGTAGAAGCCTTCCTCGCGGAGCTCCTGAAGTGTGGCCAGCCCGGCCGCCATGGCCGCGGGGTTGCCCGAGAGCGTCCCCGCCTGGTAGACCGGGCCCTCCGGGGAGAGGTGCTTCATGAGCTCCGCCGGGCCGCCGAACGCCCCGACGGGCATGCCGCCGCCGACGATCTTGCCCAGCACGGTCAGGTCCGGGCGAACGCCGTACAGGCCCTGCGCGCCGCCGAACGCCACCCGGAAGCCGGTCATGACCTCGTCAAAGATCAACCATGCTCCGCTGCCGTCACAAAGCTCGCGCAGCCCCTGGAGGAAGCCCTCGGCGGGCGGGACCACGCCCATGTTGCCCGCGACGGGCTCGACGAGCACGCAGGCGATCTCGCCGCCGTGCCGGGCGAAGGCCGCCTGGACGGCCGGCAGGTCGTTGTAGGCCAGCAGCAGCGTATCGGCCGTCGCGCCGGCCGGCACGCCCGGAGACGACGGCACGCCCAGCGTCGTCGCGCCGCTGCCGGCCGAGACCAGCAGCGCGTCGGCGTGCCCGTGATAGCAGCCGGTGAACTTGACGATCATGTCGCGCCCGGTCGCGCCCCGCGCCAGGCGGATCGCCGACATCGCCGCCTCCGTGCCGCTGGAAACGAAGCGGACCTTCTCGATCGACCCGACGGCCGCCGCGATCGCCTCCGCCAGGTGCGTCTCGCCCTCCGTCGGCGCGCCGTAGCTCGTGCCGCGGAGCACGGCCTTGCTGATGGCCGTGACGACCGGCTCGGCCGCGTGCCCGAGGATCGCCGGGCCGTAGCTGCCGACGTAGTCGATGTACTCGTTGCCGTCGATGTCCGTGAGCCTGGAGCCCTTGCCGCGCTCGATCACCGGGGGCGTGCCCCCCACGGCGGCGAACGCGCGAACCGGCGAGTTCACCCCGCCGACGAGCACCTTCGCGCCGCGGCGAAACGCCGCCTCCGATTTCTCGGTTCGTTCACTCATGGCAGGGACATTCTGAGTCGCTCCGGCAGCGGTAAGCAAGAGTTTTCTGCCCCCTGCGCCGGGCCGGGTCCGATAGAATCTCCACCGTCGAACGGCAGGCCGCCGAACGGCGCCGCCGAGCGTGTCCTGAAAAGCTGAAGGGCAAGGAGTTCCGCCATGTTCGCGACCGGCGAGGTCCCTCGCGCCGAGCACCCGCGGCCGCAGTTCGTCCGCGACGACTGGATCAACCTCAACGGCGCGTGGAGCTTCGCGTTCGATCCGGGCAAGTCCGGCCGTCAGCGCGGCTTTGCCGAATCCACCGGCTTCGAGCACCGGATCGTCGTGCCGTTCTGCCCGGAGAGCGAGCTTTCCGGCGTCGGGGAGAGGGACTTCATCGAGTGCCTGTGGTACCAGCGGGCGGTCGAGGTGCCCGAGGCGTGGCGGGAGAGGCGCGTGCTGCTGCACTTCGGCGCGGTGGACTTCTTCAGCGAGGTCTTCCTGGACGGCCGGCTCGTCGGCCGGCACTGGGGCGGGTCGGGCTCGTTCACGCTGGACGTGACGCGCTTCGTCCGCCCGGGCGGGACGCACAGCCTGGTGGTGCACGTGCGGGACGAGCTGCGGTCCGGGCGCCAGGCGCGAGGCAAGCAGTGCCCCCAGTTCGCCTCCCGCGGCTGCCTCTACACCCGCACGACGGGCATCTGGCAGACGGTCTGGCTGGAGGCCGTCTCGCCCGGGGGGCTGCGGCTCTGCCAGGTCCTGCCCAACCTCGACGGCGGGCGGTTCGTCGTCGTTCCGAGCTACTACGCCGCCCGGGCCGGCCTGACGCTTCGTGCGACGCTGAGCGACGGCGACTCCGTCGTCGCCCAGGCGTCGGCGGCGGCCGCCGACGGCGCGGCCGTCGTGCTGGACGTCGATGACCCCAGGCCGTGGTCGCCCGGCTCGCCGTTCCTCTACGACCTGCTGTTGGAGGTGCTCGACGGCGACGGCACCGTGCTGGACGGCGTGCGAAGCTACGCCGGGCTGCGAAAGGTCCACGTCGAGGGCGGGCGGATCTTCCTCAACAACGAGCCGATCCGCTTGCGCTTCGTGCTGGACCAGGGCTTCTATCCCGACGGCGTCTGGACGGCCCCGAGCGACGAGGCCCTGCGGCGGGACATCGAGCTTTCGATGGCCGCCGGCTTCAACGGCGCCCGGCTGCATCAGAAGGTCTTCGAGGAGCGGTTCCATTACTGGGCGGACCGGCTGGGCTACCTCACGTGGGGCGAGTCGGCGAGCTGGGGCCTGGCCATGTGGCAGAACGACGCGAGCGACGACCTCGCCGCCGCCGGGGCGTGGAACTTCCTCGACGAATGGCGCGAGGTCGTCCTCCGCGACCGCAACCACCCGTCGATCATCGCGTGGACGCCGTTCAACGAGACCCGCGGCGGGGCGGGCCGGGCGCTGCATGCCCGCCTGCACGCCGAGGCCTACGAGCTGACCCATGCGCTGGACCCGACGCGGCCGGTCAACGACTCCAGCGGCTACGTCCACGTCCGCACCGACCTGTGGACCGTCCACAACTACGAGCAGGATCCCGAGAAGCTCACAGACAAGCTCACCCCTGACGAGGAGACCGGCGTGTTTCGAAACGCCCCCGAGCTCGATGCCCCCTACGAGGGTCAGCCGTATCTCGTGGACGAGTTCGGCGGCATCAAGTGGGTCCCGCCCGACCGCCGGCCGTTCAGCGAGACCTCCTGGGGCTATGGCGAAGGGCCGAAGACGCTTCATGAGTTCTACGACCGCCTGGAAGGGCTGGTTCGCGCGATCGACGGCCTGGATCACGTCTGCGGCTGGTGCTACACGCAGTTGACCGACGTCGAGCAGGAGCAGAACGGCATCTACAGCTACGACCGCACCGAGAAGTTCGACATGGAGCGCATCCGGCGTATCTTTCGCGGAAATGGGGACTGACACAAGCGGAGCGAAGCGCAGACGTGTCTGTCCCCTTTTCCGCGGGCCCAGCCGCGGCGGTCCACACGCAAGAAGGACGAACAACATGCTCGAAGCAAGCATCACACTCGACAGGGACTTCACCATCGGCGAGACCGACCCGCGCCTCTTCGGCAGCTTCGTCGAGCACCTCGGGCGGTGCGTCTACGGGGGCATGTACGAGCCGGACCACCCAACCGCCGACGAGAACGGCCTGCGAACCGACGTGCTCGAGCTGGTGAAGGAACTGGGCATCCCCGTGGTCCGCTGGCCGGGGGGGAACTTCGTGTCGGGGTATCACTGGCAAGACGGCGTCGGGCCGAGGGACCAACGCCCGCGGCGGGCCGACCCGGCCTGGAAGAGCGTCGAGACCAACCAGTTCGGCACCAACGAGCTCGTGGATTGGTGCCGCGCCGCCGGCGCCGAGCCGATGATCGCCGTCAACCTCGGCACGGGCACGCCCGAGGATGCGCGGGACCTCGTGGAATACTGCAACCTGCCCGGCGGGTCGCACTTCAGCGACCTCCGCCGCGAGCACGGCTGGGACGAGCCGCACGGCGTCAAGCTCTGGTGCCTCGGAAACGAGATGGACGGCCCGTGGCAGATGGGCCACAAGACCGCCGCCGAGTACGCCCGGGTGGCCACCGAGACGGCCCGGCTGATGAAGATGGTGGACAAGTCCATCGAGCTGGCCGTCTGCGGCTCCTCCGGGCACGGCCGGCCGACCTTCGGCGAGTGGGAGCTGGAGGTGCTGCGCCACACGATCGAGCTGGTGGAGTACGTCTCCATCCACGCGTACTACGGCAACAGGGACGACGACACGCCGAACTTCCTGGCCCGGCCGGAGGAGATGGGCCGCTTCATCGACGAGACCGTCGCGATGTGCGACGCCGTGGCCGCTCAGTGCAGGTCGGACAAACGCCTGATGATCTCATTCGACGAGTGGAACGTGTGGAACCCCACCGGCCACAAGGAGAAGGACATCGAGGACTGGTCCGTCGCCCCGCCGCTGCTGGAGTGCGTCTACAACGCCGAGGACGCCCTCGTCGTCGGCGGCATGCTGATCCAGCTTCTGAACCACTGCGATCGCGTGAAGGTCGCCTGCCAGGCACAGCTCGTCAACGTGATCGCCCTCATCATGACCGAGACCGCCGGCGCCGCCTGGCGGCAGAGCATCTACTGGCCGTTCCTGCACGCCTCGCGCTACGGGCGCGGGACGGTCCTGCGCCAGGTCGTCGATTCTCCCCGCTACGACGCGAAGGACGCCCCGGGCGCGCCCGTGCTGGCCTCGGCGGCCGTGCTCGACGGCGAGACCGGCGGCGTGACCATCTTCGCCGTCAATCGCGACCTCACCGAAGCGCTCCCGCTGACCGTGGACCTGCGTGCTTTCGACGACCTGGCCGTGGCCGAGTGGCTCGTCCTGCGCCACGACGACCTGAAGGCCGTCAACACCAAGGAGGCGCCCGACACAGTTGCGCCCACGACGGCGCAGGGCGCGCGGGTCGAGGGAAACACGCTCGCCTTGGAACTGGCGCCTGCGTCGTGGAATGTAATCCGGACGACGCGGAGTGAGTGACTTCGGGGGGACCCACGGACCGCTGTCCGTGGGCTTCGGGGAAGATCGGAACACGTGACGGTTCTCCCCCCCAAAGCCCACGGACAGCGCTCCGTGGGTCGATCCCCTCAAACCAACCCCTCGGTCGCAGGCACCCTCCCTCGCGGGCTCTCGCGCCTGTCCTACCCCGCGTACTCCTCCACCATCTCCATCGCGATCCGCGACCACTCGAAGAGGCGCTGCGGCTCGCCGCGGACGGTGTGGATGTCCTTCAGGATGATCTCGACGTGCATCCCCCGCGTGGCGTCGAGGATCTCGCGCAAGTTCTCGCGTGCGAGGTCGGGATTCCACTCGTTGGCGGCGAGCACGGCCGGGTTGGGCTTGGCGGAGTAGATGAAGTCCTGCCCGATCGCCTCGGCGCCCTCGGCGACGTCCACGAACGGGCTCATCGAGATCCGCCTCAGCCGCGGGATCCTCCGGGCGATGTGGACCTTCTTGTGATACGGCTCGCAGCAGCCGTAGCAGTTCAGGCCGAACCGCTCCAGGATCCGCATCTCGTACTTCAAGGCGAACTCCCAGTGCATCTGAGGCGAGACCTCCGAGAAGATCTGCGGCGCCGAGTTGCCCCACATGTCGATCATCCGCACGCGCCGGCCGTCGAAGTCCTCCTGCGGCAGCTCGTCGGTGATGCCCAGCCCGCCGGAGCCGACGCGGTTGTTGCCGTTGTTCAACGAAAGCACGCCGAGGGCCTCGTACTGCTCGTACTTGCAGAGCATCGCGTCGACCATCCGGTCGATGGCCGCTCGCACCAGGCCCGGGCGGTCCACCATGTCCAGGTACAGCTCCTGGATGCCGTACCACTGGATGAGCGTATCCCACGGCGCGAACCACGTGCTCGAGATGCCGACCTGGCGGACCTCCAGGATGCCGGCGAAGACGTCCTCCATCAGCGCCAGCCTGGCGGCCGATTCCTCGGCGTCCACGGTGACCTCGGGCATGGCGATCCTCTCCACGTCGGCTTCGTCCTTGATGATGGGGATGTAATCCACCGCGTTCTTGTGGAGGTCCGCGTCGGTGCGATCGACCCGACGCTCGAGACCGTAGCCGGTATCGCTGATCGCCATGGGACACGCGATCCTGCCGTCAACGATCATGTCGGCCGGCAGGTTCCGCCACTGGAACAGCGTCCGCCGCAGCCTCGTCTCGACGCCGCGGAGGAGCTCGTCGCTGCATCGGGGCTGAACGTCGGGGCCCATCTCGTCCCAGCAGACCTCGTTGATCCACACCAGCGGGCGGACGGGCTCGAGGCGGTTGAGCCTTCGCCACATGCCCCGCTTCTGCTCGTGGACGCCCAAGGCGGCGATCTCGGCGACCTCGCCGGCCAGGCGGCGGAGGCAGTCCATCTCGGTCGGCGAGACGTTCATGGTCGAATCTCGTCTCCGGGACTCCTCATTCCACCACCGAAACTCCTCATTTCACCACCAGGTTCACCAATCGCCCGGGCACGACGATTCTCTTCACGACGTTCCCGCCCTCGGTGAGCTCGGCGATCCGCTCGTTCGCCAGGGCCGCGGCGATCACGTCGTCCTCGCCCGCGCCGGCGGGAACGGAGATCCTCGCGCGGACCTTGCCGTTGACCTGGACGGGCATCTCGATCGTCTCCTCGGCGATGAGGCCGGCGTCGTAGGCCGGCCAGGGCTCATGCGCAAGCGACTCATCGTGGCCGAGCTTCTGCCAGAGCTCCTCGGCGATGTGCGGCGCGAACGGCGCGAGGACGAGGACGAAGCGTCCGGCCTGGTCGCCCGAGATACTCCCGGCCTTATAGACGGCGTTGACGAACTCCATCATCGCGGCGATGGCGGTGTTGAACTTCATCGCCTCGATGTCCTC
>CAYRVX010000141.1:0-16435 GCA_964427875.1 uncultured Planctomycetaceae bacterium
AACCGGCCCGCCCCGGGCCAATACGGCCTTCAGAGATCGCTTGTTTAAGGGCTAGTTCGTACGCCACTACAGCGAGCGATCCAGGTCCTCAAGCGGCACCGCGATGTTCATTTCGCCGGGCGCCCGGACGAGGAGTACAGACCCATCTCCATCATTATCACGACTCTGGCCGCCCGGTTGTACCAAGGCGAGAGTGGCACGCACACAGCTCTTCAGGAGATTCTGACGAAGCTCTTGCTCCATGGCGACCTATTGGAGGATCAGTCTGCTGTCCTTGACAAGAGCCTGGAAGCGTTGTGCCTGATCTCTCGGCAACCAGACGGGACATGGTATGTGCCGAACCCTGTCGACCCAGATGAGAATTTCGCTGACCGCTGGCACGAGGACAACCACGCTCGAGCAAGGGCCTTCTTCCAATGGGTTAGATCGCTGCATGATCAGATCATCACGCCATTGACCGCCAAGGCGAACCTGACCGAGGCCAGAAGCGCAGTGCGCAAGTCGCTGGGACTCGTCGGCCCAAGTGTCATCGTCCCCGCTCGCGCTGAGAAGACTGACCTGCGCAACTACCCGCGGGTAGACGTCTCAAAGCCGGGCAAGCCCTGGAGCTTCTGATGCACACTGTTGCCCTTCACGATCTGCTCGTAGCACAGGTAGGCGAGGCCCAGGACAAGTATCCGGCGCTCGGACTCTTGGCGTCATACGATGGGACGTATCTGGTGCGGGGAACGGTGCGCTTCCGAGTCCCCTACGGCGAGGAGGAGACGTGTGGGGAATACGACATCGAACTCGAAATCCCCCCCGACTACCCCGACACGCCGCCGACTGCTTGGGAAACAAGCGGGATCATCCCTGAGTCCTTTCACAGGTTCTGTGATACGGGCCACCTTTGCCTCAGCGCTCCCGTCGAGGTGAAGCGAGCATTCGCCCAGCACAGGACGCTGTTTGGCTTCGTCGATCAGCAGGTCGTCCCTCACCTCTTTTCATACAGCTACTTCACGAGGCACGGGAAGATGCCGTTCGGCGAGCTCGCGCATGGAGCAAATGGGCTTCTGGATTACTACAACGGGTTTTTCGGGGTGACGGACGATCTGGTATCCCTAGCGATTCTGGAGCTCCTCGCCAGAGGGGAATGCCCTGAGTTGCTCGATTGCCCCTGCGGAGGTGGACGGTCTCTTGGGGAGTGCCACGGCCCAAGGATGCAGGAGTTGAGCCGGTATCACTCGGCTCGCGAGTTCTACGATGAGTTAATCGCGATGCTGGTACTGTTTCAGAAAGGCGATCGCCTTCGAGAAGCCACAGCCAGGGGAACCAAGTGGGAGACCCGCCGCGCGTCGCTTGGTGACGCACCGACCTAGGGTTCCGGGGAGGCCATACAATGGCCCTTAGATAGGGATTCGCAGCCTGAAGGGCTGCAAGCCGAAAGCCCAGGGCAACGCCCTGGGTTGTGGGCGGTTGCATACCGACAAGCCCTGTAGGGGCGGCAGAAATCGCTCGAAAACAGCACTTGTTTCGCCCTTACAGGGCTCGTTCTAGAAACGGCAACCATGTCCCAGGGCGTCGCCCTGGGCTGACGAATTCGAGCCCTTCAGGCTCGCGAAACACCTGATCGGCCGCCTATCTTAGGGCCATTGGGGAGGCCATACGTAATTCCGTTTGAGTTTCAGCTTCCGAAGGCGTTTGCGGGGCAGGAGGCCGGAGCCCGGAGCCCGGAATTCGTAGCCCGTAGCCCGGAACCCGCAGCCCGCAGCCCGGAGCCCGGAGCCCGGAGCCCGGAGCCCGTAGCTCGGAGCCCGCATTCTGCCTCACGCGGAGGACGCGGAGATCGCGGAGAATACAACGATTTATGATGGAAAGTCTTGCGTAACTCTCAGACGAGGTGGGAAGAAAGCGGGAATAGACAGAGGGATTCCGGGGACATTATATCAAACTCTCGAGCGCGGTGCGGGCGTATGAGATGCTGACGGCGTGGCAGGGCTGGTCGGAGTCGTAGCGCCGGGGCATCCCCCGAAGGGCGAGCGAAAGGACAAACGGAATAAGTATGCTGTCCCCGGAACCTGGTTCCTACGCATGGAGCGTAACATGCGCAGGTGCAAGCTCTGAGGCTTTCCGGGTTGCTGGCAGTAGATCGTTACGTATCTGGACATGAAGCCGGGCGGACCGTGAAGGCCCGCCCGCTTTATCGGAACCGGCTGCTCAGCCGGTCAGGCTCGATGTCGGCGAACGAGTGCCAGCCCGCCCAGGGCCAGCAGGGCCAGCGTTGCGGGTTCGGGAACGAGAACGAAATTGTCGGCGTACATCTTCCCTCCGTCGTCCAGGGCGAAGTCGCACTCGTTGTCATATCCGCCGATGGACAACGTGAACGTGCTGCCGGCGCCCATGCCCCAATCGCTGACGTCAATTGGGGCAAACCCCTGCCAGCCTGAGCCCTCGTCGTAGTACCCGCAGAAGCTTGTCCCATCCCATACCAGCTTCATTGTCCCGCTATCGGGGGCGTCCCATCCGAAGTACTCATTCAGGATCACCCCATCGGTCTCCCTACAGATGCACCAATAGGCGGAGGGGGTATCTTCATCACCTCGATCCAACGTAAGCCACAGGATGTCATTCGCGTCGTCGGAGTTCGTGACGGTGATCTCCATGCCGTAGGAGGCACTGACGGAGGCTTGGGCGTAGGCCTCGGAATGCACGTCCGACATCACGGCCCAGGCTTGATCGGAGGGGAGGGCTTCCTTGAGTCGGTAGACGCCCACGGCGTCAGTGTCTCCCGACCCACCGGCGGACGTGTACTCCAATCGCTGATTCGTCTCCGAGATCGAGCCGGACAGCACGGTATGGACATCCCAGAGGTCCGTGTCGCGCGTGTTGTCGCCAAAATCGTCAGAGGCCGACAAACTGGCCCAGGCTGGCTCTACCGAGATCAGCACGCACACCACCGCCGCGCAAACAGCGCGGGGCATCCAGTTGATGTGGAACATCAGACTCTCCTCCTTCTTGCCCGGGGTCTCCTAGATAACGTTGCGCCCACAACCGTCGTGGGCCTTCTCGGTAATCCTACCACGATTCCGGACACTCGCAAGCTCTTTTGGGGAAATTGGGGACGTTAACCGTTTTCTCCTTGAGGCTGGGCATCTCGATGCGGTTCTTGCATGCCGTGCCCCGAATGGCTGAAGCTGTCACTTGCAGGGAGTCACATCATCTTCTCTATCTTCTCTTGGCGCGAGAACACAACGCTAGTCGGTCGCCAAAAAACGGTTAGCGTCCCCTATTTCGATTTCGCGAAAGCCATCGCCCCGGCCCGCAGGAAATCGGAGAGGCCGCGGAAGCCTTTCTGCTTGGCTGACGTTTCCAGCAGCGCCTTCTCCTCCTGTGTGAGGCGGACATTGACTTGTTCGCTCCTGACTCCCTGGCGAGCCGGGGCCGGGGGGCTCTCGCCGGCCTCGATCATCGTCGCTACGGCGGCAACCACGGCCTCCTGGGTGGCCTTGATGCAGGCCGTGGGGGTCTTGCCATCGCCCATTGCCTCGGGGTACTCAAGGGCATGGCCGTACCATTCGTCTTCTTCCCGGCGAAGCACGATGTCATACGCCTGGGCGATTCGTTGGGCGGCCTGGAGAACGCCCTTGTCAAACGGGGCTGAGATGTCCTTCGCCTTGGCCATTGTCAAGCCTCCAACTCCTTGACAAGCCGGACGTGGGCCGCCTTGACCCTTCCCCTATGGACAGGGATGGGCACGGCCCGCGCGCCGGACTTGGTGAACACATGATGCGATCCCGAAATCCGGCCTGGTTCAGATCCGGGTAACATTCCGCCGCCGCTTCGCCCGCAGGCCGCGGCGCCGCCCGGGGGAGGCCCAACTCGTGCTTCGCAGCGAAGTGCTGCTTCGCAGAGTAGCAAGGGCCGGAAGGACCTGCCTGCCGGGCCTCGTCTGTAGACTCGTGGGTTCCCGAGACTCGCATGCACTGTTACGTGGGAACTATCGTTTCTGAACCAGGCCACGATTTATGATGGAAAGTCTTGCGTAACTCTCAGACGAGGTGGGAAGAAAGCGGGAATAGACAGAGTGTTCTGCCTGACAAGGCCAACTCTCCCTGGAAGTTGTGCTACAAAAAGGACCTCTGCGATCTCTGCGAACTCTGCGTGAAATACCCGGGCTACGGCAGCTCGTAGAAGCCGTGGCCGATGTAGCGGAGCTTGCCCTGGCGGACGAGCTCCTGCCAGACGGAGTCGGGCCACTCGACCGGGGGGGTGATGGCGGCGAGATGGGAGTCCGAGCCCTTCGACAGCGGGCCGCGGCCGAGCTTCGATTCCTCGTCCAGGCAAGTGAGCGTCAGCCGCTTGCGGAAGGCCCGCAGCGCTCGCCTGCACGTTTCGGCACTTGGCGCGTCGGCGGCCGCCGACTCGGGCGCGCGAAGCTGATCCAGCAGCTCGGCAAGGGCGGCCAGGTCGCGCATTCCCACGGTGCTCCTCACGCGGTCAGGCGGCAGGTCGGTCTTCTCGAGCAGCCTGTAGACCTGCTTCCACTCGCCGGCGGCCCGGCGCGGATCGTCGTAGGCCCGGATGGCGGCCAGCAGTTCATCGAGCTTCGTCACGGCTGTCGGGTCGCCTGTCATGCGCGAGGTCCCTTCATGGGTGAGGTCGGCGGGCCATTCTACCGCAATCCCCCACCGGCCGCACCTGTCGTCTGACGGCAAGCAAGAGCCGGGGATGAAAAGGGCTCCGGGGACGCCGTGCTTGACTCCGTTTGAGTTTCGGCTTTGCACGGCGTTTGTGGCTCGTAGCCGGGAAGACGGAGCCCGGGACCCGGAACTCGGAACCCGGAACTCGGAACCCGGAACTCGGAACACGGAACACGGAACACGGAACACGGAACACGGAACTCGGAAACCGGAACACGGAACACGGAACTCGGAACTCGGAACCGGGAACGCGTCGCCCGGAGCCGGGGGCTCGTGGGGCGCAGAGGCCTGTTGCCGGCATCTTGTCTTGCTGATCGCTGAAAGCTGAAAGCTGGTAGCTGATGGCTGATAGCTGATCGCGGCGGCGACAGCCGACGACGAGGACCCTTCGGCTTCGCTCAGGACGGGCGCGGGGCCGCTCAGAATTTGTAGGTGAACGACGTCTGGAGCCGCAGGCTGTCGCCGTCGTCCTTGCCCTTGTACTCGGTGTGCCACTGGGAGACCTCGAAGCCCACGGAGGTGTGCGGGTTGATCTGGTAGACGGCGTTCCCGAAGATCACGCGGTTGACGGTCCGGCAGGTGTCGGAGGTGACGTCGTCGCCGTCGACGGCCTCGGCGCCGGCGCCGAGGTCGAACCGCCAGCGGTCCCACGGCCCGAGGCTCACGGCCCCCCAGCCGCCGCACGTGCCGATCTCGCCCAGCGTGGACGTGTCGATGCCCTGGCCGATCCCACCCTTGTACGTGTCCATGTTCTCGCCGGTGAACAGCTCGCCCTTGATCGTCAGCCAGCCGTTCACGGGCTGCGTCACGTCGAGGTTCACGGACCAGCTATCGAGGTCCCTGTGGTGGTCCGAGGCGTCGGTGTCATATTCCTCGGTGGCGAGGTGGCTGGAGAGGCCGATCGTCGTGCGCCTCGCGCCAAGCAGCGGCAGCGTCACGGCCGCCCGCCCCTGGAGGCTCGGCAGGCAGGCGTCCTCGCCGCTGTCGCCCGGGTCGAACAGCCCATTGTCGTGGCCGATCGTTCTCGCCACGGCCGCCTGGAGCTCCAGGTCGAAGTCCTTGCCCAGGCGGATGCCCTTCGTGACGCGGATCTGCGGGCGCCGGTAGCCGACGTTGCCGACCCACCAGCCAACGGCGTAGTTCAGCGTGGACGGGTTCAGCGGCGAGATCACGTCCCACGTCTGCCCGGCCAGGATGCTCAACCGCTGCGTGGGCCAGTCGACCTTCAGGAAAGCGTGGCGCATCATGGGACGCGGGGTGTTCTCGTCGCCCCCGCCGTAGAAGTCCATCTCGAGCAGGCCGCTCGTCTTCGCTCCGGCGACGTCCGGACCGTTGATCCTCAGGCCCAGCCGCGTCTGCCGGGCCGTCAGGTTGAACTGCGAGTCCTTGTTCCGGCCGCTCTCGGACTCCACCCACCTCGCGAAGTTGCCCACGTCCGTCCGGGCGGAATCCCACGAGGCGTCCGCCTTGACGTACCCGTAGAGCTGCACGGCCAGGCTGGACCGCACCGACAGCCACTTGTCCTGCCTGCCCGAGGCGTCTGCCTTGAGCTCCTCGCGGGCCTCCTTGAGGTCCCGTTCCTGCGTGGCGCGGACCGTCTTGAGCTCGACGGACTGCTGCCTGACGACGCCCTGGAGTGACCTGACGATCTTCTCCAGCTCGCCGACCCTCCGCTTGAGGTCGGCGTTCTCGTCGTTCACTTCAACCGGGGCGTCGGCCGCCTGGGCCCACGCCGGGCCGCATGCCGCCAGCAGCACCGCGGCCAACGATACCGCCCTCGTGCTTGTCGTTTTCATTTTGTCTGCTCTCCTGCAAGGCCACAACGGGATCTGTCCATGGGAACGCCACAAGACCGACCTCGACGAGGGGTTGGCGGCACGGCGGGCTCGGCGCGAACCCGGGTCCGCTCGGGAGCCGCCGTGACCGGTGCGATAGTCGGCCGTGGCCCCCCGGCGAACATCCCTGATCCTCTCGTCCTGAAGCGGGCCGGCGGTGCGTCTATCGGTTCCGGCGGCCGGCGACCTTCATCCTCAGCGACAGCCGTTCCAGCGTCAGCTTGAGGTCGACGTTGATCGCGGCCACGTGCCCGGGCAGCTTCAGCGACACGGGGGCGAAGTTCATGATCCCCGTCACGCCGGCGTCGGCAAGCTGCTCTGCGAGCGACTGGGCGGCCTCGGCGGGCACGGCCAGGATGGCCATCGAGATGCCCAGGCGCTTGACTTCCCCGGCGAGCATCGAGACGTCCTGCACGACGCACGCCCCGGCCGGGCGGCCGATCTTCGCCGCGTCGCGGTCGAACACCGCGGCGATCTCAAACGGGCTCTGCCCGAAGCCCTCGTACATGACGAGGGCCCGGCCGATACTGCCGAAGCCGATCACCGCCACGGGCTGGACGCGGTCGGTGCCGACGATCTGCCGCAGCTCGGCCGCCAGGTGCTCGACGCGATACCCCACTCCCGGTCGGCCGAACGCCCCGAAGAACACGAGGTCCGCGCGGACCTGCCCATCGGTCAGCCCCAGGATCTGCGCGAGCTTGCGGCTGGAGACCGTCTCCACGCCGCGGTTCCGGAGGTCCTCGGCGATGCGCAGGTACAGCGGGATCCGGTTGAGGACCGGATCGGGAACCGACCGCTCCGTGCTGCCGTGCGCGTTCTCTCGCATGGGACTGCCACGATACTCTACCCCGCCCGCTTGCCTTTGGCAACACACGAAGCGGCATTTCCCTTGTTGCGAAGACGGCCGGCGCGGGGATAATAAGGTCGGATGGGGCATCGTGATGCAGTCGAGACGGAAGAACGTGCCATGGCAGTGGAAGGGATCATTCGTCGCAAGCTCCTGCGGCCCGCCGCGGCCGCGGCGGGCCGGCCCCGAAGCCTGACCGTCCTGGCCTGCTGCGCGGCACTGCTCATGAATCCCGGCGCTTCTCTCCGGTCGGGGCAGGGCCCGGAGCCCGTCGGAATGGTGCTCCCCCCGCCGTGCAGGGTGCTGGCCGACAAGCGGCTCGAAGAGCCCCTGCGCACCATCGTCAAGGAGTACTGCCGCCGCAGCGGATCTGATGTCCGCCTGGATTTCGAGGCCGCCGCTGCGGTCAACGGGCTCGTGAAGCAAGGCAACACGATACGGGATTGTGACGTGGTCGTCTGCATGGTGGCGGTCAAGGACCGCAAGGCACCCGTGAGCCTGCTTCCCGGCGCCAGGAAGGTCGCCTGGAAGCACCCGACCGGCGAGCCGGTCTGGGCGGCCGTGGTCAGAAAGGCCCACGACGCGGCCGATCTCGTGCGCTTCCTCGGCGGGCCGACGGGGCATCGGCTCTGGTCGGAATCGAAGGCAGGATTCACCATCACCTCCGGAAAGACGCACGCCGAGGCATACGAGTGGGTCGTGGAACATCGCCTCAAGCACACCTACCCCATGACCGCCGCGCGCATGATGGCCGAGCTCGGCGGCATCCGCGAGGGGATCTGCATCGACATCGGCTGCGGGACCGGCAACCTCGACGTTGAACTCGCCAAGCGGTCGAAGCTGACGATTGTCGGTCTGGACATCGATCCCAACATGAAACCGCTGTTCGAGAAGAAGGTGCGCGAGGCCGGCCTCGAGAAGCGCATCTCCTTCGTCGCCGGCGACGCCCAGAAGATGCCCTTCCCGGACAACTACGCCGACGCGATCGTCAGCCGCGGCACGCTGACGTTCATCCCGGACAAGAAGAAGTGCCTCCGGGAGGCATACCGCGTGATGAAGCCGACGGGCGTGGCCTTCCTCGGCGGGCGCTACGTCTACACGCCGCAGATGTACAAGACCCCCACCGAGAAGCTGAGGGAGATCGTCCGCGAGACGGGCATTCCCGGCGCGACGGTGATCGACGCGCGGGGCCAGTGGGTCAAGATCGTCGGGGCGAAGGCGCCGAAGGCGGCCGCCAAGTCGGGCCTCGGCCCGCACATGCTCGCCAACCGGTTCGTCGCGGACTATGCCATCACGAAGGGCAAGTGCCTGCTGATCTGCGGCAGCGACGGCGGCTTGCAGCAGGCCCTCCAGCGAGGGTTCGTGAACGCCACGGACCTGGAGATCACCGCCCTGTATTCTTCCGACAAGGTGGCCGGCGAGGCGGACAAGAGGCTCCAGAAGGCGGAGCTGACCAGCCGGATCGCCTGCAAGGTGGGGAAGATCACCGCCCTGCCTTTCGACGAGGCCAGCTTCGACCTGGTCGCGGGCGTCGGGCCGGTGCTGATCTGGCAGAAGGACAAGGCGAAGGCGATGCGCGAGATCCATCGCGTTCTGCGCCCGGGCGGGGCGGCCCTGATCGGCGGAAAGTACCTGGGCATGCCCGCCTCGCGGAAGGTCTCCAGCGAAACGCTGCGCAGGGCCGCCGCCGAGACGGGCATCCCGTCCATCCGCGTCTACGACAACATGGGCCAATGGGTCGAGATCCGCAAGGGCATCAAGGACCGCGGCTTGAGCGACTGACCTGCGCCGCGAGACAACATCGCCTCCCGGCCCGTCAGCGATGGGGTGAGTGATCACAGCCCGCGATAGGCATCCCTCCGATGTGCGACGCGTACCACGAGGACGAGAAGGTCGTGCTCCCGTATCGCGTAGACGATGACATAGTCTTTGCCGGCGTGGACACGACGAAGCTCCGGGCGACCGGCCAGTTGCTTCGTACCGGCCCGCCTGGGATCGTCGGAGAGCAGCTCAAGCCAACGGATGACCCGCTTCTGGACGTGGCGGGGCAGGCCCATCATCTCCCGGTGGGCGTTGGGAGTGAATTCGACGCGGTACGCCACGGCTCAGAGCCCCAGGTCTCTCTTGAGGCTCTCCAACGGAATGGATTTCTCCCCGGACCTCTCGAATTCCTCAACGGCCTTCTTACCTTCTTCGGCCCAGTGGCGGTCTTCCAGTTCCTCCAACAACTGCATGTCTTCCATGGATACCAGGGCGAAGAGGTGCTTACCGCGGCGCTCCACCACGACACGCTCCCCTCCGAACGCAACGCGGTTGCCAAGCTGGGACAGATGCTCGCGGGCCTTCGAGATCGGTACAGTGGTCATGAGGATCTTCTCCTGATCTCTAATCGTACCAATTGTACGAATAGTACAGAAAGAAGTCAATACTGAAGACTGAAGATGGTTTTCCGACCCCGCTCCGGTTCGCCGCGCCGGCCGTCGGTCGCGAGCTCCTGCTATCTGGCCCGATTCGCGGTCAGCTTTCCGACGGCGGGGGCCGCGACGCGGAAGCCGACGTTGTAGACGGGCTGGTACGGGCGGTATGACAGGCGGAAGGCCGACCGGCAGCGGTTGGGGCGGTCGTACCACGAGCCGCCGCGGACGACCCGCTCGCCGGCGGCCGAGGGAGTGTTTCGGCCGTCGGCGCCGCTGTAGGGGTACGGGCGATAGGCCGTGAGCGTCCACTCGGCGACGTTGCCGTGCATGTCGTGCAGGCCCCATGCGTTCGGCCGGTAGCCGCCGACGTCGGCGGAGACGAGCGCGGCGTCGTTGAAGCGGGCGTCCTTCGGCAGCCAGTCGTCGAAGCGGTTGGGGTTGCTCATCGGCTGGGCGGTGGTATAGGGGTTGCTCGCGAACTCCCGCAGCTTGGCGTCGCCGAGGTTGGCGAACTTCGAGAAGTCCGCGTCGGTGCCGCCGTAGTGGAAGGCGGCGGGCGAACCGGCGCGGCAGGCGTATTCCCATTGCGCCTCGGTAGGCAGGGCGAACTTCAGCCCCCCGGCGCCCGGCCGGGCGCCCAGCCATTGGCAGAAGGCCGTCGCCTGCCGCCACGAGACGCGAACGACCGGCTGGCGCGGGCCGTTGACGGGGTAGCCGTGGATTCCGAACTGGTAGCCGTGCTTGGACTCGACGCGGCTGTCGTGAAGCGGGTCGAAGAGGGCGAACTGCTCGTTGGTGACCTCGAGCCGGCCCATCCAGAACGGCCTGTCGATCCGCACGCGGGCCGGCGGGCGCTCGTCGGGGTGGCCGTTCGCGTCGCCCATCACGAACTCGCCCGCGGGGACGAGCACCAGCTCGAGCCGAACGCCGCCGCCGAGGTCGATCGCCCTCGCCGATTCTCCCAGCGCGGTCTGACGGCGTTGGGCCTCGGCCTCATCGAACGGCCAGTCGGGGCACTTCGGCGTCTCCGCGGGCACCCCCGGCGCGGCGGGCGGAAGGACCGGGTCGATCTCCCCCGCCGCGGCGGAGGGGATCGCCTCGTCGTCGGCGTCCACGCCGGCGTAGAGCTTGAGCAGCTCGCGCCGCCTGCCGGCCTGGTTCTGCACGCGCTTGGCGCCGACGATCTCCGTCCACGTGCCGTGGTACGGCGCGTTCAGGTCGATCCACGTGATGAGGCGGTCCCACGCCTCGTCATCCAGGCGGACGCGCTGATGGCCCTTGCGAAGCATCTGGATCAGCTCGGTGGTATCGGCGTGGAACTCCATCGGCGTGAGCAGGCGGATGTTGCTCTCGATGCCGGACCGCCGGACGTGCCGGGCCAGCTCGTGGTAGGCCACGGAGAACTTGCCGGTGTCGTGCCTGCCGTTGCCGCGGTGCTGCGACCGCCAGCCCTCGATGGCCACGCCCCGCAGGTCGGGCATCCTCTCGGGCTGGAACCGCCCGGCCGCGGCGGGGCTGTGGCAGCCGAGGCAGTACTTGTCCAGCACGGGCTGGACCTCTCGCGCGAAGCTGAAGCCCCTCACCGGCCCGTACCACGGCCGGATGTCCGACGGCTCGCGCCGCGCCGCGAGGCTCGAGGCCACCGGCGGCGCCTCGTGCTGCCGCTCGTGGCAGCCGACGCAGGAGACGACCTCGCCGGGCATGCCGACGAACCAGCTTCGCATGATCTGGAGCGCCCGGCCGTTCTCGTCGAGCGGGTGAACGGCGATGGGCGTGTTGGCCGGCACGCGGAACATGGCCGAGCCGTCCGCCTCCACCGGCACGGTGCCCAGGATGCGCTTGATGTCCCACGGCCCGTCTGCGCCGACGACGCCGAGCAGCCCGCCCGTGCCCTGGTAGCTGTAGTGATAGGTGAACAGGCGGAGCCTCTTGACCGCCCCGCGGGGAATGCCCGCCAGCCCCCCGCCGCGGTAGACGTCCACCAGGTAGACCACCGCGTCGCTGCGCTTCGTGTCCACCTTGCCTGCCAGGACCGCCGGGGCGCCCCTGCGACGCAGAGGGATCGGCTCCAGCAGGGCGAAGGCGTCCTGCTCGGCCAGCAGGACCATGTTGTCGAAGACGTCCACGAGGTAGACCCCCCACGGCGAGGAGGGCGTCGGCTTGCAGGAGACGATGAAGCATGACTCGTTCAGCGGATACGGGTGGAGGAACTTCGGCCAGGATGAATCGACCAGGCGGTCGCGGATGATCGGCTCGACCTTCTTCCCCCAGCCGGGAATCCGCTGCACGACGCCGTCGGCCTCCCGGCGGCCCTTGGCGGGGTCGAAGATCACCAGCTCCCCCATGCGGCGAACGCCGTGGTGCCCGGTGACGATGCCGACCACCTTGCTCGGGTGGCCCGGGATCGGCCGGGCGTAGAAAACGCTGTTCGGCCAGTAGGAGTTGCTGCCGTACAGCTCCATCTGCCTCGTGCCGTCGGGGTCCATGTGAAACAGGATGCGGGAGTTGGAGTGCGGTATGTCGGAGTACTCCCAGCGGAGGTACATGACCCGCCCGTCGTTCATGACGGTCGGGCACCAGTTGTGGTCCTGGTCGAAGGACAGCCGCCGGATGCCGCCCGTGGCGGTCTCCAGCAGGTAGAGATTCGTCACGTGGGAGTTGCCCCGCACGCACGGCACGCCGATGAACGGGGCCGTCGAGGTGAAGATGATGTTGCCGTCCGGCAGGTAGCAGGCGTCGTAGTTGCCGACGTCGGGCTTCTCGATCAGCTTCAACTGGCGCGGCGCACCGGCCGCGGGGCTGTCGATCTCCAGCTCGAAGACGCCCCAGCGGTTCTTCTCGTCCGGCATGGAGAAGAGCATCCTCGCGGCGTCGAAGTGCAGGTCCACGTCGCCGACGAACCGCCCGCCTTCCGGGCGGAAGAGCGTGGTGAGCTTCCCGCCCGAGCGATAGTCCGACAGGACGGCGATGTCGTTGTCGTAGCCGGCGGGCTTGAGGGAGGAATTGCTCTGCCAGTTCGCCGGCAGGCCGAGGTTCTTCGCGCCGCGGCGCACGAGGAGCAGCTTGTCGAAGTCCAGCGCCGGGTTGGCCAGCGCCAGCTCGCGGACGGCCCGGCGGGCGCGGAGGTACAGCCAGTACGTCTTGAGCTCCGGGCCCTCGTCCGAAAGCCCCTCGATCGCCTCGGCGACGGCGGCCGCCTCGCGCGCGAACGGGCCCGTGTCCACGCCGGCCGTCCGCAGGTCCGCCGCCAGCAGCGATCCCGCCCGCAGCACGTCCCGGACGGCCGCGGCGTACTTCGCCGGCGGGACGGCGATTGCGGGGGCGGCCTTGCGCTTCGGGGCCTTGCGGCCCTTGCGCCGCACGGGCCTGCCCGTCGACCACTGGGTCGCGCTGGACTGATCGGCCGGCCTGCCGACGGCGACGTTCTTCTTCGGATCGCCGCGGGCGTAAACCTCGATCTCGTCGAGGTGCAGCCAGGTCCGCCCGGGCAGTTGGATTCGAACGAAGCGCGCCGCGGCGCCGTCGAGATCAACGACTAGCGGCTTCTTGTCGCTGACGCCGCGGAAGATGCCGCCGTCGTGGCGGTAGACCGTCTTCCACTTCCTGGCGTCGTGGCTCAGCAGGACGTGCAGCCTGGCCGCACGCTCGCTGACGGTGCAGCGGTTGTAGACCACCACGCGGTCCAGCGCCGCCACTTGGCCGAGGTCCACGTGCCACCAGGGCTTGTTTTCCTGGCCCGTGTGGAAGCCGAAGCCGCCGTTCCTGACGCCGTCGCACCCCCCGGCCGCGTCGGAGACGGGCGAGACGCGCGAGCGAGGCGCCGAGGGGGCCGGTCTCCCCGAAAGCACGTGAAGCAGTTGCGCCCGCCAGCCGGCCTCCAGCCGCTCCTGGAAGCCGCCGGCGGCGGCGAAGGCGCTCGACGCCGCCAGGACAATGGCGCACGCGCCCCCCACGCAGCGCCCCGCTCGTCCCCCGGCCTCACCTCGCCGTGTGCCGCAATCGCCATCCTGCATGAACACGCACTCCGGATTTCCGTGCGCGAGAGAGCTTCGCGCGGGACCGTGCCACGTGGCTATTATAAGCGGCGAAGGCCCGTTCGGTCAGAGATTCTCGATCTTCACGGGCTCGACGGGCTCGGCCGGCTCGAAGCCGAAGACCCGCGAGAAGAAGTACAGCTCCGCCTCCAGCGCGCGGCGGATGTTCTCGGCCCGGCGGAAGCCGTGCTGCTCGCCTTCGAACTCCAGCAGGGCGACCGGCAGCCCTTTGGCCCGCAGCGCGTCGGCCATTCGCCGGGCCTGGTTCGGCGGGACGATCTCGTCCTCCAGGCCCTGGAAGAAGATCACCGGGCAGGACAGGCCCTCGACGTGATGGATGGGGCTGCGCTCGACGTACAGGTCGCGGCGCCGGGGGTACGGGCCGATCAGCTTGTCGAGGTAGCGGCTCTCGAACTTGTGCGTCTCGACGGCCAGGGCCTCGCAGTCGCTGACGCCGAAGTGGCTGCTGCCGGCGGCGAAGACGTCGCGGAAGGCCAGGCACGAGAGCGTGGTGTACCCGCCGGCGCTGCCGCCGGTGATGGCCATGCGAGCCCTGTCCACCTTGCCGGCACGGGCGAGATACTCCGCCCCGTTGCAGCAGTCGTCCACGTCCACGACGCCCCACTGCCCGTACAGCCGCTCGCGATACGCCCGCCCGTAGCCGGTGGAGCCGCCGTAGTTGACGTCCAGCACGGCGACGCCGCGGCTGGTGTAATACTGGATGCCCAGCCGCAGGGCCGTGGACGTCGCCGAGGTCGGCCCGCCGTGAACCATCACCACGAGTGGCGGCTCCTCGCCCGGCGGCGCGGCGTAGTCCCCGTTCCGCGGCGGGTAAAACAGCCCGTGCGCCGTCAGGCCCCCGCTCGTGGGAAACTCGACGGGCTCGGGCGTCGAGAGGTAGGCCTCGTCGATGGCGAGCTCGCTCGCCCGGCGCAGCTCCTGCGTCTCGCCCGCGGCCAGGTCCATCCGCACGACGGCCGTCGGCTGCGAGGGAGCCCCTCCAATGAACGCGACCCGGCCGTTCGCCGCCCGAAGGTAGTCGATCGTGCTGTACGGCGTCTCGATCAGCCGCAAGTCCCGCGTCGCAACGTCCAGCGACGCCAGGTGCGAGAGGCCGTCCTTGAGGTATGTGCACACGATGCGGCCGGGCGATGCGAAGGCGTACGTGCTCTGGCCGAACACCCATTGAGGGCGCGCCAGCTCGGCCGTCAGGTCGGTGAGCTGCTCGACACGCCCTGAGCCTGTCGAAGGGTCGCGGAGCCGATAGAGGTTCCACCAGTCGCCGCGGTCGCAGACGAAGTACAGGATGCCGTCGGGCGACCACTCGGGCTGGGCGATCGCTTCGTCCGCCCCGCCGGCGACGTGGGCGGCCTCACCGAGCGTACCGTCCCGGCGGATCGGCGCGACCCACAGCTCGGCGGCGTCCCACGGCATGTCCGGGTGGTTCCAGGTCAGCCAGGTGAGTCGCGAGCCGTTGGGGCTGACGCGGGGGGAGCTGTAGAAGTCGCCGCCTTCCACGAGCACCTCCCCGCCGTCCGCATCGTTCGGCGCGATCGAGACGATCGCGTTGACCGGCTCGCCGGCGCCGCGGTGGTCCTCGCGCACGGCGAGAAGCCGCCGGCGCCCGGAATCATAGCTGAAGTCCGCGTAGCGCATGGGCTCCGCCGTCGCAAGCGGTTCCGGGTGCTCTCCTTCGCGGGCCACATACAGCCGCTGGTCGGCGAAGTTGACGAACGCCACGGCATCGCCGAGGGGCAGATACGATCCGCCTCCATACTCGTGGACGCGCGTCCGGGCGCTGAAGGCCGGCGGGGTCACGTCCGCCGTGGTCCCCTCGGCTCCTCGCCGCACGACCACGTACCGCCCGCCCTCGGTCGGCCGATGCTCCAGCCAGTACACGGACTCGCCCGCCAGGCGCACCTCCATCAGCCGGATCGTCCCCTCGGCGATCCGCCCGGCGTCAATCGGCGACTTCCACGAACCATACGGCGCAACCTGCCGATCGGCCATCTGACGGCTCCTTGCCTGAACGCGTTCCCGCCCGTCGGGTGCCACCTGCACCGCGCAGTCATGTGCCGCAAAGGGCCCACATCGGCCGGTGCGAAGCGGAAACCACAAGGGTCAGCCGGTCGGAGCAAGCTTGGGGAATGCTTCGCCGTTCAAGGAACAGCCGGCTTGCGGCTTCCGTCACGCGGTGGCCTTCTGGGATGTTGTACCCGCCAACAGGCCCGGGACGCTGATGTCCTCGTCGAGCTCCTCCCAGTGCAGCCCGGTTCCCCCGCCGCTGATCACGTAGCTGTCCAACTGCTCCGGCGATGCCTCAAGGAGTCTCGGGAAGTAGGCCAGCGGGACCCCGATCTGCCGCCCATCCACCAGCTCGACCCAAAGGTTGTCGCTGTCGAACCACACCCGCTTGGCCCTGGGGGCATCAGCCGAAGTATTCATGCCAGGCCCTTTCAAACTCTTCCCGCTTCTCCTGCACGATCTTCTCCAGCCAACAGGCATCGCACGCTTCGCGACCCGTCGTGTAACAGGTTCAGTATACAACACCGGGCATGGTCCTGCTACGAGGTGGAACAGAAAGATGGCCTCACGTGGATTGGGGGCAGGTCTTGATTCGTGG
>CAYRVX010000142.1:0-2396 GCA_964427875.1 uncultured Planctomycetaceae bacterium
CACGTGCTGGACAACGGGTACATCCCGACGCGATATCCCAACAGCCACCCGGCCGGGGCGCCGTTCGAGCACTACGGGCCGCTTCAGAGCCGGCAGGCGGTGGAATATGCCGGTCAGATCCTTGAATTCGTCCGTTCATCGATGGCCTGACGCCGAGCAGGTCCTCGCGGCCGCGCGAGAGTGGGCCGGGCGGCTCGCCGAGCACGTGCCGGGCCTCATCGCCGTCGGCTGCTTCGGGTCGTATGCCCGCGGCGACGCCGGCTTCGGCAGCGACCTCGACCTCGTCGTCATCGTGCCGGACGACTGCGCCCCCATCGACCCGGCCGATCACCGCTGGGCCGTCGAGCGCCTGCCCGTCCCGGCCGAACGCCTGGTCTACACCGCCGGCCAATGGACCCGGCTGCGGGAGAGCAACTCGCGCTTCTACGGCACGCTGCTCCGCGAAGCGCGATGGCTGATCGGCGAGCCGCCGGCACAGCGATCCGGGCAGGCGGGCACGGGGCATTAGCGCGAGGCGCGGAAAGGGGCGGCGAAGATGGCAGACAGCACAAAACGATGCCGGCGGCTGGGGCCGGCGGTTGTCTTCGAGCCGCTGGAGCCGCGGCTGCTGCTCTCGGCCGACGTCGGCGCATCGCCGGCGCTGGACGAGTTGGCGGCGGGCAACAACGCCTTCGCCTTCGAGATGTACCAGGCGCTGCGCGAGACGGAAGGCAACCTGTTCTTCTCCCCGCTGAGCATCTCGGCTGCGCTGTCGATGACGTATGCGGGCGCGGCCGGCCAGACCGCCCGGCAGATGGCCGACACGCTGCACTTCACGCTGCCGCAGGAAGCGCATCACGCGGCCTTCGGGGAGCTGATCGGCCAACTGGTCGCCGGTGATGAGGGCCAGGGCGGCGGTTGGCCCCAATCCGGCGATCCGTTCACGCTGAACATCGCCAACTCGCTGTGGGGGCAGTGGAACTACCCGTTCCTCGGCCGTTTCCTCGACACGCTGAACGAGCACTACGGCAGCCCGCTTCGGCCGATGGACTTCGCCCGCGACCCCGAGGGCTCGCGCGGGATCATCAACCGGTGGGTCAGCGACGAGACGCACGAGAAGATCAAGGACCTGCTGCCCGAGGGGGCGATCAATTCGCTGACGGCACTGGTCCTGGTGAACGCGATCTACTTCAACGCCTCGTGGCAGTACTCGTTCGGCCGGGACGTGACCCGGACCTTCCACCTTCCCGGCCAGGACGTCGACGTCGAGATGATGCAGCAGACGAACTACCTCCGCTACGCCGCGGGAGAGGACTACCGGGCCGTGGAGCTGCCCTACGTCGGCGGCGACGCGTCGATGGTCATCCTGATGCCTCACGAGGGACAATTCGAGCAGTTCGAGCAGTCGCTCTCGGCCGATCGGGTGGAGGGCATTCTCGAGGGGCTCGACCGCACCCGCGTGCGCCTGACCATGCCGCAGTTCGAGTGCCGCAGCAAGATGGGCCTCAAACAGACCCTCTCCGCCCTGGGCATGCCCGACGCCTTCGACCAACGGCGGGCCGACTTCTCCGGCATGGCCAATCAGGGGCCGCTGGATGACCTCTGGATCGGCGACGTGATCCACGAGGCCTGGATCTCCGTGGACCAGGACGGCACCGAAGCCGCGGCCGCAACCGCGGTGGTCATGTGGGCTACGTCGTGCATTGACCCCGTCTACGTCCCGCCCGTGGAGCTCACCGTGGATCGCCCGTTCATCTACCTGATCCGCGACAACGCGACGGACACGACGCTCTTCGCGGGGCGGGCGTGCGACGCCTCGGCATTCCAGGTGGTCGAGCCCGGCGAGCCTCAGCCCGTGCCCGGCCCGGGCGAGCCCGGGCGGTTGCCCTTCCCTCCGACGGACATCGAGAACCCGCCTCGACGGGTGCCGCTGCCCGACGACGACGGGCCGCTGCGCATCATCCCGGTCGAAGCCCCCCGGCCACAGGACGACGCCCTCGCGGCCGCGGCGCTGATGGCCCTCGAGGCGGCCGATCAAGTACAGATGCGGCCGTCGTCCGACTCGACACCGATTGCTCTCGAGGTGGCGTTCGACGGCGCGGATGTCCTCGTCTCGCCCGCGAATGATGAACCGCAAGGGCCGGCCGCCGACTGCCTCACGGAGCCTGCCCGCCCCGTCGAGCCCCTGACCTGCCCGGCGCCCGAGCCGGCCGCCTCGCCGGCCTGGATGCACTCGCCGCTCGATTCCCAACTCGACGACGGCCCGGCGCTGCTGTCCCTGACGCCCGGGGCCCTGCTGCCGCTTTCCTGACCAACACCCGCGACATCGCCCCCGAGCCCCTCCCTATGACCTACGACCTATGACCTATGACCTACGACCTACGACCTACGACCTACGACCTACGACCTACGACCTA
>CAYRVX010000142.1:2496-16177 GCA_964427875.1 uncultured Planctomycetaceae bacterium
GACCTATGACCTACGACCTACGACCTACGACCTACGACCTACGACCTACGACCTACGACCTATGACCTACGACCTACGACCTACGACCTACGACCTATGACCTACGACCTATGACCTACGACCTACGACCTCTCCCCGCCTCAGCCCCTCGGCCGCTCGGGGAACAGCGGGTCGAGCGTCCGGGCGAGGGCCTTGAGCCTGGCGGTCTCGGCGTCGGTGACCCGGCGGACGGTGCCGACCAGGTCGAGGGCCAGCTTGTGCACCTCCTCGTGGGAAGGCGGCACGGCGGCGGTCACGCCCTGGCTCAGCGTCCACCGCAGGGCCAGCTCCGCCTCCGGGCGGTCCGAAACGGGCCGGTACCACGTGCGGAACTTCCTTCGCAGCCGGTCGCCCCTCGCCCAGCGGTTTCGGCAGAGCCCCTTCATGGCCAGCACGGCCGCGCCGCGCTCGCGGGCCTTCTTCACCACCTTCGGCCCGAAGCCGAGCTTCAGCCACGACGCGAAGTTCACCGGGAAGAGGATCGAGTCGAAGGCGAATCGCTCCAGGGCCGCCAGCGCCGCCTCCTCGGTGTGGGCCGAGAAGCCCAGGTAGCGGATCCGCCCGGCCGTGCGCTGCTCGAGCAGGTACTCCATCACCCCGCCGGTGGCGAAGGCGGCGTCCACGTCCTTCTTGACGTCGATGAGGCAATGGAGCTGGTAGAGCTCGAAGTGGTCCGTCCGGAGGCGCTTCAGGGACCGCTCGAGCTCGGCCTTCGCCCCGTCGCGGTCGCGCATCTTCGTCTTGCAGGCGAGGAAGACCTTCTTGCGGTACGGCTCCAGCGCCGGGCCGAGCTTGATCTCCGCGTCGCCGTACGCCGGGGCCACGTCGAAGTAGTTCACGCCGCGCTCGACCGCCTCGGCCACCAGGCGCTTGCTCTGCTCGGCGTCCACGCGACTCAGCAGGAGCCCGGGAAAGCCGACGATCGAGAGCTTCGGCCCGTCCCTGCCGTAGGTCCGCCTGGGCATCTCGGCCGACTTCGCCGCCTCCGCCGCCGGCATCCGCCGCGCCCCAAGGACCACCGCCGCCGCACCGAGCGCCGTCGTCTTCACAAAGTCCCTGCGCTTCATGGCCTGTTCCTTTCTGGACGTCTCCGCGCTTCTGCTCTGGCGTCAGGGCGGCGTGATCCGGCCGGTGAGGTCCCAGAGGTCCTCCCAGGTCTGGCCGTCCTTCCACAGGAAGACCTGGCCCTTGATGAGGCGGCAGTTCCTGTCAATGCCCGCGATCTCCTCCATCTCGTCATCGGTGAGCGGCTGGCTCACCGTGCACCGGAGGTTGCCCAGGTACTCGTTGCGGTACACCGAGAAGGGGATCGGGACCTGCCCGCGCTGAACGGCCCACTTGACGCAGACGACGGCCGGGTGCACGCCCAGCCGCTCGGCGATGCGAACGATGACGGGGTCCTCGATGTCCACCGTGTCCTCCGGCATCTTGTCGCGGTCGGGGCGGGTCGGCGAGCCGATCGGACAAAAGCCGACCGGCACGATCCCGTTGCCTCTGACGAACTCGAACAGCTCCGCCTGCTGGAAGTGCGGGTGCAGCTCCATCTCGTTGACGGCCGGCTTGATCTCCGCGTCCCGCAGCAGGAGCTTCAGCTTGGGGATGGTCATGTTGCTCGTGCCGACGTGCCTGGCCAGGCCCGTCTCCACGAGCTTCTCCATCCGCCGCCAGGTCTTCATGAAGTCCTCGTGGATGTAGGGCCTGGCGTCGGGAGAGCGGGAAGTGACGTCGCAGCCGGGCGGGTGGTAGTTCGGGAACGGCCAGTGAACGAGGTACGCGTCCAGGTAGTCCAGTTGCAGGTCCCTCAGCGACTGCTCGCAGGAGGGGACGACGTCCTCCTCGCCGTGCTTGTCGTTCCAGAGCTTCGAGGTCACCCACAGCTCTTCGCGCGGCACGCCGCCGGCGATGATCTCGCGAAACGAATGGCCGATCAGGTGCTCGTTGCCGTATACGGAGGCACAATCGAAGTGCCGATAGCCGACGGAGGCGGCGCCCTTCACCGCCTCGGCGATCTCCTCGCCGGAGAAGCGGTCGGAACCGAACGTGCCGAGTCCGATGGCGGGGATCTTCGCGCCCGTGTACGCTTCCCTTTGGGGGACCTTGCTCGCCTCGACGCCGTCGCCGGCGATGGCGAATGAACCAGGGCTCCTGCTTTCCATGATACGCCTCTTGTCCCGAGATCTCCCGGATGAACGCTCGCCCACGTCCGCCGTGAGCCGTTGGCCCGCATTCTAGCCAATCCGGCCGGCGATGAGAAGCCACCGGGCGGTCAGCCGAGCCGGTTGCGTTGTGACGAACCAAGCCGTGGCATGGGCGTCTCGCCCATGTGTCGCAGGGCCATCTTGGCCCTGCGAGGCCCTTCCACGGCCGGGACGGCCGTGGGACACACGGGCAGGATGCCCGTGCCACGGTACAACGCAACCGGCTGCGGTCAGTCCGCCGACATCATCTTGACGCAAGCCGGGCCCGGCACCTTCACGCTGTGGCCGGTTGCCTTCAGGGCGCCTGTTTCGCCGTCGATGCGAAAGACGACCACGTTGCCCGTGTTGCGGTTGGCGGCCAGCAGGTACGTCCCCGTCGGGGCGATGCGGAAGTTGCGGGGGTGCTTGCCCTGCGTGGGCTCGTGGCCGAGGCTGCTGAGCTTGCCCGTGGAGGCGTCCACGGCGAAGATCGCGATGCTCTCGTGCCCGCGGTTGGAGCCGTAAAGGAACTTCCCCGAGGGATGGACCTGCACCTCGGCGCAGCTATTGGCGCCGTCGAAGCCCTTCGGCAGCGTGGAGAGCCTCTGCACGGGGGCCAGCACGCCCTTGGCCGCGTCGTAGGCGTAGGCGGTGACGGTGGAGTTCAGCTCGTTGATCGCGTAGGCCCACTTGCCGTTCGGATGCATCGCGAAGTGCCGCGGCCCCGCGCCGGGCGCCGCGGCGACGAACGGCGGATCGTGCGGCCTCAGCGTTCCCTTGGCGGCGTTGAAGCGGTACACGAGGATCTTGTCGAGCCCCAGGTCGGCCGCGAACGCGAACCGGTTGGCGGCGTCCAGGTTGATCGAATGCGCGTGCGGCGCCGTCTGGCGCTTCGGGTGGACGCTGCGGCCGGCGTGCTGGATGAGGGCCGTCCGCTCGCCCAGCCGCCCGTCGTCGCCGATCGGCAGGACGAAGACGCTCCCGCCGCCGTAGTTGGCGCCCAGCACGTGCTTGCCCTGGCGGTCGATGGTGATGTGGCACGGCCAGGCGCCGCCGGAGGGCTGCTGGTTGAGCAGCGTCAGCTCGCCGCCGGGCCGGCCGATCGAGAACGCACTCACCCCCCCGCCTTTGGTCCCCGCGAAGCCGCTGCCCTCGTTCACCGAGTACAGGAACCGCCCGCCGGGGTGGATGGCCAGGAACGACGGGTTGGGCACCTCGGCCGCCACCTCCGGCGCGGTCAGCTCGCCGGTGGCGAGGTCCAGCCGGCAGCGGTAGATGGCCCCGCCCCTTCGGCGCCCGCGGCCACCGATGTAGACCAGCAGCTTCCCCGTCGCACCCGCGCCGCCGGCCTTGCGCGCGGCCGCGGGCGCCGGCGCCGCGGCGACGGCCGACTCGCCCGACCAGCCCGCAACGCACACGACGACAACAGCACCGAGACACACCAGGGAACCGTGAACAGCTTGCAGCACCATGTTCGATCTCCTTCCGCCGGCAGGGCGCCCAAGGCACCCCGGCGCATATACGCCCCGCGCCTCCCCGCGTCAAGGCCGCCGAGGCAATCCCGCCGGCCAGGGGAACCCTTGCCGAAGCTCCAGGACCAGCGGATGATGATGGCTGAAGGCCCGGGACGGTTCCGGGCAGCCGGCCATTCGGGAAACGTCGGGTCAGGACCTGACCCCATCGCGCACGACAGGGAGCGCGCAGTGAACCGCACCAACGGCATCATGGCAGGCTTGGCGGTCGGGAGCGCATTGGCGGCCTGCTTCGCCCAGACAAAGGACCGCCGCCCGGGCACATCCCTGACCTACTGCGTCGTCGACACGGGGCAGAGGCACTGCTTCAGCGACAAGGGGCAGCTTCGCAGCCTCCCCAAGGCGAACGAGCCGTTCTTCGGCCAGGACGCCTTCTACCAGGGCCCGAAGCCCAGCTACCGCGACAACGGCGACGGCACGGTCAGCGACCTCAACACGCACCTGATGTGGCAGAAGACGCCCGATCTCGACCGCAAGCGGACCTATCGCCAGGCCGTCGAGGAGGCGAGGACCTTCCGGCTCGCCGGGCACGACGACTGGCGGCTGCCCACCGTCAAGGAGCTCTATTCCCTGATCGACTTCAACGGCTGCGTCCACACCGCCAAGCCGGTGCCGTACATCGACACGCGGTTCTTCGATTTCCGCTTCGGCCGCGGGACGCGCGACGAGCGGGTCATCGACGCGCAGTACTGGTCGAGCAGCGAATACGTCGGGCTGACGATGCGAGGCAACGCGACGGTCTTCGGCGTCAACTTCGCCGACGGGCGGATCAAGGGCTATCCCCGCGACACGGGCCGGGGCGGCCGGCCGGCGCGGCAGTTCGTCCGCTACGTCCGAGCCAACCCCGACTACGGGAAGAACCGCTTCGCCGACAACGCCGACGGCACGGTCAGCGACCTCGCGACCGGCCTGATGTGGGCCAAGGCCGACAGCGGCCGGGCCATGAACTGGCAGCAGGCCCTCGCCTTCTGCGAGGCCCTCGAGCTGGCCGGCCACCACGACTGGCGACTGCCCAACGCCAAGGAGCTTCACAGCATCGTCGATTACTCGCGGGCCCCCGACGCCCGCCGGCCGGAACGGCGCGCCCCGGCCATCGACCCCGTCTTCAAAACCACCGACGGCGAGGCGTGGTTCTGGACCGGCACCACGCACCTCGACGGAAGGGTCCTCGGCCGGCGGGCCCTCTACATCGCCTTCGGCCGCGCGACGGGGTTCATGCCCGATCGGCGTACCGGCCGGCGGCGCAAGATGAACGTCCACGGCGCCGGCGCCCAGCGAAGCGACCCCAAGAGCGGCGATGCGGGCTCGCCCAGGTGGGCCCGCGGCTTCGGCCCGCAAGGCGACGAGATCCGCATCCTCAACTACGCCCGCGCGGTCCGGAGCATCGACCCGAGCTCCGTCCGCCTCGTGCGGCCGGACACGACGCCGCTGCCGCTGAACAGGGGACATCCATGAGCAAGTCCCTGTCGAGCCGGCAGCGGACTTCCTCGCGGGCTTTGCCAAACATCCACCCTCGCCACGAGACCCACGTAGCCGGTACCCAGTAGCCGGTAGCCGGTAGCCAGTAACAACCCATGTATCTTGGGCTTACGCATGTGCCAAGGCCGCGGCCCTCCTGGCTGCTCCGCTCTGCATAGCGCTTGCTACTCTGCGAAGCGGCGCTTCGCTGCGAAGCACGAGTCGCAGAGCAGAGCTGGCTACAGGATACCGGCTACAGATGGCTGAAACGCTGCTACTTGGCAAAACTCAAAACTGTCCGATATAAGTCCATATATAATAGGTGGATATGGCAGATTTTCGGAAAAATGGCTTTGTTTCGTAAAAAGACTTATATTCCGGACCATTGGGAACCACAGAGGTCACAGGGGTCACGGAGCAGGTAAGATATTGAAACAGCATGCGTTACCAATACCGCATTCGGCGACGACTGCAAACGCGCAACAGGCAGAGCATTCTCTCACGGCCCCGAGCGTTTTTATCGTAACCACTTCTGAAATCATAATCTCTGTGTTCTCTGTGCCCTCTGTGGCGGACAATCCGCGATTGGCTTTGTTTGGCATCTTTTTGCTTTATCCACCGCCCTGCCTGTCCTTGTGATCTCAAACTGACCGACGGCCACCGGCTTACAGCGTGTCGGTTGACCCGTTGATTCGTTAACTCGTAGACTGGCAAGATCTTGTCCGGACTGCCGGACCTTCTGGTTCTCTGGCTGCCTGCCGGACAGGCTCTGGTGGCCGCGGTCCCGGCTCCGCCGGATGCGAGGGCATCGTCAGAGCGCAGCTCTGTTCGAATTAACGAATTAACGAGTTAACCAGTTCACGAGTCAACGAGGACCGGTCACTCCGAGTTATCATGGTCCCCCCGTAGCAGGCATATACATCTCGCAGCCCCTTTTGCACAACGATTCTCATCATTTTCGCACTTTTTCTGGCATGGCTCGAACGCAGGCAGCTTGCATCGAGCCAAGCCGACACTCCTGGAGGTCAAGGGCGGTTTCAGGCGGGAGGGCCCCATGCGTTGTGCGGCCGTGCCGCGCGCGGCCGGGGACGGTCAACCATTCGGGCCGCGAAGCCCTCCCGAAAGGCAGACACCCCGCGGCCGGCCCACGCCGCCTCGGCGCGATCGAACCGGAAGAAGCTGCGGCCCACCGGTCGGGCTCCTCGGGATAGGACCGTGCCTGGGGGTACCTTTGCATCTGATTCGGCTGGCCTGGCAGCGCGACACGCCCGCCCAACGGGCTCGGCACAGAGGAACGTTCGATCGCGTTCGCTGGCGTTCAGCAGGATCGCTTGCCCTTGCCACGGGATCGCGGGCGCCGGATAATGGTGGATTATCACTCACGGGGTGGGCGCCTGCTGCCTCGGCCGGTGACAGCCCGTTGACGAAGGGTAAGTCGGGACAAGGGCATGGCCAAAACGAAGAGGAAAGCACAGGCAGGACGTACGGGCATTTCGGGCGGCGAGCTGTTCATCGTGGACAACAGCGACGAGACCTGGAAGGTCCAGCGCTACCTCCACGACTGGTGCCAGCTGTCCGAGAGGATGGACATCGCCACGGGCTACTTCGAGATCGGGTCACTGCTGGCCCTCGACGGCGAATGGCAGAAGGTCGATGGAATCCGCATCCTCATGGGGGACGAGGTGTCCAAGCGAACGAAGAGGGCATTTGTACAGGGCTTGGCCCAGATCAACCAACGCCTGGATGACAGCCTAGAAGCCGAGAAGGAGCGGAACGACTTCCTCGTCGGCGTGCCCGCCATCGCCGACGCCATCGGCTGCGGGAAGATTGCCTGCCGTGTCTATCGGAAGGACAAGTTCCACGCCAAGGCGTACATTACCCATGCGCGTCAGGAGGTGCTGGGCGCCTTCGGTCTCGTCGGCTCCTCGAACTTCACCTACCCGGGCCTGAGCGAGAACGTGGAGCTGAACGTCCAGCTCGCCGGGCGGCAGGTGAACACGCTCCAGGAGTGGTACGAGCAGCACTGGCAGGAGGCAGAGGACGTTACGCCGGAGGTCCTGCGAACCATCGAGAGGCACACGCGCGAGTACACGCCGTTCGATGTTTACGCCAGGAGCCTTCAGGAGTATCTTCGGAGTCACGAGATGTCTGCGGGGGACTGGGAAGAGCAACACTCGAAGGTGTACCCCGTGCTGGCGACCTACCAGCGCCGAGGATACCACGGGTTGATCAAGCGCGCCCGGAAGTACGGGGGCGCTCTGCTCTGCGACGGCGTCGGCCTCGGCAAGACGTTCATCGGGCTGATGGCCATCGAGCGGCTGGTCATGCACGAGAACAAGCGCGTGGTGCTGTTCGTGCCCAAGGGTGCCCGCGAGCCCGTCTGGGAGTCCGTGATCCAGCGATACCTTCCCGAACTCCTTGGCGGCTTCCTTAGCTTCCGCATCTACAACCACACCGACCTGCTGCGCAAGGACCGCAAGACACGGATGGAGCTTGAGCAGATGCGCCGGCAGGCCGAGGTCGTGATGATTGACGAGGCGCACCACTTCCGCAACAGGGGTCTGCTCGGCGAGGAGGGCGAGGACCGGAAGAGCCGGTACTGGGCCATGTACGACATCTGCGAGGGGAAGGAGCTCTACCTCCTCACCGCAACCCCCATCAACAACCGCCTGACCGACTTCCAGCACATGGTTGAGCTTTTTTCACGAGAGAAGGCGGATCACTTCAGTCTTGCGCCCCTTGGCATCCATAGCCTTCCCGGGCACATACGCCGGCTCGATAAGGCCGTCAAGGTCGCCGCGAGACAGCCCGAACAGCAAGCTGCCAGGCAAGCCGTTGGCCTGGAGGACACCGAGACCAATCTCGCGGAAGCGGAGAAGGTCCTCCGGGACGACTCGCTCTTCCAGGAGCTGGTTGTCCAGCGCAGCCGGGCCTACGTGAAGAAGTCGCTCGCCGAGGAGGAGGGCCGGGTCCTCTTCCCCAAGCCGGCGGCGCCGAAGGTCGTGCCCTATTCGGTGAAGCAGACCTATGGGAAGCTGCTCCAGATGGTGGAGGACGCCTTCCACCGGACGAAACCTCTGTTCTCCCTGGCCATGTATTGCCCATGGGAGGAGTACTACACGGGCGCGAAGGAAGGGCTGGAGCAGAAGGAGAAGGCATGGGAAGTCGGCCGGCAGAAGCAGGTCGTCCGGCTGATACGAACCGCGTTCCTGAAGCGGTTCGAGAGCTCTGTCGAGGCATTCGCGGCTTCATGCAAGACGCTCATGAAGAAACTGCTCGCCTTCTACCTGATTCACGCCCGAAGCCGCCATGACAAGGAACGACTGGATCGGTGGCTTGGCCGGAACAAGGACATTACCGGGTTCGACCCGGTGAAACAGCATTCGCTCTTTGAGGACGAACGAGAGCTTGAGTTGGCCGAGGAGGATATCGTAGAGCCCGAGTTTTTCGAGACGGCGCTCAAGAGGAAGCTCGACCCCGGCGAATTCGACATTCCCGGCCTGCTGGCCGATACCCTCGGCGATCTCGATACGATCGTGGACTTCCTCAAGGAGTTGGCCCAGTTCCAGCCGAAGCAGGACAAGAAGCTCCAGGCCCTCATCCAACTCCTTCGCGGCCATCTTGCCGGCCTGGGCGACGTAGGCCTTCAGAGAAACAAGGTCCTGATCTTCACCGAGTTCAAGGACACCGCCCGCTATCTTGCCGAACAGCTTGCAGAGGCCGGCTTCGACGAGATTACCGAGATCGATTCAGAAACCGGCGCCGACGGCCGCCTGGAATTGATGCGCCGGTTTGCCCCGTACTACAACGACTCCTCCAGCCCTGAACTCGCCGTCGAGGGCCTCGACGAGATCCGATTGCTGATCTCGACGGATGTGCTCTCCGAAGGTCTGAACCTCCAGGATGCCACGCGGCTGATCAACTACGACCTGCACTGGAACCCGGTGCGGCTCATGCAGCGCATCGGCCGAATCGACCGACGCCTCGACCCCGAGGTGGAGGCCCGTATCGTCGCCCACCACCCCGATCAGCAGAAACTCCGCGGTGCCATCCAGTACTACAACTTCCTCCCACCCGATGAATTGAACGAACTGCTGACTCTCTATCGCCGAGTGACGGAGAAGACGGTCCGCATCTCCAAGACCTTCGGCATTGAGAACGGCAAGCTCCTTCGCCCGGACGATGACTACGAGATCCTCCGCGACTTCGTGCGCCTGTGCGAAGGGACCGAGTCCCAGGGCGAGACCCTCAGCCTGGAGCTTCAACGCCTGTTTGCTGAGCATCCTGACCTGGAGGAGCGCCTCAAGGCCTTCCCCAACCGCGTCTTCAGCGGCAAGGAGTCCCCCAAGCCGGACACGCGGGCCGTCTTCTTCTGCTATGCCCGCCCGGCGAAGGACACCGAGTCCGAGGAGTGGACCATCGAGGCCGGCGACGTGAAGTGGTACCTCTACGACTTGGCGACCGAGAAGATCATCGAAGAGCCGGTGGAGATCGTGGAGCTTATCCGGTCGAAGCCGGACACGCCTCGCCTTTGCCGCATGGACAGGGAATCGCTGGTCGCCATCCGCAAGAAGATCGATAGCCACATAAAGCGCAGCTACCTTCGGAAAGTTCAGGCCCCCGTTGGCGTCAAGGCCGTCCTGCGGGCCTGGATGGAGCTTTGGTAGCCCACTTTCTGGAGTTGCGCATGAGCCTGTCAAGGCTGACTGAGTCTGAGAAGGAACTCCTGATCCAGTTGTACGAGCAGGCGAAGCGAACGCGCGACGACCTGCCATACACGAAGGAGTTCAAGCGGCTCCACGCTGAGTTCGTGAGCCGCATCGGTCGCCCGTTGACCATGCACCAGGTCTGGAAGGCATTGGCCAGCCTGGGCAAGGCCAGCCGCCTTGCCAGGAAGGAGCGATAGGACACCTAAGCGAACGGGGAAAACCCATGCCAGACCAAGACCGCGAGAGGCTTCAAGCGATCCGGACGTTCCCCTCCCTCGTCAAGTATCTCCGCGACGAGCTGGACTGGCCGATCGAGACGGAGCACTTCGACGACCTGACCTTTGAGTGGGAGCCGGAGGAGCTGGGCCTCGACCTGAAGACATCGGCCAAGATCCAGTACATCAAACAGCTCCGCCCGCTCACGTCGGACCAGCCGTGGGGCATCTTCTTCGCCATGTTCGAGCCCAAGCGCCTACCCGTCGTCGCCCTCCGCCGGATTCTCAGCTCATTGGCCATCAAGAAGCGCCAGTCGGCGGCACAGGCCGAGCGCCCGGCTTGGCAGAAGGACGACCTGCTCTTCATCTCCGCTTACGGAGAGCACGAGCAGCGACACATCACCTTCGCCCACTTCTCCGAGAGCCCCGGGACGGGCGACTTGCCCGTCCTCCGCGTCCTTGGCTGGGACGGCTCGGACACGCCGCTGCACATCGACCACGTCCATACCACCCTGACCGCCAAGCTACGCTGGCCCGGCGACGCCAGCGACCTTGAGTCGTGGCGAAAGTCCTGGTCGTCCGCCTTCCGGCTCCGCCCTCGCGAGGTCATCACCACATCGAGGCAGCTTGCCATCCGCCTGGCCGAACTGGCCCGCGACATCCGCCAGCGCGTCAATTCCGTCCTGGCTGAGGAGACGGAACATGGTCCGATGCGCAGGCTCATGAAGGCCTTCAAGGAGGCGCTGATCCATGATATCGATGAGGACGACTTTGCCGACATGTACGCTCAGACCGTCGCCTACGGCCTGTTGTCGGCCCGGATCTCCCACTACAGCCCGGATGAGGGCGGAAGCGCGGCCCTGGTGGCCGATGATGTCGCTGAGCTGGTGCCCGTCACAAACCCCTTCCTCAAAGAGCTAATGGCGACGTTCTTGAGCGTCGGCGGCCGCAGGGCCCTCATCGACTTCGACGAGCTGGGGGTCAACGACGTAGTTGAGACCCTCCGCGACGCGAACATGGAGGCCGTCTTGCGCGATTTTGGCGACAAAGCGCAGACGGATGATCCCGTCTTTTACTTCTACGAGGACTTCATCCACGAATATGACCCGCAGAAGAGAAAGCGCAGAGGCATCTACTTCACTCCTCTGCCAGTGGTGTCTTTCATCGTCCGCAGCGTCGACGAGATCCTCCGGACCGAGTTCGGTCTGGAGGACGGCCTGGCCGACACGACCACCTGGCGAGAGATGGCCAAGAAACACAAGGGACTGAAGATCCCCGACGGCGTCTCTGCGGACGAGCCCTTCGTCCAGATCCTCGATCCGGCTTGCGGCACAGGCACCTTCCTCGTCGAGGTCATCGACCTGATCCACAAGACAATGGTTCGCAAGTGGGAGGCCCAGGGCCACACTAGGATGTTCGACATCCCAAAGCTGTGGAACGACTACGTAGCGCGGCACCTGCTCGCTCGGCTCTACGGCTTTGAGCTGATGATGGCGCCCTATGCTGTCGCCCACATGAAGGTTGGCCTGAAACTCCACGAGACCCGCTACAACTTCCGCTCTCACGAGCGGGCACGAATCTACCTCACCAACACGCTGGAGGAGGCCAAGGACTTTGCGGATCGCTTCGAATTCGACGCCCCAGCGCTGGCTCATGAGGCGACGGCCGTAAATGTCGTGAAGCGTAGCGGGGTTTTCACCGTAGTACTTGGCAATCCACCTTACTCGGTGGCATCGCAGAATCGCGGCAACCATGCGCGTCTTCTTATTGCCCCCTACAAGGAAGGCCTCGACGAACGCAAGATCAACCTCGATGACGACTTTGTCAAGTTCATACGGTACGCGGAACACTCCTTAGAACGAGTTCCTCGAGGAGTCCTCGGCTACATTACCAACAGCACATATCTCGACGGCATCACGCACCGTCGTATGCGAGAGCACCTCTTAGGCACCTTCACACGGATTGCAATCACCGACCTCCATGGGGCTGTGGCGAAGAGAGAGATGTCTCCCGATGGGTCTCCCGATCAGAATGTATTTGATATCGAGCAGGGAGTTGCGATCACCATTGCAGCACGAGGCCTTCCTGAGCTTACGTCCAGCGTCTCGCCGCTGGTCCGTTGCGACATATGGGGCACACGGGACGCCAAGTACTCGCGCCTTCTTTCTCCCACAGCGGACAACGGCCTTGTCTGGTCGCAGTTTGCACCGAGGCCTCCGCTCTTTCTCTTCCACCGAACGGAGACTCTCTCTGAGTGGCCTAAGTTCTGGTCTCTCGGTCAGATAATGTATAACAAGAGCGGTTTCATGACCCAACGAGACGACTTCGTGGTTGACTGCAATCCGCAAGCACTCCGCGCTAGGGTGGCATCCTATTTTAGGTCACCCTTGGCTGGAAAGGAGCTGACCGACCATTTTGGTATTCACGACTTCCGCAATTTCTCTGTTGAACGATTTAGGCACGATCATCGCTTCCATGAGGACGCAATCCAGAAGTGTCTCTTCCGGCCATTTGATTGGCGCTTCGTCTATTTCGAAAAGACTATTGTCCAACAACAACAGGCGGACATACTACGCCACCTCCTGCGCCCCAATGTTGGCCTGATAATCATGAGGCAGGTTGTCCAGGGCAAGGGGGGGTATTCCCATGTGCTGGTGACGTCGTGCATCGCTGATCACAGGACAATGCGAAGCAACCGCGGCTACGCAAATGTTGCGCCCCTCTATCTATACCAGGGCGCCGAGACCAGGGGGCTTGTCAGCACAAGAGAGCCAAACTTCTCTGCGCCCTTTATCCGTGCCTTTACGGAAGCTGCTGGTCTCGAATGGATTGGTGGTGGTCGTGGTGATCTTGAGCAGACGGTCGGCGCGGAGGATGTGCTTCACGTTATATACGCGATTCTGCATTCCTCGCGATACCGCACCAGGTATCTCGGTGAGCTCAAGCGGGACTTTCCGAGAGTGCCGTTGTGTCAGAGCCGGGAATTGCTTGCAGCACTGAGCCAGTTCGGGGCCGATCTGGTTGCGCTGCATCTGCTGGCGGGAGACTACGTCGGTGCGTCATGGAATGCGGGGCCCAGGGAATGTGATGATCCGTTTACTCCTCCTCCCTACGGGCTGCGCGGCACAGGTATGGCGGTGATAGCAGCAGGACACCCCAAGTACAAAGGTGGTAGCGTATGGATTAGCCCAACGCGTTGGTTTGAGGGCGTGCCGGAAGTCGTATGGAACTTTCACATAGGCGGATACCAGGTCTGCGAGAAGTGGCTCAAGGATCGTCAGGCCAAGGGCGGGAAGAACCCCCGGCCCGGCCGCGTGCTGACCGACGAGGACATCGACCACTACCAGAAGATCGTCGTCGCCCTCAGCGAGACCATCCGCATCATGGCCGAGATCGACGAAGTCATCGAATCCCACGGCGGATGGCCGGATGCCTTCGTAACCGGCACGCCCGACTGACCCAGCCGCCCGAGACAAATGCGAGGACATTCCCATGGAAAAGACCGAAGTCATCATGACGCTGGCGAAGGAAACCAAGGGCACGTACGTCTA
>CAYRVX010000143.1:0-6864 GCA_964427875.1 uncultured Planctomycetaceae bacterium
GGCCCTCGGGTCTGCGGCGCGATTCCCGACACGGCCTTTTTTTTGCGCCGGTGGTGCCCTGGCGGAGCCATAAGGCTTGGCGTTTCGGCGGGTTCCCGCTCGCTTCCGCTCGCGGCTCCCGGGGCGACGACCCGTCGCCGCCCATCGGGCAGATCGCTAGGCGGGCCAGAGCCACAGATTGACGGCGTTGAACAGGGCGTGGATGAGGATCGGCGCGTAGAGGCGGCCGGTCCGCTCGTAATTGTACCCCAGCGCCACGGAGAGGGCGAACAGGCTGGGAATGGCCTGCGGCTGGCTCACGTGGAACGCCGCGAAGACCGCCGAGGCCCCCGCGACCGCCACCCAGGGGCTGCGAAGGTACCGCCGGATCATCGACTGAATCAGCCCCCGGAAAAACACCTCCTCCGCCAGCGGGGCCAGCACGACCGTCGAGCAGACCGACACGATCTTCCACTCGATGGAGAAGCTGGCCATCCCCTCGAGAACGGGATGAAACTCCGGCTCGATGCCCAGCATCCGGAACAGGCTCAGCATCGCGAGGTTGAGCCCCACGCAGATCGGCAGGACGGCCAGGTAGCCCAGGATCGCCCGGGCGGTGTCGTAGAGCCACCGCCTGCCGGAAAGGCCCAGCCCCCGCGCCAGGCCGTGACGAAAGGTGACCGCCGCGACGAGAAGCCCGCCGGCCAGCCACGCGACCGAGCCGGCCATCGCGCCGGCAATCGTGAGGCGCACGTCCGTTGCCTGGCCCTCGCCCGCACCCGCCGGGCCTTGCAGGAAGACCTTGCGGAACAGGACGCCGGCGGCCGCGGCGGTCAGCCACATCGCCGACAGGACCACCACGACGTGGAGGAGGTTGACGGCATTCGGCCGGCCGGGCGTGTTGCGCAGCCAGACCTTCCCGGGATGCGCGATGCGGCGAACGATCCAGACGACGAGCACGCAAACGCCGACGGCGACGAGGGCAACGAGCACCGGATGCATCTCGGCGCACTCGGCCGGCGCGGTCTGGGCATCCGCCGCGGCGGCCAGCGGCCACCCGAGGCCCGTTGGCCACAAAGCGTTTGACATCATCAAACCGATCCGGTTAACGTGGCGACGAGCGGAACTCCCCCTACAGCAACGGCAGAGGGAATGTCGCAGAATATATTGCACACCATCCTCGAAACCAAGCGCAAAGAAGTGGAAACGCTTCGAAGGCGCCGGAGCCAGGCGGAGCTGGAGGCAGCCGCGGCGGCCGCGCCGGCCGTGCGGAATCTCTTCGCCGCGATGACCCGCCCGCCGCGCCGGCTCATCAACCTGATCGCCGAGGTCAAGCGGGCCTCCCCCTCGGCCGGCGTGATCCGCCGGGACTTCGACCCGGTCGAGATCGCGCGGCAATACGAAGCCGGAGGCGCCGGCGCCGTCAGCGTCCTGACCGACGAGCAGTACTTCCAGGGCAGCCTGGACGACCTGGCGGCGGTCCGCGAGGCGGTGGGCGTGCCGGTGCTTCGGAAGGACTTCATCATCGACGCGGCCCAGGTATACGAGGCCCGGGCGGCCGGGGCCGATGCGATCCTCCTGATCGCCGCGGCCCTGCCGGCGGGCAAGCTGCTGGACCTGATGATCCTCGCCGCCGAGCTTCGAATGACCGCGCTCGTCGAGGTGCACGACGCCGAGGAGGTCATGCAGGCCCGCTCGATGGTGGGCTTTCCGCACCGGGCCTACAGCCTGCTGGGCATCAACAACCGGGACCTGAGCACCTTCGGCGTGGACGTCGCCACGACGCTTCGCCTCAGCAGCATGGTATCCGAAGACGTGGGAATCATCAGCGAGTCGGGCATCAGGACTCGCCGGGACGTCCAGCGGCTGCGGGCGGCGGGCGTCTGCGGCATCCTGGTGGGCGAGACGCTGATGCGGTCGCAGGACATTCCAGCCGGCATCGAGGCCCTGATCGGCCCGGCCGACGGGCCCGCAGGCGGATAACAAGGACGCACACCCGCACATGCCCAAGGCGCGAAAGAAAGCCAGGCATCCGCCCGAGGAGGGCGCCGAGACGCCGCGGGGCCGGCGCCTGACGGCGGTGCTGCTGCTGGCGGCCGCGGCCGTCATCGCCGGGACCATCTACGTCGCCGTCAGCCCGCCGTGGGACTCCCCCGGCCCAAACCTGCCGGACCCCGGCCCCAGCGAGGCCGAAAAGACCCGACAGACCGTCGAGGACATGCTGGCCCGTGCCGACGAGATCGACCCGCAGGCCGGCGCCCGGGCCCTGGTGATCAAGCGGGAGACCTACGAGAGGGCCTGCGAGATGGCCAGGACGTTCATCGCCCTGCACGACCGGACCGACGTCGTGCTCCGCCCGGCGCTGGCCAAGGCGCAACTGCGCCTCGGGGACGTCCGGGCGGCCGAACGAACCGTCGATGAGCTCCTGAGGCTCTCCCCCGCGTCCGTCGAGGGGCTCTGGATGAAGGGCCAACTCCTCGCCGTCCGCGACAGGGACGCAGCCATGGAGTACTTCCGAAGGGCGGCCGAGAGCGACCAGGCCGGCGCCGAGATCTGGTCCCAGTACGGTGCGAAGCTCTTCTCTCGCGGCCGCTTCGAGGCGGCCAGGGAATACCTCACGCGAGCCGAGCGAGCCGGCCAGAGAGACCACCAGACGCTGCTGGGACTGGCCATGCTGGCCATGCGCGCCAACGACTTCGCACGGGCCGAGCAGTTGCTCGCAGAGACCGCGCGGTCCGGACGCGGCAGCGTGCGGGTGCTCTCGATGCTGGCCGAGGCACAGAAACAGGGCGGCCGGCTTGCACAGGCCGAGAAGACGCTCCGCAGGGCGCTGGACCTTCAGCCGTCGCCCGAGCTGCGGCTGCAATTGGGGGGCGTGCTGATCCTCCTGCGCCGCCGGGCGGAAGCGGCCGAGATGTTCGCAAAGGCCTCCGAGGGCCCCTCGCTCGAAGCGGCCGCGGCGCTCAAGGCCGCCAGGCTGTACTACATCCTGGACAAGTACGCCCTGGCCATGAAGTACATCGATCGAGTCGCCGAGCACGGCGTGACGCCCACGGTGCTCCGGTGGCGCACGAAGATCGAGAACGCCCGCTTCGGCGATCCCTCGTCCACCAAGGGCCCGACGTTCCGGCTGCCGCCGGCGTGGAGTCTGCCCGAGCCGACGGAGACGCCGGAAGCCACGACGCAGCCGGGGGGCCTTCTGCGCTAGCCGACGGGCCGTCCCGGCTGCGCGCCGAGTCCTACTCAGCGGCCGCGGCCACCCGGAAGCCGATGTCATAGCTCAGGCCGTTCGGGCTGCACCAGGCCCGAGACGCCGAACGGCAGTACCTGCTGCCGGCCGACCAGGAGCCGCCGCGTATCGCGACGCGTTGGGGGCGCTCGTTGGCGTTCGGCCCGGCGCACCATTCCCAGACGTTGCCGTGCATGTCGTGCAGGCCCCAGGCGTTGGGCTTCCTGCCCGCCACGGCGTGGGCGTAAGCCTCGCCGGCGTCGGAGGCGTTCCGGCTGCACCAGGAGTACTCACCGAGCCGGGCTTCCTCGTCGCCGAAGCAATACCGCCCGCTGCTGCCGGCCCGGCAGGCGTATTCCCACTGCGTTTCGGTTGGCAGGCGCATCTTACGGTTCGCGATGCTGGACAGGAGCCGACAGAACCGCATCGCGCCGGACCAGCTCACGTGCGTGGCGGGGTATTGCGGCCCGACCTTGACGCGGCTCTGCCCGGCCCACGGGCGGGTGCGCATCACGGCCTCCCACTGCGCCTGGGTGACCTCCGTTTGGGCCAGATAGAAAGGCCGGCCGATCGTCGCCTCGTGCTGCGCCGCCGTATCGACGTCTTGCCCGTCATCCGGCGCGCCCATGAGGAACTTCCCGGCCGGGATGCGCAGGAGCTTCATGGTCGCGCCGCCCGGCAGCTCGCAGGTCAGTTCAGGCCCGCCGGCGGCCGGGGCGCCCGGGCCCCCCAATGCGCCCAGGTCGACGACGCCGGTGTAGACCAGCGCGCCGCAGACCGCCGCGGCGGCCACGGCCAGCAATGCCGCGACAGGCGCGATCGCCCTCGTCCGGCGGGCCCTGGACCGGAAGATCCGGACGATGCGCCCGACGAGCCCGGATCGGCCGGCGAACGCCGAACCGTCCGCGGCGCGGGGCGAGCTTGCGGCGACCTCCTGCGGCGAGAGGCCCATGGCGGTGGAAGCGGCCTTGAGCCTGGCCCTGCGCCCCGCCAGCTCATGCAGGGCGCGATAGGCGTCGGCGAGCTCCATGAAGAGGCGTTCGGCCTCGGCCCTCTCCCGGCCCTGATACAGGTCGGGGTGGCACTTCTTGACCGCCTTTCGGTAGGCGCGGCGAAGCTGCGCCCTCGTGGCCTCCGGGCCGACGCCTAGCAGCCTGTAGTATCTCTCGTACTTGCCTGGCATGGCCTGTGCGTGTTCAGAGTGAAAAGCAAGCCCCGAACAGCGCTGCCGACCCGTTTCCGCGGGCGGTGCGGGGCCTATGTCAACCGGCGTATGATGACCAGCGCGGCGATGGCGGCTGCGAGGATGACGACGACGGCCGCCACGAGCAGGAAGGTCCGCCTCGTGCTGATCGCGGGAGACCTTTCGGCCGGCCTGCGGTGGCGCGTCCCGGCCGGCGGCTCCAAGGGCAGGGAGGCACCCTCGGCGGGAAGGACGACCGTGTCATCCAGGGCCCGCTCATCGTCCTCGGGTAAGACGAACTCATCCTCACCGTATACCTGGCGGACCGGCGGCGGCGGCGGAACGCCCGCCAGGGAGGTGTCTGCCGGACCCTCGGCGCCCACGGGGCTCAGCGCGGCGGCCAGGGCTTCGATCGCGTCGCCTCGCCCCGGTATCGATACGATCCGCTCGCAGTGCGGACATCGCCCTCGCCTGCCGCCGCAGGCGTCGTCCACCCGAACCGGTCGCCGGCAATGCTCACACGCAAAATGGATCATCTCGGTCGGCTTCTTGCCTGCCTGGCGGCCACCCGCGACCCGGCCGACAGCGGCACACTTTCAATGTAAGCTCGCCCTGCCGATACGACAAGCCAAAAGCTGTGGAACCGCCGATGCCCCGGGCGTCAGACGCCCTTGCCGAGGGCGGCGATGGGCCTGAGGCGCTGCCGGGCGGCCTTCTCGCTCAGCGGCGCGTCGGAAGAGAAGGGCAGGATGCAGCCGCGATTGTGCTCGGCGGTGAGGATGACCGCCCTGGGGCCGACGAACTCGTAGCCGGTGGGTATGCTCCTGTGAGCCAGGATGAAGAACGAGACGCCCAGGTGCCCGGCGAGCCGGTCGATCTGCTCGGGGGTCTGCTTCCTGCCCCAGGTCCACTCATAGACGCAGCCGCCGCGTCGGAGGTCCTCGTGGCGATACGGTCCGGCCGGGAGGTCCCACCCGGCGAGATCCATTCTCTGCGGCGTCGGGAGCGTGTGAGTGAGCATCACGCCGCCCGGGCAGCGGATCGCGATCGGCGCCGACAGCAGGAACGTGTTGATCGCCTCCAGCACCTCGGGCGCGCCGTCGGGGCCGCAGGCGTACTCCACGCCCCGGATGAACGACTCGCACACGCCCCGCCCGGCCTTCGTGATCTCGTTGCCGGTCGCCTGGGCGACGTCGTGATTGGCCAGCAGGAAGATCACCTGCTCGGGGCGGGCGACCTTGAGGCGGGCGGCCCGCAGGAGCACGTCCACGCTCCGGTCGTGGCCGGTCCGCGCGTCCGTCGGGGCGTGGACAATCTCCTGGAGGATCAGGCGGCGGTCTTCGTGGTTCGCCAGATCGGCCCAGGAGATGATCTTAGTGAGGTTCCCGCGGTGCCCGTGCAGGTCGCCGGTGGCGATGACCTCCCGCCCGGAGGCCAGGTCCACGACGTTTCCCTCCCGCCGGCCGTCGCCGCTGTTCAGCTCGGCCGCTTCTCGAAAGATGTTCACCAGAGGGTTGGGCACGGGGACCTCACGAGCCGTTGGCGTCGCCGCTGGCCAGGCGCAGGGATACCAGACTGAGGCGCGAGGCGACTTCATTCATCGAGGCGGGCCTCTTGGCGGGGTGGACCTCGACGCAGGCGGTGACGAACTTTCCCAGTTGCTCGGGGACGCGGGGGTTGAGCCGCTCGGGCGGGACGATTCTCTGCCCGTTGCTCATGGTCAGCGACCCCTCCTTGGGAAGTACGGTGGGGATTGGCCGGGCCGTCAGCGTCCAGTACAGCGCGGCGCCGAAGTTGAACACGTCGGTTCGCCCGTCCACGGGGCGGCGGCGGACCTGCTCGGGCGCGATGAAGTCCGGCGTCCCCTGGATCCGCGTCTTGACGGTGCCCACGGGGCAGCTCTGCCCGAAGTCGATGAGCTTGACCTGGCCCTCGGGCGAGACGATGATGTTGTTCGGCTTGGTGTCCGCGTGGACGAATCCCTTGCTGTTCATGTGGGCCAGGGCGACGGCGACCTCGACGAAGATCCTGACGACCTCCGCGACATTCCCCGGGCGGTTCTCCTGCACCGTCTTGCCCTTGCACAGCTCCATCATGAGGTGGATCTCGCGAAGGCTCAGCCAGCGCTTGACCCTCCGGATGTCGTAGACCCGTCGAATGGCGGGGTGGTTGAACCGCAAGCCGATCTCGTACTCGTTGACCGCCTGCTCCAGGAAACGCATATCCGAGGCGTGGCGCTTGACCACGCGCTTCAGCGCGTAGACCTCGCTCGTGCGGCGGTCCCGCACCTGCCAGATCGTGCTTCGGGCGCCGCTGCCGAGAAACCGGATCACCTGGCAGCCAGGTACCTCGAGTGTCTGTGACTCACTCATCACAACTGAGGATCGGGTGCCTCGGGAATGAAACCAAAGAAAATACACGACATTTCTGATTGTATCACCAGCCGCCGGGCCGCATAAAGGAAAAGCCCGTC
>CAYRVX010000143.1:6964-15682 GCA_964427875.1 uncultured Planctomycetaceae bacterium
ACGACATTTCTGATTGTATCACCAGCCGCCGGGCCGCATAAAGGAAAAGCCCGTCCCGCTGGGGCGAGAAGACCATGAGCAGGAAGACCCGCAAGACGTTGATCTTCACCGGCAAGCTTGCGGTCGCGGTCCTGCTGCTGTTCTGGGTGCTCGGCCAGGTCCATTGGCGGGACTACGTTCAGGCCAAGGCCGATGGCCGCACGTACGCCGTGCTGGAGGCGCTGCCGAACCGCCGCGAGCCGGCAGAGCTGCGCATCGGGCGCGGGCTGTTCGGCTCGGAGGAGCCGCGGCTGCGTCCCGTTGGGGACTTTGAGCCCTTCCCGTCCGGCCGGGGGGTCATCCGGCCGGGTTTTGCCAGCAGCTTCCGGCAGATCGACGTGCTGCTGGCGGTCCTGGGCGCGGCGGGCTTTGGCGCGGCGCTGGTGCTGATCGCCGTGCGATGGCGCATGCTCCTGGGGATCCAGGACATCCGGATCTCCCTGTGGGAGACGATCCGACTGACCTTTCTCGGGCAGTTCTTCAACGCGATCGTCCCCGGGACGGTTGGGGGCGATCTGGTGAAGGCCTACTACGTCTCGAAACACACCCCCAAGAAGGCCGCCGTGCTCGTAAGTATCTTCTTCGATCGACTCTTAGGTCTCGTGGAGTTGGCCGTCATGGCGGCGGGAATGCTCCTGGCGGTCGTCTGGGGGAGGCTCGTGGAGGACCTGGAGGACGTCCGCCTGCCGGCGGTCTGCGTGGCGGCCGTCCTGGCGGCGGTGGCGGGCATGTTGTCGTTCCTGCTCAGCACGCGATTCCGCAAGGCGCTGCGGCTGGAGAAGCTCTACCAGCGGCTTCCAATCGCTCATCACATAGCCGCCGCGGGGGATGCAGCCAGCCTGTACCGCCGGCGCCCCGGCTCCATGGTCTACGCGGTGCTCATCAGTTTCGCCGCCCACCTGGCGTTCGTGGGGTTCGTGTACATGACGGGCAGGAGCCTGGCGATTCGGACGGCCTGGTACAACTACTTCGTGTATGTCCCGCTGATCTACATCATCGGGTCGGTGCCGCTGACTCCCGGCGGCGTGGGGTGGGTGGAGAACTGGTACGTCAAGTTCTTCGAGAGCCCCCAGTGCGGGGCGAGCACGATCCTCGTGCTGGCCCTGCTGGCCAGGCTGATTCCCATCCTTTGGGGGCTGCCCGGCGCGGTCGTTGCGGTCACGGGCGCCAGGCTGCCCAAGGCCGACTCCATACAGGCCGAGCTCGGCATGGGCGGCGAGACGGCTGAGTGAATCGCTCCCCCCGGCCGCGTCGCGCCGAATCAGGCGGTTTAGTTCAAGACCCCCCGCGCAAATGACGAATGGAATATGGGATGCGTGCCCTGAACAGATGGCGGGGGGAGGAAGACACTGCGCATATGCCTTTTCTTCAGGATGTGTCATCTGAAGAAATGAACGAGGCCATAGGGCTTCTGGCGGAAGACAACGCCCTGCTTTCCGTGACGGTCCGCTATCAGGGGCGCTGGATCACGTTCCGCACGCGCGCGATCGCCAGCCATGGGGAGGCCTTCTGGGTGGACATGCCGAGAACCGACCACCTGCCCACCCCGTACGAGTTCGCCAAGGGCGAGAACGTTGGGGTGGCCTTCAGCGCGGCCCATCGGAAGTACGTCTTCCAGGCGAAGGTGATCGGTTCGGAGGCTTATCGGCTGGAAGAGGACGTCAGCGCCACCGCCCTGAAGCTGCAATGCTGCGGCCACATGCACAAGGTCGAGCGCCGGCTGCACGTCCGCCTGGATCCGGCGACCGACGAGATCGCCCGGGCCACGCTGTGGCTGGGCGGGCAGGAGGCCAGGCCCGAGGAGGAAAGCGTAACCGCCCCCGTGTGGGCCGGGCGCATCCTGAACATCTCCAACGGCGGGTTGATGATCCGCACCAGCTACGAGGCGGCGAAGTACGTGGAGGTCGGCGACATCGTCGGGCTGCACGTCATGTTCGACGGCGAGGAGCAGCCCGCTTCCGTGGACGCGCAGGTGCGCCACAGCGCTCCGGACGGCGAAATGGCGCTCATCGGCCTCCAGTTCGTGGAGACCGAGGAGACCCCGGAGAACACGGCGGGGATCGACAGGATTCGACAGAGGGTCGCGGGCCTCGATCAACGACAGCCGCACCAGGCCGTCACGTGACCCGGGACGTCCGCGGGCCCGCAGGACAAGGACAACGGCCGGGCTTGGAACATGGCGACGCTTCAACATCTCACGATCAGACAGATTGACGAGGTGATTCGCTCCGCCTGCCAGCGGCGGATGCCGGCCACGATCACCGTCCGGGCGGACGGCCGCTGGTCGAACCTGCACGCCCGCATGATCGGCGTCCGGGACGGGCATCTCCTTCTGGAGCTTGCCCAGCCGGAAGGCGACGGGCACGTGCACGAGTTCCAGCCGGCCGACAGGGCGGGAATCAGCTTCAAGCTGAAGCACCACAAGCACATTTTCACCGCGACGGTCGCCGCCGTGGAAACCGAACGCTCCGCCGACGGCACGGACGTTCGGGTCCTGCAAGCGTGCATCCCGACGAAGATGCACCGCATGCAGCGCCGCGCGTTTCTGCGGGCACCGGTGCCGGCCAATCGCGTCGTCCGCGCGTCGTACTGGGTCGGCGGCCGCGAGTTCGAGCCGACCTCCGGCAGCGAGGACCAGCCCGTCTGGTCCGGACGCGTCATGGACATCAGCGCCGGCGGATTCCAGATGACCAGCGCCGACGGCGGCAACGACGCCCTGGAAATCGGCGAGACCGTCGGGGTCCGCATCAGCTTCGGCGCAGGCGAAGAGACCGTCTATGCCGACGCCCAGTTCCGACACCGCCAGGAAACCGACGGCGACATCCACCTCGGCTTTCAGTTCGTCGGCCTGGCACAGACCTCCGAGGGGCGAAGGGCACTCCAACGGATAGGCGGCCGGGCCGCCCAGTTCCATCGGGAGACCGGTGCCGCCCAACGCGGCAAGCGCGCCCAGCCTGGCCCCAGGATCCGTCAACACGTCTCCTGATCCGACGCCCTGCGGGGGACTTCTCGCCTTCGGCGCTTGATGGGCCGGCCGGCGGCCACTATCATCCGGCCCGTGGCACGCAAGAAAGATCAGCCGGAGTTCTACGCGGTATGGCCCACCGCATGGGGACCGATCGGCGGGGTCACCGGCGCCGCCGGACTCGAGACGCTCACGCTGCCGTATTACCAGGCCGACCAGATTGCCGAACTGCTGACCTGGCAGCACCCCCGCGCCGTGCGCGACGAGGAGCCGTTCCGCCGGATCATCGAGCTGACGCGGCGGTACTTCAACGCCCGCGAGGTGGACTTCGCCGACGTCGCCTGCCGCCTGCCGGGCGAGGGCACGTTCCAGGGGAAGGTGCTTCGGGCCTGCCGCGAGATCCCCTACGGCCGGACGAGCAGCTACGGCCAGTTGGCCCGGCGGATCGGCCGCCCGGACGCCGCCCGCGCCGTGGCCGCCGCGCTCGGGAGGAATCCCCTCCCGATCATCGTCCCGTGCCATCGTGTCCTGTACTCCGACGGCCGGCTCGGCGGGTTCTCCGCGCCGGGCGGCCTCGAGCTCAAGCGGCGCATGCTCGCCGTCGAAGCGGACACATCCGGCCCATAGGTGCTCGTCGAGTCTTACTTCCCCGATTTGCCGCAATCGCCGCCCTATGGTATTCTGTCAAGCTCCCGCGACGCAGACGGTCCGGGCAAGGAGTGCTCATGGCGCAGACGGTGGCCCAGAAGGTCCTCTCCGAGCATCTCGTCGCCGGCCGGATGGACCCCGGCGGCGAGATCGGCATCCGGATCGACCAGACACTCACGCAGGACGCCACGGGCACCACGGCTTTCCTGCTGCTGGAGGCCATGGAGATCGACCGGGTCAAGACCGAGCTGTCGGTCAGCTACGTGGACCACAACCTGGCCCAGTTCGGGCCGGAGAACCACAACGACCACGTTTACCTCCAGTCGATCGCGCGGAAGGTCGGCGCGTACCATTCCCGGCCGGGCAACGGCATCTGTCACCAGGTGCATCTGGAGCGGTTCGCCCGCCCGGGCGGGACGCTGCTGGGCAGCGACAGCCACACGCCGACGGCCGGGGGAATGGGCATGATCGCCATCGGCGCCGGCGGGCTCGACGTCGCCGCCGCCATGGGCGGCGGGGCCTTCTACACCACCTGTCCCGGGATCATCGGCGTCGAGCTGACCGGCACGCCGGGCCCGTGGGTCCAGGCGAAGGACATCATCCTGAGGCTTCTGAGCATCCTGACGACCAAGGGCAACGTCGGCTGCGTGGTGGAGTACTTCGGCGACGGCGTGGCGGCCCTGCCCGTGCCGGCCCGCGCGACCTGCACGAACATGGGCGCCGAGCTCGGCGTGACGACCAGCGTGTTCCCCGCCGACGAGACGACCCGGCAGTTCCTGGCGGCCCAGGGGCGGGGCGAGCAGTTCGTGCCCTTGGCGGCCGACGAGGGCGCGGCGTACGATCGCATCACGAAGCGCCACCACGCCGAGCGCGACGCAGCCGTCATCGAGCGCATCGGCGAGCACTGCGCCGACGTGGAGCTTTCCGCGCCCGACCGGGACGGCATGGTGACCGTGAGCTTCGGCGGCGTGGCGATCGACCTGTCGCGGCTGGAGCCGCTCGCGGCCGCCACGCCCAGCCCGGACAACGTCTGCTCCGTCAGCGAGATCGCCGGGACGAAGGTCGCCCAGGTGGCCGTCGGCTCGTGCACGAACTCGAGCTTCCAGGACCTGATGCTCGTGGCGGCGGTGCTGAAGGGCCGGACCGTCCACCCGTCCGTCGAGCTGGCCGTCTCGCCGGGGAGCCGACAGGTGCTGAGCATGCTCGCCGCCAACGGCGCCCTGGGCGACCTCGTCGCGGCGGGGGCACGGATCCTGGAATCGGGCTGCGGGCCCTGCATCGGCATGGGCTTCGCGCCGGCCGAGGGCGCCGTCAGCCTGCGGACGTTCAATCGGAACTTCGCCGGGCGGTCCGGCACGGCGGGCGACATGGTCTACCTGGTCTCGCCGGCCACCGCCGTCGCCGCGGCATTGACCGCCGAGGTGACCGATCCACGCGACCTGACGGAGCTGCTGAACCTGTCGTGCCCGGCCATCGAGGCGCCCCGGGCGTTTCCCATCGACGACAGCATGCTCCAGGAGCCGCTGCCGCCAAGCCAGGCCGCCGACGCCCGGGTGATCCGCGGGACGACGATCGTCAGGCCCCCTCGCGGCGGGAGGCTCCCCGAGACGCTCGACGGCACGGTGCTCATCAAGGTCGCCGACAAGGTCACCACCGACCACATCATGCCCGCCGGGTCGCTCATGAAGTATCGCTCCAACGTGCCCCGGTACGCCGAGTACGTCTTTGACTGCCACAACCGCCCGGATGAGCCGACGTTCGCCCAGCGGGCGCAGCTCGTCCAGGCCGCCGGAAAAGCGGGCGTCATCGTCGCCGGCGACAGCTACGGGCAGGGCTCAAGCCGCGAGCACGCCGCGCTGTGCCCGATGTATCTCGGCGTCCGCGTCGTCATCGCCAAGGCCATCGAGCGAATCCACCAGGCCAACCTGGTCAACTTCGGCATCCTCCCGCTGACGTTCGAGCAGCCGGCCGATTACGACCGGATCGACGCCGCCGACGAGCTGAGCATCCGCGATACCGCCGCGGCGGTCGCCTCGCGGGACACCGCCGCCGTGCACAACGCGACCAAGGGATTCGACTTCACGTGCCGGGTGAAGCTCGCCCCGCGGCAGCGGAAGGTCCTGGCCGCCGGGGGCCTGCTGAACTACGCGGCGGAAGGCGGGCACTGACGCCTCCGCCGCGAAGGATCGGGCGGCGGCGGCATTCGGCCCGCACGCCCGGTGCGGGATCGGGCGCGTTGCCCTTGGCCGGGTGGGCAGGCTGGAGTACAATAAGTGCGAGGGCCGATAAGGACAACGGCACGCCGGCGGGAAGGGCCGGCCGGAGGCGAGGCCATCCGAATGAACGTCAGGACACTCGGCGTCGTCATCGTGGGGGCTGTCGCCGTCGGCACGCTCGCTGCCCCGGCGGGTGAGCCGAAGCAGCCCACAACCGCTCCGGTGGACATGTCCGCCTCCGACGTCGGCGCCTCGCTGACCCGCATGCTGCTGGACAAGCCCAAGGTGCCGGTCACCCTCCCGATAGACGTCGCCAGGCCCGCCGAGCCCGTCGAGACGCCCGTCGAGGGCTCCATGATCGTCGATCGCCTCTGCCGCCTGACGCGCGAGGAGAAGGCGGGCTGGGCGCTGCTGACGTTCGAGCCGGAGCCCGCCCGGCGGAGCGAGATGCCGCGCAGGGCCCTGCCCTGCTGGCTGCTCGAGCGGATGGAGCCGCTGGCGGCGAGCTCACCCTCGGTGCGGTTCCGGGTCTCCGGCGAAACGACCGTCTACCGCCAGCGCGGGTACCTGCTGCTGACGAAGGCGACCGTCCTGACGGCGGCGCCTCCCGCGGCCCGGCCGAAGCCCGCGCCGCCGCCGACGCCCGGGCCCCTGGTCTCGGAAGCCGCCGCATCGCAGCCGGCGAGCAGGCCGGCCGGCAGCGGCCGGGAGCCCACGAGCGACGACATCCTCAAGCGACTGCTCCAGGAGAACGTGGGCCGGCCCGTTCGCCCTCCGACCGTCGCGGGCGAACCGACGACGGCCCCTTCGGTCGCCCCCGGTGCGGGAAAGGTGCTCGCCGCGGGAAGAGGATCGATGGTCGTGGATCGCCTCGTGCGGGTCCTTCCGGAATTGACCTCGCAATGGTGGCAGGCGAGATTCGAGGCGGACAACACGCTTCAGGAGCCCCCGATGCGACTGCTGCCCTGCGGCTTCCTCGAGCGAGCCCATCGCATGCAGGCCGCTCGCCCCCCCGCCGCCATGCGCCTCCTGCGAGTCTCCGGGCTCGTGACCCACTATAAGGGGCGACGCTACCTGCTCCTCCGGAAGCTCATGCCCGAACGTCGGCTGGGTCGATTCTGACGGCCCTCGCTCGAGAAACTGCACGGACGAGTAGCCATGGTCCTCATCTGGCCGGGATCGCTGTTTGGTCTGATATTGGCCGGCGCGGTGGCCGGCTGGGCGCTGTTCCACCCCAGCAGGCGGCAGGCCGTCGTGGCAAGCCTGTCTCTCTGGCGCGAGGCGCTGGAGGCCTTGGATCGCTCCGCGAGGCGCTCCGCGCGGAGGATCACCGCAAGCTGGCTGCTTCTGCTGTCCGGGGCGGTGGCGGCGATCTTCGGCCTCGCCCGGCCGGTCGTGCACTCCCAGGGCCTCGGGCGCCGTATCTCCGTGGCGGTCTACCCGTCGGCGGAGCTGGCCGGCGGCAAAGGGCCGGCGGCGCTGAAGGAGGCCGTCGGCGCCCTGCTGGACCGTCTCGGGCCCCGCGACAGGGCGCAGTTGCTTAGACCGGCCCTGCTCGGCGGCCAGAGCGGGCATCTCCCGATCGATGAGGCGAGAGAGGAGCTCGACGCCGTGGAGCTGCTGCCCGTACCGGCCAGCGAGATGCTGCTGCCCGATGCCTCGCCGAAGAGCCGTCACACGTACCGATTCGTCCCGGCCGGCACGGACGTCCCCGGAGGCGCCCGCGTCAGCATCATCGAGCTGCCGGCCGAACTGCCGGCCGTGACCGTCGACGCCGCGGGCGCCGCGGAGGTCGCCGAAGGGAAGGTGCAGTTGCTCGTCTCGCTGAAAAGCCACCTGCACTCGCCGTGGGCCGGGCGGGTGAGCGTCCTGGCCCCTCGCGGGGATGACGGCGCGGCGCCGCGGCGGGGCTTGCTGGGCCGGTCGGACGTGACGGTGGCCCCGGGCGCCCGCCGTGACGTGATCCTGTCGCTGCCGGCCACCGCGGCGATGATCGTCGCCGTCGAGGGCCCCGACGGCGGGGAGGTCGCGGCGGCGTACCTGGCCCGCCTGGCCGGCCGGAAACGGAAGATCGCCCTCATCGGACGGGACGAGCCGCTGCTGCGCCGATACGTCGAGGCCGACGACGCCGTGGAGGCCGTCGGCTCGGCGGCCCGGGCGGACGTGGTCATCGCCAACGCCACGCGCCCGCCCGCCGGCAGGTGCGCGCTGGTGATCGACCCGCCGGGGGCGCCGCCCGGTTGGCGGCGCGGCCGCCAATTGGCCGCGGTGGTGTTGGACAAGGCCGACGTGGACGCCGCGGACGTCGTCATGCGAGGCGTGAACCTCGATTCGGTGGCCGTGCGCCGCCTGCGGCCGTGGGCGCGGACCGCCGGCTCCTCGCAAAAGGTGCTCGTCTCGCTCAACGGCGAGGCCATCGTCCTTCGCGACATCCCCGCCGCCCCGGCCGGCCCCGACGCGCGACGGGTCTACGTCGCCTTTGAGCTCAGCAGCGACAACACCAACCTCGCCATGTCCGAGGCCTTCGTCGTCCTGCTGGCCAACGCCGTCCGCTGGCTGGCGCCCGCCGCTCGCGCCCGGCCGAGCTACGAGTATCTCACGTGCGGGCAGGCGCCCGGCCAGTTGAAGTGGCGTCGGCTCGCCGGGCCGGCACCGGGCGGCGAACGAAGCACAAGGCTCCTCTGGCCGGGCATCTTCCGGGACGACGCGGGCGCCCTACAGGCCGTCAGCCTGGTTGGGCTCGCAGGCGCTCAGCCGGCCCGCCCGTCCCGTGAGGCGGTCGCCGCCGCGCCTCTGCCCGCCCCCGAGCCCCTCGGCAGGCAGGTGGAGCTCTGGCCCGCCCTGGCGGCC
>CAYRVX010000144.1:0-6109 GCA_964427875.1 uncultured Planctomycetaceae bacterium
CCGGTTCCGAGAGGGCCTCGGAGCGGCAACGTGCTGAGGCTACTCGACAATGGCCAATGACGAATATAGCGAATGTTCGCAAAGCAAGCACAGATAGAGTGTTAGCGTTGCGGACAGAAGCCCGCACGCGCCGCTGGCCCGGGCCCCGCAGCGCAGGTGGCGGCGGGGGCGCACGAAAACGCGAGGCGAATCCGCCGGCTGCGAATCCGCCTCGCGCCGTGTCTTGCCTCTGTGCATGCCGGCCGGGCGCTACGGGTTGTTCGGGTCGCCGACGGGGCCGATCAGGAACGTGTCCCGCAGGGAGAGGTGCTCGGCCAGATTGAGGCTGGTGGCCTCTCTGGAACCGACCTCCTTCCTGTTGGAGGCGGTGTAGATGTTGTCGTGATCGACGCCGATGTCCGGCCGCTTCGATCGCGTCACACCCATATCCATTCGCAGGACGTTGATGACCTCGCCGCCGGCGTGGTTGGGGCTCATGTTGTGACGGATGTCCTCTCGGGACATCTGCTCGGCCATGGCCAGCGGCTGCCAGTCCGGATCGGCGCTGGCGGGGGTCCCTTCGGCCATGATGATCGCGGCGGCTTCCTCGTCGCTCAGGCCGTTGACGTACTTCTCGCCCTTCCTTGCGGGCGCCTGCCAGGAGAAGCTGACGTTGCAGGCTTCGGCGAAGTCCCAGTAGTACACCCAAGGCGTGGCGGAATCGCCGTCGTGGTCCCATTTGACGTTCTTGTCCTCGGCGGCGTCTTCGTCGCTGGGGCAGAGGAACAGCCCCGGCGAATGCCCGTCGCGGACGAGCAGGAACATGACGGCCGTGATGCTCCGCTCGCCGGCGTCCTCGGGGTTCTCGGCCGGGTCTCTGTCCCGGTTGGTGCCGGTGGCGACGGCCGACCAGTCGGACGTGACGTGGCGGATCCACGGCCACCTGTTGTCGTTCCGCTGCCTGTAGAGATGGACGGCCGTGCCGAGGTTCTTGAGATTGCCCATGCAGATCCGCTGTCGCGCGATTTCCAGGGCCGCGACGACGGAGGGCATGAGCATCGCGGCCAGCATGCCGATGATGCCGACCACGACCAGCAGCTCCACCAGTGTAAAACCTCTTGTTCGGCGCATAGTACGACCTCCCTCCCCCATGCATCGCCAAGGAGCCGCGCCAGACGTGCGGAATGTAAGATATGATAGCTAGGGTATTTCGCTGCGACCGTCTGGCTTGTGCGCTACCTCGACTCGGCGAAGGCCTCCTCGGGCCTCGCCTGAACCATCGATGCCGCCCCGGGCGCCGCTCGCCCGGGGTCCGGCCGAACTGCCGTTTCAGGGCCGGGGGCCTGGGGGGTAAAACCTCCCGACCGCGGCAGATTCAACGCGTCGTCGGCTGGGGAGCTCGGTCGCAAACCACAGCTTCCCGCACCTTTATTATACAGCCGACCGACTGTCCACGCGGGGTCCGGAGGCGGCGAACCGGCCTTGCCCCACCGGCGCGCCCGCCGGGGGCGCACGAAAACGCGAGGCGAATCCGCCCGTTGCGGATCCGCCTCGCGCCGTGTCTTGCGTCTGTTGATGCCCGCCGGCCGTTACGGGTTGTTCGGGTCGCCGATCGGGCCGATCAGGAAGCTGTCCCGCGTGCACAGGTGGTCCGAGATCGATACGCTCGTGTCACTCCGGGAGCCGCGCTTTCTCTTGCCGGAGGCGGTGAAGATCATGTCCTTCTGGTAGCCGATGTCCGGCCGGTCGCCCTTGGCGACGTTCATGCCGACGTACAGGACGTTGACCTGCTCTCCCTGGTGGTTTGGCCCCACGTGGGCCTCGACCTCAGTGCCTCTGAGCTCCGGATCCCACTCGCCGCTCTGCCACTCCACCAGCGGGTCCACCGCGGGGGTCTTGTCCGACATGACGACGGTATCGTTGTCGTTGTCGTTGATGCCGTTGCGGTAGTTGCCGTTCTTGTCCTCAACGGGGGCCTGCCAGGAGTAGCTGAGGTTCTGGTAGCTGGTGAAGTCCCAGAAGTACTCGGGCTCTTCGTCCTCGGGCACGTTGGTGTCGACGATGTGCTCGTCCTTGAAGTCGTTGGTGCTGGGGCAGATGAAGAGCTTGACGGGCTGATCCTCGCGGACCAGGAGGAACATCAGCGCGGTGATGCTTCGGTCCCCGGGATCATTGGCGTCCTCGAATGGGTCTTGCTCGCTGTTGAGGTTCACCGGATTGGTGTCCCACCCATCGAGCTTGTCGGAGATCCACGGCCACATCTTGTACGTCCCCTTGTAGATCTGCAAGGCCTTGCCGAGGTTGCCGAGGTTGCTCATGCAAACCGTGCGGTTCGTCAGCTCGGTTACCTTGGAGAACGCCGGGACGAGAATCGCCGCCAGAAGCCCGATGATGCCCACAACAACCAACAACTCAACCAAAGTGAAACCTTTTGTGCGTCGCATAGTGCGACCTCCTTCCCAACACGTTACGCCAAGTGCCCGTATCCTGCGACCAGGAACAACGTTATTATTATGCCGTCCGAATGTGTCGCTTCGGAGGCGAACACCTGACTTGGCGGGCCTCATCGTGCCGCCCGCCTCGTTCCTTGGATTCCGCCCGGACGCCGCTCGCCCGGGCTCTTGCAGTCAACCGCCGGCCTGCCAAGGGCCGGCACCGAGAATCGAATCCGTTGCAAAGCAAGCAGGGGAAAGAACGTATAGACGGCTCCCCTGCCCTGCACAGACAGCAAAACAAACCAAGTCCGTCCGGTTCCCACAGACGGGCCTCGGCAGGACTTTGCCGGGACAACACATCGTTATGCCGCTTACCACAATCTCATTCTATCCGCTCCGGGCGGGACCTGTCAATAGGATGAAGACGAAATCCAATCGAAAAAAGGGCTTGGCTCGAGTGGGGCCGACAGCGCTTCTCTCTGTCGCCGCTTCCGGGATCAGGGCGTGCGGGCGCCAAACGGGCCGCCCCCCATCCAGCCGCATTGAGACGGGCCTGAAACGAGACCCACGAAGCGGCGAAGACTCGCTCTGTTGGCCGGGGGGCGTCCCATCCACCGTCCGCGTGCATTTGTCCGGCCCAGGCCATTGACACCACCGATCCGCGGGCCTAACCTGCGAAAGGCTGCGTCACCGCACTTGGAGTTCGAGACTGCGATGGGACGGTTGGAGACGATTCGGCAGACGTTGAAATCGCACGGCCAGGAGCACCTGCTGAGGTTCTACGATGAGCTGGGCGAGCCGCAGCAGAGATCCCTGTTGGCCCAGTTGGGCGCGATCGACTTCGTGAGGCTGGACGAGCTGATCGAGCGTTACGTCCGTCATCGCCCGGAGGTCGAGGCGCCCCAGGATGCCCAGCCGCCGCCGATCGTGCCGCGCCATTCGTCGGGCGAACTGGCCGGCGAGTGCGCCAAGGCGCGCGAGCGCGGCGAGCAGCTCCTGGCGGCCGGCAAGGTGGCCGCCCTCCTGGTCGCCGGCGGGCAGGGGACCCGGCTCGGCTACGACGGGCCCAAGGGCTGCTTCGAGGTCACCCCCGTGAGACGCAAGCCGCTGTTTCAGGTGTTCGCCGAGCAGGTCCTCGCCGCCGCCCGGCGCGCGGGGACCGCCATCGGCCTGTACGTCATGACCTCCTCGACCAACGACGCAGCCACCCGGGCGTTCTTCCAAAGGCACGACTGCTTCGGACTCGATCCCAAAGACGTGTTCTTCTTCGTGCAGGGCGCGCTGCCGACCGTCGGGTACGACGGCAGGTGCCTGCTTGCCGAAAGCGGCCGAGTCGCCGTCAGCCCCGACGGGCACGGCGGCAGCCTGACGGCACTGCGCAAGAGCGGCGCCCTGGCGGACATGGCCGAACGGGGTGTCGAGCTGATCAGCTACTTCCAGGTCGACAACCCGCTGGTGCGGTGCATCGACCCGCTCTTCCTCGGCCTGCACGACCTCCGCGGCGCGGAGATGAGCGCCAAGTGCCTGCCGAAGCGCGAACCGATGGAGAAGCTCGGCAACTTCTGCCTGGTCGATGGAAGGGTCACCGTCGTCGAGTACTCCGACCTGCCGGAGGAACTGGCCCGCGTCACCGCCGATGACGGGCGGCTGATGTTCAGCGCCGGAAGCATCGCGATCCACGTGCTCAGCCGAACGTTCGTCGAGCGCCTCACCGCTGACGGGCAGTGCAGCCTGCCGCTGCATCGGGCCGACAAGGTCGTCCCGTACGTCGGTGAGACCGGCCGGCTCGTCAGGCCCGCCGAGCCCAACGCGGCGAAGCTGGAGATGTTCGTGTTCGACGCGATGCCCCTGGCGGCCGAAACGGTCATCCTCGAGACCGAACGGGCCGAGGAGTTCAGCCCGCTCAAGAACGCCTCCGGCGAGGACAGCCCCGCCACCTGCCTGCACGACCAGGTCCGCCGGGCGGCGAGCTGGCTGGAAGGCGCCGGCATCGGCGTGCCCCGCGACGCCGACGGGCAGGTCGCCACGGCCATCGAGATCTCCCCCCTCTTCGCCGACAGCGCCGAGCAGCTCGCCGAAAAGGTCGACCCGAATCTGACCATCTCCACCGGCCAGGACGTCTACCTCGGCCCCGGCGGGCCGGGATAGGCATACCGAGCTCCGGCCGGGCCCGAGCCGAGGCATCCGGCGGCATGAGCCGGACTGTGATTCTGATGGCCGTCCTCGGCGCCCCGCTGAGAGACGAGAGGCGTCGGATATGTCCAGACCGATTATCGGGATCACGGCGGGGAGGCGGAATCTCTGGAATGCCCGCAGCGAGAGTCAGACGGCGGCCGTGGCCTGTTCCATGGCGTACCTTCAGTCCGTCGAGCGATCGGGCGGGGCGCCCGTCCTGCTGCCGCGAACCGACGACGAGGACGTCGTCGCGTCCGTCATGTCGGCCGTCGACGGGCTGCTGCTCAGCGGCGGCGGCGACGTCGTCTCGCTCCTCTACGGCGCCGAGCCGCATCCCAAAACCACCTACCAGGACCCGATCCGCGACCGGATGGAGTTCCAGGCCGTCCGCCTGGCAATGCAGGGTCGCCTCCCCATCCTCGGCATCTGCCGGGGCATCCAGTCGCTCAACGTCGCCCTCGGCGGCACGCTCGTCCAGGACATCCGCGCCGAGCTGCCCGCAGCCAGCCAGCACTACACCCGCGAGAGGGAGCCCGTGCTGGCCCACACCATCGACATCGAGCCCGACTCGCTGCTGGCGAAGGTGCTCGCCACCACGACCACCGCGGTCAACAGTTGGCACCATCAGGCCGTCGGGGACGTCGCCCCCGGCCTCCGGGTCAACTGCCGGGCCCGCGACGGGGTGATCGAGGGCCTGGAGGCCGACGACGGCCGGGGCATCCTGGCCGTCCAGTGCCACCCCGAGGCCTGCTGTGAGGACTACCCGCTGTTCCAGAAGCTCTTCGACTGGCTGGTCGAGGAAGCGGGTCGCAGGTCGTAGGTCATAGGTCGTAGGTCATAGGTCGTAGGTCGTAGGGAGGAGGCCGAAGGGCCGGCCGCAGCGGGCGGGCGGGGGGCGTCATCTCTTGGGAAAGCGAAATACAACGGGCTGTCTTGCGTTTTTATGGTAGTGTAGGCGTGGAATATGTGCGCCGATCCGGCCGCGCGGGCGGCTGGGCGGTGCCTTTCTGCGAAAGGAGACGTCATGAGAACTACAGTTTCGGCCCTTATTGCCGCCCTAACGATCGCCGCGGCCGCATGGGCACAGCCTTCTCGGCGCCGCAGGCCGCCCTCGCCTCGTCCACCCGCAACCAGGCCCGCCCCGCGGGGCCAGAAGGCGCCCGACCTGGCCAAAGGCCCCGTCGATCCCTACGACTACGCGGCCGAGCGGGTGAAGTTCTTCAAGGCGGCCGGTGCGGACAACGAGTTGGACCCGAAGGAGTTCGCCGCCGCGGCGGGCAAGAAGGACTCCTTCGTCCGGAAGTTCGACCGGTGGGAGGCGATGCTGGCCCATGACAGGAACAGCAACAAGACGATCGACTGGTTCGAGGCCGATGCGTACCGCCGAAAGGTCCGCGAGAGCGTGCTGAAGGCCTTCGATGCGGACAAGGACAAGAAGCTCAAGGGCGCCGAGCGCGACAAGGCCAACGCCATGCTGGCGGCCGGGCGGGTCCCCGCAGAGACCCGAGCCGGCGGCAGGA
>CAYRVX010000144.1:6209-15542 GCA_964427875.1 uncultured Planctomycetaceae bacterium
AACGCCATGCTGGCGGCCGGGCGGGTCCCCGCAGAGACCCGAGCCGGCGGCAGGATGTTTGCCGACAGGTCGAGACGGGGCGGGCCCCCCGGCAGGCCGGGCGGGGGCAATATGTCTGACGAGGAACGAGCCGCCAGAGGCAGGGCCATGCGCGAGGAGGCGGAAAGGCGCCGCGAAGAAGGTGAACGGGCAAACGCGGAAAGGAGACGCCGCGAAGAGGCCGAGCGCGAGGAGCGGATGCGGAGATTCCGTGAGGAGGCGGAGAGGCGCCGCCGCGAGGGTGAAGGCGACCGCCCGCCCGACGAGCGGGAACGCGCCGAGCGGGAGCGCGACGAGGCCGAGCGCGAGGAACGGATGCGGAGATTCCGCGAGGAGGCAGAGAGGCGCCGCCGCGAGGATGAAGGCGACCGCCCGCCCGACGAGCGGGAACGCGCCGACCGGGAACGCGCCGAGCGGGAGCGCGCCGAGCGGGACCGGGCCGAGGCGGACGCCGAGCAGGCCCAGCGGGAAGAGCAGGCAAGGCGGGCCCGCGAGGAGGGCGAGCGACGCCGCAAGGAATTCCTCGAGAAGTACGACAAGAACGGCGACGGCGAGGTCTCCGGCGAGGAACGGTCCGCCATGGTCAGGGACATGCGAGAGCAATGGCTGACCCGCAGGTACGACAGGGACCGGGACGGTAAGCTCAACGAGCAGGAGCGCTCCGCCATGGAGGCCGAGCGGGCCCGGCAGGAAGAGCGGATGAAAAGGTCCCGCCAGGAGCGCGAGAATTACGAGCGCCAGATGCGGGAGAAGTACGACGCCGACCGCGACGGGAAGCTCAGCGAGAAAGAGAACGCCGCCATGCGGGAAGGCATGCAGAAGGAGGCGGAAGCACAGCGACAGGTCATGCGGCAGCGGTTCCAGAAGGTGCGCGCCGAGGCCGACGCCGACGGCAACGGACAGACCAGCGGCGAGGAATGGCGCAGCTACTGGCAGAAGACCCGCGCGAAGTACGACGCCGACGGCGACGGGCAACTCAACGCGGAAGAGAACACGAAGATGCGCCGGGAGCTGTTCGGCGACTCAGTCCGGCCGTACCTTCTCTTCGGCCGCGGGGGTCGCGGCCGGGGCCGGGGCCGCGGCGGCGGACCGCCCCCCCGTGTGATGGTCCGGCCGGCGGGACGGAGAGAAGAGTAGCTTCCGCACCGAGACGCCGCGTGGGGGGCTGAGCCCACGGAAGCGAAAGACGTTCCCGTCCGTGGGCTTTGCTGTGCGCGTTCCGGACCGGTTTGACACCGCACGTGGGGGGCGATAGAATCCGCCCCTTGCGTTCGACTTGGCTGTCGCGGGAGGCTCATCATGCGGATCAGGCTCACGTTTCTCGGTGCGGCTCAGAACGTCACGGGCTCCCGCTACCTCGTGGAGGCCAACGGCTCGCGCGTGCTCGTGGAGTGCGGGCTGTACCAGGAAAGGCAGTTCCGCGACCGCAACTGGGAGGCGTTCCCGTTTCCGCCGGGCGACATCGACGCGGTGCTGTTGACCCACGCCCACCTGGATCACTGCGGCCTGCTGCCCAAGCTGGTGCGCGACGGCTTCCGGGGCAAGGTGTACTGCACGCCCGCGACGGCGGAGATCTCGCGGATCATCCTGCTGGACTCGGGGCACATCCAGGAAGAGGACGCAGCATACAAGCGCAAGCGGCACCGCCGCGAGAAGCGAACGCCTCCGCGCCCGGTCGTGCCGCTCTACACCGTCGAGGACGCCGAGAGGTGCTCGTCGCACTTCGCGCACGTGCCGTACGGCCGGCCGAAGGAAGTGGCCAAGGGCATGACGGCCACCTTCCACGACGCCGGCCACGTGCTCGGGTCGAGCATGATAACGCTGGCCGTCGGCGCTGACGGCGAGAGCCGGACGATACTCTTCTCCGGCGACGTCGGAAGAAAGGACACGCCCATCCTGGAGGACCCCACCACGTTCACCGGCGCGGACTACGTGCTGATCGAGAGCACCTACGGCGACAGGACCCACAAGAGCGCCGAAGACGTCAGCGAAGGGCTGGCCGAGGCCGTCAACATGACCGTCGAGGCCGGCGGAAACGTCGTCGTGCCCTGCTTCGCGCTCGAGCGGTCGCAGAACATCCTCTACTACCTCAACGAGCTGCTGCTCGCCGACCGCATCCCGCACCTGATGGTCTTCCTGGACAGCCCCATGGCCATCCGGATCACCGAGGTGTTCGAGAAGCACCCCGAGCTGTTCGACGAGGACATGCTCAAGCGGATGTCGCAGCAGCTCTCGCCGTTCGACCTGCCCGGCCTGAAGATGACGCGGACGGTGGAGCAGTCCAAGGGGATCAACCACATCCGGGGCACGGTGATCGTCCTGGCCGGCTCGGGCATGTGCACGGGCGGGCGGGTCAAGCATCACCTGGTGAACAACATCGAGCGCCCGGAGAGCACGATCCTGTTCGTGGGCTACCAGGCGGCGGGCACGCTGGGCCGGCACATCGTCGACGGGTCCCACGAGGTGCGGATCCACGGCCAGACGCGCCGGGTCCGGGCGAAGGTCCTGCGGGTGGGCGGCTTCAGCGCCCACGCCGACCGCGAAGAGCTGTGGGAGTGGCTCAGCAGCCTGCGGGCCCCGCCGAAGGGCGTCTTCGTCGTCCACGGCGAGGCCGAAAGCGCCCAGGCCTTCGGCGAGCTCCTCCGCGAGAAGCGAGACTGGCAGGTCGCCGTGCCGACCTACCGCGACGAGGTGGTTCTCGATTGAGACACGTCCGCCAAGGCCGGGACCCGACCGGCGCCGAACCGTCACAGAGACGCATTGCCCGTTGAGCGAATCGTGGGTATACTGGTCTCCAGGAGACGACCATGACCCGAACGCTGACTGCTGTGGTCCACAGGGAGGGGGATCTGTTCGTTGCGGATTGCCCCGAGGTGGGCACCGTCAGCCAAGGCACCACCATCGAGCAGGCGATCCGCAATCTTCAGGGGGCCACAGAGCTCTACCTGGAGGAGTTCGTTGAGGCCTCCGAGGCCAGATAGCCGCGTATTCAGCGCCCGCCGGGCGCCTCTCTGTTCGGCCTTCGTGTGCGATTCGCCACACCTGTTATGCCTCATGTCATGTGCCCCATGCGCTGTTGACCTGCGCAGAAGTGGCCGGTAGCATGCCTTCGGCGGTTCCTTGCCGGGCGACTTTGTGCCAGATCGCCCAGCCGACCATGCACCATGAATAGGCGAGGCGCTTGCGATGCCTGATACGCCGGTCATGACGTTCCAGCGGTTCGGTCGGTCTCACCACCTGCGGATCGAGACGGCCGAGGACCTCGCGCTCCTGAGCGACCTGGACGAGGCGCATTGGGTCGCCACCGGCGCGCCGATCGACTGCGTCAACTGCGACGCCACGTTCCTGCGCCTCGTGGACAGCGACAACAACGGGCGGATCATGTGCGCCGAGGTGCACGAGGCCATCCGCTGGCTCCTGGAGAACCTCCGCGACACGTCGGGCGTGACCGGCCGGAGCATGTCCCTGCGGCTGGAGGCGATCGACACCGACACGGGGGACGGCCAGCGGATTCTCCAGTCGGCCGGCAAGATGCTCGCGCGGCTGGAGCTGCCGGACGCCGGGGAGATCACGCTCAGCCAGGTCCGACAGATCAAGCAGCAGGTGGCGAGCACGCCGGTCAGCGAGGCGGGCGTGGTGCTGCCGGAGGCGTCGACGGAAGAGAAGGTCCGCCAGTTCCTCGCCGACGTGATTGCCGCGGTGGGCGGCGCCGAGCACCCCAGCGGCTCGGCGGGCGTCGGGGCCGAGCAATTGGAGAAGTTCCTTTCGTTCGCGGCCGCGGCGGTCGACTGGTTCGACCGCGGCCAGATGCCCCCCGGCGCCGAGAGGACGGACATCATGCCGCTGGGCGACCGGACGCAGGCCGCCTGCGAGCTGCTCTCATTGCTTCGGGGCAAGATCGACCAGTACTTCGCCCAGTGTGAGGCCGTAGCGCTCGACGAGCGCTTCGCCCAACGCATGGGCTGGACGGAAGAGGAGCTCAAGGGCCTGGACTTCGACGACCCGAGCGTCATCGAGGAGGTCCTTCAGACGGCCCCGCTGGCCAAGGGCCGACCGGACCGGGCGCTGCGGCTGGACGAAGGCGTCAACCCGTTTTACGCCGGCGCGCTGGAGCGATTCCGGCGGGAGGTGATGGCGCCGGTCCTCGGCGAGGGCGGCGAGTGCCTCTCGTCCGTTCAGTGGCAGGAGATCAAGCGTTTCTTCGCCGCTTATCAGGAATGGGCGGGGGCCCGGCCGGAGCCGAAAATGGAGTCGCTGGGCATCGAGAAGCTGCGGGGCTATCTCGACGAGCGCTGCGCCCAGGCGGTCCGCGAGCTGATCGCCGACAGCAGGCGGACGGCGTTCGACCTGGACAACATCCGCCTGACCGAGAAGCTCATCCTCTACCAGGCGTGCATGATCGACTTCGCAAACAACTTTGTGAGCTTCCCGCACCTGTACGACCCGGCCAGCCGGGCGATGTTCGAGATGGGCTCGCTGGTGATGGACGGACGGCGGTTCAACCTGGCGGTTCGCGTGTCGGACCGCAAGGAGCACATGGAGATGGCCCGGACGAGCAACATGTGCCTGCTGTACGTAACCGTCACGCCCCGCGACGGCGGGAAGGAGTACGAGGTGGCCGTGCCCGTCACGTCCCGCGGCAAGGGCAACCTCTGCGTGCACAAGCGCGGGATCTTCCACGACACGGACGGCAGGGAATGCGACGCCCGCGTTGTCGGCATCATCGAGAATCCCATCAGCCTCCTCGAGGCGCTGGTCGCGCCGTTCAAGCGCCTCGGCTCGCTGGTGACCGGGAAGATCGAGTCCCTCACCACCCAGGCGGAGAAGAAGCTCGACGCGCAGACGGCCGTGACGATGGACCAGGTCACGGCGGACCCCGGAGCGGCCAAACCCGCGGCGAAGGCATCGGGCCTGTCCGGCGGGGGGATGTTGATGGGCTTCGGCGTGGCGGGTGCGGCCATCGTCTCGGCCCTGGCTTACATCGCCAAGACGATCTCCCAGAGCCCCCTGTCGGTCGTGATCGGCCTGCTGGTCGGCGTGCTGCTCGTGGTGGTGCCCACGTCCCTCGTCGCGTGGCTGAAGCTGCGCAAGCGGGACCTGAGCGCGATGCTGGAGGGCTCCGGGTGGGCGGTGAACGCCCGCATGCGGCTGACGCGGCGGCAGAGCCGGTACTTCACGAACCGCCCGTGGTACCCCGCCGGCGCCAAGGGCGTCTCGCGGATCCCGTGGCGAGGGATCCTCATCGTCGCCGTGCTGATCGCGATCGTCCTCGGCGCCGGCGAGCTGGCCCGCAGGCACCTGGCGAAGCCTCAGAAGGTCGCCACCCAACCCGCCGCGAAGAAGTAGCGGCGGAAGCCGCAACGGCAGCATGGGCATTGCGTGACGGGACGAGGCGCAGGTGGAGAAGACCTGGAGGCCGGTAGCGTGCAGAGGGGGGATTGGCTTCGACCGTAGGAGGATTGTCGCTGGCAGGTGAGGCTCGGGTCGATGGGCGTTAACGGCTGGACAGCTCGCGCAGGTGATCGTAGTGCTTCAGGATTCGATCGGAGGTCGAGGCCCCAAAAACGCCCGCGCCATCCTGGCTCGTACCACTGAATGTCGAGAGGACGTACTCAACGTCGGCTCTCTCGATCCCGTAGAGGATGAAGTAGGCGGCATCAAGTTCCGCCTGTAATTCGGCCCGCTCCTCGGCATCCCATTTGTGCACCCTCTCGCGGAATCCGGTCGCTTGGGCGAGTGGACGCATGTCGTTGCTCGTGCAGGTGAGCCGCAAGACACGCTCGGAGACCCATCTTTCAAGCTTCTGGCGACGATGCCACGGGCAGCGCTTGGCGTACTGGTGAGGCGGGAGGACGGGTAGCTGTTCCACGATGAAGAAGTTCAGATGGATCCCGCCGACCTTCTGTCGAGCCGCGAAGTCCAGGGCGAAGCTGTTGAGATTCGCCAACAGGCAGCATGCCGCTCTCTGGGAGATGCCCTCCCCGGTCAGCAGCAGCGGCGCCGAGTTCATGAAACCGACCTGCGGTACGAATGCCGCGATCATGGTGCGCATGTTGGTAGGGCTCGTGACGTCCTTGAAGCAGACATACGCAGGCTGGCTGTGGGGCCGCAGCGCCTCGGACACCGCATCCTCGCTCACCCACCACCGCGGCTCGACGGTGAAGCCCGGGTTCCGGTGCTCAACCTCTGTGGTTGGCCGCGTCTGCCCTTGGCGCATCCAGTTGGCCCGCTCTATCCTTACTCCGGCTGCGCGGTGGTCATAGGCCTGGATCATCTTGGCCTCGTACAAGGGGAGATAGGCGGACTTCGCCTTCTGCCACTTGGTAGCTCCAGGTCTTCGCTTGAAGCCGATTTCGGCAAGCTCTTGCGCCGTGGCGAAGAGCTCCGCAGCGTTGGTTTGGTCAAACATCCTGAGGAATCTGACGCCCCAGGGATTCCCGCCTTCTTCCCGTGTCTTGTCAACCAATACGGGCACGCGTCGGTAGATCGCCTTGGTCAGCTCGGCGTCGCGTCGAGAACGAAAGACGGGACACGTCTCGGTGTTGGGGTTCAAGAGCTTGAGGTCCGCTCGGGATAGAGATACATGACGATGTTTGTCCTTGAGGTCCTCAATCTGGCGGGCGAAGAACACGAAGTCGGTAGATCCGCTGTCGGTGTTCGCGCCCCCTGCGAACAGGACACTGAACTTGAGGGAGCGATGCACGTCCGGGAAAACCGGCGCCTTGTTCTCGAAATCGTATAGGGCGATGAGAGACCCAGAGCCCACCAACTCGGCGAAGAAGCGGCGCGTCGTGTGGTCGGTGGCAATCCCGGAGGGGACCAACAGGCCGATTCGGCCGTTGGGCGAGACGATGTCTCGGGCCAGCTCCGCGAAGACGGCGTAGGTGTTGACATCCGCCCTGCCCGTCAGCGGGAAGCGCCCCGAGTTCCGTACGTAGTCAAGGGCGCGGTCGGCCTTCTCCTTGGCCTCCACGTACCGCTGGAATAGCGCCGGGTCGCTCTCCTCCAGCTTCCGGATGAGCTTTCGGCGCGTGGCGGCGTTGACGGCGCTGGCGATCTTCGGCGCCGAGAGGTCGAAGAACTCCCGTTCCTGGAGCTTCATGCGCTCCCAGGGAGGGTTGCCAATCACGCAGTCAAAGCCCGGGGCCTCTCGCCCGAACACGTCCTGGAAGGTGTCGCGCCAATCGATGGCCCTGCGATCAACCTGGGGATCGTCGATCAGGGTGTTCCGGCAAACGATGTTGCCAGACAGGTCCGAGAGCGTCTTGCCGGCGCGGGCCGAGCGTATCCACAGGGCCAACTGGGTGATCTCCACGGCTTCAGGGGAAAGATCGACTCCGTAGAGGTTGTCTCTTAGGATGATGTCCGGAACGGCGTCCCTGATCTGCTCAGCTTCCTGCTCGTCGTATGCGCTGAGATTGTGGATGACGGTGCGGTAGTGGTCCTCCATGACCTCGTAAGCCTGCATCAGGAAGGCCCCGCTTCCGCAGGCCGGATCCACGATCTTGATCGCCCGCAATGCATCGAGGCACTCCCGCCAATAGGCGGCGAGCTCTGGGTCGGCTGCGGAGGTCTCGGCCTCCTTCGGCGTTGTCCCGTGCTCCTGAGCTATTGCCTTGAACCGGCGCGATACCACATTGCCCACCGTGTTGCGTGCGATGAACTCAGTGAAGTCGGGAGGAGTGTAGTAGATGCCGGAGCGTTTGCGCTCGGCAGACTTCGGCATGCTCGGCAGCACCCCGACATCGGCGGGCGCTGTCTCGCCGAACAGGCCTGCGACGCGAAGCCGCTCAAGGTCGTTGATCGATTGCTCGAAGAGATGCCCCAGCACGTCAAGGTTCACCTCGTCTCGGAAGTCGTAAGACCCTATGCCCTTGAAGAAGTCGGTCCAGTCGTCCTCAAGTTCGAGGTCGTCGACTTCCGGATCTTCGCGGAAGAGCCCTCCATCATACGGCTCAATCCCGTACTCCGGGTTTCCCTGATCGATGCTTCGGAACAGGTCGCGGAAGTTCTTCCAACGCGGGTTCGTGACGCGAGAGAACGGGGGCACCTCGCGCCAGGCCCTCGCGAGGCTCTGCTCGGGAAGCAAGCCGCGATCCTCGCAGAACGCCACGAACACGATCCGGTCCAAGAGCTTCTGGGCGACGCGGATGGCCGCGTCAAGCGACTTCCCGTGCGGCGGGCGACAGAGGTGCTCTACAAGGCGAACCCGGTTGTGGTGGTAGCTCTCGTACATCTCGCCGCCCACCTGCCGCTGCCGACTCTCGCTGTCTCGCAACAGCGCCTCGACGCGAGGGGCTTGACCCAGAGCGCTTTCCAGAAGCCCTCCTCGCTCGAATACGCAGTAGAACTCACGGAAGCGATCCATCTTGCGCAGTTCCTGCAACGTGAAGAGCTGATAGGCCTTTGGGGTCCTATCGCGGTGATACAACCTGAAGCTCACGTAGTTGCAAACGATCCCCCAAGGGCACTCCGGGACCGCATTCAGATAATCCCAGCATTGCTGCACCGGCGTTCGCCCGCTGAAACGGTCTCGATCCAGGTTTACCGTCGGGCCCTTCAGCTCAATCATCGCGCGGGGAGGGGTCTTCCGGCCATTGCGGAAGACGCCTACGGCTGCGTCCGCCTGCCCTCCCGGGAGACGAAATTCAGGTTCGATGTGCCACTGATCGAGGTTCTCCGAGAAGAAGGTGTACCCGAGGGCGGTCCCGAACACATCGCTCAGGAACTCACCCCGAAGGGCCGTTTCCTTCCTCTTCGCCAGCTTGCCGCTGGATTCGAGGTCCACCCACTTCAGGATGACCTGGCGCGCACGATCCAGATCCTTCCCGGCCAGCCTCTTGTCCCCGGCCGCGGCTTCGAGGAACCTGCGCAGGAACAGCGTCCGTGAAGGCGGGCCATCCCCGTACCGAGCCGGATTCCTCTTCGGAAACAGGTCCTTCTGTGCAAAGTTCACGTGCTGCCTCTTGCCGGACGACTTCCGTGACCAGGGTGCTCAGTGCGGAAACGCGGCCGCTGCGCCCCACCCAATCTACGAGCCACGAAAGGCGATCACAACCGCAAAAACCCGCTGTCCACCCCCCGTACAAGGTGGCCCTATATTCAGGGGCCATCGAATCCGTCATTCGGAAAGACCGGCCGGGCATGGTGTGCGGGGACGAGGCGCAGGTGGAGCTGAGGTGAAGACGGCGTCGCGCCGTGTGCGGGCCTGTCAGTCAAAAAGGGCTGAGACGAAGGACGCCATCGCCTCCAGGGCCGCGTCGGGCTGTTCCCGATGCGGGCAATGTCCGCAAT
>CAYRVX010000145.1:0-15488 GCA_964427875.1 uncultured Planctomycetaceae bacterium
GCGCCGCGGGCTGCGGGCGAAGCGGCGGCGGAATGTTACCCGCATCTGAACCATGGGCGAAAAAGGGCATCGCGATGAAGGAAGGCTTGCCGGATGGTCTGGGCGTCCGGCACTTGGCAGAACGGGAAGTCTTTTTGCTGGCTGGAGGAACGGCCCTGCAACGGCGTGAAAGTGGCCGTTTCGGGTGCTTAGCAAGCGTCAGGAAACAAGTTCAGCAATTGGAGCTCTGAATGACGAATGAAAAATGCCGAATGCCGAATGAAAGGAGGCCGATTCGCTCGGAGAACGCAACTATTGCCGGCGTTCGTCACCTGCCTGCCGGCAGGCAGGTTTGGCATTCGGCATTCCTGGGATCGACTGCTTGAGTTATTCCTGCGCGATTGCTTATTGTCTCTGCCGTCATCCCGCAAATCGCACGGCAGTGCCATTCGCGGCTGGGTCCGGCCTTCGGGAACGCCTTCTTCATCTTCCTGCTGAGGCAGTTCCCCAAGACCGCCCCCCGCGACCTGGAGGACGCCCCGCCCGCCTGGACGGCTGCGGGTTCCTGCGGATCTACTGGCACCTCATGCTGCCGCTGATCAAGCCGTCGCTGGCCGCCATCGCGATCTTCACGTTCCTGGGCACCTGGAACAACTTCATGGGCCCGCTGATCTACATCGCCGACCAGCGCCTCTACCCGCTGGCCTTCGGCCTGTACGCCTTCAGCGTGCAGGTGGCCAACAACCCCGCGCTGACCATGGCCGGCAGCCTGCGAATTGCGGATTGCGGATTGCGAACCTGCCTTGCGGGCAGGCAGGTTGCGGATTGCCCGCGCTAAGCCCGCCTGCCCTGGTGTGTGAGGATGTTTCCTGGCGGTCCGTAACGATTGTTTCTGTAATCTGTTAGCTCCGGAGGAGCGGACGTTGATAGCCCAGGGCGCCGCGGCGCTGTTTGCCGCAAGCCCTGGGTTTGCAGGGCGTGTATTTCGCGGAACCCCGGCAGGGGTGACCGTACCTCACGGTCGCCCCATACGAGGCTCCGCACAAAGGGTGACGCGTACCCAGGGCTCCCTCCGGTCGCCCTGGGCTACCCACGTACCGCCCCATACGGGGCGAAGAGGAAACCTCCCCGGATTTGTCCTCGCACACCCTGCCCTGAGCCTGGCCAATTCAGCCTTGACAGCGAGGGGCAAAGCGATTAACATATTTTTGCTCGTAGCTTATCCGCTTCAAACCGAGGAAAAGGAGAAGGTCATGCGAACGTCTGTACTGACAGCAGCGGTGATCGTGTCGATGTCCGTGCCGGCTTGGGGCAACGGCTTCGACGGCGATTCAGACGTCATAACCAATCAGTGGCTGGGGCTGACGAACGTCGGCGACAGCTATGCCCTGACGGGCTACGGGGAGTTTGAGGGCGCCACCAGAACGTTCTCCCTGACCGGCACTGAAACTGTCCTTGGCGTCGAGTGCTTGATCCTGGGGATCCACGGGCATGGGGACGACCCCGTCACGGAATACTACGACCTGCGCATTGCCGAGGACACGGATGGCGACCTCAGGGTGTTGAAGCTCACGGGTATGGACTACGACGGTGTGCCCGCAAGTTGGGAGGCGACATCCCCTGAGGAATCGCCTGTGTTCTTCCCGGCCACGCCGGCGCCCGGTCAGCACTTCGACTATCCCTGGGAGCCCGGGGAATATGCCGAAATACTGGCGACCGATCAGGTCGTGCCGCAAATGCCGACGGGACTGGGGCCCTACTCGGGCTGCGCGCTACAGCTCTGGAGCGACGGCACCGGGGACTTCGACTACTCCTGGCACTGCCCGAACGTCGGCGTCGTCAAGGAGGACTGGGGCGACGACGGAGGCGTGTACGGGTGGTATCGCGTGCCCGAGCCGACGACGGCCTGCCTGTTGGCCATCGGCGCGCTGGTCGTGGTGAATCGTCGTAGAAGGGGCACCGCGGCGGCACGCCGCGGCTCGCCCGCCTCCGCAGATTGACGCCGTGGGTCGCACCGGGACCTCGCTCTTTGCAGTCGGGCTCAGCGGCGGCGCTCATCCGGAACGACTGCCTGGGGCTCCCCCCGGAAGGCGCTCGGGTTTGATATCGGGGCAGACTCTCCTATCATGGCTGCGAGAGTGCGGCCTCAAGGCGAGCACTTCCGAACGCATTCATTCAGGGCGTTGGCATGTCCGCGTGGTTGAGTTGTCCGAGTTACGTGGTCGATCTCGACAGGCCGCTCGAGGAGCGGTTCGACGGGATCGATGCGGAGATGATCGACCGCGCCAAGGCGCTGCTGGATGCAGTGAAGGGCGAGACGCCCGCGGCGGCGGTGAGGCTCGCGCCGCTGTTCAACGCCCGGACGCGATGGCGGTTCAGCCGCGAGGTGAAGGCAATGAGCCGATACGCCGGCATCGACTGGCGCTGGCTGATGCTCGCCAACGTCTCTTACGACCTGCTGATGGCCTGCATGTCCTGCTCGACGGTCGCCCTCCCTGCGCCGGACGGGCCGGTCCTCGCCCGCAACATGGACTGGTGGCCGGAAGACAAGCTCGCCGCCGCCAGTTGCATCACCCGTTACGTGCGGGGCGGGCGGCTGCGGTTCGCCATCGCCGGCTGGCCCGGCTCCCTCGGCGTCGTCACCGGCCTGTCCGCACGCGGCTTCGCCTTTGTGATCAACGCCGTCCTGTCCCGGCAGGCCCGCTCGGTGATGGGCTACCCGGTGCTGCTGTTCCTTCGCACGGTGCTCGAGGACGCCGGCGGCTTCGACGAGGCCGTCTCCATGCTCAGCCGCAAGAAGCTCTTCACGAGCGTTCTGGTCACCGTCGTCGGCACGGAGAACCACCAGCGGGTCTGCATCGAGCGGACGCCCGCGCGGGCGGAGCTTCGCTGGGGCGAGTCGGACGCGCCGCTGGTGACCACGAACCACTACCGGAAGCTCGACGACCCGGGCCGGGGGAAGCTCGAGGACGACGCCGCGGCGTTCTTCGAGTCCACCTGCGGCCGTTACAAGCGGCTGCTTCAGCTCTCCGAGCGGATGCTCACGGCCGGCGAGGTCGACACGGACGCCCTGCTGCGTGCGCTGACGGACGAGGACGTCATCCAGGAGATCACCGCCCAGCACGCGATCGTCCAGCCGTCGAGGCAGCGCATCGAGCTGTACGTGCCGCGGCGATTGGTGGAATCATGAAACGGCACCGCGGCGACACGCCGCGGCTCCGCCCGAATGCGAAAAGGGAGGTCGCGGTTCGTCGCGCGAGGGGGGAATCACTCCAAGGTCGGCTCGGCGACCTTGCCGGCCCGTTGGGCCTGCCCGCCGTCGCGCTCGTAAACGCCGTAGAAGACGCTGCAGCAATCCAGCCAGAGCGTGATGCGGTGCATCTCCTCGCCGGTGAGCTTGGCCCGGTCCTTGTGGCTGCCGGCGGCGAGCATCTGGTACAGCTTGGACGCGCGGGCGCCGAACTGCCCCGGCGTGGTGCGGTGGCCGTGGTGGTAGTTCCAGAATCCGTACTTCCGCGCGAGGCTCTGGTAAGAGGCGTAGTAGGTGTTCCGTCCGCGCCCGGTGACGCTTGCTGTCAGGTCGGGCGCCTTGCCGGCGTGCTTGGCGTGGCAGCCCACGCAGCGCTTCTCGAGCACGGGCTGGACCAGGCGCGGATAGCTGAACGGGTTGGAGCCTTCCACGTCGCCTTTCAGCCCTTGCGGCGGGCGGCGCAGCGCCAGCGGCACGATCTTCGGCGGCGCCGGGGCGCGGTAGCGCCGCTCGTGGCAGCCCTGGCAGGCGAGCCGCTCGCCCGGCTTGGTGTACGTCGCCGAGCGCATGGACTGGACGGCCAGCCCGTTGGCGTCCAGGGCCTGGAAGAAGACCTCGATGTTCGCCGGCACGCGGAAGTAGGCGCTGCCGTCGGCCTCGACGCGGGCGGTGCCCAGCACGTAGCGGGCCGGCATGACCGAATCCCCGGCCGAGGGCAGCCGCAGGCCGACCTCGTGCGGCGGGCCGCCCGAGGGGACCGTCATCGGCAGGAGCTGGATCACGCGGATGGCCTGGATGGTCGTCCCTTCCGGCCAGGGCTTCAGCCCGTCGTAGACGTTCATGACGGCCATCGTCGCGTCGGCCTCTCTCGTCCGGCCGCCTGGGGCCTCCTTCGCCGGCGCGGGCAGGAAGGGCCCGTCCTTGACGGCCTGGGGGATGACGGCCGGCATCGGCCGGGGACGAAGCGGCATCGGGCTCACGCACGCAATCTCCGGATCGCGGTAGAGCAGCTCCCTGTTGCCGAAGCCGTCCACCAGGTAGATGCCGTAGTTGAACAGCTTCCAGTCGTTGCGGCTGCCCTGCCGCCCGCGCCGCGCCGCGCCCATCGCCGCAGCCGCATCGTAAACGCAGAGGTAATAATCCTCGCTCAGCGGCCAGGCCGTGCCGTACGCCTGCCTGCCCCCCTGGGACTCCGGGAAGCCCACGTCGGGGGTGATGCGCTTCACCTGTGACATGCCGTCGTCGTCCTCGACCTCCGGGTCGAGCAGGACGAGCGACCCGAACGCCTGCCCGTGGTGCGGGGCGCCCGTGGCAACGTACTTGCGCAAGCGCGGAATCGCGCGGATGCTCACCTCCATGTCCGGGCGGCCTCGGCGCGGGGTGAAGTTGCCGTGAATGGCCCGGCTGTCGCGCCCGTCCAGGGTGGTGACCCACGGCAGGTGGGCGGTGCAGCCGTGGCGGTCCACGTAGTCCCAGCGCGTGTAGATGATCAGCCCGTCGTGCGTCACCGACGGGTGCCACTCGTTCGTCTCGTGCGGGCTCAGGCGGCGGATGTCCGAGCCGTCGGCGGCCATGTCGTGCAGCGTGTACGTCGGGCACGTCCGCCCGCAGCGAAGGTACCCGCCGCGGCGCTCGGAGATGAACGCCACCCGCCCGTTCGGCAGGAAGCACGGGTCGAAGTCGTTCCACGTGCCGTCGGTGAGCTGCACCAGGCCGCTGCCGTCGGCGTTGACCTTGAAGACGTGGTAGCACCGCCCGATCGACCAGTACCCGCGCTTGTCGGTCTCGGTGTGCCAGCGGTGCCCGCGGTCGCCCGCGCACTCGACGTAGGCGAAGAGGATCGTCTCGCCGTCGTACGACAGCTCCGGCGAGAGGAACGACCCGCCGAGGAGCCTGGTGCCCTTCAGGCGGGCGTTCTCGACGACCGACTCGGCCAGCACGTCGCGGACCTTCGGGTTCGCGCCGAACGGGTCGCGCAGCACGAACAGCCCGCCGCCCGGCGGCGAGTTGATGCCGTAGTACTGGTCGCACATGTGGTTGAAGCTCGAGCGGTGACGCTTGATGAACAGGATCTCGTCGAAGTTCAACAGGGGGTTCGAGAAGGCGACCTTCCGGCGGACCTTGCAGGCCCTCTCGAAGAGCTTTTGCCTGCCTTCGGCGTCGTCAACGGCCGTCGCCGCACCGGCGGCTTGCAGCTCCTTCAACTCGGCGCCCGGGGCGGACAGGTCCGGCGCCCCGGACATGCGCCGAATGTCGGCCAGCAGGGCGGCCGTCCGGCGAAGGACCACGTCGACCGGGTCGCGGTCCGACTCCAGGATCAACGCCTCGCGGCGGTAGGTCTCGCCCGCGTACCGCGCGAAGGTCGCGCGGCTGCGGATGTCCTGCCGCAGGACCTCGTACTGGTACTCCCATTCCGTGGCGGGCGCCTTGGCCGGTGCGGCGGCGACCGTGCTCGACGACGGCTTCGCGCGGAAGGCCAGCCCGCCGGAGATGATCCTCAACTCGGCGATCGACGTCCACGGCTTGCGGGTCACCTCCGAGAGGGCGCGAAGGCGGAAGTAGCGGCCCCTGGCCTTGTCGGGGAACTCGACCACCTTCTCGCCGTCGGCGGCCGCGAACGTGCCCTTGGCGACCGGCTTGCCGGGCTTCTTGGCGTCGTCGCTGAGGTAGCACTCGTAGTCCTTGATCGTCCCGTTGCCCGCGCCCGGCCGCGGCATGTAGCCGAAGCCGGACACCTCGCGGCTGGCGCCCAGGTCGACGACGATCTCGTGCGGGTGCTTCGGGTCGCCGTACCCGTACGACGTGTGCCACATCGTCGCCGGGTTGCCGTCAATCGCCCGGTAGCCCTCGTAGCCGGGCGCCTCATCATCCACCCGCACCTTGACGATAACGGCGGCGGGCTTGCCCCAGGCCAAAGCCGGCCCCCACGCCAACAGCACCGCCAACGCCACAGTCGCCCCGACAGACCGCGCAAGTGTCATCATGTGCCTCTCCACTGGCCAACGCCAAGCACGTCGAATGTTCCGCTGAGCATTATAACATCTCCCGCTCCCCCTTCGCCTGCGATGATTGCGGGTTTCTCCGGCGATCCGCACGCACGCGGGACTCCCGTTCGCGGCCCGGACGGTCCGGTCGCAGCGCGCGCCGGGCGTGTCGTTGTCACTGCCGGCCCGACGGCCGGCCTATCTCCTGCGACGCCGGATCAAGGCGATCCCCCCCGCCGCCAGCAGGCTCAGCGAGGCCGGCTCGGGGATGTAGATCTGGCCGGTATAGACCCACGTGGAGCGACCCGCCCGGCGACCAGGCCGCTTAGCAAGCGTCAGGAAACAAGTTCAGCAATTGGAGCTCTGAATGACGAATGAAAAATGCCGAATGCCGAATAAAAGGAGGCCGATTCGCTCGGAGAACGCAGCTATTGCCGGCGTTCGTCACCTGCCTGCCGGCAGGCAGGTTCGTCATTCGTCATTGGACATCTGCTTAGTTTATTCGTTGACGGTTACTAACAGCTCTCAGCGACATGGAAACTCGGCCGGGCGGCCTGGGCAGGAAGGGACGAGCGAGCGATCTTCGCTCCTGCCCGAATGCAGATGCGCATAGCTAGCCGCTTCCAAAGCGAGCTAGAGCAACTTGGATTATATCACCGAATCCGAGCAGGTCAAGCGCATAATCGGCTGGGCGGATGAGCACACATCCGCCGGCCCGTGCGCTGGCAATCCCGCCGCCGCGGCCGTATACTGCGATCTGTCGTTGTGGACCTCCGGCTGCGGGCGCGCCGACGCAGGCGGGCGAGCTTATTGAAGGAAGCTGCGACATGGCGAATCCGACGCAGGACATCGTGGACCAGTTTGCCGCTCAGGCCATGCATGCCATCCTCTCCAACCAGGAGATATTGCAGGCGGTGACCAAGATGGGCTCGCAGGCGATCATGTACGAGGAGGCGATCCGCGCCATCGCCGGGAAGTCCTACGAGGTCGCGGCGGCCATGATGATCGAGCGCGGCCAGCGCCTCCGGGCCGAGCCCGAGTTCACGTTCAAGCCGAAGAAGCCCACGCTGTGACCCGTCGGGGCCAACCGGCGCAGCGCGGTTGACGCGCAGCTCATCTCGTTGGCGCGGCGGGCCGTCGTGCGGCCGTCTGGACCTCCAACTCCGCGATGCCCCACCAGTACCGATAGGACCGGCCGGTCTGGACGATCCGGATGTGGCGCGTCCGGACCGGCTTGGGGAAGACGATCTGGGTCGGGCTGCGCGTGCCGAGCCCCGTGACGATCGCCCGGCCCCAGCTCCTTCCGTCGGCCGAGATATACACCCGGTAGCCGCGCGGGTAGTCCGTGGCGGCGCCGGCGTGCAGGATGAGCCCTTTGACGTCGGTTTCGGCGCCGAGGTCGACGGCGAACCAGTCGCCGAGCCGCATGGCCGCACCGGTGGACCAGCGCGTCTTCGGGTCGCCGTCGAAGGCGTTCTCCACGGCGGGCGGTTTCGACGAGTCCCGATCGGGGCCCCTGGCCGTCCGCGAGGCCGTCGCCTTGCAGCGACTCGCCGGCCGCGGCCCCCTCGCCGCTTCATCCAGCCAGGCCGTGTCGGCCCCCGTTCGCGTGAACTTGACCTCGCCGCCTGTCGGGCGCAGCTTGGCGGCGCTGACGACGACGCCGGGCTTGTCGAACCGGATGCCGATCGATCCGCCGCCTCCGCCGCGCGGGCTGGACAGGCTCTTCTTGCTCCCGCTCCAGGAGAGCCACTTCTGCCGGTTCAGCATGGCGGCCATCTGCACGCGTTCGCCCGTCACCTTGACGGCGACGTCCACCGCATACGGGACCCACTTCCGGCTCTCGTAGCGGGGGTGGACGACCTTCGAGCACGAGCCGCCCCGGTCCTTCGAGAGGCCCTCGAACTGAAGGCGGATCCACGTCACCTTCTCCCCCACGCGGCCGGAGGACGAGCGGTATCTCGTGCGAGAAGGGCCATACCGGGAGGATGGCGACTCGTCGGCCGAAGCGTAGTACTCATGCATCGTCATCTCGACCTCGCGATCGGCCACCGGGAAGGTGAAGGCGACGTCCTGTGCCATCTGGAGCTTGGCGACCGCCAGCGACAGCCGGTAGCTGCCCGTCACCTCCACGGGGAAGCGCAGCGTCCCGTCGCTCTTGGACGACGAGCAGAACGTGCCCTTGGCCGCCAGCCAACAGCCCTCCGTGGCGTCGAAGTCCAGATCGACCAGCTTCATCAGGTCCACGTATCTCAGTCGGGCGAGCATGCTTCCGACCGGGTCGAGCAGCCGCAGTTGCCGGTCGATCTCGCTGAGGCGCCCGTCCGCCCCCAGCCGGACGGCGTCCTTGGCGGCGTGCAGGTCGAGAAGGCGCCGGCAGTAGAGCCTGGCCCTGCGGAGCATGCGCTCCCTGGCCACGGGGGCGGCCTTGACGGCAAGGGACTTGAAGTACCAGTCGCACAGCTCCCTGCAAGCGGTCTCGGGGAGGCCTTTGAGGTCCCCGGCCGCCAGGGGGACGTAGGTCGTCCAGACCTCGCCGATTCCGGGGCCGAGGTGCTGCCTGGCCCGCTGCGGATCGTCCAGGTCGACGACGAGCGTTCGGAGCATCCGTTCGCGGGTTCGCGCGTCCTTCGGGCCGCGGGCGCCGCCGCCGTGGAGGGCGGCCAGCGTGCGCTCGGCCTTGAGAAAGTGCTCCGCCGCGTCCTTCTTCCGCTCGAAGTACAGCCCGCGGCGCCCCGTGGCGACGGCGACACGGTGCGCCTCGGAGAGCAGCGTGACGGCCTTGGCCCATTTCCGCTGCGCGACGGCCTGACCGCCCCAGGCGTCGAGCGCCTTCATGAGGGCCACGCCCGCGACCGCCCTGGCCTCCACCGGGCTCGACTGATACGCCAGGCGGCAGAGCTCGATGCGCTTCTCCGCCCACCGGTCCTTCCCGTCGGGGCGACGGCGCTGAAGCTCGTCCAGGGCGTCGCAGCCGGCCCGGAAGCCCTCGGCGTCGCGCGCGCTCTTGATCGCATACTCGAGGGCCCTCTCGAGCAGCCTGACGGCCGCGGCGTCGCCGGAGCCCATCGTCCTTGCGGCATCGACGAGCTTCCTCGCTCGCGAGGCGTCGCTCGTGGCGCGCCCGATGACGTGGGCGATCATCTCATCCGCCAGGTCCGCGCGGGCGGTCAACGCCAACGGGCAGAACGCAGCCCAGGCAGCCAGGATACGGGCGAAGTGTCTCATGTTCGTCATGTCCCCTGTCTTCCCGGGTTATCGCCGTCCTCGGATCCCTCTTAACAAGGAACGTCTCAGACGACAACCTCATTGCCCGGCCGCGGGATTCTCGACCCGGCCCCGGATCGTCTCCACCCAGTGCAGGGCCTTCACGCCCGTGCCGTCGGCGATCTGGTGCCGGCAACTGAAGCCGCAGGCCACCACGGCCGTTCCCTCCTCGCGGTCGCGGATGGCCGGAAAGAGCCGCTCCTCGCCGATCGCCAGCGACATGTCGTAATGCTCCTTCTCGTATCCGAACGAGCCGGCCATGCCGCAGCAGCCGGAGTCGACCTCGCCGACGGACATCCCGCACACCCGCCCCAGTAGCTCCTTCATCGCCGACGTGCCGAACAGCGACTTCTGGTGACAGTGGCCGTGAATGAGGACCTTCTCGAACGGCGAGGTGAACTGGCAGTCCAGCCTGCCATCGCGGACCTCCCGGGCAAGGAACTGGTCGATCATGAACACGTTGTCCTTGATCCGCCGGCCGAGCGCCTCATCCTCGATCAGGTCCGGCAGGTCGTCGACGAGCGCCGACGCGCAGCCGGGCTCGCACACCACCACCTGGAGGCCCTTCTGGATAAACGCGTCGAGGTTGCGAAGCGTCTTCTCGCCCTGCTTGCGGGCCTTTCGGAGAAAGCCGTGGGAGATGCTCGGCCGCTGGCAGCACCCGGCCCGGGCGAGGACGACCTCGTAGCCGCACGACTCGAGCAGCTCGACGGCGGAGATGCCCACGCTGGTCTGATGGTAGTTCATGTAGGTGTCGTCGAAGAGGACGACCTGGCTTCCGCCGGCGGTGCCGCCGCCGTTGCGGCGGGCGAACCACTTGCCCAGCGGCATGCGGGCATACGTCGGCAGCGGGCGGCGGCTGTCGAAGCCCGCCACCCACTCCAGCACCTTTCGGAACGCCCGCGTGCCCTGGACCCAGTTGACGACGGGCGCCCTCCAGCCGGCCATCAGGCGGGCCATCCGCGTCGAGCCGGCCACGAACCGCTCCCGAAGTCCCGCGCCGTGCGCGTCGTGGTACCGCTGGAGGAACTCGCTCTTCAGCCGGGCCAGGTCCACGTTGCTGGGGCACTCGGACTTGCAGGCCTTGCAGGAGAGGCACAGCTCCATGATCTCGTAGAGCGTGCGGCTGGTGAGCCCTTCGGTGTCGAGTTGCCCGGTCATGGCCAGCCGCAGCGCGTTGGCCCGGCCGCGTGTGGAATGCTCCTCGTCGCGAGTGACCCGGTAGCTGGGACACATCGTCCCGGCGAGGCGCTGTCGGCAGGCTGCGACGCCGCTGCACATCTCGACCGCCGCGGCGAACGACCCCTCCTCGCGGTAGTGGTACTCCGTCGGCGGCGCGGGCGTCTCGTAGCCCGGGCCGTACCGCAGGTTCTCGTCCATCGGCCCGGGGTCGATGATCGGTCCGGGGTTCATCAGACCGGCCGGGTCGAGCAGCCGCTTGATCTCCCGGAACGCGCCGTAGACCTGCGAGCCGAAGTACTTCTCCAGCAACGGGCTCCTCACGCGCCCGTCGCCGTGCTCGCCGCACCAGGAGCCGCCGTATTCCTTGACCATCCCCAGCGCGTGCTCGGAGATGGCCTTCATGTTGTCGATGTCCTCCTGCTTCTTGAGGTCCAGGATCGGGCGGACATGGATCACACCGACGCTGACATGGCCGTACATCGCCACGGGGACGCCTCGCTGGTGGCAGAACTTGAGCGTCCGATCGATGTACTCCGGCAGGACCTCCACGGGCACGGCGCAGTCCTCGATGAAGGCCGTGGGCTTGCGCTCGCCCTTCATGCCGAGCAGGATCCCCAGGCCGTCCGCCCGGACGGCCCACACGTCGGCCTGCCCCGCCGCGTCGCTGATGACCGGCCAGGCATAGCCGAGCTGCTTGCCCTTCAGGTCGGCCGTGAGCTTCCCGGCCTTGCCCGCCACCTCCTCGGGGGTCTCGCCGAAGAACTCGACGATGAGCACGGCGGCGGGATCGCCCTCGATAAAGCCGCATAACGGCGCGGTGCCGAGGCTGCTGCGCGCCAGGCCGATCACGTCCGCATCGAGGATCTCGACCGCCGAGGGCCCATACTCCAGGATCGGCCGGACCGTCCGGATGGCCTCCAGCAGCTCGGTGAAGTGCGCCACGCAGACGATCTTGCACTTCGGCAGGGGCACGAGGTTGAGCTTGGCCTCGAGGATTACCGCGAGCGTGCCCTCGCTGCCGACGATCAGCTTCGAGAGGTTCCAGCGGTCGGTTTTTGCGAACGCATCCAGGTTGTACCCCTGCACGTGACGCATGATCTTGGGGTAGCGCTTCAGGATCTCGTCGCGGTTGGCCTCGATGATCCGCCGGAAGCCGCGGTAGACTTCCGCCTCCCGCCCGCCCGCGCCGGGGCCGTTGCACCGCGCGTCGTACTCCTCGCCGCTCAGCTCCGTGAGCTCCAGGACCGTGCCGTCGGACAGGGCCACCTTGCTGGCCAGCACGTGATCGACCATCACGCGGTAGACGATGCTCTTGGTCCCCGAGGAGTTGTTGCCCATCATCCCGCCGATGGCGGCCCGGTCGCTGGTGGCCGGGTCCGGTGCGAACTGGAGCCCGTGCGGGGCCAGCGCGGCGTTCAGCTCGTCCAGGATCACGCCCGGCTGGACCCGCACCCAGCGCTCGGCGACGTTCACCTCGATGATGTTGTCCATGTACTTGGTGAAGTCGAGGATCATGGACTCCCCGACGGCCTGGCCGCCCAGGCTCGTGCCCCCCCCGCGGGGCAGGATGCTCACCCCGTGCTCGCGGGCGACGCGCATCGCCGCCAGGACGTCCTCCTCGTCACGGGGGACCACCACGGCCACCGGCTCGATCTGGTAGATGCTGGAATCGGTCGAATACAGTCCCAGGGTGCCGTAGTCGAAGGAGACTTCCCCTCGCACCACTTCCCTCAGGTCACGCTCGAATGCTGTGCGATCGGATGCTGTCACGGTAAGGCTGTCTCCTTGATCTGTGCCGCGAACGGCTCGCTGCGTCTCTCCGCGCGGAAGGCCGACCGCCGGCGGCCGGACTGCGGCCAGCCATCATACCCGCTCGCCGCCGGCCACTCCAGACGGTAGGCCCGGAATCGACGCGCGCCGCCGAAGGCGGCCGGGCGGCCACCGCAGAGGCGCAGCGCAGCCTCCGGCCGCAACCAAATGCCGAATGCCGAACCTGCCTGCCGGCAGGCAGGTTTGGCCGGGGGCGCGAGCCCCCGGAATGGGAGCAATGAGGAAACAAGCCCCGGCGGGGCGAAAGGAACGCTCAAAGATACACGCGTTTGCGGCAATGATTGAGCGTTTGTTGTGCAGAGCCACGGAGAAGCGGTTGGGCTGCGCGCGGGGCGGCCGGATGGCCCGCCGAGGCAGGGCTTCGCCGAAGCCCGCAGATGCCCTTACCCATGTTCCCAAAACCTCAATAACCCGCGTTTGGGTTCGTTTCGCATTTTTTATTTTAATCCACCGCCCTGCCTTTCCTTATCATCCCAAACTGACCGACGGCCACCGGCTTACGGCGTGTCGGTTGAGCCGTTGATTCGTTAACTCGTTAACTGGCAAGACCTTGTCCACATTACGGGAGTTTTTCATTGCGTGGCTGCCCGGCGGGCGGGCCCTCCTGGCCGCGGCCCTCCCTCCGCCGGATGCGAGGGCATCGTCAGAGCGCAGCTCTCTTCGAATTAACGAATTAACGAGTTAACCAGTTCACGAGTCAACGAGGACCGGTCACTCTGAGTTATCATGGTCCCCCCGTAGCAGGCATATACATCTCGCGGGCCCTTTTGCACAACGAAAACCGGCAGATTACAAGAAAACTGCGGGATGGTTCAAACGCTGTCGCCTGCGTTTGAACAAGGACCTTCCGACCGCTTGGGTTTACGTGTTCGTCCTCGCCGCCTGGCGGTGCGGGTCTCGGCAGTTCCCGGTTCCGGGTTCCGGGTTCCGGGTTCCGGGTTCCCGGTTCCCGGTTCCGAGTTCCCGGTTCCCGGTTCCGAGCAGCATCCACCGTCTGCCCGGACCGGCTACCGGCTCCGGGCTACCGGGTACCAGCTACTGCTTCTGCTGTTTCTTCTGGATCTTTGCCCAGGTGTCGCGGAGGGTGACGGTGCGGTTGAAGATGAGGCGGTCGGCGGAGGAGTCGGGATCTACGCAGAAGTAGCCCATCCGCTCGAACTGGACGCGGTCGCCGGCTTTCGCGCTGGCAAGCGACGGCTCGAGCTTGCAGCCGGTCAGCGTCTCCAGCGAGTCGGGGTTGACGTTGGCCTTCCAGTCAGCGCCTTCGGGGACGTCGGTTGGATCCCGCTTCGAGAAGAGATGGCCGTACAGGCGGACCTCGGCATCCAGCGCGTGGGCGGCGGAGACCCAGTGCAGCGTGGCCTTGACCTTCCGCCCGTCGGGGGCGTCGCCGCCGCGCGTGGCCGGGTCGTACGTGCAGTGCAGCTCGACAACCTCGCCGGCGTCGTCCTTGACCACCTCGCGGCAGGTGATGAAGTAGGCGTACCGCAGGCGGACCTCGCGGCCGGGCGCCAATCGAAAGAACTTCCGCGGCGGGTCTTCCATGAAGTCCTCGCGCTCGATGTAGAGGATGCGGGAGAACGGCACCGGCCGCGTGCCGGCGGAGGCGTCCTCGGGGTTGTTGATCGCCTCCAGTTCCTCGACCCGGCCCTCGGGGTAGTTGTCGAGGACGACGCGCAGCGGCCGCAGGACGCCCATCACGCGGGGGCTTCGCCTGTTGAGGTCCCGCCGCAGGCAGTGCTCCAGCAGGGCAACGTCCACCGTGCTGACGAACTTGTTGACGCCGACGCGTTGGAGGAACTCGCGGATGGCCTCGGGCGTGTACCCGCGGCGGCGCATCCCGCCGAGCGTGGGCATGCGCGGGTCGTCCCAGCCGCTCACGCAGCCGCCCTCGACGAGCTGGCGCAGCATCCGCTTGCTCATCACGGTGCAGGTGAGGTTGAACCGCGCGAACTCGATCTGCTGCGGATGGTGCACGGGCAGTTGATCGAGGAACCAGTCGTACAGCGGGCGGTGGTTCTCGAACTCCAGCGAGCACAGCGAGTGCGTCACGCCCTCGATGGAGTCCTCCAGGCCGTGCGCCCAGTCGTACATCGGGTAGATGCACCACGCATCGCCCTGGCGGTGATGGGTGGCGTGGAGGATGCGGTACATGACCGGATCGCGCAGGTTCAGGTTGGGCGAGGCCATGTCGATCTTCGCGCGGAGGACTCGCGCCCCGTCGGGGAACTCCCCGGCCCGCATCCGCCGGAAGAGGTCGAGGTTCTCCTCGGGCGTCCGTTCGCGGTAGGGGCTGTCCCTGCCCGGCCGGGTGAGCGTGCCGCGGTGCTCGCGGATCTCCTCGGCCGTCAGGTCGTCGACGTAGGCCTTGCCGTCCCGGATGAGCTGCTCGGCGTAGTCGTACATCTGCTGGAAGTAATCGGAGGCGTAGTAGAGGTGCTCGCCCCAGTCCCAGCCGAGCCAGCGGACGTCCTCCTGGATGCTCTGGACGTACTCGACCTCCTCGGTGGTGGGATTGGTGTCGTCGAAGCGGAGGTGGCAGACGCCGCCGAACTCCTCGGCGACGCCGAAGTCGATGCCGAACGCCTTGGCGTGGCCGATGTGCATGTAGCCGTTGGGCTCGGGGGGGAAGCGGGTGACCACCTTGCCGGCCCACTTGCGGGCCTTGACGTCCTCGGCCACGATCGCGCGGATGAAGTCGAGCGGCGCGCCGCCTTGCGCCTCGCCGCCGGCCGCCTCGTCGTCCTGCGTAGTCATGATCCTCTTGCCTCAATCGCACATATCACGAACACGAAGGGGTATGCTCGGCGAAAAGAGGCGGGGAAATCAATCCCTAATGGGTGTCTCACAAGGTGTATGGAAACCGGCGTCGGTGTGGCACGGGCATCTTGCCCGTGTGTCGCAGGGCCGTCCCGGTCCTGCACCGAGGGCCCGAATCCACGGGCGAGACGCCCGTGGGACACATGGGCGAGACGCCCGTGGGACACATGGGCGAG
>CAYRVX010000146.1:0-15284 GCA_964427875.1 uncultured Planctomycetaceae bacterium
GGCCGTCGAGATGGCCAACCGCGCCGCCGACGTCCTCGAGGCCGAAAACCGAATCCGGCAGGAGATCCGTGAGGGCAACACCACCCTGGCCAAGGTCGTCGACCTGCTGCGGTGGGAAAAGAAGGGAGGCGGTGGCAGTGCCGGATGAACACGCGCTGAGATCGGCCGGGCGGGACCTGCTGACGAGGATCGAGGCCGTCATGGAGCAGGTCGATTGGGAGAGCTTCATGGCCCTCAGCCGCATGCTGCCGCGCGCCCGGCGGACGTTCGTCGCGGGCGCGGGCCGGAGCGGGCTGGTGGCCCGCAGCTTCGGCATGCGCCTCATGCACGCCGGGCTGCCGGCCTTCGTCCCCGGCGAGACCGTCACCCCCGCCGCCGGAGAAGGAGACCTGATCGTCGCCATCAGTTGCACCGGCGAGACGGGCTACACCAGCTACCTCTCCGGACGGGCCCACGAGCTGGGGGCCGACGTCGTCGTCGTGACGGCCGAGGCCGATTCGACGCTTGCCAAGGCGGCCGACAAGGTCATCGTCGTCCCCGCAGTCGCCGAAGACATCGTCATCCGGGCGGCCGTCTTCGAACACGCCGCCAGCCTCTGCCTCGACGCCGTCTTCAACGTGCTCGCCGACAGACTCAAGCTCGACCTGGCCGAGTTCCGCCAGCGACACGCGAACCTGGAATGATCCGATTGCGGATTGCGGATTGCGAATTGCGGATTAGTTCGCCGGGAGGCACATCGGTGGGGGGGAAGCCCATGGAGACGCAGAATGTCTCTGGATGATCTTCTGATCCCCGTGCGGAAACTGGAGTCTGCATCCGGCGTGTTCCGTTGGCCCGAACAGGTCAGGATGGAACCCGCCGACGAGGCGGACGTGCTGCCGCTCGGCCAGCTCCAAGCCAGCCTCAAGACTCACTGCCCGGACCGGCGCGACGGGCAGGCGGCCGTGCGCGTCGTACGGGACGCGGGCATCGAAGGCGACGAGGCGTATAGGCTGGCCGTGCGGCCGGATGGCGTGGAGGTCGCGGCCGCGACGGATGCCGGGGCGTACTACGGCATCCAGACGCTGCGGGAACTGCTCGTCGCCTGCGGGCCGGAGATGGGCTGCTGCGCGATCGACGATGCACCCGATTTCCCCCGCCGCGGCGTCTACCACGACTGCTCCCGCGGCAAGGTGCCGACCGTCAAGACGCTCAAGGACCTCGTCGAGCGCCTGGCCCGCTGGAAGATCAACGAGCTCCAGCTCTACGTGGAGAACGTGTTCACGTTCAGGAAGCACCCGGCCATCGGGCAGGGGTTCAGCCCGCTGACGCCGGAGGAGATCGCCGAGCTTCAGGCCCACTGCCGCCTGCACCACGTCCGGCTGGTCGGCTCGCTGGCCAGCTTCGGGCACATGGAGAAGATCCTCGCCCTGCCGGAGTACAGCCACCTGGGCGAGATGCCGGGCTTCCGGGACTTCCCCGGCGGCACGACGCTCTGCCCGCTCGATGCCGGGTCGATTCAGCTCATGGCCGACCTGTATGACGAGCTCATGCCGCTCTTCGAGGCGCGGGACTTCAACGTCTGCTGCGACGAGACGTGGGAGCTGGGCAAGGGCCGCAGCAGGGACGAGGCCGAGCGCCTCGGCGTCGGGCGGCTGTACCTGGACTTCCTGCTGGAGCTCTACGAGCTGTGCGGCAGGCACGGCAAGCGGATGAACGCCTGGGCCGACATCGTGCTGGAGCACCCCGAGCTGCTCGGCGAGCTGCCGAAGGACATCGTGATGCTCAACTGGGATTACACCCCCGGCGGCGCGAGGATCCCCCGGACGGGCGAGATCGCCGAGGCGCGCTTGCCGTTGGTGGTCTGTCCGGGCACGAACGGCTGGCTCTCGCACGGGACCCGGCTGCCGCAGGCGGTGGCGAACGTAGCCGAGTTCGCAGCCGAGGGGCGCAGGTGCGGCGCCGAGGGCCTGCTCAACACCGACTGGGGCGACGGCGGCCACCGCAACCCGCTGGGCGCGAGCCTGCACGGCTTCGCCCACGGCGCGGCCCACGCGTGGAACGGGGCGGCCGTGGACGATGCGAACTTCACCGAGCGGTTCTGCCGCCACGCGTTCGGCCAGGGCGACGGGCGGCTGGCGAGCTACCTCCGCGTCCTCGGCGAGACGTACCGCATGACGGGCCCGGAGAACGAGTACACCGCCTCGCTGTACCGGGCCCTGGTCGAGCCGCTTCGCCCTCCCGCCGAGGGCCGGCGCAGCGACATCGACGGCGTCACCGCCGAGGCAGCGGCGGAGATCATCGAGCACCTCTCGGCCGCCGCGGCCGACATGCCCGACCCGGACGGGCAGGGCGAGGAATTCGAGGCCCTCGCGCTTGGCGAGCTGGCCCTGGCCGGGCGAATGGACGTTCTTGCCTGCCGCCGCGTCCTGGCCGCCAAGCAGCTCCGCGCCGGCAAGACGGTCGATGCCGACGAGCTGCGCGCCCTGGCCGACGAGACGCGACGCGTCGCCGACGACTTCCAGGAGCTCTGGCTGGCCCGGAACAAGCCCTCCCGCCTGGCCGACAACCTCGAGCTGTTCGAAAGGGCGCGCAACGAAGCATCCGGCTTCGCCAGGAATGGCTAGCATTCTGCAGCGCCACCGAATTCTACCGCAAGCACCAGGACGAGATGGACGCCGGCGCCGGCGTGCAGAGTGCCGTCCAGGCCGGCCTGGAGAAGCTCGTGGCCGACTCCCTCGGCCCCGACTTCAAGCGCGCCGACGGGGCCCTGGTCCGGATCGAGAGGCTCCTGGTGGACTCCCGCTACCTGCCGGGCGTCGTGGAGGCCGTCAAGCACAAGGTCGGCGGCTCGGCCATGGTCGCCTCGAAGGGCGTGGGCATCACGGCCGGACGCAAGCCGATGAGCACGTACCGCCGCCACCCCGGCGAGGCCCACGGCCACCACTGGTACTTCCCGAACGTCCGCCGCAGCGGCGAGTTCCCCCACGTCTGCGTGGACGTGAACTTCTGGAAGACGTTCGTCCACGCCCGTCTGGCGGCTGCCCCCGGCGACCGCAGGGCGCTTACGTTGTTCGGCACGAAGCGGACCAACCATACCCTCTTCGCCCAGCACGTCGCCGGATCGGAGTTCTGGACGCTCACCCACGGCCACGGCCGGGATGTCCACGAATGGAAGCCTCGACCACTTCGGCCGGACAACCACTGGCTCGACTGCCTCGTCGGCTGCGCCGTCGCCGCTAGCATCTGCGGCTGCAAATTTCGAGGGATGGAGGCGGCCGAGCAGCGGAAGCGAAAACGCTACACCCAGGAAGACCTGCGTCGGAGGTAGCGATGGCTCGGAAGTTGGACAACCAGCGCTGTGGCCTGGAATGCCGACGCTGCGGATGCCGACATTTCTACGTGATCTACACGCGGCGTGCGCCGGGCGGAAAGCTCATCCGCCGGCGCGAGTGCCGTAACTGCGGGAAAGGGATGACCACAGTGGAGCGGGAGCGGTAACCATGGAAGGTCTGAGCGAATTCGAGCTGGAAGTCTTGGAGAACCTGCCAGTTGAGCCGACGGGGCTCTCGTTGGCGGAGCTGGCCGATGGTGTGCTGGACGATCGCAGCCCGCGTGCCAGAGGCCGGATTAGACGAGCCCTCAGCGCGATTGACGGAGTGCTCGGATGTCTTCACGTCAGCACCGGCAATGACGACTTCGGAAGATACGCCGTAAGGACGTATGCCATTCGCCAGAGCGCGATGCCTGCCGTACGACAGCTGTGCAATGCCGCACATCGGGGATCAGGCCATCTTTCTGCGTACACCGGGACGTCCCCCAACGGTGTGACGGAATCCGGGTGAGGCTCTTGTCGGCGGTGCCGTTCCTGGTAGAATAGGAGCGGGTAGTCTTGCGGCAAGGGCGGTACATGCGTCAACTGTGATAGAACAGCGCGGCGCCAAGCCACCCCGTAGGGAACTCGGGCCCTGTTGCGGAGGACGCCGACATGGGCACTCTTCGAGAACGCCTGAAAGAGGTCGATCCTGCACTTCACGACGCCCTGGAGAGAAGCTGGAAGATCGCGCAGGATGAGTGGTTGCCAGCTATGGGGGCGCCCAGCGGCTCCTACAACTCCGGGCCCCACCTTCGTAACATGGAAAACCATCTCGATCAGATCGTGATCGGTTTCGAAGAGATCTCCGGGCACGAAGACAGGATGCGACTACGTCCTGTCGAGCTCTACGTGCTGTTGGCCAGCGTGTTGTTTCACGATCTTGGCCGAGTAGGCGGCGCGGCCCAACAAGATCATCCGGTCGCTACGCAGAAGCGCGTAGAGCGCGAGTACGCGCATCTCGGAATCCCAACCTCCGAGTTGGCGCGCTGCATTGGGGCAATCTGCGCGTCTCATGATCCTGGAGACGGCGATGGTCCAGCCGCCTTTCACGCGGCTGAACGACAACTCAGTGATGTCGTGATCGATCCCTATGGTCCGATCCGACAACGCTCCCTCGCCGCCCTGCTTGCCCTGGTGGACCACATGGACAGCGCCTATACACGTGTCCTGCCACAGTATGTCAAGCCACGGGAGGATCTCGACATCGTGGGGCTATTCCGGAGCTTGGTGCGCGGGGTGCACGTCGACCATGGCGCTCGAATTGTTCGTACTGTCTTCAGCGACGATTTCATCACAAACCCGGGCTTCTCTGCTGTGTTCGCGCGAAGTACTTCGCAGGCGCCCTGGGTCGCCAAACGGCCATATGAGTTCAGGAAGCGCCAGACTGACGTGAGGACGTTGGGGCCTGCTCTCTTCCAACGGCTCAACGTGCCTCGCATCAAACGTCCCAAGGACCTCCGCCGTAAGTTCCGCGATCGGTTCTACCGTGAATGCCACGGACATGGTGGCATAGGAATCCCATACACTCTGCCTGAACGTCTTCGCAGAAAGGCCCAAGATGAGGGCAGCCTTACGAGCACGTGGGGACCTTTATACGGTCTTGAGGGTAGAGACTGGCTCTTGGCCTGGCGCCTGAGTCGTCTGAGAAATGGCGCGACTCGCGACGGCCTACCTAGCTGCACCTTGCTGGCATTGGCCATGGGAGACGTGCGCCGGAACGCCGAGGCGTTAAGTGCGATTCAGAGCAGCCTGGCGCTCATCGGTATGCCCCTCTGGGGTTGGTTTAGCGACTACGCAGAGCATCTCTATGACGCATGGGGCCTCGAAACCTGTGAGCCGATCTTTGGTTTGGATTACTTGTCTCGTCTAGCCGACGGGATGTGGTCTCTAAGCACGCGTATCTTCGGCGGGTCGGCTCTGACATACGATGACCTAACGTCGGCAGTGGGCGAGGCGGACGTGGCGAAGGCGCAAATGGGCGCGCGGCGTATAGCGATTCTAACGCGCGGCATGTGGGAGCGGACGCAGGACGAAGCGGGCGCCTCGGCTTGGTCATTGAGACCGCCGCTATGGGCTGGCGAGACGCACTGGAAATGGAATGTTGTCCGGCGCTCAGCGACGGCCGGCTGCACGTTCGCAAGTCTCTCCGATGTCCACCACGCGATACAGTGCATGGGAGGAAGATGATGGACGGTAACGGCGGACTTGTTCTCGGTTATCCCTTCGACCACCTGCTCAATCAAGCGTGCCCGCTTGTGGATTGGAGACGCCGCGTTCCCGGCATCGAACTCCCAGATTCCTGCTCACCTGGCAGCGGGAATATCGTCATCGTCGGACCGCCTGGTTCAGGCAAGACTACCTTAGCGCTCCAGTTCGCGGCCGCCTGTGCCAGACGGCAGGAGAACTCGTCAGTTTCGGTGTTCTTCTCACTGGAAGCCTCCGTAGCTGAACTGCGGCGGAAGGCGGAGCCGTTCGGGTGGGGCGACCTTCTGCGGCCAGTCTGCCATTTGCATGACGTGGATGAGTTTACGAGGCCGGCGGAGCTTGCCTCCTACTTGAGAGAAGTACTTACGCAACCCGCAAACTGCCCCCTACGCGCGGACCAATGCCAAAGCGAAGCGACGAGCAAGAAGGTCCGGTGCCCTAGACATGTCGAGCGGGCCGAACCGCACATTCTTGTTCCCTCCCTCTCGCCGCGCCCGCTTCCGACTTCGGAGGATGCTGGCGGCATCTTTTGGAAGCGCCACGATCAGCTGCGGAAGCTGCTGGCGGCCGCCCAGCGCCTGCGAGAGGAGCGCCGGCGACGAGGTCGGGCGAAGACGGGGCCCCTTAGCGCGCTCAAGCACTTGATTCCCCTAGTCGTGATCGATAGCCTCAACATGCTTGGCCTGCGCATGCCCGAGCGCGAGGAAGTACTGCAGCTTTTTGCGCTTTTCCGACGGTACAACACTGTCGGCGTCTGCACTGTGGAGACTGGCCAGCCGACACCGTTTGATTCGACCATGGCTGATATAGTCATCTCCCTCGAACGAACGGAGGATCAAGGTTACGCGCTGAGCTACCTGGAAGTTGAGAAGTCGCGATTCACCCGAAATGTCCACGGCAGGCACCCTTTCAAGACGCTGCCATGGGAAGGGAAAGACGTCAAGGTTCCGGCGATCCCGGGCAAGCCTTTCGACGTGCGGGAACCCCGCTGTGGTGTCGTTGTCTATCCCTCGATCCACTACGTTAAGCAGAAACGACAGCGCGAGCGGGGGAGGGCCCAAAAGGGACTCTTCGGACTCGGGATCAGAGGAATCGATTCTCATGTGCTACCGGGCACGCTTAGACGGGGAAGCACCCTCACGATTGAGGGCCCTCGCGCCACGTTCAAGACGACGTTCGCCCTCAACTTCCTTTTTCATGGTCTTGTCCGTGGTGAAAGCGGAATGCTGATCCGTCTGCATGATGCACCTCGGCTCCGACCCGGACCAAAACGCAGAGTGCTGCCGGACCTCCGCCCGCGCGTGAGCCAACTCGTTCTGTGTGGTGGTGAGGGTTTCAACGGGTTCAAGTGGTCAGACCTCAAATGTGTGGAGAAGCCGATTCTTGGCAGGCGGCGACTCCGCGAATACGGCAGCAGCGTTGGAGAGGAACATCTAGGCAGCCGCGCAGTAGAGCCCAGATGGGGGAATCTGATAGGTAGCCAAAAGGCGGAAATCTCGGTGTGGACGTATAGGGCAGAACAGCGGGAAGGCGGCGAACCTCAGCTTTTTGAGATAGACTTCAAGAGCGGCGCTCTTCTGCCAGAGGAGATGATCCAGATAATCGAGGATCTCCTGATTCGTCAACGCGGGACCAACCTGGCGCGCGCGGTGCTGGATGATGTTGCCTCTATTGGTGTGAGCTATCCCTTGCTGAGGGGGAGCCGCACGACAGGAGATCTGTTCTTGCCCGTTCTCATCGACTTCCTCCGAAGTTCTGGGCTCGACCTTGTGGTTACGGGTACGACTGGGGGCGCTGCTCCCTCGGACGATGTCGTTAAGCGGGTGTGCTCGCTGGCTGATAGCGTGGTTTCCTGCCGTTCGCGTGATGTCTTTGGGGAGCGTTATGTGATCGTCCGGGGCGAGGGCCTCGTGGCGAGCGTTGGTAAGGCGCAAGAGGAAGCGGGGGAGTCCGTTCCCGGCGTCGTGCAGTTGATGGACGTGCGGGGCCGGCCCTCCTTCGCGGTCCGTCATGACTACCTCGAGGGCCTGGTGGGCTTCGACGGCCCACGGATCTATCGGCCGGGCCTTTCCGTCTACGTCTTCGAGGAGAATGACACAATCCACAAGCTGTACAATGATGAACTTGTGGCCATGTTGCATGCGGGCATGGCTTCCGGGGCAGTTGACAGGGGATACGAGCGAGAGAATGCGTTCGGATCCGCGGACGTAGCCATCGATCGTTTCCCCTCCGGGAAATCGGAGGCCGTTCACGATGCTAGAGCAGTACTGCGCGGCGCCCCTCTCGACAAGACGGTGCTATGCACCGTGGATGAGTTCTGGGCAACGACTGAGGAGATCAGAGATAGCCTCGTGGAGAGCACGCCGGCGCTTTACTATCGCAACGTTCTTCTGCTAGCTTACCGGAATGACGTTCAGTCGGAGCTGGGTAGGCTGCGGAGTCCGGAAAAACACAAAGGGCAGAGCAGCGGCGTCACTCGGCGGCCGCAGAGTTGGAGAAATGTGGTACAAGCGGCCCGACAGATTGCCGAGCAGTTGAGAGAACAGGCCAAGCAGAAACACCGCGGGTCAGGCACCGGCAAGAGCGATGTCGGAATGAGGGATTTCTGGTTTGACATGTCGGCCACTGAGACGGTGTCCTGCGCGCTGATGGACGCTCTAGCCGCAGGCTGTGCCCAAGACAGCCGGTGGGAGAGAATCCAAGGCATGGGCAGGATCTTCGAGCAGGAGAAACTTAGCCCTGGTCAACTGGACGAGTTGGAATCGCTCTGCGAGCTCTTCGCGAACGTTGGACCGATGGAGGACTGCGATCGCAGCGTACTGCCGCCCAACGCGGCGGTCTATCTCTGCTGGTACTCCCAGTTGCGTGAGTTGATCCACCGAAATCAGGACCTAGCTGAGTGTCTCAACGTGTGTGCCCTTCCTGGGCGCGGCTTCCAGGGCGACTGGTACGTTGGCATTGTCAAGGGGTCCGTTAGCATAGCCCTGGGCAACAGCATCTTGAACATGGTAACGCGGCAGGAAGAGGATTACAAACGCTTTGCTCGCGGTGTAGGCATGCCTGCGGGTGATGCTTTCTACGATGAGGGGCTAGGTTTCTTTTCGTGGCCTCGAGGCCGGCACGTGCCCATTTCGCACCTGTATGCCCACATACATAAGCTGGCAAGATCGAGAGGGAAGATAAAGGACTATCTGCGATTCCGGTCTGCCGTCTGGACGGTTGCTAGACAGCTCACACCTTTGGCTGGACCACCTTTGGGAGAGAATGACAAGGGCGTACCTGGAGAGACCCGTCGTGAGAAGATTCGCGAGATCGTGGGAAGACTCCTCTCCAAGCGCGGACAAGTCGCTTTCCTTCGCCGGGCACGAGGGAATCGTGGGTGACCTGTCTGCATGTGGCCGAACCCACCTACGCTGGCAGTTGCCCTTGCTTCTTGGTTGCGTCTGACGCATCGATTGCGGAATGCGCCAGGTCGGGGCGGGAGCCCTGCGGAGTTCGAGGCGAGGAGGCGCTTCGGGACCAGTTCTTACGGTCCCACGATGCCTACTCCATGTCATGTCTAGCGGTAGACATCGCGCGGGATTCGGCTTGAACGAAACAACTCGAACCGCACAATAGGGACAGACAACCAAGAGGTGCGGCGCGCCGGCTGATCCCCGGCGCGAAGCCAATAGACCAAGGCCACGCGGGGCCGCGTACCCGCGTGGCCTTTCTTGTTGGCATGCTCGACTGTTTGCCCCCGCCTCGGCGGGGAACACCCGCCTACGCCGGGAGGCTACGGCGGGCAGGCAGCGGGATGGAGCAGATGGCAGCTCGGCGGGTTCCCTTCGGGGCTGAGCCTCAGGGTCGAAGACATGCCCCGCAGGTCGCCTCGGCCACAGCTTGAGAGTCCGTTAACGGTTGATTGCCTTCAGCGCCGCGTTGGCCCTTTGCTTGATCGATCTGCTTTTCGATTTCTCGGCCGCGGTTTGAAGCGCTTTTCGGCGCTGGTCCTTGGAGGCGCCCTTCAAGTTTCCTTTGCCCGCGAGGTTGACGATGCCGGAGCACGCTTCCTCGGCGACGGCTGGATCGGCCGCGTAGGTCACCAGCACCTCCAGCGCGCCGGCGGCCCGGATGTTTCGGAGGACCGAGATCACCAGCCGCTTCTCATCGCGCCGCGTGATCAGCGGCAGCACCTGCCTGACCTTGGCGAGCTTGTCGTCGTCCTTGAGCTGCTTGGCTCCCTGGACGTATTGCAGGAAACCGCGCAGCGCGAGCACGCGGTGCGCGGCCTTCTTGCCCGACTTGGCCAGGGCCAGGAGCGGCTCGGTCACCCCGGGGTCCTTCGGCCACCTGTTGGGCCAGGCCGACAACGTGCGCACGGCTTCATCCTGGACGGTTCCGTCCTTATCGTCGATCGCGGCCTTCAGTGCGGCCAGGGCGTTGGGCCCGCCCGCGCACGCCAGCGCATGGATCCCGATCACACGAAGGGCGGGCTTGTTGCTCCCAGCGAGGGGCATCAGGGGCTTGACGCAGGCCGCTCCCCCGCGGCCGCCGAGCGCCATGAGGGCCTTCTCAATGCCCGTCTGCTCCTTGGCGTCGGGGGTCTTCTGAAGGATTCTCACGAGATCGGCTACGTGTTCGTTCCCACCGGTGGTGCCGATGGCGGCGACGGCCGCGCCGCGAACGTCGGCGTCGGCGTCTTCGGCGCACCGCACCATCGTGGGAAGGGCCTCGACGATCTGCCGCCGCGCGGCGACCTCGATGAGTAGCCGGCGGGTCTTGCCCGACGCCTTCGCCAGGCGGTCCAGGATGTCGGCATCGACCCCCCCGCCGGGCAGCCTCCTCAGTGCCCCGTTCGCCGCCGTGGCCAAGTCGGCGTCGCTCGCGAGCGCGGCCTCGAGCAGCACGGGGACGCAGGAGGCGTTGCCCAGGCGTTCCAGCACGCCGATCGCCGCAATCCGCACGTGGGTCTGGCCGCCCTTGGCCGACTCGATCACCGTGGGCAGGACCTTGGCGTCGCCGCGGTCGGCCAGGGCCAGGAGCAGGCAGACCTGCTGGTTCGGCGCCGCCCTGCGCAGCTCGGTCACCAGGGCGTCGGTCGCTTGGGGGCAGGCGAGCTCCCGTGCCGTCCGCAGGGCGATGCCGAACAGCTCCTTGTCCGCCGACCGCAAGTGCTCGACGAGCAGCGGGACACCGGCGGCCCCCCGGGCGAGGATGGCACCGCGGGTCGCCTCGAGGACCCGCTGGGTGGGGACGTCGGCCTTGCGCACGGTGTCGTAGAGCTTGACGGCCTGGTCGGCCTTGCCCTCGGCGAGGTATCGCTCGGCGCACAGAACGCAGCCGTAGGCGACCGCCGAGCGAACGCCGGTCGGCGCGCCGGGGAGGCGCCGGTCCAGGGCCTTGGCGGCCGGGTCGCCGCCGATGCGCCCGAGGGCCTCGGCCGCGGCCGACGCCACGGGCGCATCGGCGTCCTTGAGCTTGCCGGCGAGCTGGTCGACGGCCCGGGCGTCGCGCCGCACGGCGATCGAGTTGATCACCCCGATCAGCAGGCGGCCGGTCAGCTTGCCCATCGCCGCGCGCAGGGCGTCGCCGGCGGCGGGGTCGGGGATCGCCTCCAGCGCGATCCGCGCCCACGACGCGAGGTCCTTGTCCGCCAGCAGGGGCGCCAGTGCCGGGACGGCCGCCTTCGTGCCGTAAATGGCCAGGTGCTTGCAGGTGATCGCTTTCTCCGCCGGCGGCGCGTCCGACTGGAGCACGCCGATCAACTGGCGCTGCTTCTCCGCGGCCTTCATGTCCTCGGCGGCACGGGTCCGGCCGGCTGTCGCGAAAGCCACCGCGGCGATCGCGGCGGCATACGGTGCGAGAGATCGGATCGTTCGCATTATCATTCTCCTGTTCTCAGGCAGGTTTCTCGGGGATTTCGGGCCTACAGCCGCCACGGCTCTCGGATCGCCTCGGAGCGCAGCCGGTTGGCCTGCTCGTCGCCGACGAACCTGTGCTTCTTGGGGTCGAAGGTGAGCTTTCGCCCCAGGAAGATGGCGATATTGGAGGCGTGGCAGGCGATGTGCGTGTAGCAGGCCACCTCGTGGTTGGCCCGGGGCAGCCCGCGCGTCTTGACGCAGTTGAAGAAGTCGCGCACGTGGTTGTTGGCCGGGTAGCCGCCGACCTTCTTGCTCTTGCCGACCAGGAGGTCCGGCGAGCTGGTGACGACGTCGCCGCTGTCGCCCGTCTCGACCCAGCCCTTGTCGCCCTCGAACCGCACCGGGCAGGAGCCGAGCCCGAGCCAGCCGCCGTTGCGCATGACGAGCTTCACGCCGTTGGCGTAGCGGGCGGTCGCCTCGCCGCCGGCCGGGGGGAAGTACTCCACCGGGGCGGTGTTGTCCGCGTCGTTGGCCCACTGGCAGAGGTCCACGCAGTGGGAGCCCCATTCCAGCACGCCGCCGCCGACCATTCCGCCGCCCTTCTCGAAGTTGAAGGCGTTGAGAAGCCGGCGGTTGTACGGGCGCCAGGCCGCCGGGCCGAGGTAGAGGTCCCAGTCCACCTCCTCCCTGGCCGGCTGGGGCTCGGCCGGGAGCCAGCCGCTGGTCTTGGTCCCCATCCCGCCGGGATGGGCGTGGACCGTCTGGAGCTTGCCGAGCCTCCCGCTGTGGGCCAGCTCGACCGCGAACGCGAAGCCCGGCAGGTTCCGCCGCTGCATGCCGCCCTGGAAGACGCGCCCGGTTCGGCGGAACGTGGCGGCCAGCTCCAGGCTCTGGGCAATGTTCTTCGTGCAGGGCTTCTCGCAGTAGACGTCCTTGCCGGCCTTGGCCGCCGCGATCGAGGCGGTCACGTGCCAGTTCGGGCCCGTGGCGATCAGCACGGCGTCGAGGTCCCTGCGGGCCAGCAGCTCGCGGAAATCGATGTACGTGACGCAGTCCTTGTTGCCGTACTTGCCGTCGACCCGTTTCTTGGCGCCCTCGCGGCGCTGGCGCCGCACGTCGCAGACGGCCACGCACCGCACGTCCGGCTCCCACAGCATGCATCCCAGCACGTAGGAGCCCCTGCCGCCGATGCCGATGGCGCCCAGCGTGATCCGATCGCTGGGGGCCACGCCGCCGCCGGCGCCCAGGGCCGAAGCGGAGATGATCTGCGGTACCGCAAGCGCGGCGCCGGCCCGGACCGCTGTCCGCAGAAACCGCCGCCGACTCAGGTGTGCTGCTCGTTCAGACATGTCTGGTCTCCTGTTGGATACGCGCTTAGCCATTCCGGAACTGCTCTCCTGCGCCGTCTGTCCGTCCCGATGACTTCGCGAGCAGTCCGCATGGCCTAGTTTCTCCTGCCAGAGTATGGAACGCAATGCCGACGATCACCGGCCTCCGAGATCTCGGCGCCATCGGGGAGCGCTGTTGCACCCACCGGCGCGGTTTTTTTTCGACAAGTCGCGATTTTTCATTTGTCATTTTCGGGATCGGCCATAGAGTGGGTCGCAAGGAGTGATGCGAATGAAGTTGAGAACCCACATTTGGGCATTCGTACCCGGCAGCGCCGGTATGCGCCGGCGGAGGTGAGTGGGTTCGGAAGGCATCTCGCCAAACGATAGCGACGACCCGCTCGCCTGGCCGCGAGCGGGTCTTTCCATTCCCGGATGTGAGACGAAGCCTGCGGCCCGGACGCGGGCTTCTTCACGGTTTGGCGAATAGATAGTGGTGCGGAAGAGATGTTGGCCAAGGTCAAGGCAATGTGTGGGCTGCTGCGGGGCCGGCGGGGGATGTACGCCGCCGCCGTCGGTGCGATCCTCCTGTCGACCGCGTTCATGTTCCTCTCGCCGCTGATCCGCAAGTGGGCGGTCGACCTGCTCGTCGAGGGCAAGGACGCCGAGATGCCCGCCCTGGTCGCCCGCCTGGTGGCGTGGCTCGGCGGGCGGTCGGCGGCCGTCAGGAACCTGTGGATCGCCGGGGCGGGTATCGTGGCGGCCACGGGCCTCAGCGGGGCCCTGGCGTATGTCAAGGGGCGATGGTCCGCCGTGGCCAGCGAGGCCGTCGTTCGCTCGCTGCGAGAGCGCCTCTACGACCACATCCAGCACCTGCCGTGCAGCTACCACGACGGGACCGACACCGGCGACCTGGTCCAGCGGTGCAGCAGCGACGTGGAGACGCTGCGGATGTTCCTGGCCGTCAGCATCGTCGAGGTCGGCCGGGGCTTTATCCTCCTGCTGGTGGGCGTGCCGATCATGCTGTCGGTCAGCCCGGCGATGACGCTGGCGTCGCTGTCGCTGATGCCTCTGATCATCGCGTACTCGGCACTCTATTTCATCAAGGTCCGCTCGACGTTCCGGAAGTGCGACGAGGCCGAGGGCAGAATGACCGCCGTGCTGGAGGAGAACCTCACGGGCATTCGCGTGGTGCGGGCCTTCGCGCGGGGCGACCACGAGTGTGCGAAATTCGCCGAGCGCAACGCCGATTACCGCCGGAACTGGTACCGCGTAGTGAAGCTGTTCGCGTGGTTCTGGTCGGTCTCCGACTGCATGTGCATGCTCCAGATCGCCACGGTGGTGATCTGCGGCGGGTACCTGATGATCGCCGGCTGGAGGACCCCCGGCGGGCTGACGGCGGGCGGGTTCTTCGCGTTCATGTCGTTCGTGAACATGTTCATGTGGCCGATCCGGCACATGGGGCGCGTGCTGGCGGACTTCGGCAAGGCGACGGTGGCCGTGGAGCGCATCGACGCGATCCTCGGGGCCGAGCGGGAGCTCCGCAGCGGCGGCGACCCGGCCGAGAGCTTCCAGGCCACCGGCGAGATCGTCGTGGAGCGCCTCAGCTTCGCCCACGACGGCTCGTCGCCCGTGCTGCGGGACGTGTCTTTCCGCGTGGCCCCGGGCGAGACGCTGGCGATCATCGGCCCGAGCGGCTCGGGCAAGAGCACGCTGGTGAACCTGCTGCTGCGGCTGTACGACTACGAGGAAGGTTCGGTCCGCCTGGACGGGCGCGAGCTGATCGAGACCGACCGCAAGCACGTGCGGCGCCAGTTCGGCGCGGTGCTCCAGGAGCCGTTCCTGTACTCCAGGAGCGTCGGCGAGAACATTCGCCTGGGCTCGCTCGAGGCGAACGCCGAGGCCGTCGCCGAGGCGGCCAGAATGGCCTGCGTGGACGATGCGATTCAGGAGTTCGAGAAGGGCTACGACACGCTGGTGGGCGAGCGGGGCGCGACGCTCTCCGGCGGTCAGCGCCAGCGGGTCGCCCTGGCGCGGGCGATCGTAGCCGACCCGCCGATCCTCATCCTCGACGACGCGCTCAGCGCCGTGGACACGGAGACCGAGTCCATGATCCTCCGCGCCCTTCGGACGCGCCGCGGGAGGCGCACCACGCTGCTGATCGCCCACCGGCTCAGCACGCTCATGCAGGCCGACCGCATCCTCGTGCTGGAGAACGGGCGCATCGTGCAGTCCGGGACGCACGAGGGCCTGCTGGAGGTCGACGGGCTCTATCGGCGGCTCTGGAGAATCCAGTCCGTGCTTGAAGAGGACCTGCTGGCGGAGATCGAGCCCGCCGCGCCCGCCGCGGAAGGGGGCGAGTAACCATGGCGGATACGGCATTACACGAAGAGGAGTACGAGGGACGGCTGGACCTGGGCCTGTGGCGGAGGGTCCTGCATTACGGCCGGCGGCACCGGCGGTTCATGATCGGCATGGTCGTCATGGCGTCGCTGACGGCCTGGTTCGACGTGTCCTTCACGCTCGTGACGCGGAAGGTCATCAACGAGGTGG
>CAYRVX010000147.1:0-10338 GCA_964427875.1 uncultured Planctomycetaceae bacterium
CTACGACATCCCCATCGCGCGGATCACCGAGCAGTACGTCCGGTACGTCGAACTGCTCAAGCGTCTCGACCCGAACCTCGCCGGCGCGTTCCTGGTCATGGCGGCGACGTTGATGGAGATCAAGACGCGCATGCTCCTGCCGACGCCGTCGCCGGAAGAAGGCGGCGAAGAGGGCCTCGAGATCGACCCGCGGGCCGAGCTCGTCCGCCAACTGCTGGAGTACAAGGCCTTCAAGGACGCCGCCGGCGACCTGCGCGAGGCGGCCGCCGCCCAGGCCTTGAAGTTCTCCCGACGCCTCCCCCACGCAGACGACGAAGCGGCCGAGCTCGACCTGGAGGACGCGCAGGTCTGGGACCTGCTGGACGCGTTCAGCAGGCTGATGGCCGCCATCGGGGCCGACGCGAAAACGCAGGAGATCATCTACGACGACACGCCGATCGAGCTGCACGAGGCCGATATCCTCGACCGCCTCCGCCGCGACGGGGCGATGAGCTTCCGGCGGATCTTCGAGGGCCGGACAGACCGCGTAGAGGTACTCGGCCTCTTCCTCGCCCTGCTGGAGCTCATCCGCCTTCGCCGCATCCTCGCCACACAGAGGAAGAACTTCGGCGAGATCCTCGTCCGCCTCAATCCCAAGGCCCCGGAGGAGGCCCCCCACGGGCGCCCGGACGACGAAGCGTTCAGCGGCCGCCGGCACGGCGGCCCACCAAGCGAACACGGCCAGTACGTCTCCGACACCCCTGGCCCCCAGGGAGACGAAGATGACCCCCGAAGAGAGACTTCAGAAGCTGAACCTTGAGCTGCCCGCCCCGGCCGCACCCGTCGGCACCTACGTGCCGGCCGTCCGAAGCGGGAACCTCATCTTCACCGCGGCACAGATCCCGACCAGGGACGGCGAGCTTCTCGCGGCCGGCAAGGTGCCCACCGACGTCCCGCAGGAAATTGCCGAAGCCGCGGCCATGCAGGCTGCGCTCAACGCCCTCGCGGTCGTCAAGCAGGCCCTCGGCGAGGGCGATGGGCCCGGATCGCTCGATCGTGTCGTGCGCGTGGTCCGCCTCAACGTGTTCGTCAACTCGGCGCCGGGCTTCACCGACCAGTCGAAGGTCGCCAACAGCGCCAGCGAGCTGCTGGTTGCCGCCTTCGGCGACGCCGGCCGACACACACGCTGCGCCATCGGCGCCGCCGAACTGCCCCTCAACGCGCCGGTCGAGCTCGACCTCATCGTGGAGGTGACCTGATCCCGACGGAACACCCGGCCGCCAAGGGCCACAACTCCAGCTTCTTTCAAGGAGACTGTCATGACCCGCACGTCTTGTGTCATTGTCTGTCTGTTTGTGGCAAGCGCATTCGCCGGGGCCGAAGACTTCCAGGTGCTGCCCTCTGAGATGGACGGCGTTGCCACGAAGAAGATGATGCACACCTACCTGATGCGCGCCGTTGGCGAGGCCCTCGACAGACGGCAAGCCGAGCACGAGAAGCTCAAGACCCCCGAGCAGCTCGCCGCCTATCAGCAGCGTATCCGGGAGTTCTTCATCGACGCGCTCGGCGGCTTCCCCGAGCGAACGCCGCTATATCCCCAGGTGGTCGCCAAGGAGGCCCGTGACGGCTGCCGCGTCGAGAAGATCATCTACCAGAGCCAGCCGCGGCACTTCGTCACGGCGATTCTCTACCTCCCGCGAACCAAGCCGCCCTACCCCGGCGTGCTGGTCCCGTGCGGGCACAGCGCCAACGGCAAGGCCAGCAAGGCCTACCAGCAGGTGTCCATCCTCCTGGCCAGGAACGGCATGGCCGCCTTCTGCTACGATCCGATCGACCAGGGAGAGCGGTACCAGTTGCTCGACGGCAAGGGCAAGCCGCTCGTCGGCGGCACGACCGCCCACTGCATGGTCGGCGTGGGAAGCACCTTGCTGGGGCGAAACACCGCCACGTACCGGATCTGGGACGGGATGCGCGGGATCGACTATCTCCAGAGCCGCGACGACATCGACGCCAAGCGGATCGGCTGCACGGGCAACTCCGGCGGCGGGACGCTGACCAGCTACCTGATGGCCCTGGATCAGCGGATCCATTGTGCGGCCCCGAGCTGCTACCTGACCAGCTTCCGCCGCCTTTGCGAGACGATCGGCCCGCAGGACGCCGAGCAGAACATCCACGGCCAGCTCGCCGGCGGCATGGATCACGCCGATTACGTGATGGTCCGCGGGCCCAAGCCGACGCTGATCTGTGCGGCCACGCGCGACTTCTTCGACATTCAGGGCACCTGGGACACCTTCCGCCAGGCCAAGCGGTTCTACACCCGGCTGGGCTTCGCCGAACGCGTCGCGCTGATCGAGACCGACGCCCGGCACGGTTTCTCCGCCGAGCTGCGGGTGGGCGCCGTTCGGTGGATGCGGCGGTGGCTGCTTGGCGCCGACGACGCCATCACGGAACCCCAATTCGACGTCGCCAGCGACGACCAGGTGCGCTGCACCCCGCGCGGCCAGGTCATGCTGCTCGAAGGCGCGCGCAGCACGTACGACATCAACATCGAGCTGGAGGAGAAGCTGGCCGAAACCCGGAAGGACTTCTGGCGCCGGACAAAGCCGGCGGCGGCACTGGAGCAGGTCCGTCGAGTCGCCGGGATCCGCAAACTCACCGATCTGCCGCAGCCGAAGTGCAGAACCGTCGCCACGATCACCAAACAGGCCCACCGCGTCGAGAAGCTGATCCTGACGCCGCAGCGCGGCGTCTGGCTGCCCGCCCTGGCCTTCGTCCCGCAGAAGCGCAGCGGCAAAGCATATCTCTATCTGCACGCCGGCGGAAAGCACACCGACGCCGCGGCCGATGGGCCGATCGCCAAGCTCGTTGGGAAGGGACACCTCGTCCTGGCCGTCGATCTCCGCGGCATGGGCGAGACCGCCGGGGCGAAGTCCTCCAAGAGGGGCATCTCGCATTACGTCGGCGGCGACTGGAAGGACCTGTACCTGGCCTACCTGCTCGGTCGATCCTACCTGGCCATGCGCACCGAGGACATCCTGGTGTGCGCCCGGTTCCTGGCCGGGTACAAGGCCCCCAAGAAGCCCAATCGCGTGCACTTGGTGAGCATCGGCAAGACCGGCCCGCCGGCCCTGCACGCGGCGGCCCTCGAACCGCGGTTGTTCGCGTCCGTTTCCTTGAAGAACTGCCTCGTCTCATGGTCGAACGTCGTTCGCACGCCGATGGCCGCCGGCCAGTTCGAGAACGTCGTCCACGGCGCATTGAGGGTCTACGACCTGCCGGACCTGCTGGGAACACTTCCCAGCGACAAGGTGACGTGGACCGATCCGCTGGATGCGCTGGGCCGGCCCGCGCCGAAATAGCGTCGGCAGGCTCACTGCTACCTGTTCATGTGCTTGCGCGCACGGAGGACGCCTCCGAGGCCCAGGAGCAGCATCAGGCCCGTCAGCGGCTCCGGGACGGTCTGCAAGTAATGCGACATGATCTCCGCATCCGTCCGCTGCGTCGTGGAGATGTGGAGCTCGTCGACGGCGACGGCCTGCTCGAAGTCGCCCCACCGGTTCAGGTAGGCATATCCCCGAGACGCCGTATCCGGATACAGATTGCTGGGAGAGAACGCATCCGGCTCGCCGTTGACGTACAGCTTCGTCCCGGCCGGGCCCCAGCTCGCCGACTTGCCGTTGACGGCCCACGGCTGACAGCTTCCTGATTTGGCCAGGCCGGAGGGCCGACGGATGGGGATCGTGGGTGTACTGGCGGCGCGAAAACCGGGACAGGCACGTCTGCGCTGCGCTCCGCTTGAGCCAGTCCCCTTTTTCGCTCCCGGCCACGCCGTAGGCCCAGCGGTGTTCGGCCACCCCCATGGCGTTGGCGCCGAGTTTCCGACGGTGTGGTGTTCAGCCGTCGAAGTGGAAGCCGGGGATGGGCTTTTCGGGCTTGACGTCCAGGCCGCGGATGTGGGGCAGCGTCTTGACAGTCGGGTTGGTGTTTCGCAGGCGGCCGCGGGAGAGGTCGGCCTTGGCGGGCAGCTTGAAGTGCAGCGGCTTGCTCCTGCCGTCGGGGTCGATGTGGGCGCTCAGCCCGGGGAAGTACTGGAGGTCGATCTTCCGCCACTCGGCGGGGTTGATCCGGCGGCGGTGCAGGACGCGCTCGGCGTTGGCCAGCCGGTCCCAGCCGCCGAACTCGTTCTTCATGTACCACAGCTCCATTCGCCAGACGACGGACCCGGCCGAGGCGTGGAACGCCCGCGTCCGCATCAGCTCGACGAGCATCGTCGCCCGCTGCCCGTGCCCCTGAACGTACAGCACGCGCTTCAGCTCCATGAAGTCCTTCCAGTCCTCGACCCACTTGAGCAGCTCGTTGACGTCGTCCATCGAGAACTGGTGCTCTCGCTCGGCGGGCAGGCCGAGGTCCTTCCGCCGCTTGGCAGCCAGGCGCACCATCCGCGCCTCGATCCACGCCAGGTCGATCCCCTCGATGGTCCTGCCGTCGGCCGTCTCGACCCGGACGTCGTAATCGGCGTCGCCGGGAAGTCCGGCGAAGCGGAATCGCCCCGTCTTCCTGTCGAAGCTCTCGGGGGTGTAGGTCTTCAGCGTGTTCCTGGAGACGGCCTGGAGCTTGGCGACCTTCCCGGCCGGCTCGATCGTGCCCGTGACGTCGCCCGGCTTCGGCTCGGGAACGGGGGGAGGGTCGTCTTTCAGCTCCACGCGCGCCAAACCGACCGACCCGGCAAGTACCAGCGGCAGCATCACACGTGCAATTCGCATCCGTCGGCTCCGACGTTCCTCTAGGCCCTCATTCGCTTCAACCTCGGTTCCACCGTGCCGGTTCCGCTGCGCCCGCGAGCCGGCGAGGCGATCACTCGTACGTCCTGCCCGCGCGCCGGCGGCCAAGGTCGCGCCGGGCGCGGATCATGAGCTTCCTGCCGGAACGCGTGGGGTGTCTGCCCGTCACGCAGGCCGTGCACAGGCGGTGGCTATCGATCTGAAGGCACGGGCCGAGGTCGCGGACGTTGAGGTACCGCAGGCTGTCGACGCCAAGGGCCTTCGCCATACGCGCCTGGACCTCCTCCGAGGGATTGCCGTCGTAACGACGGCCCGCGAAGGGCGGCGCGAACAGCTCGCCGAATGTGGACATGTCGATGCCGTAGAAGCACGGAGCGACGATCGGCGGGCAGGCCACCCGCACGTGCACCTCCTTCGCGCCGCCGCGGCGCCGCATCTGCCAGGCGAGCTCTCTCATCGTCGTGGACCGGACGATCGAGTCGTCCACGAGGAAGACCCTCTTTCCCTTCAGCACGGTCGGCAACGGAGTGTACTTGCTGTGGGCGCTCCGGCCGCGGACCGTCTTCGGCTGGATGAACGTCCGCCCGATGTACCGGTTGCGGATGAGCCCCTCGACGGACGGGACGCCCGTGCGGAAGGCGAACGCGTCGGCGGCGGCCTTGGCGGTGTCCGGCACGGGCACGACGATGCACGAACCGTCCATCGGCTGGTCTTCCCGCTCCGCCAGGCGCTCGCCCAGCCTCGCCCGCGCGACGTAGACGCTCGAACCGTCGATGGTGCTGGCGACGCCGGCGAAGTAGACCCACTCGAAGAAGCAGTGCCTCGCCGCGCGCTGCGGCGCGAAGCGCTCGAACCGCAGGCGGCCGTCCTCGACGACCGCCATCTCGCCCGGCGGGAGGCTGCGAACGTCCGTGAAGCCCATGTTGCTCAAGGCGGTCGATTCGCTGGCGGCGGCGAACAGGCGGCCCTGGGTTGCCCAGCTCATCGGGCGGAACCCCAGCGGGTCGCGGCAGACGAACATCCGCCCCATCGCGTCGAGGTAGACGATGTTGTACGCCCCGTCGAAGCTCCGGGCCAGCGAGCCCATCACCTGCCGCAACGACCGGGGCTTGTCCCCACGGAGCCGATACGCCAGGGCGTGCATGATGATCTCGGTGTCGGTGTTCAGCGTGAAGTGATAGTCCCGCCTGGCCAGCAGGCGGTCGCGCAGCTCCACGTGGTTGGCGAGCTGGCCGTTGAACGCGAAGCTGAACCACTTCCACAGCCGCCCGTGGTGCCGCTCGAACGGCTGGGCGTAGCGGGCGTCGTCCAGCCCGCAGGTGGCGTATCGCGTGTGGCCGATCGCGGCGCCGCCGGCATACTCGCTGAGGATCGCCCGATGCTTGGCCGGGTGAGACATCCGAAAGGCCTCCGCGACCGTGCCGATGTCCTTATAGGTATCGAGCAGTTGGCTCCTGCCGGCCCGATAGGTGCTGATCCCGGCCGCCAGTTGGCCGCGATTCTGGAGATCCAGCAATATGGCCGGCATCAGGGCCGTGACGTCGCCGCCGGCAACCGCCCGGCTCGCCGGGCCGGACTTCGCCGCCGGCTTGCCCAGCCAGTACAGCGCCGCCACTCCGCATTCGTGATGGATCGCTTCACTCACCTTGCCGCCTGCGCTCGCCGCCGCCCTGGGAGGCGACTATACATCCATCTTGGGCCGGATTCATCCATGGTCCCCCGAATACGGCCAATAAGCAATTCCAATGCCTTGCCGCCGCGGCCGGACGCCGCTAAGATGCCCACGCACGGATGAAGGCCCGTCGGCCGACCGGCGCGGGTGGGCCGTGACAGCCTTCGGCAGACAAGCCAGAGGGAAAGGACATCGGCATGGGCGGCTTCTTTGGCGTGGCGTCCGAGGGCGATTGCGTTCAGGACGTGTTCTACGGAACGGATTACCATTCCCACTTCGGGACCATGCGGGGCGGATTGGCCGTCCGGCAGGAGGGCGGCTTCACGCGCTTCATCCACGACATCACCAATGCGCAGTTCCGCTCCAAGTTCGAGGACGACATCGGTAAGATGCGCGGGTCCCGCGGCATCGGCGTCATCAGCGACTTCGAGGACCAGCCCCTGATCATCGGATCGCCTCTGGGAGTCTACGCCATCGTCACCGTCGGCGTGGTGCAGAACCTCGACGCACTGGCGGCCGAGGCCTACAGAAAGGGGGCCGCCCACTTCTCCGAGATGAGCGGCAGCGGGATCAACCCCACCGAGCTCGTCGCGACGCTCATCAGCCAGGAACCCACCTTCGAGGGTGGAATCTCCCGCGCCCAGGATCTGGTCGAGGGCTCCTGCTCCATCCTGCTGCTGACGGACAACGGCATCTACGCCGCAAGAGACCGTTACGGGCGTACGCCCGTCGTCATCGGCAGAAAGGACGGCGCCATCGCCGCCACGATGGAGACCTGCGCGTTTCCCAACCTCGGCTACGAGACGAAGAAGATCCTGGGGCCGGGCGAGATCGTCCGCTTCACCGCCGACAGCCTGGAGCGGCTCCGCCCGCCGGACGAGGAGATGCAGATCTGCGCGTTTCTGTGGGTCTATTACGGCTACCCGGCCTCGAACTACGAAGGCATCAACGTCGAGGTGGTCCGCAATCGCTGCGGGGCGGCCCTGGCGCGGGCCGAGGAGATGGACATCGACCTCGTGGCGGGCATCCCGGATTCCGGCATCGGCCACGCCGTCGGCTACGCCCACCAGGCGGGCATCCCCTATCGACGCCCGTTCGTCAAGTACACGCCGACCTGGCCGAGGAGCTTCATGCCCCAGGAACAGCGGATTCGCGAGATCGTCGCCCGGATGAAGCTCATCCCCATCCGCGAGCTGATCCAGGACCAGCGACTGCTGTTCTGCGAGGACTCCATCGTCCGCGGCACGCAGCTCAAGGACACCATCCAGCGGCTCTACGACTGCGGCGCGAAGGAGGTGCACATGCGCCCGGCGTGCCCGCCGCTGGTGTTTGGCTGCAAGTACCTGAACTTCTCGCAATCGCGCTCGGAGCTTGACCTGGCCGGCCGCAGGGCCATCCGGGAGCTCGAGGGCACCCCCGACGCCGACCCCGCCCTCTATTGCGACCCCGACAGCGACAACTTCGCCGCCATGGTCGAGCGAATCCGAAGGCGCCTCAACCTCACGAGCCTTCGCTACCAGCGGCTGGGCGACCTCGTGGACGCCATCGGCCTGCCCAAGGAGAAGCTCTGCACATACTGCTGGGACGGCTGCGAAGGCCCCTGCCCCGCCCGTCCCGCCCGGGAACCCGACCCGTAGCACCGCCCACCCGCCGGGCCAAGCAACCTTGTCTCCCGGAACCGCCCGTGCCGTTGGGACGCGCGCTAGCGGGGAAGGCTTAAGTTATAGGAGGCCAGCAGCGTCGACAGGTCATCTGAGTCCACGAAGAGGCTGTAGTCGATGTCTCCGTTCTCCCATGCCTCCTCCGGCAGGACCGGGCACTCGTAGCTGGCCAGGAGTGTCATCAGGTCGTCCCAGTCCACGTCCCCGTCCAGGTCCAGGTCGCCCAGGATTGGAAGCAGCATCTCGTCTTCCGTCCCCGCATCGTCGCCGTACTCGTAATCGTCGCCTTCCGTGCCGTCGGCGTTTCCGTCCAGCGGGTTGCCCGCCAGATCGGTCACGCCGCCGGCGTCAATCGTCACGAGGTACCACCCCGCCGGCAGGGCCTGGCCGCCGAAGTCCCACGTGGCCGTGTCCGTCTCGGAGTCATAGGTGAACTCCACCCCATCCAGCGACACGTACTCCTGCGTGGACTGGTTGTACAGCAGCAGGTCGCCGGCGTCGAGGTAGGGCGAAACGTCCTCAGAGAACGTGATCCGGATTTGGTACAGCTCGGTGGGGCGCCACTCCCATGGGTCGCCGTCCGGCCCGAGCCGCTCGAACAGAGTAACCCAGGGGGCTATCATGTCGCACCCCAGAGAGCGGCTTACGGTGGCCTTCCAGAGCAGGTAATCGTAGAAATCGACCACGGTGTTGAGGTTCAAATCGCCCTCCGGCCACGTGGCGTCGGTTGAACCCCAGTTCTCTTCGATGATGGCGAAATCATCCCTATCTACCTCCCCGTCCAGGTTGACGTCACCACCGAGCGGCCGGAGGAGGATGTTGGTGGGATCATCCCCCTGGCCGTACCCGTAGTCGTCTCCGCCCGTCCCGTTGCTGTCGCCGTCCAGCAGGTTGCCGGCCACGTCCGTCACCCCGGCGGCCCCGACCGTGACACGATACCACGCGGGGTCCATGTCCCAGCCGTCCTCGCCGAAGACCCACGTGTCCGTGTTCGTCACGGGGTCGTAGCTGAACTCCACTCCCTCCAGGGACAGCGGCTCCTCTGCGCACAGATTGTACAGGTGGAAATGCTGCGGCTCCTGCCCATCAACCGTCGCCGAGACGTCCTCCGAGAAGGTGATCGAGATCCCGAAGTACTTCGTCGGATACCACTGCCAGGGGTTACCGTCCTGGCCGAGCCGAGCAAAGCCGTCCTCCTCGACTTCCGGACATTGCGTGTCAATGGTCACCGTGGCGGGCCCGGAGTCCGCCGACTCGTTCCCCGCCACGTCCACCGCCCGCACCGTGTACGCGATGTCCTCCCCGTCCGCTTGCCCATCGGCCGTGTACGTCGGCCCCGATTCGTAATCCCCGCTGATCTGCCCACCGTCCCGGTAGAACCGGAAGTAGTCAGACCCGACCGTCACCTCGAACGTCGGCGTCTCGTCGTTGGTGATCCCGTCGTCGTCCAACACCCCGCTGTCGCTGTCCGCCTCAAGGACCGGGGCCTCTGGCGCCCCGGGCGCCGCCGTGTCGATCGTCACGCCCACCCCGCCCGAGTCCCCGGACTCGTTCCCCGCCGCGTCCACCGCCCTCACCGTGTACGTGTATGAGTCGTCGCTTTGCACCGCGGCCGTGTAGCTGCCGCCCGACTCGTAATTCCCGCTGATCTGCCCACCGTCCCGGTAGAACCGGAAGTAGTCAGACCCGACCGTCACCTCGAACGTCGGCGTCTCGTCGTTGGTGATCCCGTCGTCGTCCAACACCCCGCTGTCGCTGTCCGCCTCAAGGACCGGGGCCTCTGGCGCCCCGGGCGCCGCCGTGTCGATCGTCACGCCCACCCCGCCCGAGTCCCCGGACTCGTTCCCCGCCGCGTCCACCGCCCGCACCGTGTACGTGTACGAATCGTCGCTTTGCTCCGCGGGCGTGTACGTCGGCCCCGAATCGTAATCCCCGCTGATCTGCTCACCGTCCCTGTAGAAGCGGAAGTAGTCAGGCCCGACGCTCACCTCGAACGTCGGGCGGGCCTCGTTGGTGATCCCGTCGCCCTGGCTGATCCCGCTGTCGCTGTCCGCCGGAAGGGTCGGGGCCTCTGGCACCCCAGGCGCCACCGTGTCGATCGTCACGGCCACCCCCCCGGAGTCCGCCGACTCGTTCCCCGCCACGTCCACCGCCCGCACCGTGTACGTGTACGAATCGTCGCTTTGCTCTGCGGGCGTGTACGTCGGCCCCGAATCGTAATCCCCGCTGATCTGCTCACCGTCCC
>CAYRVX010000147.1:10438-15267 GCA_964427875.1 uncultured Planctomycetaceae bacterium
TCGCCCTGGCTGATCCCGCTGTCGCTGTCCGCCTGGAGGTTCGGGGCTTCCGGAACCGTCGGCGCCTCGGTGTCGATCGTCACGCCCAGAGCTTCAGAGTCCGCCGAGGGCAGCTTACCGGGCTCCGTCTGGCGTGCCGTGATGTCGCGAAGCCCGTCGGCCAGGTCCACGGTACCGTTGGTGGTCACGGTGGTCTGGGCCCCGGGGGCCTGGGCGCTGCCGATCTCCGTGCCGTCGGCATAGAGCGTGACCGTCGCACCCGCGACGGTCCCGAGCACGTCGAACTGCAATTCCTTGCCCGCCTCGCTGTTGTCACGGTACGTGATATCATCCTCCTCGGACTCGCCCGTGTCGTAGGCCGGCAGCAGGTTCACCTCGGTGGGGGTGGCGCTTCGCTCCGCCGCTCCGCTGACGAGCAGTGAGTAATCCTGAGTGAAGGAACTCCCCGTGTGGCCGACGTGGAGCGTGTACAGTCCGGCCGTCGGTGCATCGATCACGACCTGCTCGACGTTGTCAAGGTGGTTGCCCGTGGTGCGGACGGCGGGATCGGCCGGATTCCCCGCGTCCAGCGTCCAGGGGTAGTAGGTCCCGCCCGGCCTAGTGATCCAGAGATCCAGGTCGTTCACCAGGACCGGCGTGGGATCGTCCAGCCCCGACGGCTGAGGCGTCCCGGCCGGGTCGGTCCATACCATCGTGGCCTTCAGCGGGTCGGTCCCTTCGCAGTAGACCTCCCACGTCCACTCCGTTCCCGAGTATGTATTCTCGATCGCCCAATCTGACGGTACGGAATCCTTTGCATCGGTGAGGAAGTTGGCGGCGGCGGCTCCGTCAACGAGGCCCCAACCGTACTGATAATCCGGACCGGTGTTTCCCGAGTCGAAAGCCGTGTGGATCACAAGGCCTTTCGTGGTCGCTGCCAAAGGCATGTGGCTATGGAGATCGTCGTAGTGCTCCATCAACAGAACGGCGGTGCCCGTCACGTTGGGCGCTGCCATTGAAGTACCGTCGGAGCAGCCGTATGCGTTGTCCGATACGGCAATGGGCGAGATGAGGCCAACGCCGTTCCCCACGACGTCCGGTTTGATGCGTCCGTCATCGGTCGGACCCCACGATGAAAAGGGCGCCATCACAACGTCACCGTGGCTGTACGGGTCCTGAATGACGTCCTGGATTGCCCCGACTACGAGGCTGTTCTTCGCCACTTTCGCCTGGGGCAGGGAGTCGTATCCAGTTCCCCCGTCGCCGTCGGGGGCGGGGGCCGCCCAAGCGGCAGTGCCAACGTGGACCCAGGCGTGAAGGGGCGCCCCGAACCACGTTACATACGTTTGATCCCCATGTTGGTCGAGGAAGTGGTCATCTCGATCATTTCCCGCGGACCAGACACTGAGCAAATGAGGATTATGGTGCAGGACGTCGTCGAGTTCGTCCGGGGGCATGAGATCGAGGAGAAAATACGTGGTGTCGATTGGGTTTGGGGCATATTTGCCGAAGAATGGATCCTCCACTGCGAATACCAGACGATCAGCGACCCAGGTGTCAACCGGACCAATACCCCAGTTGAGACGCGTGGTCCACCCTCGCAGAAGCCCATAGGAATGGTTGGAGGCGTGGATCAGGTTTGCGTCGGCCAAGAGTTCGGTGCCGTCGTGGTCGAGGGTGTAGCTGCGGATCGCGACGCCCGGAGCCATCCCATGAGCGGGGGGGTAAAGCCCGGTGGCTCCGATCGTGCCCGCCACATGCGTGGCATGGTCGTCGAAACCCGAGGGGGTCCCGTCGTTGTAGGTAACCCGACCGGCTAGTTCCTGATGTGTGTCCCGGACGCGCCCCCCATCCCATATGCCGACCGTTAGGCCGGCTCCCGTAAGATTGAGCCCAAGCCCTCCACCGACCCAGAGTTGGTCGGCGTTGGTGGTGTCGGCTGCGTCCGCATTCATAACGTCCGCCACCAACAGTTCCTCGGGCGATGGCCCGTCTGCGATATGCCACACGCCCGGAGCTATCTCCGCTGGCTCCTGGAAGATAGTGAATCCCAGGGCCTCCATTTCCGGGAACGACAACATTGCAGACAATAACAGCCTGGTTTCAATGTTCTCGAATACGGGCGGGAACAGCTTCCCGTCCGATGCGCTATTACCCGTCATCTTCTTCTCCTCGCAGTCTCATGTCGCAGCGCTAGATCCGCCGTAACTCCTTATTCCACCGCCGCCGTGCCCACGGAGAATGCACCAGTTACGGAGATTGCAGGGTCGCCATGTTAGACAGATCGGTGCCGCTGCCTTCTTGAGAGAGGACGTCGAAGCACTGGCACCGCGCCAAGGCCCAAGAGCACGATCAGAAAGGGTTCCGGAACCACATTGAAGCGGAAGTTCGATGCAAAATAATACCCGTCGGCAACAGTCTCGGAAGGGAACTCGAGTATCCCCGGTCCCGGCGTGCCATTAGGCCCCGCGGACCCCCGAAAGATCAGTGCGTTGGAGTCGAGAGACACGTGTGAGTCGAGAAGGACCGTGTCCGGGGAGACGTTGTGGAAGGGATAGAGATCCAATTCCAACACGTCGTTGGAATCTCCCGACAAGTTGGAAACGAAGACTCCCAGCGGGACCGTGGCGCCGATGACGTAGCTTCTCCCGGCAGCGAGGCCAATGCGCTCAACAGCGGTGTATCGATAGCCGCCGAGTAGTTGACTCTCACTCCCCGCGTCGACCTGTGCCGAGACGACCAGTTGCCCAGTGTGATCCCATATGCCGACCATATGGGGTTCTTCCAATCCGTTGCAGCCGCGGTCAAAGAAACCGAGGGAGAGCACCTCGACAGGAGAATTCAAGGTGAATGACCACCCCAGCGTAGAGGCGCTGTCCGCAGCCAGCGGCAGCACACCGGGATAGCCCGGCAACGGCCGCGGGTCGCCCAGGTCGAAGTGCATGATGGCGGACACAGTATCCGCCAGCGCAGGGGAAATGCCAAACTGGAGAACCATGACACACGCAACAGAAAGGACAGATGCTCGTGATTGACGCATTGGCGCCGCCTTTCCCGCGCTACCGGCCCGCGCGTCCAGAACCCAATCGGCACCGGGCACCAATCCGAAAACCCGCACGGCGGAACACTGTAATAGTACGCAACTGCCCGCGCTCCCGCCAAGTTCATTTGGCGTCGTTCTTCGCCTTCCTGGGAGCCGTCCCGCTCGCCCGGTGCCTTGGCCTCCTGGGATGGGTTGCGAGCGCGTACCTTTGGGTCTTGATCCAACAGCTCCTTTCCTACGAAGAGGATCACCCGTTCGGGGGGACAGTCAAACACCCCGCTGGCACTGCCACACCGCACACTTGATATGGTATGCCAACACATTCAGTCTACCGCCCCCCCCGACTCGATGTCAAGCGATTTCTCCCCGCTTTTTGATTTTTCTTGGTCCTCCAGGCTTGACGGCGTCGCGATGGCCTGCGACGAAGAGGCGCGACTGAACATCATCGGCCGCTTCGGCGTCCCCCGACCCGACCCGCTGGCCTTCTGCGAGAAGATCCGCTGGCCGGTCGTCCGGCTCGTGCTCGAGACCCCGCGGAGCATGCTCTTCGACGCCGGGGAAGAGGCCGACATGTTCGACGAGTCGATCCGCAGCCGCCTGCCGGGCGTGACCGTCCTGGCCGTCCCGCTCTCCCCGGCCGCCAACGAGCTGATCGGCCTGGCCGTCCTCTACCGAAAGGGCGAGCAGCCCTTCACCGACGCCGACGTCGCCCTCGCCGAGATGGTCTCCTACCCCACCGCCACCGCCGTCCGCCGAAACGACTGAGCAACGCTCACAGACGCCCCTCCGGCCGACCAGGGAACCGGCGGATCAGTCGCCGAGCAGCGATATCCCCAGGTCGCGTACCAGAGCGTCGTAGTCGAAGAAGTCCACCTCGCCGTCCAGGTCCGTGTCGATGGCCTCGGGCGCGACCCCCTCCTCAAGGCGAAGTCCAATCTGACCGGGGACCCACTGCAAAGGGATCTCTTCCTCCCGAACCCAGTAGGAGAAGCCCGAATCCTCTGTCGGGTTTCGCACCGCTTGTGCTCCAAGCGGTGCCACCTCACGCGGGTGCCCAAGCGTCACTTCACCGACAAGGCCAAGCTGAAACCGTTCGGAAAACGCGTCGACCGAACCACTGAGCAGCAGGCGAGGCTCCAGTGCCTCGAAAACGCATACTCCCTTTGCCTGCAAACCCGATGAAATCATGCCTGAACTCCTTTCCGGCGAGGAGGCCAATCGCCCCACACCGCCCTGAATGCACAGAACGTCCCCGAAGGGATCCAGCGCCGAGCTAACCCCTCTTGCGTCGAAGGACAACACCGAAGCCCAGCGAGACAAACCCGAGCATGCCCGGCTCGGGGATGATCGTAATGCTTGTCACCGGCACGTCGGGGTAATCCACGCCAGGCAGCACGGGGTCCAGGGCGCCATGCGAAACGCCGACGATGTCGTAATTACCCGGCGCCAAGGGAATCCCATCTCTGTCCGTCATGTCCCAAGTCCATTCGGTTATGTAGGACTCCCCTGGTGTCAGCGTCAACCACCATATCACAGGAGAGCGGGCCTGGAACCACGGCTCCATGCTCTCGTCCCCCGCCACGATGCAGAACTCAAACCCAGGCGCCCAACCGAATCGGATGGTGACATCCACCTCCCCTTGGTTCACGGCTCGGTGGGTGATGTGCACTTCTTCCCCAAGCCGGTAGACCTCCCTGTCCGTCTCAATCAGGTAGACAAGCTCAGGCAGCGGACCCGGGTCGGGAAAGTCTCCCACAGGAATCAGCTCCGCGCGGACGATACCCGACGCCAGCGCGACGATACACGC
>CAYRVX010000148.1:0-14968 GCA_964427875.1 uncultured Planctomycetaceae bacterium
GAGGGAGTGTAGTGCGTCAATCATCGCTCGACGGGGGCAAGCCCCGTCGGGGCGGATGCGCTGAAGCTCGACGTCGATGGGCTCGCTCCCCGCGGCGAGCGCGCGCTTGGCGATGCCGCCCATCATGCGCAGGTCCGGAAACAGGCGCTGCATCTCGACCACGTCGCAGCCGGCGGCGACCTCCAGCGGGTAGAGGTAGTTCACGCCGGCGGCCGTCATCGGCGGGATGATGTCGTGCGGGCGGCCGTCCGTGTCCACCGAGATCACCGGGATGCCGTGCCGCCGGGCGAGCCCCTTGATCCGCCGGTAGCAGGGGCCGAGAAAACCCTCCCCACATCTCCGGTGAGATCGGCGGCCCCTGGCGCCCGGCCATGTCCTCCCAGATGTGGATCACGTCCACCCGCACCTCGGCGGCGACCTTCTCGAAGACGGTGACGTAGATGTCGGTCATGTGATCCATGATCTCGTGGACGAGCTTGGGGTCGGTGTAGAAGGCCAGCAGGCACTCCTCGTCGCCGAGCAGCCAGCGGAGCGACCCGAAGACGCCGCAGTCGGGGTAGTAGCCCAGTTGGATGCACCGCCCCTCGGCGGACCACTCCCGGGCCTTGCCGCGCCAGTCGTCGGCCAGGCGACGGTCGTCGTCGGGGTCGAGGTACCGGTCGCGGAACTCCTGCCAGTCGCCGCGCCGCTTGACGGGGAACTCGATGAACTGGGACATGCTCTCGTGGTTCTTGAAGTCGCGCCGCTTGATCCCCCAGCCGTCGGTGAAGGTGACGAGCTCGTCGGTCTCCTCGAGCACGGTGCGCTCGATCTTCGGGCAGGGGCCGACGTTCACGGTCAGCGTGCACGGCGGGCCTCGGCTGCGAAGTGCTCCCGCACGTCGGCGAAGGTGGCCGGCTCGGGCGGCTTGCCCTCGGCCTGCCACCGCCGCCAGGTCGGCCCCCACGGCGCCCAGAACAGCCAGTACGGCGGGCGGTCCACCGGGTCGCCGAGGATACACGCGAGGAATCGATCTCTGTCGGTCATGGGCGATGTCGGTCTTGTGGCGGGGCCCACAGACGCGGCCAGCAAGCTGGCCCGCTAAACGGGCTGCGCGCCTACAGCTTCGTCTTCTGCAACCTTCGCTTCTTCTTGCGCGACTTCTTGCGTTTCTCGGCCGGTGCGTCGGGGCCCACGATCGGGGCGGGGAGCTTCTTGAGGATCTCGCCGAATCGCTTCCTGACGGCCAGGACCTCCGGGTCGGTCGATCTGGTGACGTCCCTGTAGGCGGTGCCGTCGCGGCTGGTGCCGCAGTCGTAGAGGGTCCCGAACTGTTGCGGCGAGTTGTTCTCCAGCAGCCAGCGCTTGGTGCGGAGGATCCGTTTCTCGCCGAGGAAGGCGAAGCACCATTCGCGCGGGGTGAACTTCTCGCCGCGGAGCAGGGGCGCGAGGCTGCGGCCGTCGATAAGGCGGCCGTCGGGGAGCTTCGCGCCGGCGAAGTCCGCCAGCGTGGGCATCACGTCGCTGAGGTCGGCCAGCTCGTCGGTCGTCCCGAGCGGCTTCACGAGGCCGGGGCAGTTGACGATCATCGGCACGCGGGCGCCCAGCTCCGTGGGCCGGCCCTTGCCCTGGCCGCCCGTGCCGTTGTCGCCGGTGAAGAACACGATCGTCCGGTCGCGGAGCTTGAGCTTCTCCAGCGCGGCGGCGATCCGCCCGACGAGCTTGTCCACGTACTCGACGTTGGCCTGGAAGTTCTCCCGCTTGTTGACGAACCGGTCGTCCGGCGACTTCGTCGTGTCGGGCGTCGTGTAGAACGGGCCGTGCGTCAGGGCCATCGGGTAATAGATGAAGAACGCCCGGTCCCTGTTGCGGGTGGCGAAGTCGATGGCGAAGTCGGTGAAGACGTCCGGGCCGTAGTCGTCGGGCCTGGTCGGCAGGTACCTGGCGTTTCGGACGATCGACGGGTGCCAATATCGCGACGTCTTGCCGCCCTTGGCGCCCTCCCAGCCGCCGGCGTGCTCGACGCCGGGCGGGAGGTTGTGCTTGTAGGCCCACATGCAGTACTCGTCGAAGCCGGTCTCGCGGACGAGCGTGGGCACCTTGCCGGAGAGCTGCCACTTTCCGGCCAGGGCGGTCGCGTAGCCGCTGCTCTTGAGCATCTGCGCGAAGGTGTAGTGGTTGGTGATGTCCTCCTCGGGCGAGCCTCGCTTGGGCCCGCCCCGCCTGCCGGCGAAGTGGTACACCTTGTTGTGGCAGCCGTACCGGCCCGTCATGATCATCACCCGCGTCGGGTGGCAGATCGGCGCGGTGTAGCACGTCCTGAAGCGGACACCCGTGCGGGCCAGGGCGTCCAGGTGGGGGGTCTTGTGGCGTTTGTGGCCGTAGCAGCCGAGCTCCTTGGCGCCGAGGTCGTCGGCCATGATGACGACGAAGTTGGGGGGTCTCTTGTCCTTTCGCGCGGCGCGGGCCCATTGAGGCAGCATCGCCGTCGCGGCCGTCGCGCCGACGGCCCTCATGAACGCTCGCCGGCTGATGCCGGCGGGGCACTTGCCGATGTCGTGGTTGTCCATGTCTCGCTCCGTTTGGCGCGGTGGGTGGATTGTCCCGCTCCCTGCCGGTACTGCTCTGCGAAGCGGCGGCCCGCTGCGCAGCACGAGTCGCGGCTCCGGGGGTAGGTTGGCGGGATCGTGCGGACTCGCCTATACGATGATCTGTTCCTTGGCCGCGTCGAACCTGGCGGTCTTGCCGTTTCGCAGGCTGAGCATGGCCATGTTCAGCGCGGTCTGGACGTGGTAGGCCAGCTTGATCGGGCTGTACGTCCCCGGCTCGCGCTTGCGGACGCAGTCCAGCAGGTTCTTCCAGTGGTCCACGACGTTCTCGCCGCGGGTGACCTTGAAGCGCTGGGCCTTCTTGCCGCGTGCGCACGGCGTGAAGACGATCTCGCTGCCCTCGAACGTCAGCGTGCCCTCCCAGCCGCGGATGATGGGGCGGCTGCCGGCGTAGCTGTTGCCCTGGGTGCCCAGGACGGCCGCGGTGACCTTCTCGGGGTAATCGACGAGCATGTTGAACGTGTCGGGCACCTCGCGCTCCTGGTAGCGGAACTTCCCGCCCGTGCCGACGGCGATGCTCGGCAGGCCGACGCCGAGCACGTGCACGACGGGCGTGAAGCAGTGCGGGTACAGGTCGGTGACCGGCCCGCCGGAGTAGTCCTCGTACATCCGCCAGCGGAAGAACCGGCTGACGTCGAACGGGCGCTTCGGCGCGTCGCCCAGGAAGGCCTCCCAGTTCAGCTCCGCGCCGGCCCGGGCGTTCTTGTCGTCGATCCGCATGCCGCGCTCGCCCCAGTCGCCGACGCGGAAGTAGCCGCACTCGGCGTGGATGCACCGGCCGATCAGGCCGTCCTTGACGAGCTTCGCCGCCTGGTGCCAGGCCGAGCCGCTCATGCCCTGCGTGCCGAGCTGGAAGACGCGCTTGTGCTTCTCGGCCGCCGCCGCGGCCCGCTTGGCCAGCTCGAACTGCCGCCAGTGCGTGAACGGCTTCTCGCAGTACACGTCCTTGCCGGCCTCGAACGCGTCGAACGCCTGGTATCCGTGGTGATGGTCCGGCGTGGCGATCGAGACGACGTCCACGTTGGCGTCTTCCAGCAGCTTGCGGTGGTCGGTATAGAGCTTGGCGCCGTAGGCCTTGGCGGTGCGCTGCACTCGCGGGCGGTAGACGTCGCAGACGGCGACGATGTCCACCGCCTCCTTGCCGTGCTCCTTGAGCCAGTGGACGGCCCGCAGGTGCGCGTTCTGCCGGCCGCCGCAGCCGATGAAGCCCACGCCGAGGCGGTCGTTGGCGCCTTGGGTCTGCCCGACGGCGATCTGCGGCATGCCCGCCGCCACGGCCGCCGTCGCCGAGCGGCGAAGAAACTCCCGGCGCGTCTGCCCGCCGGTCCCGTCCGTTCCCATCTGTCTGCCTGTCATGGTCCGTCGCTCCTTGTGCTTGTCTGTCGGTGGGAGAGATTCTACAGCGCGCCGCGCGGAAGATGCCACAGGCAGGTGGGCGAGCCCCCGGACGCGGGCGTCAGTCTTCCGGCTCGGGGGGGTGGCAGACGCTCTCGAGCGCCGAGCAGATGGCGTCGATGTTCTCGAGGGGCACGTCGGGCTCGGCCTCGGCGGAGAGCATCAGCCCGCCGGCGGGGTCGTGGAGGGCCTCGAAGGCCTCGGAGACGTGGTCCTCGATCTGACGCGGGGTGGCGAACGGGAAGAGCTGGCGGTCGAGGTCCAGGTTGATCGCGACCTTGCCCTTGGCCAGCTCCTTCAGGCCCGCCAGCCCGTTGGCGCGGACCTGCGGGTTCAGCACGCGCACGCCGGCCTCGATCAGGTCGCCGATGATCTCCAGCACGTGGCCGTCCGTGTGGAGGTAGACGGGCACGTCGCCCGAGCGGCAGGGCGCCAGCATCCGCTCGTAGGACGGCTTGATGAACTTCCGCCACATCGCCGGGCTCATCGGCAGCGACCGCTGCATGCCCAGGTCGTCGCCGAAGCTCATGTACTCGGCCCCGAGGTCGAGGTACCTGGCGATGACCGCCGAGTTGTAGCCCTCGACCATCGCGATGAGCTGGCCCAGGCGGGGCTCGTCCGTGGCCAGGTCGATCAAGAGGTTCTCGAAGCCGCGGAGGTAGTACAGCCTCATGTACATGAAGCCGTGCTGGAGGCCGCCCCCGCGGGCCAGGCCGCCGCGCCGCCGGGCCTCGGCCATCCTCTGGCGGACGGCCCGCCAGTCCTCCCGCGGCCCGAACGTGTCGTCGGTCAGCGGGTCGGGCGGCTCGTAGCCGTCCCACGCCGACCAGTCCTCCAGCGGATGGCCGACGACCAGGCTGCTCAGCCCGCGCTCGACGTTTTCCCACACGGCCCCCCAGCAGTCGGTGTGGCGGCCGGGCTCGTACAGCGGATCGTCCACGCGGTCGAAGTCCCGCGAGCCTTTCTCATAACGCCCGAAGATCCGCGGGTGGGCAGTGACCAGCTCCTCCAGGTCCTCGCGGTACTTCATCCACGTGCCGGGCATCAGGCCCACGCCGCAGATCGTCCACTCCGGCCGATCGAAGTAGATCGTCCTGAGCAGATTCACCGTGCGGCGATTGCGGCCGTCATAACTGATCATCGTCGCGGGTTCCTGGATCTGTCGGGCGCGGGGCCTCTGCGGCGGGTCAGGGCTCCATTCTTCTGAGGAGCTCGAAGTTGCAGATTCTCACGGTTGGCAGGCCGTCGTCGTCTCGCAGCAGTTGGCCCGCCTTGTCCAGCGAGAGCAGCAGGTGGGTCCCGCGGAGGTTGAGGTCCTCGATGCCGATCTCGGCCAGCCGGTCCCGGGTCCTCTGCATCAGGCGAAGGTACGTCTCCTCGTCGATGAGCCCCTCGCGGTAGGTGCTGAGGGCGTTGATGCCCTTGTAGAGGCTCTCGTCCCGGACGGCGAGGACCTCGTCGGGGGCGTTCCAGTATCCCCAGATGATGATGTAGTCGTGCCCCTTTCGGAGGATGGCCGCCCCGCCGGGCGCGGTGAGGGATTGGTGGCTGTTGTATCTCCGGTCGTCGGAGAGCCCGGCCGACATCTGCGAGGAATGCCCCGTCATGTAGATGGCCCGCGGGTAGATCGTCTCGATGCGGTGGCTGTGCAGCTCCATGCTGAGGGCGACCTCCTCGAACGGGCTGTTGTATCCGTGGGCGAGGATGCCCCGCTCATCGGGCTTGAAGGGGTCCAGGTCCGGCCGCTCGCCCACCTTCGAGATCCGCCAGACGAGATGGATGTTGTCCTTGCTGGTCGTCTCGTACACGTCGTTCGTGACCGAGAGCTTCGTCCGGGGCGTCCGGCGCCACTTCTCGGGGAGGAAGTAATCGAACAGCTCGGGGTCCTTCCCGACGACCCAGAGCGCCCCGCCGGTGCTCTCGGTCTGGCCGCACACGTAGTCGACGTCGAAGATCCGGGCCGGGCGCAGGTGCGGCGGGAAGGCGGCCCGGGCCTCGAAGCGGCGGGCCTGCTTGACCAGGTAGGCCTTTCGCTTCCGGGCGCGGACGGCCCGCTCGCGCCGCGGCGTGCGCTCGAGCAGCTCGAAGTCGATCGACGCGTAGAGGATTCGCCCGCGGCGATTCCGCACCAGCCCCCCCCGGCCGTCCGGGCGGACGATGATGTTCTGGGCCTTGTTGTCGCGGACGACGAAGCCCTTGCGGCGCATCTCGTCCCGGACGCGCCGAACGAGGCGTTCGAGGTCCTGGGCGTCGAGGCAGCCGGCGCGGTAGGCCTCCGCGGCGTCGATGCCCTTGACCCACTCGTAGATGACCGCGTAGTTGCGCCGCGGGTCCAGCTCGATCTCCTCGTGCAGGTCGCGCTTCGCGTCGAACTTGTACGCCCTGCGCCCCAGCCGCTCCATGTCCACGTGCCGGCCGGGCACGTAGATCGCCAGCGGCTTGTGCGTCAGCACGCGCCCCGGCGACTTGCCCCGCGCGCCCCGAAGCTCGATCGTCAGCGAGAACTCCTCGAACGGGCTGTTGAACTCCGCCGTCGCCAGGTCGTCCGCCTGAGTCGCGCCCGGAACGTCCTGGCCCATGCGGTTCCACTTCAGGACGATCTCCTTGCCCCCGCCGCCCGCCTCCTTCGTACGGATCCGATACAACGTGCTCGTGCCGCTGAGCCGCCGGCTGTGGCTTCGGAACCACTGCCGGTCCGTCCAGTAGTTCTCCGGCAGCAGGAGCTGAAGGAAGGGCAGGCCGTGGCCGGTGACGTACAGGTCGCTGGCGTCATCCAGCGCCACGTGCGCGTACTCCACGCCCATCACACCGAGGTGCGGCAGGCGTTCCGCGTCGATGGACGTGTCTCGTTTCTTCACGCGTCCGGCGTCCTCATCGTGTCTGGCAGCCGCGGCCGCCGCCCGGTGCGGCTGCACGTGACCAATGATACCACGGACGCCGGCCTTTGGCGCGGCTGCTTGACACGTCCGCGGCGCGGCGCTACCATCGCGCGGCGCGGCGGGCGCCGCTGCGGAGAAAGGCCTTGAGCGGATCGAGACGGATGGTGGCGATATTCCTGTGCGTGGGCGCGCTGGCCTCGGGCGGGCGTTCCCAGCCGGCGGCTTCGCAGCCACGGGCGACCGGCGCGCGGATCGTGAGCTTCTCGCCGGCCATCACGCAGATCCTCTTCGACATGGGGCTCGGCGGGCAGGTGGTGGGGGTGACGCGGTTCTGCCGGCTGCCCGCCGGCGTCGAGCGCCCGCGGGTGGGCGATGCCTTCAACATCAGCACCGACGCCATTCTTGCGGTCCGGCCGGACGTGATCTTCGCCCAGACCAGCCCCGAGAAGTTCAAGGGCGTCCGAGCCGCCAAGCCCGACGTGAAGGTGATCGAGCTTCGGCTGGAGAGGCTGTCGGCCGTGCCGGCCGCCATCGAGCGGATCGGCGAGGTCGTCGCCCGGCGGGACCTGGCGGCCGCGTGCGGGGCCGCCTTCGCCGCGAGGCTCGAGATCGTCCGCAAGCGGGCGGCCGGGCGGCCTCGCCCGAGGGTCCTCTTCGTGATGGGCACGGACCGCCCGACGGCGGCGGGCTCGGGCAACTTCGTCCACGACCTGATCGAGCTGGCCGGCGGCCGGAACGTCGGCGCGGAGATCCCCGGCGAGACGCGGTGGCGGCGGACGCACATCGACGCGATCGCGAAGGTCGCCCCCGACGTGCTGATCTGCCAGGTCCTCGCCAAGGGCGCCGATGCCGACGCCCGGGCGTACTGGCTGCGATGGAAGGACCTCCCCGCGGCGGCGAGCGGGCGGGTCCACGTGGTCACCGAGCCTGACTGGTCCATCCCCTCGACGCGCCTGGCGGACCTGGCCCTGCGCCTGGCGGAGATGATCCACTCGCCGGCCCGCGAGGTGTCGGCGCCGTGGGAATCTCTCTGGCTGGCCTGGCTGCACCGCCTGCTGGCGGCGGCGGCGGTGGGCGCGGGGCTGGCCGCCGGCGGCATGGCGCTCCAGGGCCTGCTCCGCAACCCGCTGGCCGAGCCGTACATCCTGGGCATATCCAGCGGGGCCGGCGTCGGCGTCCTGCTGGGGCTGGCCGTCGGCGCGCACCTCGCCGTGCCCGCGTGGGCCTCCACGCCCGCCCTCGCCTTCCTCGGCGCGCTGGCGACGTGCGCGGTGGTCTACGCCGTCGCCCAGCGCCACGGGCGGCTGGACCCGTACTCACTGATCCTCTCCGGCGTGATCGTCAACACCTTCAACGGGGCCATCATGCTGACGATCTACCTCTACGTGGACCCGCACCGCATCGCCGACTTCGCCCACTGGGCGATGGGGCGCCTGCCCGACTCGGTCCCCCTGACGCTGCTGGTTGTCTGCGGCGCGTGCGTGGCCGCCGGCTGGCTGGTCCTGCTGCTGCACGGGGCGGCCTTCAACGTGCTGGCCCTGGGCGACGCGGTGGCCTCCTCCAGCGGCGTGTCGGTGCAGCGGCTGCGGATCGTGACGTTCCTGGCCGTCGGGCTGATGACGGCCGCCGCCGTCGCGCTCGCCGGGCCCATCGGCTTCCTCGGCCTCATCGTCCCTCACATCTGCCGCATGATGTTTGGCCCGGACCATCGCGTGGGGGTCGTCGCCGCCGCGCTCGTGGGGGCGGCCGTCCTCGTCGCCGCCGAAGTGCTCTGCCGAACCGTCGGGCCCTACGTCGGCGTGAGCCTGATCCCCGTGGGCATCCTGACGGCGCTGGCCGGCGGGCCGTTCTTCATCTACCTGCTCCGCCGCCGATTCGGGGAGGTGGCCGCATGACGCAAGCCCCGCACGTGCTGAAGGCCGACGACGTCCTCTTCGCCTATCGCGGCGGCCAGACGGTCCTCCGCGGCGTGAGCCTCGCGGGCGAGTCCGGGCGCCTCACGTGCGTCCTGGGCCCCAACGGGTCCGGCAAAACGACGCTGCTGAGGTGCCTGCTCGGCCAGCTCCGCCCGTCCGGCGGCTCGATCGTCCTCGACGGCCGGGCCGTCCGGGCGTACTCGCCCAGGGGGCTGGCGAGGGTGATGGCCTACGTGCCGCAGTTTCCCGTCTCGGCGTTCTCCTTCAGCGTCGAGCAGATCGTCCTGATGGGGCGGTTCGCGCACACGGGCGTGCTGGGCCTGGCCGGGGCGAAAGACCTCGCCGTCGCCCGCCAGGCGATGCACATGACCGACACGCTGGCGTTTGCCGACCGCGAGCTGACGGAGCTTTCCGGCGGCGAGGCGCAGCGGGTGATGATCGCCCGCGCCCTGGCCCAGCAGCCCGCCGTCGTCCTGCTCGACGAGCCCACCAGCCACCTCGACATCCGGAACCAGTTGATGATCTACCGCATGATGACGCGGCTGGCGCACGACTGGCCGACGGCCGTGGTGTGCGTCAGCCACGACGTGAACCTCGCCGGGCGATTCGCCGACGACCTGGTGCTGATGCGGGACGGGAAGGTGCTGGCCGCCGGGCCGCCCGGAGACGTCGTCCGCGAGGACGTCCTCCGCGAGGCCTACGAGGTCGAGATCGACCTGATCCCGGTGAGCGGCTGTGACGCGCCCGTTGTCCGCGCGCGCTGAGCGGGCTAGGGTGAACTTCCATGGACGAGCGCTGCATACAAGGCCTGGAATCGCTGCCGGCTGCCGCCCGCTCCGGCGTGCTGACGATCGGGAACTTCGACGGCGTGCACGTGGGGCACCGGCGGATTCTCCAGGTGGCCCGCGACCTGGCCCACAGCGCGCCCGCGGCGGTCGTGGCGATGACCTTCGAGCCGCCGCCGGACCTCGTGCTGCGCCCGGAGGACGCGCCGCAGCGCGTCGTGCCGCCGGAGGTCAAGTGCCGCCTGCTCCGCGAGGCCGGCTGCGACTGGGTCGTGACCGCCGCGGCCGACCGCGCGATGCTGGCGATGGCGCCGACCGAGTTCGTCGAGCAGGTGATCGTCCGGCGGTTCTCGCCGCGGCACGTCGTGGAGGGGGCGAACTTCCGCTTCGGGCGTGGGCGGGCCGGCGGCGTGGAAACGCTCCGGCAGGCGGGCGCGCCGGCCGGGTTCGAGCTGCACGTGGCCGATCCGGTGCGGGTCCGGCTGGCCGGCGGCGAGGAGGTCGTCTCCAGCACGCTGATCCGCCGGCTGGTCGCGGCGGGGCGCGTGGCCGGCGCCGCACGGTGTCTGGGGCGGGACTTCAGTCTCTACGGCCGGGTCGTGCCCGGCTCGGGGCTGGGCAGGTCACTGGAGCATCCGACGGCCAATCTCGCCCTCGGCGAGCAGGTCTGCCCGGGCGACGGCGTATACGCGGGCACAGCGGCCGTCGCCGGCGGGGAGTTCGCCGCGGCCATCAGCGTCGGCACCAAGCCGACCTTCACCGCCACCGGCGAGGCCCGCCGGACCGTCGAGGCCTTTCTGCTTGACGCCTCGGGCGATTACTACGATGAAACCATGACGCTTTCGTTCGCCCGCCGGCTCCGCGACCAGCGGCGATACGAAAGCGCCGAGGCCCTCAAGGCGCAGATGGCGAAGGACGTCGAACGTGTGCGGGAGATCTGCGGTGGCGGGGAGGCAATAGGATAGGCAATAGGCAATAGGATAGGCAATAGGCAGTAGGCAGTAGGCAGTAGGCAGTAGGGGGCAGGAAGGATGGCGGCGGCTTTGGGAGATGACCGGGAACAGATAGTGCAGCGTCTGTTGGCGGCGGATCGGGTGCTGATCGTGACGCACGCGCGCCCGGACGGGGACGCGGTCGGCGCGACGGCGGCGCTGGCTTCGTCGGCGCGGGCGGCGGGCAAGGCCGCCCGAACGCTCGTGCCCGGCGGCATGCCCGAGAGCTGGGGGTTTCTCTTCCCGCAGGGCCGGCCCGCCGGGACGGAGGACTTCGCCGCCCTGGCCGACGAGGCCGACCTGATCGTCGTGGTCGATACGTGCGCGTTCGCGCAGCTCGACGGGCTTGAAGACGCCCTCCGCGGTCGGCGCGAGGACGTCGTCGTGCTGGACCACCACGCGACGTGCGACGACGTGGGCGCCGTCCAGTGGATTGACCCGTCCGCCGCCGCGGCCGGCGTCATGGTCGCCGAACTGCTCGAGGCGCTCTGCTGGCCTGTCACGCCCGCCGCAGCCGAGGCGCTGCTGGCGGCCATGACGACCGACACCGGGTGGTTTCGCTTCTCCAACACGGACGGCCGATGCCTGCGGGCGGCGGCAAGGCTCATGGACGGGGGCATCCGGCCGGACGAGCTCTACAGGCGGCTGTATGAGTCCGACCGCCCCGAGCGTCTCCGGCTGCTCACGCGGGCGCTGGCGAGCCTGCGGCTGCACGCCGGCGGCGGCATCGCGACGATGAGCCTTCGCAGGTCGGACTTCGCCGAGACCGGCGCCCGGGCGGACGAGACCGAGAACTTCGTCAACGAGGCGCTGCGGATGGGCTGCGTCGAGGTGGCCATGCTGCTGGTGGAGACGGGCGACTGCACGCGGGTGAGCCTTCGCAGCCGCGGGGCGGTGGACGTTTCGCAGGTGGCCGCCGGCTTCGGCGGCGGCGGCCACGCACGCGCCGCCGGCCTCCGCGCGGGCGAGGACATCGACGCGCTGGCTGAGAAGCTCGTCGATGCCTGCGCGCGGGCGCTTCGCGGCGGCGCCGACGAGTAGGCGCCGCCGCCGGCAGGGCTTTTCTTGCGAAAACCTCCGGCTTTCGCTTGACAGGGCCTTCTGGAGGGGGTAATAGGGATTCGTTGCAGGTTGTCCGCCGAACGGCGGGCGCAAGAGGGAAGGCCGTGAAAGTCGGCCGCGGACGCGCCGCTGTGACCGGAGACGACTGCCGCAAAGGCCACTGCTGTGATGTGTCGTCGCAGTGGGAAGGCGCGGCGAGAGAACGACCCGGAAGCCAGAAGACCTGCCTGCAACCAACCTGGTTCGGCCTCCGCGAGTCAATCGGCCGGACGGGACCACCGAGTTGCGGGTGCCCCGGGCTTTGAATCGCGGAGACCGGGGCTTTTGCTGTCTCCGCCCGCGGTTCGGTGGCGCAGGCTCCGTTCGACTCGCCTTCCGCGGGGGACGATGCATTTCCCGCCAGGTTGCCGGCTGCCTCGCCTTGCGCCCGGGCCGGCAGCCCGTCGCAAAGGGTCCGCACGACATCGGAAAGGAGCCCAACGCCGAAGAGGACAGACCGCACCGAGGAATTGCAGTGACCAAGAGGCCCTTTGCCTGGAAGAGGAAGACATGAAGAAACTGCTGATCAGCACGGCATGCCTGATGCTCGCCGGGACGCCCCCCGCGGGCGGCGCCGGCTCGGATTTTGAGGACCTTTCCCTGCCGGCGGAAAGCTACTGGGACGGCAGCGACCTGTCCGGCGGCTTCACGAGCGGCCTGGCGTGGTACCCGAACAACTACAATCCCACGTACCTCTCGTGGTACGGCTTTGCCTACTCGAACCGGACGGACACCCACTCGACCGGGATGGCCGGCCAGTATACCGCCATGGCCGGCTCCGGTGCGGGCGGCTCGGCGAACTACGCCGTCAGCTACGTCGCCAGTTGGGACCCCCAGGCGCTCCAGTTGGCCCCCTCCGGCGGGTTGACCATCGACGGTGGGTACTTCACGAACAGTGCCTACGCCTACTGGTCGATGAGGCAGGGCGATGCGTTCGCCAGGAAGTTCGGCGGCCCGGACGGGACCGACCCGGACTGGTTCCTCCTGACGATAACCGGCTACGACGTCGGCATGTCCCCGACCGGCTCGGTGGAGCTCTACCTTGCCGACTACCGCTTTCCGGACAGCGAAGATGACTACCTCGTGACGGAATGGACCTGGGTGGACCTCAGCGGCCTCGGGCAGGTCAAGGCCGTGGGGTTTGCCCTGACCAGTTCCGACGTGGGCATGTACGGGATGAACACCCCGGCGTACTTCGCGTTTGACAACCTGGTTCCCGGGCCGCCCGGCGTGTGCGTGCTTGCCGTGGGGGCCCTGGCGGCCTTGCGCCGCCGCCGCAGACAATAGCGGCCGGGCGCCCCTCCCGGGGCCTTTGCGTGAGGAGAGAGATGAGACCAGAGGCCGTAATGAAATGGTCCGTGGCGACCGGGCTGCTGATCGGCTGGCTCGCGCCGGCTGCGACCGGCCCGGCCGAGGGGTCTGAGAACTTCTACGCCACCCGCGTTGTCAGTTACGACCCGAACGTCGGCAACGACTGGTTCGACGATCCGACGGCGGCATTGGGCGGGCCCGGCGGCAGGGGGCCCTTCCAAAACTCTTACCACGTGGTGACACTGGGCCGGCAGGGCTCCATCACGCTGGGCTTCGACGACGGGCTGGTCATCGCCAACGGGTCGGGGGCGGACTTCATCGTCTTCGAGAACCCCTTCATCGTAACCACCGGTCCGGGCCCCATCGGGCTGATGTTCGCCGAGCTGATCCGCGTGCGGGTCAGCAGCAATGGGACGGACTTCGCCGAGTTCCCGACGTGGTGCGTCGCGGCGGACCCCGGCCATCCGTTCGGCGGCATCGACCCGTTCCTGGTCAGCGGCTTCGCCGGGGTGACGCCCGTCTGCGCCGACGCGAACGACCCGTACAACGGCCTCGACCCGTTCGACCCCGCCGAGGCCGGCGGCGACGCGTTCGACCTGGAGGACCTCCACGACGCGCCGGAGGTCCTCGACGGGCGGGTGGACCTCGACGAGATCCGCTACGTCCGCCTCGTGGACGTGCTGGGCGACGGCAGCGAGCTCGACAGCCACGGCAACCGCGTCTACGACGCCTGGGGCTCCTTCGACATGTCTTCGCCGGACCAGTTGGAGCAGCGGTATCTTCCGGTCAGCGCGGACGTGGACGCCATCAGCGTGATCCACGGCGCGGCCGACCCGCAGGACGAGCGGATTCCCGGCGACGCCGACGAGGACGGCGACGTGGACCATCTGGACTACCTGGCGCTGAAGGCGCATCTCGGCGACGGGCCGGGCCTCGAGTGGGCCGACGGGGATTTCACGGAGGACGGGTACGTGAATCGCGACGACTTCCTCCTCCTTCGGGAGAACTTCGGCACGAGGGCCGCCGCCGGCGGTCCCGCCGACCCGCTGCCCGGGCCCGCCGGCTTGATGATCCTGGCCGTCGGGGCCCTCATCGTGCTGAAACGCAGACGCAATGCATCCTGACAGGCACATCTCGGACGGCCCGCGGCGGCCGCGAGGCTTTACGCTCGTCGAGCTGCTCGTCGTCGTCGGCATCGTCGGCACACTCGCCGCGATGCTCCTCCCGACGCTCGCGGCGGCCACCGACCTCACGCAGTCGGCCGTGTGCAAGAGCAACATCCGCCTGCTCCAACTGGGCAACCGGGTATACTCGCAGGAGCAGGGCGGCTATTACGCCCCGGCCGCTCCGTACATGACCCCGACGAAGGGCAACTGGAACGACCCGCGGATCAACAACGTTCGCTGGTTCGGCCGGCGGGACAGTTGGCGGCAGCCCTTCAGCAGGGAAGGCGGCCCGCTGAGTGCGTACCTGCCGAGGCACATCGTCAAGGGCTGTCCGACGTTCACGGGCGCCCCGACGGGCTTCGAGCGAGGCTGCGGGGGGTACGGCTACAACAGCAGCTTCGTCGGCTGCCACGTCGTCCGCATCCGGGGCGGCGAGTATAAACGGGCCGGTAACGACTGGCAGCAGAGGGGCAACCGTGTCGAGGCCTTTCCCAGGCCGCACGAGACGGTGGCCTTCACGGACACGGCCCTGTTGGTCGGCGAGCTGATCGAGTACTCCTTCTGCGAGTCGCCGACGCGCCCGCTGGGCGGCGGCCGCCCGGTTCCCTCCATCCATTTCCGCCACCTCGGCAAGGCCAACGTCGCCTGGCTGGACGCCCACGCCAGCGAGGAGTCCATGACGTTCTCCAGCGACGGGACCTCCCACAACCCCTACGGCGGCTCACCCGCCGAGGCCGGCATCGGCTGGTTCGGGCCGACCGACAGCCGGCTGTTCGACTGCCGCTGACGGTCGATCGTGCGAGGCGCGGGGCCCTCGTGATGATCCCGGGGGGGG
>CAYRVX010000149.1:0-4714 GCA_964427875.1 uncultured Planctomycetaceae bacterium
GAATCTGCTGTGCCTGCCCGGCGCAGCTCACCGAAAAAACGGCAGAAGTCGAGCTTAGCGCCTGAGCCGCCAGCAAGGCCGCAGCGGCCTTACCGGTCGTGCTCGATGTCATGGTTCGAGCCCTCTGTTCTGATGCGATAGTGCCCCGTCAGAGGGAACTCAAACAGCCGGTCTTCTTCCTTCGTTCCATCTCCAATGTTGTGAATCACAAGGGGAATGCCCTCTCCGGTCTTCCTGTCGCTCACGATCATTATGTGGGGCCGGTTTGGGGGCACCGTGCAGGTAACCAAATCCCCGGGCAGGTAATCGCGCTTCTCCTTCGTGACTGTGATCGAGCACCCCTTCCTCTGCAAGTAGCGTTGCAGGTTGGGAACACGGCGATGATCGATGTTCGGATCCGGTCTCTTGAGTCCCCATAGCTTCGGGTACTTCGAGAAGGCGGCCTTCATGTCTTCATGCAGCAGCTTCTGCAAATCCATGTCCAGGGCATCCCGGAGAGCCCGAACCACAACGTCTGTGCACACCCCCCTCTCGATAGGGACGTCGCCGCCGGGGTAGTCCAGCCGAAGGTAAGAGGGGTCGTAGATCGTTGTCTTGCCAACTTGCCCACGCGCCGCAGCCACGATCGGCGGGGAGGCCGGTGCCGTTTCTCGTGCGACCGTCCGTTTCGGAGGGACGGCGGCCTTGGTCACGTCTCCAGAGTGGGGCCCACCAGTTGCCTTGTCGGACTCCTCGCAGCCAGGCAGAAGGCAGCCCCAACAGAGAATGCCCGCCAGCCGGAGGACAGCACGCGGTTGCTTCTGCTTCATCTCGCCTCCTGCTCGAACAGGTGATGGAACGGAATTCCATCAAGCCAGGACCACGCGCCGAGCCGGCCGGTCCTTGGCGCGTCAGCAGGCTGACCATCCCCGTACTCTCTCATGCCGTCGCAGCAGCCGGTTCGTGGAGCAATGCGGACCCGGCGCGTCTACCGCGGGCGCACGTCGCCGGTGTTGACCATGCCGGCCAGGGCGTTGTCGTCGGCGTGGAGGGGCAATTCCACGATGCCGCGGATGCGGGCGGAATGCCAGATGGCGAAGATGATCTCGGTGCCGTCCAGGGCCTTGAAGCCGCTGACCTCGCTGTCGGTGCCGGCCTTGGTGCAGGTGATGAAGTCGGCAACCGCCCGCTCGATGTAGCCCGGGCCGTGGCAGTGCTCGCCGTCGGTGTCGACGTACTGCCAGTCGCCCTTGCCGAAGACGCGGTAACGCAGGTGCCGGTCTTCCGCGGCCGGATCGCGCGGGCCGATCTCGATCACGCCGTCCGCGCCGACGGCGCGGTTGTGGCAGCCGACGAAGTCGCTGCACCGGCCCGTGGCCGCGAAGCCCTGCACGCCGCTGGTGTACTCCCAATAGGCCAGAGCGGTGTTCTCGTTGTGCGTGCCGAAGACGAGGTTCCACTCTGCGTAGTCGATCTGGCCGAGGACCCACTTGCCGCGGGTGCAGCCGGCCAGATACCCCGAGAGATCGAAGTTGTGGGAGCCGTAGTCGTACAGGTTGCCCGCACCGAACTCGACGCGAAGCAGCTTGCCGACGGCGCCCTGCTCGATGAGCTGCCTGGCCAGGCGGAAAGGCCTGCCGTAGCGGCGCTGGTGGTTGAAGGCCAGCTTGACGTCGTTCTGCTCGCAGGCGGCGACCATCCGCTTGCAGTCGCCCCAGGTGTAGGCCATCGGCTTCTCGCAAAAGATGCCCTTGGGCCGGGCCCTGGCCGTGTCGATCACGAGTTGGGCGTGAACGTCCGGCCAGGTGGCGACACTGACGATGTCCAGCTTCTCCCTGGCCAGCATCTCGTGATAGTCGGTGTAGACGGCGTTGGGGCCGATGCCGTACAGCTTTGCGAACGTGGCCGCGCGGTCGCGATACAGATCGCAGCAGGCCACGAGCTGCACCTCGTCGGCGGGCAGGGCCAGGTAGGCGGCCGCGTGTTGATGCGCCATCCCGTAGCCCAGACGGCCGGGCTTGTCCGTCTTGGGGCCGGTGCCGATGAATCCGACGCGAAGTGAGGTCATGGCTTCTCCTTGAATGCCAAAACGATGAAACGGGCGGATTCTAACCCAAGCAGAGGCTGGCGGGAAGAGGGCGGGCGGTCAGCGGGACACTGCCGATGAGGCCCGCCCGATCCCGGATACGTGGAGACCCATGGGCGCGACCTTCAGGCCTTTCTCCGAGTACGGCTTGTCGCCGAAGTTGACGGTGACCCTGGTGCCGTTGGCGAAGACGGTCTGCTGGACGTCGCGGTCGGCGGTCAGGAAGCGGTGGTCGGTCATCTCGGCGTAGCCGGTCGCGCGGGCGACGGGGCACGCGGCCTGGTAGCTCTGGACAAATCGCGCCTTGTTCTTCCGCCAGTAGTCGCGGCGGAACATGAACATCGTCCCCGTGCCGTAGAGCGCGTTGAACAGGTCGCGCTTGAGCCACAGCGACGGGAGCTTGTTGTTGTAGTCGCCCCAGTACCACTGGGCCACGACGCAGTCGTGGTAGACCAGCTCCCACAGCGGCAGTCGGTAGCGGTGGCCAAGCTGGAACTTCGCGACGCGCTCGGGCACCTCGTCCCATATTCTCGCCATGTCCCGGCCGGCGTCGGGCACGCGGTAGGGGCCGAGGGACAGCATGCCCTCGAAGTAGTGCACGTGCGGCACGGAGGCGTCGTGGCCGGTCTCGCAGCCGGTGACGAGCTTGAACTTGCTCGAAATCAGCTCCAGCAGCTTCATTTTCCAGCGGCGGCTGTCGCTGCGCGTCATCGGGTGGTCCGGGTGGTAGCACTCCCGCCAGGGCGAGGCGGTGGTCGTGTCGATGAACCGGCAGCGGTACGGGTGGGTCTTCAGCTCCGCCGAGACGCGTTTCTCGGCGTACTTCGGCGCGAGCCTGTCGCAGAGCACGCCGCAGGGGTACATCTTGCCGTCCTTGCCGCGGACCCGCCAGCCGCGGCGCCACTCGCCGGCGGCATCGAGCATCAGGTCGGCGGGCCAGGCCTCCGTGGTCCAGTCCGGGTGAACGCCGCGGAGGTGCTTGAAGTTCTCCGGGTTCATCACGTCCTGGTAGATGTCGTAGCGGCTGGTCAGGACGCCGGGCATCTCGTTCATGGCCCGGATCGTGGCGGGGCGGCCGCGGTTGCTCCAGAGGATTCGCTCGATGCCCGCGGCCCGCATCTCCCGGACGATGCCCACGGCGTCGCGGTCCCAGCACCAGACGTTGACGGCCCCGACGAGCCGATCGACGGCGGGGACCTCCTTTCGTTTCTCGGCGAGCGTCTTGAGGAGGCCGACCTTCTTCGCATGCGCCCGGTAGCGTTTGCACATGGCCACGTGCCCGCCGCGGTCGAAGAAGACGTATCGCAGGCGGCGTTCGTAGCCGAAGCGGCCGGTCTGCGGCTCCCACTCCGGCGCGGCGCAGAGCAGGCCGCCGGTGCGGCGGAGGCGGATGGCCGCGTCGTCGGGCGTCTCGATGACGGCCATGTGCCCGGCCTCGCCGTCGGTGACGCCCCAGAAGGCCATGCAGATGCCGTGGCCGCCGTAGGCGATCAGGCGGAACGTGCGGATCGTCTTGTCGTCCACGGGATAGGAGATCCCCTCGTTCATCGGCACGACGAGGTACGTGCCGGTCTTGGTCACGAACGGACCGGGGAACTGGATGGGCCGGTGCAGCGGGCCCTCGGCCGCCAGGGCCAGCGTGAGCTCCGGGCCGTCGCCGTCGAGGCGCAGCTTGAGGGCGACTTCGAGCGACCCGGCCGTGTGGAGCAGCCTGGCGTCCAGCCCGCCGGCGACCTTCCGGCACTTCAGCACGATCATCTTGCCGAGCCCCACCTGCCGCCAGGCGCGCTTCGTGCGGCGGTCCAGCACCTCCAGCGCCGCGGCGGCCGTGTTGAACGTGACGGAGATCGCGTCGTTCGCGGCCGTCACGCGCCCGGGCAGGTCCCTGTCGATCATGTCCTTCACGCTTCCCGCCTTCTGCCAGGTGAACTGCTGCATCCAGACGGTGGCCTTCCCCGAGCCGGTCAGCCGCGGGACGACGGACGCCACGCCTCGCGGGACGATCAGGCGGCTCCGCACGCGGCGCCAGTCGCCTCCCTTGCGCGCCTCGGCCGGGCCGCACATCCACTCGACGACCTTCCCGGCCGCGTCGTACGTGACGAGGCTGATGGCCGCGCCGCCGGCCCCGCGGACGCGGAGCCATGCGCTCATCTCCAGTATGTCGCCTTCGGCCACCTTGAGCCGCTCGCGGGAGGTAAGGCACCAGTCCCTCTGCCCGCGATGCTCGACACGGACGCTGGGCGCCTTCAACCGGCCTTCCGGCCGCTGGCTTGCGTCCACGGCGACCGAGCCCGCTTGGGGCTCGCGCGTCCACAGGTCGTGAAACGCCGATAGCGGGCCTTCCTGTGCCTCAGCCGCGGTCGTCAGACCGCCCAGTATCGTCGCCAGGGTCCACGCCGCTGCACGTGCGTTCATCATCGCGCTCCTCCCGCGCTCATGATCCACCGCCGCAGCGGCGGGTGCCATCGTTTTCGAAAAAAGCGTATGGCGGGTTGGCATGAATCGCTACATTGTCTGCGGCCGCAATCGGCAGTCCCTAGAAGGAGAGAGGCATGAGAAGACGAGACTTCCTGGCGGGGGCGTGCGCCGCGGGAGCGGCCGGCCTGGCGCGGACCGCCCCGGCCGCCGACACCTCGCCGCCGAACAAGG
>CAYRVX010000149.1:4814-14934 GCA_964427875.1 uncultured Planctomycetaceae bacterium
GGAGGCCCGGAGAAAGCGGCTCGACGAGTTCCTCGCCACGGCGGCGGTGCCCGCGTGGAACCGCGCCGGCGTCAAGCCCGTCGGCGCATTCCAGAGCGAGAAGGCCGACGACTACGACCTCCACGTCCTCCTGCCGCACAAGTCGGCCGAGTTGCTGGTGACCTGCCGGGCAAGGCTGCTGGCCGACAGGCAGTACCTCGCCGACGGCCGGCCATTCCTGAAGCTGCCGAAGAAGGACCCACTCTACCAGCGCATCGAGAGCTCGGTGCTGCTGGCCTTCGACGCCGTGCCCAAGGTGGAGGTGCCCTCGAAGAAGGATACCCGCCTCTTCCAGTTGCGGATCTACGAGGCCCACAGCGTCGAGCGGAACCAGAAGAAGATCGAGATGTTCAACACCGCCGGCGAGGTGGCCATCTTCCGCAAGTGCGGCATGAACCCGGTGTTCTTCGGCGAGGCGCTGACCGGCACGAAGATCCCGAACCTGACGTACATGATCGGCTTCGACGACCCCGACGCGCAGAAGGCCGGCTGGAAGAAGTTCATGGCGCATCCGGACTGGAAGAAGATCAGCCGCGACCCGGCCTACAGGGACACCGTCTCGAGGATCACCAACATGGTCCTGCGCCCGACGGCGTACTCGCAGGTCTGAAGGTCTTTGGCGGCGGACGCGGGGAGGATTGGAACTGCGCCGAGACCCACGGACCGCAGTCCGTGGGCTTTGGGCTGCATGGGAGTATCGTGATGAGTGGCGGCGGGTATTGTTCTCGCGCGCGGAAAGCGCGCTTCGCTGTGATCGTTTCGTTGGTGGTGATGGGCGCGAGCGAGCTCCGGGCGGCCGAGACGGGGCTGATCGCGCGGTGGCAGCTCGACGCGTCGCGCGTGCGCGGCAATACGTTCCCGCCGCTTGCGGGGCCGCTCAGCGCGACGGTCGTCGGGCCGGTGCGGTTCAGCAAGGACGCGCCGCGGGCGCTGCTGGTGGACGGCAACAGCAAGGCGGGCCATCGCGTCGGCATCACCGACGATATCGCCGCGGCACGCCTGCCGACGAAGGCGATCACGGCCGAGGCGTGGGTCCGGCTGGACAAGACGGGGGATTGGGGCGGCTTCGTATGCGCGCTCCAGGACAACGGCAATTACGAGCGCGGCTGGCTCCTGGGCAGCAGAAAGGCCAGGTTCTGCTTCGCCGTCGCCACGGCCAAGGCGGGGCGGCTGACCTACCTGACGGCGCCCCAGCCGCTCCAGAGGGGCTACTGGTATCACGTGGCGGGCACGTACGACGGGCGCCGGCAGAAGCTTTACGTGGACGGCCGGCTCGCCGCCCGCTCGGACGCCCAGCAGGGACCGATCCTCTACCCGCCCCGGGCGTTCTATACCCTCGCCGCCTATCGCGACGACAACGAGATTCACTCGATGGCCGGGCGCATCGAGCGGGTCAGCGTGTACGACCGCGCCCTGACGGCGGCGGAGGTCCGCGGGCTGTTCAACGCGCGCAGGAAGCTCTTTCCGGACATCGAGCCGGCGCGGCCGGACGTCGTAACCGACTGGCCGACGTACCTGCGGGACAACCAGCGGAGCGGCACGGCCCCGGGGCCGCTGAGGCTGCCGCTTCACCCCAGGTGGGTGCACCGGGCGCGTCACGCGCCGAGGCCCGCCTGGCCCCCGCCGGCCCGGCAGGACTACTGGCACAAGAGGTTCGACCTCCGACCCCTCGTCGTCTACGACCGGGCGTTTCACGTGGTCACCGTGGGCGATGCGGTCTTCTTCGGGTCCTCCGCCGACGACAAGGTCTACTGCCTCGATGCCCGCACCGGCAGGACGCGGTGGTCGTTCTTCACCGAGGGGCCGGTCCGACTGGCGCCGACCGTCGCCGACGGCAAGATCCTCTTCGGCTCCGACGACGGCTGGGTCTACTGTCTCCGCGCCGCCGACGGGTCGCTGCTGTGGAAGTACCGTGCGGCCCCGGAAGAGAGGCGAATCCCCGGCAACGAGCGGATCATCAGCACCTGGCCCGTCCGCACGGGCGTCCTCGTCACCGACGACGTCGCGCATTTCTGCGCCGGCCTGTTTCCCGAGCAGGGAGTCTACCGGGCCGCGGTGGACGTTCGCACCGGCGGGAAGATCGCCGTCGAGCGGATCGACGCCTCGACGCAGGGATACCTGGTCCGAAGGTACGGGCGGCTCTCCAGCCCCACGGGGCGAAGCGCAAAGAAGGCCGTGCTGTCGAAGCGCGACCGCCGCGGGAAGGACCCCACGGCCCCCCTGCCGATCCTGGAGTACCCCTACTCGCGCATCACGGCAGGCGAAACGGACATCCTCGGCGGCGACGGGAAGGTGGCGGCCTTCAGCGCCGAAGACGGCCGGGCGATCTGGTCGGCGCGGGTCGAGGGCAGGGCCTATTCGCTCGCCGCCGCACGCGGGCGGCTCCTCGTCGCAACGGACGAGGGGTGCATCTACTGCTTCACGCCGGAAGCCGCCCCGCCGGCGGCCGCCAAGCCGCCCGGGCCCGCCGAGCCCGACCCCGGCGCGGCCGCCGGCCGACGCCGCTGCGCGGAAGCCGCCGAACGGATCGTTCAGACGGCCGGCGTCAGCCGCGGATATTGCCTGGTGCTCGGCGCCGGCGGGCTGCTCGCGCGCGAGCTCGCCGGGCGGACGGAAATGCGGATCGTCCTCCGCGAGCCGGACGCGAAGAAGGTCGCCGCCGCGCGGGACCTGCTCGACGCGGCCGGGCTGTACGGCAGCCGGGTCGTCGTCCACCACGGCCGGCCGGACAAGCTGCCCTACGCCGACGGCCTGTTCAACCTCGTCGCACGCGACCCTCTCGCCGGGAAGCTCCCCCTGTCCCGCCAGGAGGCCCTGCGCGTCCTGCGGCCGGGGCGAGGCGCGGCATTCCTCGATGACGGGCTCCGCGAGGCGGTCCGCCGCAAGCTGCCGGACGGGGCGGGCCAGTGGACGCACACGTGGGGCGATCCGGGCAACACGGCGTGCAGCGGCGACCGGGTGGTGGGCCCGCCCATGGCGCTCCAGTGGTTCGGGCGCCCCGGGCCGCGAGACATGATCGACCGCCACCACCGCAGCACGCCGCCGCTGTGCAAGGACGGGCGGCTGTTCGTCCCCGGCGATCAGGTCGTCTTCGCCATGGACGCCTATAACGGCACCATCCTGTGGAAGGCGGCCGTGCCCGACTCGCGCCGGCTGGGCGTGTTCCTCGACTGCGGCTCCATGGCCGTGGACGACGAGCTGCTCTACGTCGCCGTCCAGGAGAAGTGCCTCGCCCTCGACGTTCGCGACGGGCGGCGCCGCCTGGCGCACACCATGCCGCAGTGCGTCCCCGGCGAGAAGCGGCTGTGGGGCTATCTGGCCCGTGCGGATGACCTGGTCGTCGCCAGCGGACGCAAGGCCAAGGCCACCTATACCGAGACGAGCTGGGACGCCGACAACGCCCTCTGGTACGACAACATGAAGCTCGTCACGAGCGACTATCTGTTCGCAATCGACGCCCGCCGCGGCACGAGCCGCTGGACGTACCGGTCGGGCGTCGTCGTCAACACGAGTATCGCCGTCGGCGGCGGGCGGGTGTACTTCGTCGAGAGCCACGCCCCCGCGGCCCTGGCCGATCCGCTCGGGCGGATGACCATGCGGACGTTCCTGCCCGGGCCGAACTACCTCGTCGCGCTGGACCTGAAGACCGGCCGCGTCGCCTGGAAACGCGAGCTCGACCTGAGCAACTGCCAACACATCGTCTACCTCAGCTACGCCGACGGCATGCTGGTCCTCAGCGGCAACCGGTACGTGGACAAGAGGCTGTGGTACTGGGTTTACGGCATCGACGCGGCCACGGGGACCGATCGCTGGCAGCGGTCGCACAATACGGGTTTCAAGCCCAAGGGCGGCCACGGCGAGCAGAACCGCCACCCGACGATCGTGGGCGATACGGTCTACGCCTGGCCGCTGGCGTACAAGCTGCACACGGGCGAGCCGGTGAAGGGCTGGCGGTTTTCGCGTCACGGGCACGGGTGCGGGAACCTCTCGGCCTCGGCGCACTGCCTGTTCTGGCGAGGTGCGAACCCGTGGATGTGGGACCTGCGCCCGGACGGCGGGGCCAGGCGCCTCAACGCCGTCAGCCGCCCGGGGTGCTTCATCAATATCATCCCTGCCGCCGGGCTCGTGCTCGTGCCGGAGGCGTCCAGCGGGTGTACGTGCGATTATCCGATGCAGACGTCGATGGCGTTTTCGCCGGTGAAGGCAAACGCGGCCGGCAAGCCGGCCCGCTAAACGGCGAGCCCCGGGCCAGGCACTGGACGTTCGACGTGCGGAGCGTTTAGCGGCGGGGCTTGCCCCGCGCGTTCTTCTGGGTCACCGGCGTGCATTCGTCCCAGGGGAATGAGTAAACTGAGCAGCGACCGCACAGATATCCCGATCCCCGAGCAGGGAGAGACGGCATGACGGTATTCTGCGAAAGCGTGGTCCGGCGCCTGGGTCTTGTTCTGGCTGCGTGTCTGCTCGCGGCCGGGGGGCGCGGCGCGGGCGCCGTGACCGCTCGATACGACAAGCAGCACGGCCGGGTCGACGTCGCCCAGGACAACTCGCCCGTGCTGCGGTACAACTTCGCCACGGTCCCCGTCCCTGCCCGCGTGAAGGGCAGGAAGTACGCCGAGGCCCGCGGCGACTACATCCACCCGCTGTACGGCCCCGGGGGCGAGATGCTGACGGTCGATTACCCGGGCGACCACCCGCACCATCGAGGCATCTACTGGGCCTGGCCGGAGGTGTACTACAAGGGCGAGAAGCGCGACCTGCACGCCCTTCAGGGCGTCTTCGCGCGGCCGTCACGTTTGGTCCGCGCCGAGGGCGGGACGGCGAAAGCGACCATCGAGGCCGAGAGCACCTGGAAATGGGGCGACACCGAGCCGATCGTCAGGGAGCGGGCCGTCATCCGCGTGCATCGAGGCGACGGCGACGGCGGGCGCCTGGTGGACCTGGAGTTTCGCTTCACGGCCCTGGTCGACGGCGTGGCCGTCGCGCGGCGCGGGCAGACGCTCTACGGCGGCCTGAACATGCGGACGACGCTGCACGCCGGGCAGAAGATCGCCCACCACACCGATCCGCCCGGGGCCAGGCCGCGGGGCAACTGGGGCCAGATCGTCGGCGTACCCAAGGGCGGCAAGGGCCCGGTGGCCATCGCCATCCTCGAGCACGCCGCCAACCCGGACTACCCCGGCGAGTGGGTCCGGTTCCCCAAGATCGACTGGCTCCAGCCGACCTTCCCCGCCAAGGGCGGCAAGTTCGCCCTGTCGAAGGACAAGCCGCTGGTCCTGAGGTACCGCCTCTGGATCCGCCGCGGCGCCGCGAGCGACGAGCAGCTCGCCGAGGCGTGGAAGGCGTACAATCGGGCGCCCGCCGCCGGGCAGAAGGAGAAGGCCAGGTGAGACGGCTATCCCACGGCGGCGCGGGGATGTCCCGTCGCAGGTTCCTGGCAGGTTCGGCCGCAGCGGTGTTTCCGTACGTGGTTCGCCCGTCGGTGCTGGGGCTGGCGGGGACGGCCGCCCCGAGCGAACGCATCACCGTAGGGCTCATCGGCGCCGGGGGAAGGATGAAGGCGATCTGCGGCGGCCTGGGAAGCTGCAAGGACGCCCAGCGCGTGGCTGTCTGCGACGTCTGGGCACGGTCGCGGGAGAAGCTGCGCAGCGCACTGAAGCTCCCGGCTGCGAGCAGTTACCGAGACTTCCGCGACCTGCTCGCCCGCGACGACATCGACGCGGTGGCTATCGCCACGCCGGACCACTGGCACGTGCTGCTGGCGATCGCGGCGATCAAGGCGGGCAAGGACGTCTACTGCGAGAAGCCTCTGGGCAACACCGTCGCCGAGGGCCGGGCGCTCGTCGAGGCCGTGAAACGCTACGGCGCGGTCTTCCAGCATGGCACGCAGCTCAAGAGCATCGGGGCCGTGCGAGCGGCGTGCGAGCTGGTCCGCAACGGGCGGATCGGCAAGCTGCATACGGTGAAGGTCGGCTCGCCGCCGGGCGGCGCGACGGGTCACCACCCGCCTCAGCCCGTGCCCGAGGGCCTCGACTACGACCTCTGGCTAGGCCCGGCGCCGTGGGCCCCGTTCACGCGGTCGAGGGTGTTCGGCCACGGGTGGTACTTCATCTCGGACTACAGCAAGGCCGGATGGGTCGCCGGCCACGCCGTCCACGACATGGACCTGGCCCATTGGGGCATGGGCACGGAGCTGACCGGGCCGGTCAGCGTCGAGGGCCGCGGCGTGTTCCCCGCCGACGGCCTGTTCGATACGGTCATGACCTACCGGCTGGACTACGAGTACCCCAACGGCGTGCACCTCATCCTGACCGATACCGGCAAGAACCGCCACGGCGTGCGGTTCGAGGGCACCGAAGGGTGGGTCTTCACGCGGCACGACTGTGCGGCCGAGCCGAGGTCGCTGCTCCGCACGCGCCTCGGGCCCAACGAGACGCACCTCTACCGGAGCCCCGGTCATATCCGCAACTTCCTCGACTGCGTCAAGACGCGGGCCAGGACGATCACTCCCGCGGAGGTGGCCCACCGATCGACCACCGCCAGCCTGATCGGCGGCATCGCCCTGAAGCTCCAACGGAAGCTGCGGTGGGATCCGAAGACGCAGCGTTTCCTCAACGACGACGAGGCGAACCGGCTGCTCGCCTACGCGATGCGGCCGCCGTGGCGCCTGTAACCCGATGCGGAGGACGTGAACATGTCAAAGCGAAAACTCGGCGTTTTGATCCACGGGGCCGGGTGGGTCTCCACGCAGCACATCGAGGCCTTCAAGAACAACCCGCACACGGAGGTCGTGGCGATCTCCAGCCGGAAGCTCGAATCGGCCCGGCGCAGGGCCGAGGAGTTCGACCTGAGCGTCGAGTGCTACGACGACTACGAAAAGGCGCTGGCACATGACGGCGTGGACGTCGTGGCCGTCTGCACGCCGCAGCACGTTCACGCGGCCAACACGATCGCCGCCGCCGAGGCCGGAAAGCACATCGTCATCGAGAAGCCCGTCGCGATGGACCTCGAGGAGCTGCGCGCCATGCGCGACGCGGTCCGCCGGGCGAAGGTCAAGACGGTCGTCAGCTTCGTGCTGCGATGGAACCCGCTGTTCGAGACGCTCAAGGCCATGATCGCCGACGACGTGGTCGGCGAGGTCTACTGCGTGGAGACGGCCTACCAGCACTACTGCGGGGGCTGGTGGAGCGGCTGGGACGACGCCCGCCGCGCGGAGACCGGGCGCAGCGCGTTCCTCGTGGGGGGCTGTCACGCCGTCGATGCGCTGCGCTGGTTCGCCGGTCGCGAGCAGTTCCAGGCCGCCACGCCGACCGAGGTGTTCGCCTACTCGGGCGGCCGGCGCAAGGGCAAGGAGCGCCAGTACGACCACACGACCAACGGGTGGTACGATGCGCCTCCCATGGAATACGACGGGCTGGAGATCGCCCTGGTCCGCTTCGACAACGGCGTGCTGGGCAAGGTGGGCGTCAACTTCGAGTGCGTCCAGCCGTACACGTTCCCGCTGGAGGTCTTCGGCGAGAAGGGGACGATCCGGAACAACCGCATCTGGTCGCACAAGTACCCCGGCCAGACCGGCTGGGTGAAGCTCCCCACCGTCCTGCCGGACAGCGCCGACGTGACCCACCATCCCTTCCAGGGCCAGATCGACCACTTCGTCGACTGCATCCTCGGCGAGAGGGAATCGCACTGCAACCTCGAGGACGCCGTCCGGACGCACGAGGTGGTCTTCGCCGCCCTGGAATGCTACGAGACGCACCAGCCGGTACCCTTGCCGCTCTTGTGACGCGAGAAAGGGAAGAGAAGACATGATCTGCCTCCGTGAGCCGGTCCGCATGGGGCGGGTTCTTCTTGCAGCCGTCGGTCTGAGCTTGGCGGCAGCGGACCCGGTGCCGGCGGCCGCGACGGCCACGTTCGGCACGGGCGCCGGCTGCACATATCCCGGGACGATGAAGATCGCCGGGAAGGCCGTCACCGCCGACCTCTCGGCCGTCGGCCGGGCGGAGGTGCACCGCGCCGTCTTCCGCCCGAAGCGGGACGTCTTCAACGGCCACGACCGCAGGGCGCTGGAGAAGGTGACCGTGACTTCGGGAGACAAGGAGGTCCCGCTCATGGGCCCGCGCTTCCGGAGCTTCGACGCCACCGGGGCCGTTCGGGCGGCGCTGAAGGCCGGCAAGACGCTGACGCTCCGGATCGACTCCCTTCCCGGCTGGGACGGCAGGACGGCCGGGCTCGAGGTGACCTTCGCGGGCAAGGCGAAGGGCAAGCTGCCTGCCGTCTCGGGCTTGAAGGCCCGACATCGCGGCGGCCAGACGATCCTGACGTTCCGGGAGGTCGATCCGCCGATCACGGAGCAGAACGTCACCATCGAGCAGTTCCGCGCCGCGAAGAAGAAGCTCGCGGCGGCCGAGCGGAAGATCACGTACCGCATCTACCGGTCCGGCGAGGCGATCACGGCGGCGAGCATCGGGAAGGCGACGCTCGTCGATGAGATCGGCCCGCTGACCTGCTGGAACGACGAGTACTACGGCGTCTACCCCAAGAAGGACAAGCCCGCGCTTCGTTACGCGGTGGAAGAGGGCAAAGGGCCCGTCGCGCCGGGGACGGGCATCTACGCGCACAACCCCGCCAAGGCGGGCAGAGCATGGTACGCCGTCACGGCCGCGGTCAACGGCGCCGAGGACCTCGACCAGTTCGGCGAAGGCAACACGGTCGGGCCCGTCGCCGAGACGGTCGGGCCCGGCGAGCTGATCCTCCAGCGCACTGAGAGGCCCGAGAAGTTCATGTACCGCCCGAAGCCGACGCTGAGATACTACGTCCGCTGGGAGGCCCCGCCGCGATGCAACGTGCCCAGCCGCCCGTTCGACTACCTGGTGGCCGTGCCCGAGAAGCCCAAGTGGCCCGCACCCGTCTGCATGGCGTTTCACTGCTGGGGCGGCAGCCTCAACGGCGGCTACGGCTGGTGGTACCAGTGCCCGCCGGCCACCAGCATGATGATCTCCACCAACCAGATCCCCTACGACTGGTGGACGGGCTACCACGAGGCGAGCGGCACGTGGAGGCCGTGGTCGGCCGGCGTCGTGCGGTCCTACTCCCAGACGCGCTGCGACGCCTTCTTCGAGTGGGTATGCGGCAAGTTCCGCGTGGACCGGACGCGGACGATCTGCGGGGGCAACTCGATGGGCGGCTCGGGCGCGCCGGTCTACGGCACGCACCGCCCCGACCGCGTGGCGTGGGTCTCCTCGTGGGTGGGCGTGCACACCCCGGCAGAAACGCCGCACTTCCTGGGCTCCTACGAGCTGTGCTTCGGTCGCCTTGGATGGAAGCTCAAGCACGAGAGCGGCGCGACGGCCTTCGGGCACTTCGACGACGCCGCGTGGGTCCGCGAGCACCCGGAAGTCTCCATGCCGCTGATCTGCTTCGGCAACGGCAAGGACGACGGCGGCATCGGCTGGCCGCAGGCGCTGGAGTACTTCCGCGCGCTCCAGGAGGCCCGCCAGCCGCACGTGTTCCACTGGGCGCTCGGCGGCCACGGCGTCCGCGCCACGCTGCCCGCACCCGGCGCGTCCGGCAGCACGCTGCGCCTGGACGTCCGCACGGACCGGTCGCTGCCGGCGTTCACGCGGTGCAGCCTGGACGGCGACCCCGGCACGGGCAGGAAGCTCGCCAAGCCCGAGGAGTACAAGACGCGCGAGGGCCGCGTACGCAAAGACCCCTACGACGGCGACGCCTCCGGGCACGCCAACCGGTGGCTGTACTGGGAAACGAAGACAATCGTCGACGAGCCCGCCGCGTGGGAGATGACCGTCGCGCTCATGCAGCAGGCGCCCGCGGAGAAGTGCACGGTCGACGTCACGCCGCGGCGGCTCCAGCGGTTCAGGCCCAAGCCCGGCCAGACCTTCTCGTGGACGAACAATGCCGTCGCCGATGGCAAGGTCGTCCAGAAAGGCAAGGTCACCGCCGACAAATGGCGGCGGGTCACGCTGGAGAAGTTCGCGGTCACCAAGGGCAGGAACCGGCTGCGGATCGGAAGAATGACGAATGACGGTTGCGGTCGGGAAATCCTGGTCTGACAGGACGAAGGGAG
>CAYRVX010000150.1:0-14724 GCA_964427875.1 uncultured Planctomycetaceae bacterium
GGGGATCTCCAGCGCGACGTTTCGCTTCTCCCACTGCGTGGTGGCGGTCGGCCAGACGCCGTCCTCGGGGATCGCGCTGACCGGCAGGCTCTCGCCCTCGCCGGCCATGATCTTCGCCGTGACGTTCTTGACGAACTCCGGCGCCTCGTCGGCGACGATGGGGGGCTTGGCGATCCCGCCGGAGGGCGCGTCGGGCACGGGGACCTCGTGGAGGTTGGCGACGGCCTGGTCCACGGCCGCGTAGTTCATCTGCACGACCTTGTCGCCCTTCCTGCCGTAGGTCTTCTTGATGCTGGCCTTGATGGCCTGGATGGCCTCGGCCTGCGGGAGGATGCTGGAGAGGTAGAAGAAGCACGTCTGCATGATGGTGTTGATCCGCGCGCCCATGCCGGTGGCCTTGGCGACCTCGTAGGCGTTGATCGCGTAGAGCTTGAGCTTCTTGTCGATGATCTGCTGCTGGATGTTCTCCGGCAGCTTGTCCCAGACCTCTTCCTTCCGGTAGGGCGCGTTCAGCAGGACCGTGGCGCCCTCGACGGCCGTGGCCAGCACGTCGTAGCGCTCGAGGAACGTGAACTGGTGCACGCCGATGAAGTTGGCCCGGTCCACCAGGTAGCTCGACCGGATGACGTTCGGTCCGAACCGAAGGTGGCTGACGGTGATGGCGCCGGCCTTCTTCGAGTCGTACACGAAGTAGCCCTGCCCGTAGTTGTCCGTCTCGTCGCCGATGATCTTGATGGAGTTCTTGTTCGCGCCGACCGTCCCGTCGGCCCCGAGGCCGTAGAACATCGCCCGCACGACGTCGTCCCCCTCGGTGGAGAACGACGGGTCGTACTCGATGCTGGTGTGGGTCACGTCGTCATGGATGCCGATGGTGAAGTGGTTCTTCGGCTCGTCCTTGGCGAGCTCGTCGAAGACGCCCTTGGTCATCGCGGGCGTGAGCTCCTTGCTGCTGAGGCCGTACCGACCGCCGACGACCTTGATGTCCTTTCCGCTCTCGACCATGGCGTTGACGACGTCGAGGTACAGCGGCTCGCCGGGCGCCCCCGGCTCCTTCGTGCGGTCCAGCGCGGCGATGCGCCGCACCGTCTCGGGCAGGGCGCCGATGAAGTGCTCGATGCTGAACGGCCGATACAGGCGGACGCGAACGACGCCGACCTTTTCGCCGGCGGCGATGAGGGCCTCGGCGGCCTCCTCGGCCGGGCCGGCGCCGCCGCCCATCATCACGATCACGCGCTCCGCGTCGGGGGCCCCGAGGTAGTCGAACAGCCGGTACTGCCGGCCCACGACGGAGGCGAACCGATCCATCGCCTTCTGGACGATCTGGGGGCAGGCGAGGTAGTACTTGTTGCAGCTTTCCCGGCCCTGGAAGAAGACGTCGGGGTTCTGGCTGGTCCCGCGGAGCGTGGGGCGGTCGGGGCTCATCGCGCGGCCGCGGTGGGCCAGCACCGCTTCGTCGTCGATCATGGCCCGCATGTCCTCGCGGGCGAGCTGCTCGATCTTCGAGACCTCGTGCGTGACGCGGAAGCCCTCGAAGAAGTGGACGAACGGTATGCGGCTCTCCAGCGCCGCGGCCGTGCCGATCAACGCCATGTCCATCGCCTCCTGAACGGAGCCGCTGGAGAGCATGCCCCAGCCGGTCTGCCGCACGGCCATCACGTCGCTGTGATCGGCGAAGATGCTCAGCGCCTGGCAGGCCAGCGACCGCGCCGCGACGTGGAAGCACGTGGGCGTCAGCTCGCCGGCGATCTTGTACATGGTCGGGATCATCAACAGCAGCCCCTGGCTGGCCGTGAACGTGGTGGTCAGCGCGCCGGTCTGGAGGGCCCCGTGGACGGCGGCGGCCGCCCCCGCCTCCGACTGCATCTCGATCACCGACGGCACCGTGTCCCAGATGTTCTTCTCGCCGGCGGCGCTGAACGCGTCGGCGTGCTCGCCCATCCCGCTGGACGGCGTGATCGGGTAGATCGCGATCACCTCGTTGATCTTGTGCGCCACGTAGGCCACCGCCTGATTGCCGTCCATCATGACCATGGGTCGCGCGCCGGCCGGCTTCTTCTTGGCAACGTCTTCGGTAACCTGAGTCATACGTTCGATTCCCTCAACGCTCCTCGCCCGAGGGGCGAGGTCCGGCCTAACGCCGGAAGGTGGTTGGTCCAAGACAACATCCGGAGCTTAACATTGTCCATATTCCCCCGCACCGCTGCAAAGCCTTTTCTCGTCACGTTTGGTAAGCCCCCCCTACATTGTACCCCCGCGGCCGCCGGCCGCAGTGCCTCCGCGCCCCCGCGACGGCCGAGCCCGCGGCCGCCTTCAGAGCTTCTCGATCAGCTCGCGGCACGCCAGGGCCTGCTCGGCCGTCAGCTCGAGGTTCTTCAGTCCCCCCTTGGCGAGCTGCTCCTCGATCCGTTTGAGCTCCTTCAGCAGGGCGGCCTTCTGGTCGCTGGACTCCTGTCGCGAGCTGTCGGCCTCATCCTCCCACAGGCATTGAGCCACCTCGGTTCGCTCAGCAAAAGGCACGTTCAGATCCAGCACGACCCGCAACACGCCTCCGTATGGATGCCTGGCAAAAACCCCTCTGTCTCGTTGGTCGCGTCCAAGCTGACGTACGGCATGAGCCGTCGCCGGGTGGTGGATGCCGGCCGCCATTATGGCCACAAACCTGTGATCGTTCTCCTTGCCTTCGCGATCGCGTTTCGTCTGGTAATACGGGTTGGCGGCGAACGTGAGGACGCCGAAGTCCAAAGCGGTCTGCCCGGCCATCTGCGCGTACTTGGCCGCGACGTACTCTCCTCGGTGGGTCGGATCGAATATGCCGCCCGTGAAGAGCGCCCGCATCCTCCGCTTGAGCTCCTCTCGGTCTCTTTCGTAGTAGCCGGGCAGCTCGGCACGGGTCAACCCCCTTGCCTTGTTGATGACCTCCTCAATGCCGCTGTCAGCATCGCTGCTGTAGTTGAAGCGGAACAGGGCGCTCCTGTTGATGAGGCGCGCCAGGTGGTTGGCTGCCGGGCTGCCGATCACGAGCAGATTGGTCTCGGCAAAACGCTCGATCAGCCTTTCCTTTCTCAGCAGCAGGAAGTTCTTGTCGATGTGCTTGACGACCTCACGGGGCAGGCCCAGGTTTGCGATCCAGCGCGTGTCTGCCGGGGTGGCCGTATAGGCGCCGAAGTCGGCAACGCTGATGTGGGCCCCGCGGTCTTCGCGCTTGTCGCCGGTGACGACGCACAGCGGACAGAAGGCTTCGGGGAAATCAGCCAGCGTGCGGCCCGTCTCGCCGCCGCGCCCGGCCTCGGGGGAGGGTATCGCCGACGAAAGGCTCAGCAGCCCCTGATCGACCGATGCCTTGAGCTCCTTGCGGCCGAAGCGTCGTTTCTCATGGCGCCCGACGAGGGCAGCCAGCAGCAGCTCAGGCAGGCGGTCGGGAGCGAACGCCTGCGATATGACGGCGATCAGCTCGTCCTTGGGGATCTGGTCTCCCTTGCGGATCTGGGTGACGTAGCTCGGCGAGGTGCCGAGGGTGGCGGCCACCTCCTTGCCCCTGGCCGAGCTCGTGATCTCGTTGAAGAGCTGATGGAAGGTCTTCATCTTCATCGAGAGCCCTCCCGCGAAGGCGACTTGGGTTAAGTTCCTCCCTGAATCATCATCCCGCGTTCATCCTGCGCCGGATATTAACCGATTAAGCGCATTCTCCAGCCGTCGTCAAGCAAAATGTTACTTTTTAAAGGCTTAATCGGCCTCCCAAGCTGGGGCCGCATGAAGTGAATGCGCCCGCCTGCCACGCGATTCTCTCGTTGCTGAATCAGAGGCGGATTCTTGGCTACGGATTAACCAAAAAGCGGCGGAAAGCGAGCTAAAGTCCGGTGCTTCAAATCATGAATGTCCTCTGGCGGACGCCCTGATTCGTGTGTTACTAAAGTGAATGTTGCCGCTGCCCTCGGTTTGATGGCGTCGCGGACCGGCTCGCGGCGAGGCACTCGGGGACGACGGGTTGAGAACGGGCGTTTGGAACTGGCAGGGCCTCTTAGCTAAGGAGACTCGGACATGAGTGGCGATCTTGTGGGTGAGTTCGGGTGCAAGATCAAGGAGCTTGAGCTTGAGTTGAAGGATGTGGCGGAGAAGCTTGCCTCCATGGAGGATGAGATCCGCCGCATGAATGACGAAGGCAACGCCCTGATCGGAGATCTGAAAGAGCACGCTGGGCGTCTGGACGTTGCCATCAAGGCGACAAGGGAGGCTGCGGCCGCCCTGAGTGCGCTGGAGCGCCCCAGGAACATCCGTACCGCCAGCGCGGTGGCCGTGTAGGTTGGCCCCATATCAGGGGTCGGGCTCCCCTGGTATTTCAGCGGCGTCGGAAACAGCGCCGGTGTCGATGGCATGGCACGTCCAGCCGGGGACCCCTCCCTGACTGTGGCGTGCGGCGTTGCGCTCGCCTCGCGAGGCTACCTTGGCGCCCGCCTTCCCGCCTGGAGGATCGCGCTGGCGTGGCGGGCGAAGTGGCCGCGGACGTCCTGCGCGAAACGCTCCAGCGATCTTCGGGCCCGGCCCTTGTGGTCGCCCAGGCGGTAGAGCGCGCGGGCGATGATGATCTCGCGCAGGGGGAGCGAGCGATTGCTGCCCGCGGCGGGCTGGAGCATGGCGTGGCCGGCCATGCCGTCCTGGGCGAGCAGATCTCCCAGCGGTCCGGCGGCGAACTCATCGCCGATCAGCCCGGCAAGACGACACCTGATCGCTTGAGCCTGCGGAACAAGCCAGCCAACTCCCGGAGCGATTCCCGACTGGGGCGCATCGTGCCTCGTTCCCATCGCGAGATGGTAAGCTTGTCCCTGCCGATCCGCCTGCCGAGCTCCTCCTGGGTGAGGCTGGCGGCTTGGCGAAGGGAGGCGAGAAACGCCGGGCTGGGGGCCGAGTCCAGGCTGGAGGCCAGGGCCCGGATGCGGTCCAGGAGCCGCACGCCTTCGGGAGTGAATGCCACTTCTCCGCCACGGTCAGTCGTTGCCATGCGCCCCGGGACTTCCACGAACACTGTTCGCCCGTCCGGCAGCCTCATGGCATAGGGGACGGACGGCTGCAAGGGTCCGCGGGACCTGGGACCGCCAGCGGTCCGCTTGGTTCTCTCTGTTGTCGTTGCCACAGGTCACCTCTCGGCCCAATGGACGGTGATGAAAACGGTCACTTCTCCCTGCTCATCGATGTCCAAGACGCACACCACTGTCAACTTCAGGCCGTCCGTTGAACTCCCGCTGAGCACCCACCGCGGTCGGCCATACTTGTCCTCGCCGTCACCTTCGATGTCCGACGGCGTAGCGACGACGGCCTGGATGTCCGGCCAGAACAGGCCACGTTGATCCATGCGATGAAGGAAGTGGCCCAAGACACGAAAGCGGCCGCTGGCCAGGCAGTGCTGAATGACGGCCAGAGCTTCTCGCGCTTCCGGATCCATTGTGCAGATTAAGTATACGCGAAAGCATACGCGGTGTCAACTCCCCCTGTGTCATTTCCTCCCCGCCTGGAGGATCGCGCTGGCGTGGCGGGCGAAATGGCCGCGGACGTCCTGCGCGAAACGCTCCAGCGATCTTCGGGCCCGGCCCTTGTGGTCGCCCAGGCGGTAGAGCGCGCGGGCGATGATGATCTCGCGCAGGGGGAGCGAGCGATTGCTGCCCGCGGCGGGCTGGAGCATGGCGTGGCCGGCCATGCCGTCCTGGGCGAGCAGATCTCCGAGCGGCTCGGCCGCGGACTTCTCGCCGATCAGCTCGAGCGCCAGCGACACGGCGCGGTGGTGGGAGAACTCCGAGGCGGGCGTGAGCATCTTGAGCTTCTCGACGATGACGGGCACGGCCCGCTTCTCGCCGGCCATGCCCAGCGCGACGATCCACCGGTCCAGCGGGCTGAGCGCCCAGCCGTACTGGCCCATGCCCTTGAAGTTCCATCCCCGGTCCCACTTCTCGGCGGCCTTCACGGCGGCGATGAGCGTATCGACGCCGCTGCTGCTCCCGCAGACGGCCAGGACGTGCGCGTAGATCCGCCTGGCCTTCTCGTCGGCCGCCCGGCGGTAGGCCTCCTCGAGCATGGAGACGGCCTTCTCCCTGTGGGCCAATACGACGGCCGTGCCGCGGTAGTCGCTGGCCAGCGACCGCACGGCCTCGGCGATTCTCTCATCCGGCATCGGGTAGGACTCCTTGGCGGCGACGGCCGACGCGGGGATGTTGCCGATCTCCGCGAGGTGCTTCTGTAGCGCCCGGATGTCGATCTCGCGCGTCATGCCGCCGGACTTGGCGGCCATGGCGGCGGCCGTGCCCGCGGCGTACCCGATGTTCTGGATGTCCGGCTGCATCCGCGTCCCCGGCAGGGCGTCCCGGTGGACGCTGATGCCCAGCCCGATCACGAGAATGCCCTCCAGCTTGGCCGGCAGCAGGCAGCGGTAGGGGATGTAGGTCGTCAGGCTCTTGCGCTGCGGGTGGCTGAGCACGAAGAACGGGTGCACCGGGAAGCCGTGCATGTCGAAGTCGCTCTTGCACATGCCGATGGTGTCGCGGTACGTCCGGTCGTTCATCTGGTCGAGGATCGTAACGACGACCTCGCCCTTGATCCGCCTCCGCTCGCGGGTGTCGATGAGCTGGCCGAGGTCGAACGCGCTGCGGTACTTCTGCCGGGCCGAGACGAACAGCCGCCAGATGTCCACCATGTCCGCGTCGTCGACGAAGGTGTAGTCGGTGTTGGTGTAGCTGGCGCCCAGCGCCCTTGGCGGCAGGCCGGTGCCCTGAACGGAGAGGAAATCGCCGCCGGTGTGGATGAAGGGCGCCCCGGCCGCCGCGGCGACGTCGGCGTTGCCCGTGCCGTCGATCACGACGTCGGCCAGGACGACGCCGCGTCCGGCGGGCGTGGCCACCACCGCGCCGCGGATCCGCCCGCGGTCCACCAGCGCCCCGCACCCGACGCAGCCGAACCAGACGTCGCCGCCGGCCTTGCGGATCTCGCTGCGCCAGTACTGCATCTTGGCTTCCACGTTCCAGCCCCGCCGGCCCCGGCGAGTGCCGCTGGCGGCCGCCACGCCCTTGTCGACCTCCGCCGTGAAACCGCCCCGGTAACCGTGGTAGTAGCTCCCGATCAGCCCTTGCGTGCCCACGCCCCCCAGGCCGTGCAGGAATTCGACCACCAGCGTCCTGGCCCCGTGCCGCCCGGCCGCAATGCCCGCCGGCGCGCCGCCCGTGCCGCCGCCGATGACCACCACGTCATAACGCGCCAGCACCGCCAGCGGCCGGGACTCCGCCGGAATGGTCGCCAACTGCTGCGTCGAGCGCACGCCCGTCAGGAACTCGCGCACCTCGCCGCCGACCGCGCCGGCTGCCGCGGCGCCCGGGAGCTTCACTCCGGCCGGGGCGGGGAGTGCCTTGGCCTCCGCGGCGGCCGCGGCGCCGATACGCTCGCCGAGCGCGATCAGTCCCGTGGGCTTGAGGAGCCGCCCGGCCGCTGGGCGCGAGACGTCGGCGCAGCCGCCGAGCACGTACATGCGCGTGACGTTCGCCGGCTGAAACGCCTTGAGATCGGCCGCCGCGACGTCCCAGTCGCCCGTCAGCGGCTTGACGGACTTCATCGGGTCCGGCGGGACCTGGAAGAGGTCCTCCGAGACGCGGTACTGGCCCGGGTGGAACGTCATGTCGCGAGCGACCTGGTCGGCCGCGGCGAACGACGCGAAGGTCGCGTCGGGCATGTCGAGCGTCAGCGTGTACTCGATGAGGTCAGCCGAGCTGCCCGTCGGCCGTCCGGTCCGGCCGTCCCGGCTGCGGGCGACGACGCCGTAGGACCGGCCGATCTTCCGGCCGGTCACGTTCTCGGCGGCCTTCACCTCGCCGCCGATGACGACCTGCCTGAACTCGTATCTGCCGGGTTTGAAGGGCTGGAACTCCGCGCCGGCCATCCGTGCCACCCACGCGCGGTCGGTGGCGTCGATGATGACCTTGGCGACGACGGCCTGGCGGCCGGCACGGTTGGCCATGACGATCCCGCAGCCCTTGCCGGCTGCGTCCCGCAGCACGTCCGTCGCGAAGCAGCCGTAGAGGAACTTCACTCCGGCCTTCAGCAGGGCCTCATCCAGCGTGGCCTTGACGTGCATCGGCGTGGTGATGCGCGGCACGGGCCTGGCGGGCTTGGGCCTCGGCGGCGGGGCGTCCTTCTCGGCCGTCTCGATGACGATCTCGCCGAGCAGGACGCGTTCCACGCGGTCGGTCTTCTTGACCGCGAGCCTGACGTGGCGCGCCTCGCCGGTCACCGGCAGGGCCAGGTCTATACAGAACTCCTCGAAGCCGCCCTTGTTGAGCATCTTGTTGGCGGCCGTGCCCGCCGGCTGCCACGTCTTCTTGTCCGCACTGATCGAGACGTCCACCTCCTTGACCTCGAAGTCCGCCCGGCGCTGGTAGACCAGCACGTGGACGCTCTTGAGCTTCCGCGAGCGCCCCAGGTCGGCGGTGACCGTCACGCTGCCGTCGTACTGGACGGACTGCGTGGGCGCGGCGTGGTGCCGCCCGTCGTGCAGCATCGAGGGCGGGCGGGTGTCTTTGTGCTTGGCCGCCGAGGGGATGTCGGTCTCGTAGCTGAAGGCCGCGCCCTTGGGCACCACAGGGGCCCGGGCGAGCTTGGCGGCGAAGAGCCGCCGCCCCAGGGCCGTGTCGGGCGTCTCGTTGGCGTCGAGCCACAGCCGCAGCGTCCCGCACATGTCCTCGCCGAGATACGTCCTGGGCGCGGCCAGGAAGACGGTCGCGCCCTTGCCGGCCGCCGCCGTCGCCGCGGCGACCGCGTGCGCCGATCCGCCGACGACCACGACGTCCACGTTGTAGGCCACCGGGATCTTCCGAGCCGATTCGACAACGACCTGCTGCGCCGCCGCGACCGACCCGGCCGCTGCGCATGCCGCAATCACCACTACGAACGCGAGCTTCATGTTCATCGGGTGTGTCCTTCCTCTGTGAGTTGCTCCTGAGGGCGGGGCCTTGCGAAAGCTCCGCCTGCGCGTGCTCTCTGAGCCCGTACGATACCAGCAGACGTCCCGCCGGGGCAAGCGCTCGAATGGCGGCAAGGGCCCCGCCTTCGGCATGCGACCGTGGCGGGGAGATCCGCTTCCTGGCGCGGGGGAATATCCTCTCGTCAGGAAGGCGTCAGGGGCTTATGCTTGGCGGCCGGTGTGAGCAGGCGGGTCTGCGGGGGCCTATATGGATGGGCTTGAGCGTGTCTGTGGACTGATGGCGAAGGATGAGCGGACATTCGTGGGGCTGTATTGCGGGCCGAGCGTCGACGGGATCGACGCCGCGCTGGTGAATGTCCGCGGGCGCGCCGAGAAGATGAAGGTGCGTCAGACGCACTTCCTGTGCCGGGCGGTGCCTCGGCCGCTGCGGAAGCGTCTGCGGAAGGCGGCCGGCGGGTGGGCGGAGGCGGCTACCGACCTGGCCAAGCTGAACCGGGACGTGGGCGCGTCTCTTGTGCACGCCTGCGAGGCGGTCCTGAAGGCTGGGCGTGTTGCGTCGAAGTACGTTGCGGGCGTCGGGCTGATGGGGCCGGCGGCGGCGTACGTCGAGCCGACGCTGTCGGAGGGGCCGGGGGCGGTGATGGAGCTCGATTCGGCGGCGACGGTCGCGAGGAAGATGCGCCTGCCCGTGGTCAGCGGGTTCGCGGCGTCGGACCTGGCCGCCGGCGGGGTCGGCGGGCCGGTGTGGGCCTGGCCGGACTGGCTGATCTTCCGCGACGATCGGCTCAGCCGGGTCGTGGTGCAGCTCGGGGGCATCGCGTCGATCACGTTCATCGGCAGCGCCGCGGCCGCGTGCGAGGTCGTGGCGATGGACACCGGCCCGGGCACGATCCTGATCGACGCCCTTACGCGGCAGCTCTTCGACAGCGAGATGGACGAGGACGGGGCGATCGCCGCACGCGGCAAGGTCAACAAGACGCTGCTGAACGAGCTGATGGCGGGGGAGTACTTCCGTCGCGATCCGCCCAAGCTCACGCACCCGGCGGACTGGTCCGGCGCGGCGCAGCAGCGCCTCGAGATGATGGCTGGCAAGCATCGCTGCCGCGCGAGAGACCTGGTCGCCACGGTCACGGAGTTGACCGCCCGCACCGTCGCCAAGGGGGTGCTGGCCCGGACGGAGCGCCCGCACGAGGTCATCCTGGCCGGCGGGGGGGCGAAGAACATCCACCTGGCCGGGCGGATCCGCACGCTGCTGAGCCCGTGCAGCACGTACGCGGCGGAGCGATACGGCCTGGACCTGCGGGCGCACGCGGCCGTGTGCTGCGCGATCCTGGCAGCCGCACGTCTCGATGGATTTCCCGCCCACTGCCACGTGGCCACGGGCGCGGAAGAGCCTGTCATCCTGGGGGCCGTCTGGTCGCCCTGACGAACGGGTCCAGCTAAAGTCCGCCGTTTCGGGGGTCGATGATCTTCCGGGCGAGTCGAGGGATCCGCGCGGAACCGGCCAGGGCGCCTCTCGCAGCGGCTGCCGCAACAGAAGAAAGGGCTCGAGCATGTCAGCATCATTTCCCACACCGACGGCGTGGTGGATCGCCAGGGAGCTTTTCGGCGGGGCGATGGACAAGGTCGGCTATACCTACAGGTACTTCGTGTCCGACAAGGAGGTACAGCAGGTCGTCGTCGCGGCGGTCAAGGAGTTCGTCCACAAGGACATCTTCTTCCGGGTCATCGGGGACAAGCCCATGCCCTCCGCCACACCGCCGGGCCTGTCGGAACTGGGCAAGTGGCTGTGGAACTACGTCAAGACGAAGACGGGGAAAAAGGCCGGCCCGTGGGACATCCTGGAGAGGATGCGCGCGAATGCCGTTCTCAAACAGGGCGTGCGGCAGGGCTTGGCGCCGGAGTTTATCCGCTGTGCCTCCGTGGGCGTCTGACGTTGCACGCCGGCGGGTAGCGGGATAGATTGCAGCCCGGACGCCGGCTGGGCCGGCGGCAGCTTTCCGGCGGGACGGGATGGACTGCGGCCTCTACATTGCGGTGTTCCGGCTCGGCGACGACCGGCGGATTCGCGTCGGCCGGCTCGGGCGGTTCACGTTCCAGCGGGGTGTGTACCTGTACGTGGGCAGCGCGCAGCGGAGCCTCTCGGCCCGTCTGGCTCGGCACGCGCGGCGCGACAAGCCGCTGCGATGGCACATCGACTACCTCTCGACGGCCGCCACGATGCTGGGGGCGGTCCTCGTGCCGGGCGGGCGCGACGGCGAATGCGCCCTGGCGGCGGAGGTGGCCCGGCTGTACCGCCGGCCCGTGAGAGGCTTCGGCGCCTCGGACTGCCGCTGCGGCGGACACCTCTTCTACGCCGGGCGTTGGTGGGAATGACCTTGTTTTAGCAGGGATGCAGGGGATGCAGGGGATAGAAAGACGAGCTTGAAGAGGAAGCAAAGAAAGGAATCTTCATCCCCTGCATCCCCTGGACCCCTGCGAAAAGGTCTACTCCGCCGGCTCGCCGGCCAGGCCGATCCGCTCGGCCGCCTCGCGCATGCCCATGATCGTGTCGGTGATGAGATCCGAAAGCTCCATGCCGAGCATCTCGGCGCCTTGCTGGATGATCTCGCGGCTCACCCCGGCGGCGAAGTGCCTGTCCTTCCACTTCTTCCTGACGCTCTTGGCCTTCATGTCCATGACCGAGCGGCTCGGGCGCACCAGTGCGGTGGCCGCCACCAGGCCGGTCAGCTCGTCCGTGGCGAAGAGGACCTTTTCCATCTCCGTCTGCGGCTCGACGTCGGAGCAGATTCCCCAGCCGTGCGAGACGACGGCGCGGATGAGGTCGTCCGGCCAGTCGCGCCCGCGGAGGATCTCTTCGGTCTTCTTGCAGTGCTCGTCGGGGAACTGCTCGTAGTCGAGGTCGTGGATCAGTCCGACGAGGCCCCAGGTCTCTTCGTCGGCGCCGCGTTTTCGGGCGGCGTAGCGCATGACGGCCTCGACGGCCAGGGCGTGCCTGATCGCCCGGTCGGTCTGGTTGAACTCCTTCAGAAGCGCCATCGCCACGTCCCGCGTCGGCAATTCAGCCATCCGTCGATCTCCTCAAGTATCGGAGATTCCACCATAGCATCCCGGGCGGGGCAAGGGAAGCCGAAATCACGTCGGCTCACCTGCCAAAGCGGCCTGTCGGTGAGGGCGGGGCGGTCGATTTGGCATTCTCTTTCCTGGAGAAGATGACTGGAAACATCGAAAAAACAAGTAGTTAATGGCCTGGCATGGTGGTTGCAAAGGTTGATGGCAGAGGAGCTATGTGGATGAGCTCCGCCGGCGTAAAGGGGGATCGGTCCTGTAAGGAAGGTGAGCGGAAGATGGCATCGAAGAAGATCATCGGCATCGATCTCGGCACGACGAACAGCGTGGTGTCTGTGATGGAGGGTACTACGCCGAAGGTACTTATCAACCGTCAAGGCAATCGCCTCACGCCGTCGGTGGTGGCCTTTACCGACAAGGGCGAGCGGCTGGTCGGCCAGCCGGCCCGGCATCAGCAGGTCACCAACCCGAAGAACACGGTCTTCTCCATGAAACGGTTCATGGGCAGGCGGCACTCGGAGGTCTCGGCCGAGGAGAAGATGGTGCCCTACGGCGTGGTTGGCGGGCCCGAGGAGCTGGTAAAGGTCCGTGTTCGCGAGAAGGACTACACGCCGCAGGAGGTCAGCGCGATGGTGCTCCAGGAGCTCAAGAGAGTGGCCGAGGACTACCTGAGCGACGAGGTGCTGCGGGCGGTGGTCACCGTGCCGGCCTACTTCAACGACTCCCAGCGGACCGCGACGAAGGAGGCCGGTGAGATCGCCGGCCTGAAGGTCGAGCGGATCATCAACGAGCCGACCGCCGCGGCGCTGGCCTACGGGCTGGACAGCAAGAAGAACGAGCGGGTCGCCGTGTTCGACTTCGGCGGCGGGACGTTCGACATCTCGATCCTGGACATCGGCGACAACGTCTTCGAGGTGCTCTCGACCAACGGCGACACGCACCTCGGCGGCGACGACCTGGACGAGCTGCTGATCAACTACATCGCCGACGAGTTCAAGCGGACCGAGGGCATCGATCTCCGCAGCGACGCGATGGCCCTCCAGCGGCTCAAGGAGGCCGCCGAGAAGGCCAAGTGCGAGCTGTCCACCGCGATGGAGGCCAACATCAACCTCCCGTTCATCACCGCCACGGCCGAGGGACCCAAGCACCTGACCATGACGCTCACGCGCGCGAAGTTCGAGCAACTGGGCGAGCCGGTCTTCCATCGCCTCATGGGCCCGTGCAAGCAGGCGCTTTCGGACGCCAAGCTGACGGCCGACGACGTCAACGAGGCCGTGCTCGTGGGCGGATCGACGCGCATTCCCCGCGTCCGCCAGATCGTCAAGGACATCTTCAAGAAGGAGCCGAACAAGTCCGTCAACCCCGACGAGGTGGTGGCGATCGGGGCGGCCCTCCAGGGCGCGATCATTGCCGGCGAGGTCGAGGAGCAGATGGTGCTGCTGGACGTCACGCCGCTGAGCCTGGGCGTCGAGACGCTCGGCGGGGTGATGACCAGGCTCATCGAGCGGAACACCACGATCCCGACCGAGAAGAAGGAGATATTCTCCACGGCGGCCGACAACCAGCCGGAGGTCACCATTCACGTCCTCCAGGGCGAGCGGGAGTTCGCCCCGGACAACCGGACGCTCGGGCGGTTCAACCTGACGGGCATCCCCCCGGCCCCCCGGGGCGTGCCGCAGATCGAGGTGACCTTCAGCATCGACGTCAACGGCATCCTGAACGTCTCGGCGATGGACCTGGCCACCGGCCAGAGGCAGGGCATCGAGATCAAGGGCTCCAGCGGCCTGGACGACGGGGAGATCGAGAAGATGCGCGAGGACGCCGAGGCCCACGCCGAGGCCGACAAGAAACGCCGCGAACTGGTGGACCTGAAGAACCAGGCCGACCAGTTCGCCTACGCCACCGAGAAGATGCTCCGGGAACAGGCGGAGAAGGTCTCGCCCGAGGACCGGGGCAACATAGAGTCGGCGTTGAGCGGCCTGCGCGAGGCCGCAAAGGGCGACGACGCCGAGGCGATCAAGCGGGCGATGGAGAACCTCCAGAACAGCTCGCACAAGGTTGCCGAGGCCATGTACCAGCACGCCGCAAGCCAGCACCAGGCCGCGGCGGGCGACCAGCCGCCGCAGCCCGAAGCGCCCAAGGAGGGCGAGCCGGGCAAGGGCGGCGACGACGACGTGATCGACGCGGAGTACGAGGTCAAGGAATAGGGCTCGCCGCCCGAGGGGCGCCGACTCTCGGCCGACACCTGAAGGAACGCTAATTGCTTACCGGCGGACCCCGACCTTGCGGCCGGGGTCTCGCTATTAAGCCCGGATTTCCCGGATGAAAACCACAGTTCATGTATAATGAGGCGTCGTTTGACCGCATGAACAAAGGGCTTTCGTAACGCCGCGGACGGCAGGAGGCAGGGATGCAATGGGTGAAGCCGGCAAGGATGCTCTGAGGGCGGGTCTTGACGGGTCAGTGAAGCCAGAACCTGCCTGCCGCCTCAGAGTTGTGCAATAATGCCTCCGCGGCTGTGATCCAGGGCGCCGGGTGGCCGCGTTCGCCGAGACTGCCTTCCATGCTTAAATGCCTACTGAACAATACTGTATTCAGCCCCAACGGGGCGACAGGATCTGGCCGGGGGCGTCAGCCCCCGGAGGGCCGGTCGTCCGTAAGAGGCTATCCTGGAAACCCCGGAGTAAAGACGTTTGCCGAAC
>CAYRVX010000151.1:0-14720 GCA_964427875.1 uncultured Planctomycetaceae bacterium
CGGCTGCGCCCGCCTGAGACGGTGCCGGGATGAGTCCAACGATGGCCGAAACAGCCGGCGGACGTAGAGGGCACGGGGAGGGTCTGTGCGGATGGGCAATGAAGGCCTATGCGGGGGGCGGTTCGGGCGACCTCATGGCCCGGAAACGGTCAGATCCTGCCGTCGTCGAGCAGAAAGCATGCTTGCCGATCTTGCGGTCGGTGATAGAATTGTCAGAAAGGCCGACGGCGGTCGTCGGCCAGAGGCCATCCGGGAAAGCCCGGTTCCCGTCACCAACCTTCGGATAAGGACAGAACCCAATGGAACCTGACATGACATCACCGATCGATTCGTCCGGCAACACCCGTCGGCAGTTCATCAAGCAGAGCGCCTCGGTCGCCGCCGGTGCCGCGGCGCTGTCGGCCATCGCGCCGTTCGCGTACGCCGCGGACGACCAGACCATCCGCCTGGCGCTGATCGGCTGCGGCGGCCGCGGCGCCGGCGCCGTCGGCGACGCCCTGAACGTGCCCAACTACGGGCCCATCAAGCTGCATGCCATGGCCGACCTGGACATGAAGAAGATCGACCTGCGGCTCAAAGCCCTCAAGAAGAGGTTCGGCGACAAGGTCGACGTGCCCAACGACCGCAAGTTCGTCGGCTGGGACGCCTACAAGAAGGCCGTCGCCACCCTCCGGGCCGGCGACGTGGCCCTGTGCACGACCCGCGCCTACATCCGGCCCACGCACGTGGAGTACGCGGTCAACCAGGGCATCAACGTCTTCATGGAAAAACCCTTCGCCACCGACACCTACGGGCTGCATCGACTGCTGAAGGTCCACGACGTGGCCGAGAAGAAGGGCGTGAAGATCGCCGCCGGGCTCCAGTGCCGCCACTCGCCGGCCCGCATGGCCCTCATCGACCAGATCCACAACGGCGCCATCGGCGACATCTCCTACATCCGCGCCGACCGCCTCGGCCGCGGCGGGTGGCTCCGCGACGTCGGCGAGAAGGCCAACAGCATCATGGAGCATCTGAGCTTCGGGCGCAGCGCCCTGTTCTGGGTGGGCTCGGGCCACATGGTCGACAACCTCATCCACCAGATCGACGAGTGCTGCTGGCTGAAGGGCGAGTGGCCCGTGTCCTGCCACGGCATGGGCGGCCGCGTCCCCCACAGCACCGACCGCGGCCAGAACATCGACGTCTACCAGATGGAATTCACCTTCGCTGACGGCGTCAAGGCGTTCTGCGGGTTCCGCCGCATCAGGAATTGCCGCAACGCCTTCGCCACGTTCGTGCACGGCACCAAGTGCGCCGCCCAGTTCTCCGGGCCCGTGCATCGCGCCATTGTCCACCGCTACAAGGACCACCGCATCGACGAAAACAACATCGCCTGGAAGCCCACCGACGACGAGTTCCGCCCCTGGCAGTACGAGTGGAACAACTTCATCGCGTCGATCCGCCGCGACGCCCCGCACAACGAGTGCAAGCGGGCCGTCTACTCCGACCTGACCACCCTCATGGGCCGCGCCGCCTGCCACACCGGCCAGATCGTCACCTGGGACCAGATGATGAAGTCCCGCTTCCGGTTCTGCGACTACGTGGACACGATGGGCTACGACAGCCCGCCACCGGTCAAGCCCGACGCGGACGGCTGGTTCCCGATCCCCGTTCCGGGAAAGTGGACCGAGCTCTAACCGGCCCGGCAAGACGAACCGACGCCCCGGCCCCGCATGGGAATGCGGGGCCGGGGCTCTACAGCCACACGGCCGCCCGTCGCTGGCGGCGCGAAGCGGCCAACGCGTGCGTCGCGCTCGCGCGGGAGAACGTGCCGTTTCGCATCGTCTTCGCAGGCGATCCATGCTCAAATCGGCCACATCCCCGGGCAACTCAACGTCCATCGCGTCCCATAGGAGCCTCGGCATGGAACTGGGGGACATCATGATCCGGAAACGGCCCGATTCCCCCCTTATGCAGCAAGATGTCGGCCAGCTCAGGCGACCTGTTCATAGACTTTACCTTACTCCAACTGACCGATGGGGATTGGCTTATGGCGTGTCCGTTGACTCGTTGATTCGTTAACTCGTTATTTGGAGAGCGCTTATCTGGACTGCCGGGCCTTCCGGTTTTCTGGCTGCCTGCCGGAGAGGCCCTGGTGGCCGCGATCCCCGGCAAGATCAAGGCGCGGGTGTCGTCTAAGCGCAGCTCTTTTCGAATTAACGAGCTAACCAGTTCACGAGTCAACGAGGACCGCCAAGTAAGGGACGAAATCGGTCACTTTGAGTACCTTACATTGCCGCCTTTATTTTAAGGCGACATCCTTCCCTTTTCACCGGTGCTCTTGTCGCGGCTGGGCCTCAACCACTTTGTTGCCAAGACGGGGCAGGCCCTGTACACTATCTGTCTTTGCCGGAAACAGCCGGGCCAGCCGGCACTGAACGAAAGGGAACCTGCGGACCATGAAACGCAAGCATTCGTCGCGGCAGTATTTCACCAGTGAATCCGTCACGAAGGGCCACCCGGACAAGATCGCCGACCAGATCTCCGACGGCCTGCTCGACAGCCTGATCCGCCACGACCCCCACGCCCGGGTTGCCTGCGAGACGCTGGTCACCACGGGCCTGGTGGTTCTGGCCGGCGAGGTGACCGTGCACAACAAGAAGGCGGAGAAGGCGCTTCAGGCGGCGGAGGACACGGCCCGGGAGGTCGTCCGCTCGATCGGCTACGACGACCCGGCCACGGGCTTCGATTACCGCTCCTGCGCGGTGATCCGGACGCTGCACGCCCAGTCCGAGGACATCTCCCAGGGCGTCACCGAGGGCGCCGGGGAGCGCGCCGAGCAGGGCGCCGGCGACCAGGGGCTGATGTTCGGCTTCGCCTGCAACGAGACCAAGGCGCTGATGCCGCTGCCGATTCACCTGGCCCACCGCCTGACGGCCAGGCTCAGCGAGGCCAGGGAGCAGGGGCAGGTCCGCTGGCTCCGCCCGGACGGCAAGAGCCAGGTCACCGTCGCCTACGAGGACAACCTGCCGGTGCGCATCGACACGGTCGTGATCAGCACCCAGCACACCGAAGAGGTCGTCAGCCCCCGGACGGGGAACATGACCCGAAAGGCGCGGGGCGAGATCATCGAGAAGATCGTCAAGCCGGTGGTGATGGCGGAGTGCCCGGAGCTGTGGAGCAACCGGATCACATTCCACATCAACCCGACTGGGCGGTTCGTCAAGGGCGGCCCGCACGGCGACACCGGCGTGACGGGGCGGAAGATCATCGTGGACACCTACGGCGGGCGCGGCGCACACGGCGGCGGGGCCTTCAGCGGAAAGGACCCCTCCAAGGTCGACCGATCGGGCAGCTACATGGCCCGGCACATCGCGAAGAACGTCGTGGCGGCCCGGCTGGCGAGCGTCTGCGAGGTGCAGGTCTCCTACGCGATCGGCCTGGCCGAGCCGGTCAGCCTCAACGTGAGCTGCGAGGGGACGGCCATCGTCGAGGAGAGGCGTCTCGCCGCCGTCGTGCGGGACCTCTTCCCGCTGAAGCCCAAGGGGATGATCGACTACCTCAGGCTGCTGCGGCCGATCTACCGCCAGACCGCCCACGACGGCCACTTCGGCCGGACCGGCCGGGACTTCACCTGGGAAAGGACCAACATGAAGAAGGCCCTGCGCGCCGCCTGCGGGCTGTAGGGCAACTTCGCCGGCCGCGTCACTTCGCCTCCATCCAGTTCGCCCCGACGGCGACGTCCACCTTCAGGGGGACGTTGAGTTGTATGGCGGCGGTCATCTCCTCGACGATCATCTCCCGCTCGGCGTCGACGGCCTCCTGGGGCAGTTCGAAGAGCAGCTCGTCGTGGATTTGCAGGAGCATGCGGCCGGGGCGGTCCTCGGCCTCGATTCGACGCGAGATGTTGATCATGGCCTGCTTGATCAGGTCGGCGGCGGAGCCCTGGACGACGGAGTTGATGGCCAGCCGCTCGGCCGCCGCGCGGCGCTGCGGGTTGCGGGCGTCGATCTCCGCGATCCGCCGCCGCCGGCCGAAGATCGTCTCCACGTAGCCCCGCTCCTTCGCCGCCTGGATGCACTGGCCGAGGAACTCGTCGATCCTCGGGAAGCGGCTGCGGTAGCGGTTGATGAACTCGGCCGCCTCCCTCCGCGGGATCCGCAGCGAGACGCTCAGCCCGAAGGCCGTCTGTCCGTAGATGATGCCGAAGTTCACCGTCTTGGCCCGGGCGCGCTGTTCGCTCGTCACCTCGTCGGGGGTGACGGCGAAGACCTCGGCGGCGACGGCGCGGTGGATGTCCTGCCCGGCCCGGAACGCCTCGGCGAGCGTCTCGTCGCCGCAGAAGTGCGCCAGGACCCGCAGCTCCACCTGCGAGTAGTCCGCCGAGAGCAGGACGCAGCCCGGGGGGGCGACGAAGGCCGTGCGAATCTCCCGCCCCTCGTCCGTGCGGATCGGGATGTTCTGGAGGTTCGGGTCGCTGCTGCTGAGGCGCCCCGTGGCCGTGCCCGCCTGGTGGAAGCTCGTATGGACCCGCCCCGTGACGGGGTGGATGTACGCGCCCAGGGCCTTGAGGTACGTGCCCAGCAGCTTGGTGAGCTTGCGGTAGTCCAGCACCACCCCGGGCAGCTCGTGGCGAATCGCCAACTGCTCCAGCACGGTCGAGTCGGTGCTCGCCCCCGTCTTGGTCTTCTTCAGGACCGGCAGGTTCAGCTCCTCGAACAGCACCACGGCGAGCTGCTTGGGCGAGTCCACGTTGAACTGCCGGCCGGCGAGCTCGAGGATCTGGTCGCGCAGCGCGTCGGCCCGCTTGGAGAGGGCGACGGCCATCCGGTTCAGGGCCTCCGGGTCCACGGTGATGCCCTGGCGCTCCATCTCCGCGAGGACCGGCACGAGAGGCATCTCGAGGTCGGCGAACAGGTCCCGCAGGCCCTCCTCGTCGAGCTGTTTTGCCAGGACGTCCGCCAGGCGAAGCGCCACGTCGGCGTCCTCCGCCGCGTAGGGCGCGACGAGATCGACGGGCACCGTGTCCATCGTCGTCTGCTGCTTTCCCCGGCCGATCAGGTCCTCGATGGGAATGCAGCGGTGGTTCAGCAGATCGGCCGCCAGGGCGTCGAGCTTGTAGCTCATGCGGGTCGAATCGAGCACGTGGGCGGCGATCATCGTGTCGAACATGCGCCCGCCCAGCGGCATGTGGGCCTGGGCCAGCACGATGGAGTCGTACTTGATGTTGTGGCCGATCTTCTCGACCTTCTCGTCGGCCAGGATTCCCGCGAGCTTCTCTCGGACGAGGTCGACGGCCAGCGTTTTGGAGCCTAGCGGCCCGGCCACGGGCAGGTACACGGCCTCGCCGGGCTTGACGGCCAGCGAGATCCCCACCAGTTCGGCCCGCATCGGCTGGGTGGAGGTCGTTTCGGTATCGACCGCCAGGCGTGCCACGCCGGTGAGCCTTTTGACGAGCGTCTCCAGGGCCTTGGGCGTGTCGATGCATCGGTAGTCGAGATCGGCCGCGGTGGTCTGGCCGCCGGCGGCTGCGGCGGCTGCGACGTCCACCTTCGCCTCGCCGCCGGCGCCGAGCTTCTCGAGCTGATCCATCAGCCGGTTGAAGCCCAGTTCGGCGAAGATGGGGCGGACGGCGTCGCCGTCGATGCCGTCGAACTTCATGGCCGCCAGGTCCAGGTCGACCGGCACGTTGCGGTCGAGCGTGACGAGCTCGCGCGACAGGGCGAGCCCTTCGGCGGCGGCCAGGACGTTCTCCCTGAGCTTCGGCGTCAGCTCGTCGGCGTGCTCGACGACGCCCTCGGCCGTGCCGTACTTGGCGATGAGCTTGACGGCGGTCTTCGGCCCGACCCCCTGGATGCCCGGGATGTTGTCCGTCGAGTCGCCGGTGAGCGTCTGGACCTCGACGGCCTTGACGGGCGGGTAGCCCTTCTGTGCCTTGATGCCGGCCGCGTCGAGCGTCTCGTCCTTCATCGGATCGTACAGGACGACGTGCGGGCCGACGAGCTGGTCGAGGTCCTTGTCGCGGCTGATCAGCACGACGTCGACGTCCCTGCCGGCCAGGGCCTCCGCCGCGGTGGCCATGATGTCGTCGGCCTCGTAGCCCTCGGCGGCCAGGACGGGAACGCCCATCGCCGCGACGATCTGGATGATGCGTTCGGCCTGGGGATGGAAGTCCTCCGGCGTGGGCTTGCGGGTGATTTTGTACTGAGGGTATCGCCGGCGGCGGAGGAGTTTCTCGGCCGGGCCGTCCACGGCCATGGCGAGGTACTTCGGCTGACGATCGGCGACGAACCTCAGCAGCATGGAGCAAAAGACGTAGGTCGCGCGGGTCGGCTCGCCCGTGGGGCTGGTCAGGTCGCGGAACGGGGCGTAATACGCGCGGAAGATCTGCGAATGCCCGTCGAGGATGTAGAGGGTTTCGGCCATGGTCGTGCCTCTCCCATAGTGCATTCACGCTACCCGACGGCGCCGGTGAGGTCAACAGGAAGCGACGGCGAAGTAAGCGCGCCCGGGACCGATGCGCCCCATGATCCGGCGGCGCCAGCGGAACGGATCCCACGGAGCGCCGTCCGTGGGCTCTGGGGGCATGTGGTCCTCAAAAGCGGAGCGGGCGCTACAGCATGATCTCCAGGAGCAGGTAGGCTATCGGAGCGGCCAGGAGGGGCGAGTCGATGATGTCGAGGACGCCGCCGAACTCCGGGACGAGCGAGCCGCTGTCCTTGGCCCGCGCGGAGCGCTTGAGCAGGCTCTCGCAGAGGTCGCCGAACTGCCCGGCCAGGCCGATCACCGCGCCGAAGACCGCCGCCTGCCGCAGCGACATGCCGGTCGCCAGCGGCGGGTGGAGGCCCAGGAGCCACGCCGCCAGCACGCTCGCGCCCGCGCCGCCGGCGAGGGCGCCGACCAGGCCCTCCCAGCTCTTGCCCGGGCTCAGCCACGCAATGAGCTTGTGCCTGCCGACGGCCGTGCCCACGAAGTACGCCCCGATGTCGGCGGACTTGACGGCCGCCAGGAACAGCGCCAGCGTCGGCACGCCGCGCACCATGCGGATGTTGAGCATGAGGGCCGTGCCCGCGCCGAGGTACAGCGCGGCCAGCAGGGTGGCTGCAATCCGCCCGATCGCGCCGTCCACGCGGTAACGGATCATCTGCTCCAGGAACGTCAGGATCACGATGGCGCCGAGAATGAACCACACGTCGTCCAGGAGCAGGAAGGGGAAGAGCTGTCTCCAGACGGGCATGGTGCCCAGCACGATCGTGCCGAAAAGCCCGCTGCACGTCAGCACGCCTGCGCCGGCCGCGCGGGCCAGCTTGCCGATCTCGCGGAACGCCAGCACCCCCAGCAGGATCACCGCGCACGCCAGCACGTGGCCCTTCACGTCGGCCAGCGGCATGGTGGCATACCAATCGAGGGCGAGCAGCCCGGCCACCGCGGCGATCATCATCGCCCCGAGGACGACCCGCGTAAGGACGGTCCTGCTGTCGGCCATGACACTATCATGCGCCCGCCGCCGCTGGAATGCCAGCCCTTCCGTTCATGCGAGGGTCGTCGCTGTCCTTGAGCTTCTGCATCGATGTCAGTGCAAGCGCACCGCCCGACCGCACGAAAGCGCGACGCGAGGTCTTTCGGGGAGTGCTCGCATCGCCCGAAAGCGGTCTACTCATCTCGTTTCCCTCCCTTGGCGACCGGCTTGGGCGGCGAGTTTGCCGAGTCCAGAATGCGCCTGTCGCCCACCTTGAGAATCATGAAGGCGTCATCCGTTTGACAGCTCACGTAGAGATAGCCCCCCCTGTATACGAGGTCATGAGCGTTATCGGTCCGTTTGCTCTCCTTGAGCCGCGGGAATGTCTGGCTGCCCAGCTTCACCGGGCGATGCGGATCGGAGACATCCACCGCATCCACGCTCTGGCCGCCGGCAAGGAAAACGACCTTACCAGCCACGGTTAATCCGTTCGGGCCGCGAGTGTCCGAGAAGGGCACGGCGGCGACGATCCGAGGCTTCTTCGGATCGGAGATGTCCACTACGGCAAGGTCCGCGCGGGTCCCGGGCCCTTGCTTCTTGCGCGGCCCCGCAGACCAACTGCCTCCCGTATAGGCAAACGAACCGGAGACCTGGACGCGGTTGGCGCCGATCAGTTTGCTGCTCTCCGTGATGCTGTGCAGCACCCATCGATCGACGGGAAGCACCCGGCCGGCCGTGTCCATGGCCTTGAAGATGGCGAACTGGCCCACGAGGTTCTTTCCGAACCCGTTGGGAGCGACGATCGCGATGCAATCGCCGAACGCATCCACGTCGTGCGGCGAAACGAGGCCGAACTTCCTCCGCGTTTCGAAGGCCCCGAAGAGCGTGGGGGACTTGATGTCGCTCACGTCAAAGACATCGATCCAGCCCGCCTTGTTGGCCGCGAAGACATGATCGCCGCGCTTGACCATGCCATTGATGCGGTCGATGCGGCCGTCCGATCGGTCGGCGACCTTCTTCAGGAATAGCGGTTGCTTGGGGTTGGAGACGTCCAGAGAGAAGAAGTCGCGCGCGCCAAGCAGCAGGTGCTTGCCCACCGGAAGGACGGTCTCGGAGTCCTCCAGCCCCCTGCCATCCCGCTTGAACCACAACAGTCGCGGCTTGCGGGGATCGGCAATGTCGACGACAGCAATCGAGCCGCCTTTCCCGGGCACAAAAGCGAGATTGCCGGACAGCTCAACATCGTGGGCCCCCGCAAACGCCTCGTCGTGGCTCAGCACAGAGGCAATCGAGAACCACTTGTCGGAGACTTTCTTCCCACCTGCGTGCCCGTGCATCGTGATCGCCAGAATCACGATGACGCACGCGACGGAAGAGCCGTGTTGTGTTGTTGTCATTGTCAGCAGCCTCTCTAAGGGGTCTTCTTCCGCAGAGAGTCGTAGGCTTCCCTGGCCGCCTTCTGTGGGTCATAGTTCGGGGTCTTGACCAGCGGCGTGTCCTTCTTCGGAAGATGGGCTCTCATCTTCCGCTTCGCTTCCGCATAAGCGTCGTCGCCGGCTAGGTTGCGCCATTCGTTGGGGTCGGCGTCGTGGTCGTACAGCTCCTCGCCGCCGTCGGCGTAGCGGATGTAGCGCCACCGCTTCGTGCGGAGCGAGTGGCATTTCCAGCGGTGTGTGGTGATGGACGCGTGCGGCCAGGCCGTCTCCGGGTCCTTCAGCAGGGGGGCCAGGCTGTGCCCGTCCAGGTCCGTCCGCTTCGTCAGCCCGCACAACTCCACGAGCGTGGGGTAGAGGTCGAGCAGGTTGACCGGATGATCGCATCGGCCCTTGCGTCCGGCCGCCTTCATGCTGCGGGGGAGGCGGATCATCAGCGGGATGCGGCAGGACTCCTCCCACAGCGTGAACTTGCGGTAGCAGTGCTTCTCGCCGAGATGCCACCCGTGGTCCGACCACAGGACGACGATCGTGTTGTCGGCGTGGGGGCAGTTCGCCAGGCGCTTCAGCAGTTCGCCGACCATGGCGTCCGCGTAGGCCGTGGCGGCGAGGTAGGCCTGGACCGTCTCCTTGCGTTTGGCGTACTGGACCATCCTTCGATAGTACCCGTCGTTGCGGACCCGCGCCTGCCCGGCCTTGGGCAGATCGTCCGCGTCGTCCTCGTTGATAGGGGGCAGTTGGACCTTGTCCAGCGGGAACATGTCGAAGTACTTCCGGGGGGCGAACCATGGGACGTGCGGGCGATAGATGCCGCAGGCCAGGAAGAAGGGCTTGTCGTGCCTGCGGGCGAGTTGCTCGCCTACGTACTTCACGCACTGGTAGTCGCCCGTTTCCTCGTCCGGAACGTCGAGCGGGCCCCAGTTGAAAGCCGTGTAGATGCCCTTCCACCGGAGGAAGTCGGCCTGCCTGTCCTTCGGCGGCCTGTGGTACTTGGGGAACTGGAGTTTCTTCGTGGGATAGTAGTCATGCCACGAATCGGGATCGTTCTGGTAGTGATGGAAGAGCTTGCCCGCCCCGGCGCAGGTGTAGCCGTGATTCATGAAGTACTTCGGCAGCGTGACGGCCTCGGGCAGGACGGTCCGCCAGCGCTGCCCGTTGACGTAGACGCCCGTCGAGTAAGGCGCTTTGCCGGTCATGATGGCCGTGCGCGAGGGCAGGCATGCGGGGGCGGGACAGTGCGCGTTGGCGAACAGCATGCTCTCGCCGCCCAGCTTGTCCAGATTGGGTGTCCGCGTCTGCGGATGCCCCTCCAGGCAACCGACGTAGTCGTTCAGGTCGTCAATCGCGATGAAGAGCACGTTGGGCCGGTCTGCGCGGCCAGCGCCCGCGGCCGGCCGCGCCAATCGACCCGCCGCCATCGCGACGGAACACGCACCGGCCATCCTCACGAAATCGCGCCGGGTAATCGCCTTCACCTTCAAGCCGGATCTGCCGAAACGCGTGGTCACACGCATACTGGCACTCCTGGGCGTGCGCCACGGCCAACTCCGCCTCGTCCTTCTTGAAGAGCTTGTCAGCGCCGACACGAAGCTCCTCGTGTCCGTACTTCGCCGTAAGGTAAAAGCCAGACCAGAACCACGCCAGCAGGAGCACCCTCGGGAAGTTGTGGGTCTTTGCCGCGTTGTCCGGGATGTTCGGCAGCACCTTGGCGAAGTCCAACTCCTTGATGTCGTGCGACTTCTTGAACGAAACGTCGCACGCGAGGAACAGGCCCTTGACCGCCAGCTCGATCGACTCCTGCGAGGCGGACACCGACTCGGCATACCTGACGCTCTTCAGCTGTCGCCGGGCCTCGTCCAGCTTGGCACGCGATCGCGTCAGGTAGCTCTCTGCCATCTCAACGTTGGCCATCGCTGCCTCCACGGCCCCGGCTTGCCCTGCTTTGGGCTTTAGCGCAGATCCTCTCGTTCACTCCTCGTCAAGGTTCTCCGAAGTCCATTCGCCGCCGGGGCGACGACAAGGTGTCCAAGGCCGGATCTTACTGCCGATGACGCTACACGGCAACAGGCGCAAGTCCTTTGGCCAAAAGGCGGACGGAGTTTTCGGGAGGGACACCATGCCCGAGCGGCTTTGAGTTCAACAACTGCCATGTGTCCGGTAGGGCGGTAGTATGGTTGACGGCGTCGATCGATCTTGGCCATGCGAGCGTCCTTGATCCGGATCTCCTCGCAAAGTAGTCCTATTTCCCGCTCTCTTGGGCGCCCAGGTCGGGGGCCTTGTCCTTGTACTGTTCCTTGGGGATATCCAGTACTTTCACACCCTGCCATTCGTACGTCACGACGCCCTTGTCAATCGCCTGGCTGCCGGCTGACAATGTGCAGGAATCCTTGTTGCCGTATTTGGGGTCGAGTTTGTGGATGTTCTTGCCGACCGTCAGTTTGGCATCACGGTCGGTCGGGTTGCCCGAAAACATGCAGTGATCCACGATGGACTTGTCGTTCTTGAGCGTGACAAACTTGCTCTTGCCAATGCCCTTTGTCTTGCAATTGGTGAAGATGTTGTTCAGGACCACCGTTGTCGGGCCCATGGTCATGCCATAGTTGCAACCGTCGAACGTGTTGTTGTATACAACAACGTTTTCGACCATGCCCGAACCCTTGTAGTTCTCATTAGTATGCTTGTCGGCCATGAGACTGACACCAGAGCCCCGGCACTTTTTGAACAGGTTCCCGTAGATTTCGAACGACCTCAAGCAGTCTCCCGGATAGTCGATAATCTGCAGGCCGCTTTCATCGCAGTTTACTACGGTGTTATACCGGAAGACATGTTTGGTAGGCTTGATTTCCGGCTTGACGCCCTTATTGCTCAACCTCTTAGGAATTTTCCTTGGCTGGAGGCGAATCTCAATACCATCTTGCCCTGCATTCTTTATAAGGTTGTGCTCGATAATCCAGTCGATGCTATTATCGGCATCGATTGCGTCATCACCTGCCCCGTCAAATTCACAGTAGGCAATCCGCCCACCGCCGCCTTCAAAACTCAACTGGTCCTTGCCGCCGATGAATTTGCAGTGAAGCACTTCGGAATCCCGGTTGCCTATGACCAACGAGTGCCTCGTGTTTCCGACGATCGTCAGGCCGATAACTTTGCTTCCTACAGCCTCCCTGCCGAGTTCGAACCATTGCTTCCTGGCGTTCGGGGTTCCCTTGATGATGGTCTTGTCGATATCGGCGGCGTCCTTGCTGGTAATGTAGTTCGATCCGATCGTCACTTTCTTCTCGATGTTCAGACAATCCTCAACCAGGTAGGCGCCCGGGGCGATCAATATCGTATCGCCGGCCTTGGCGGCCGCGACGGCCGCGGGGATAGTCTTGTGGTCCTCGGGCACCTTCACAACGGCGCCTGAAGAGAGGGAAGCACACATCAACACACCGAGGACAGCAGCACTGTGTTTCATCATTTCACACCTCTTTCAATCAGGATTCTTATCCGGGATTTCCCGGATAGCCTCCGGCCGACGATCTTCGTCGGCCTTTCTGACAATTTTACCACGGACCGCAAGGTCCGCAAGCACTCTTTCCGCTCCTCGGCGAGGTAGTTCGGTCGCTTCCGGGCCATGGTTTTGCCCAAAGCCGCCTGCGCAGAGGCGTTCATTGCCGATCCGCGCAGACCATCCCCATCGCCTCCGCGTCCTCCGGTCGTCTCGACGGTCCTCGCCGTCATCCCGGCACCGCCTCGGGCGGTCGCAACCGTCGAATCCGCTCCAGGATTGCCCGGAACAACCACTTGGGCACGGCCACCTCGGCCATCTGGAAGATGACGTACCGGGCGTGCGTCACGACCTTCGCCCCGATCTTGATCAGCTTCTCGCGCAGTCCCGATGTACATCGGGATCAGTGACCAGTGCTTCACCGACCGCGGTAGGGCCAGCCGACGCAAGAAGTTACCCAGGTTGTACGCCAGGGCGAACAGTTGGAGCCGGACCTGGTTGTCTGCGAAGTCGTGGCAGGACAGCTTCGTCCACTTCACCGCGTTCTTGCCCTCCTTGATCCACTGCTCCGCAGTACCGCGACCGTTGTAGAACTTCACCACCTGCCAGGGCCTTCGCCGCAGATTCGTGACGATGAAGCCGACCCGCGGGAACCCCGACGTACGTCGGGGCCCTTGTGATGCTCGATCTTCGCTACCACCCGGCGAGGCTTGTCCCAACTGGCCGCCTGGTAGTGGAAGTCGTGATACCAGACCACCGGCTTGTTCGACGGACGGCCCACGGGCCGGGTCAGCAGCGGCTCGATCTCGCGATACAGGACGGCGTTGGCCAGAAGGCGGATTGCGTACAGGTAGCGTTCGAACTCCAGGAACTCGTAAACTCCGGGCCGGGCGAAGGCGGCATCGCCCCGGAAGAACCGGCGGATGTCCAAGGGGCGGTAGCGGTTCACGACAGGCTCCAGCACCAAACGCCAGTCGTCGGCGCTGGCGACGTTGCCGTTCCGCAGCAGGCATCTCTCCAGGTCGCCGAACTGGTTGAAGCAGAACAGCGGATGGTAGCACGTGCAACCGAAGTGGCCGTTGTAGGCCGAGCCTTCCTGCTCGCCGTAGGTCTCGCTGACAGAACTGTCCAGATCGAGGATAATCTCGCGGATGGGCTTGCGCTGATGAACAGTGTCGATCCACTGCCCGCACAGGTCCATCACAGCGGATAGACTCTCCGGCTGCGTCAGCACCTCGGTCTCGAATAGTCCCATCTGGCTTGTGGAGGCGGCCCGCTTAGTCCTGGCGCGACCGCCCACGACGTGCCGGATTGTCGGATCGACACTGGTTCTTTCAGCGTCGTTCGTGTCTTCGTACCCCGCCAGGCGACTGAAGATCGACTGCCGCAACATCGCGACCATCGTGTGTCGGGTGTTCTGGCCCGTGCGCCAATCGTGCAGCAGGCTCTCCGCCATGGTCGTCAGTCCAAGCACGTGGTCGAGTTCCCGATACGGCAGCAGCCCGGCATCCGAGGTGACCTTCGAGCCGTGGAATTCGAGCTTGAGCGACCCGTCGAAACCCACCCGGAGAGCGTCCCTGCTGGCTTCACCCATGGCATCCCTGCCTTCCGCCGTCCTTGGCGTCGAGAAAACCCTTTGTTTATGCGGCCAAACGACGACTCATTATACATAAAGTGTGGTTTTCATCCGGGAAATCCGGGTCAAGTCCCTTTCTTCGTCGATTCGGTCACGCGTGGATTGCTCTGCGGAGGCACGTACGGATCCTGGGCCCGGTTGGGCGGCTCTACGTCTGTTCCGCCCGGTACGCCTTTCGCCGGGCGATCAGGTCGGCCGAGCGCTTCCGGCAGCGGCTGCGCAGATCGTTCAGGACGCCCCGGTGCCTCGGGTCGGCCAGCAGGTTCTTCTTCTCGTGGGGGTCGGCCTTCATGTCGAACAGTTGCTCGAAGACGGGCGACTTGCCGGCGAAGTCGGCCTGCTCGTCGCGGTAGGAGTTGCCGGGGTTGGCGAAGTAGCGGACGTACTTGAATTCCCTGGTCCGCACGGCCTCGATGAAGGGGTTGTCGCGGCCGATGTACAGGTTTTCGAGGAACACCTCGTCACGCCACGGCCTGGCGGCATCGGCCAGCAGGGGGCGGAGGTCCCGGCCCTGGGCGTGGCCGGGGGGCTCCAGGCCGGCGTAGGACAGGAGGGTCGGCGCGATGTCGGCGCTGATCGCGAAGGCGTCGATCGTCTTGCCTCGCCCGGCCTGCGGCAGGCTGGGGTCGTGGATCACCAGGGGGATTCGCGTGGCCAGGTCGTACAGCAGACTCTTGCCGCCCATGCCGTACTCGCCCATCAGCAGGCCGTGGTCGCTGGTGAAGA
>CAYRVX010000152.1:0-14652 GCA_964427875.1 uncultured Planctomycetaceae bacterium
TGATCGCCTACGCCCTGTGCGGCTTCGCGCACGTGGCGTCGCTGGCGATCTTCGTGGGTGGCATCGCCGCCCTGGTGCCCCAGCGTCGGCGGGACCTGGCCGCCGTGGGCCCGAGGGCGCTGCTGGCCGCCACGCTCGCCTGCCTCATGACCGGCGCCGTGGCGGGGACGTTCTTCATCGGTTCGTAGCCGGTACCTTCTTCAGGAGGGCTTTCTCTTCTTTCGCGAGGCCTTGCGCGCGGGGCGCTTGGCGGGGGTCGGCGCGACGATCGGCTCGGCGCCGATCTGCGCGGTGGCGCAGAGCTTCATGCACTGCTCGACGGACATGTCCACTTCCACGATGTTCTCGGGCGAGACGAAGACGGTCGGCCCGCCGAGCATGTAGCTGTAGGGCATGTAGACCGCCACTTTGTGGTGGCCCTTGCCCTCGGGCACGCCGAAAGGGTTCTCGTTGGTAAGGATGCCCAGGAAGGAGATGTCGGTGCCGGGCACGCTGCACTGCACGACGCGGCCCATGCGGCGGGACTGGCCGCCGAAGAGCTTCATCAGGTCGCGGACGGACTCGTAGATGGTCTTGGCGCCCGGCAGATGGGTAACCAGGCGCTCCACCAGCCGGAAGAACCCGCGGAAGACCCACAGGTGCGTCAGCAGGCCGATCACGTAGATCAGGCCGAAGAGGATCAGCGCGCCGGTGCCCGGCCAGGGCTGGATCTCCGTGCCGAGGCCCTTCAGGGCCCGATGGCCCAGGTCGTCCAGCCAGGCGCCGAGCGACCAGATCACCCAGACGGTTATGGCCAGCGGGACGAGGACCAGCGCACCGGCGAAGAGGATTCGTATCTGCCTGTTCAGGATCGTGGACCATCCCCTGGCGGGATCGGCTGCCTGGACGAGCTCCACCGGGGCCGCGGTGACACCATCCGAATCGAGGGCCGCCAGGCCCTCCTCGACGTTGCCGGCGAAGTGCAGCACCTTGTCCAACCCCGATACCTCGAAGACCCTGTACAGGTTCGGCGGCAGCCCGCAGATGATGACCTTCCCGCCGATCTTCCCCGCCTTCTTGTGAAGGGCCACCAGCATGCCCAGCATCCGTGAGGCGAGGAACCGCACGGCGCTGAAGTCCAGGAGGACCCGGTCGCGCTTGTGTTCGTCCACGAGCGCGTACAGCTCGTCCTCAACGTCTCTCAGGCTGGAGGAGTCCATTATCGCCGCGTTGCGGAAATCCACGACGACTGCGTCTTCGGCCTCGGAGATGATCAAGCCGGTTTGCGACATAGGCGCTGCCTCGCTGACGTGGGGACCGGCGCCGGCCCCGGCCGCGGCGCTACGAGCCTTCGGCGGCGCCGAGGAGCTTTACGGCCTCGGCCCTGTCCTCGACGACGGTCAGCAACTGGTCCAGGCGCATGACCCGGAAGACCTTGTGGACGTCGGCACGGAGGCCGCAGACGACCACCCGGCCGTCGCCGGCCTCGGCCCGCTTGGTCAGCTCCACGAGGATGCCGAGCATCCTCGAGGCGATGAACTGCACGGCGGAGAGATCGATGAGGATCCTGGGCGGCGGCGGGCTGTCGGCCAGTCTCAGAATCCGTTTCGCCAGCGACTGCGAGGTGGCGATGTCCAGGACGGCGATGTTCCCGAAGGTCACGACGTCGACGCCGTTCGCTCTCGAAACGTCCAGTCCCTGCTGCGACATGACCGGCTCCTGCGTTTGTCCGGCAGGTTCTCGTCTTGGGTTCTCGTCTTGGGGGCGCATTGTAGGCAGGTGCATCGCCTTTTGGGACAGAAAAATGGGCCCGCCGCCAAACGCCGGCAACAGTGTTTCCGGACCGAAGCGCCGAGACGCTATTTCCTCATCGCCTCGTGAAGGGCCAGGACGCTGAAGCACGTCGAGAGAACGGGGTTGCCTTCCTCCCATCGCTTGGCGGTCTTGTTCGTCCACGACCCGTCGCCGTTGACGCGCTCGGCCAGCGCGTCGATCAGCTCGTGCCGCCAATTGTGCTCGACGTTCTTGAGGTCGGTGATCTCGTCGGCCCCCCACGCGCGGAGGGCCTTGGCGAAGACGTGGTAGTAGTAGAACAGCCCCTCCGTGGAGCGGAGCTTGGGCATGTTGGGGTTGCTGTCCAGCCGCCAGTAGCGTCGGATCCACATGTAGGCGGCCTGGACGCGCGGGTCGGATTTGTCCACGCCCGCATACAGCATGCTCTTGAAGCCCACGTAGGTCATTGAGCCGTAGCTTCGCAGCCCGCTGCCGCCGGGCCCCTCGCCGGCCTTGGACGTCTCGAGGTCGTAAACGAACCCGCCGTCGTCGGCGCCTTCGCTCGCCCAGGACGTCGGGTTGGACTCGCTTCGGTTCTGAACGCGGCTGAGGAACGCGACGGCCCGCTTCATCGACTCATCGTCCGCCTTGAGGCCCGCGTCGTGCCACGCCTCGATCACGAAGCCAAGGACGCTGAGGTTCGGCTCGCTGTTCTTGCCGTACCCCACGCCGCCGACGCGCGGGCTGTCCGGCGCGACCTTGCCGCCGTCCGGCGACTCCTGGCCGGGCACGATCTGTATGCCCTTGAGGTACTGCGTCGCCTGCCGGATCGCCTCGTTGAAGGCCGGGTCCTTCGCCTCCGTCATCGCCATGATCGCAATGGCCGTGGTGTAGGCCGGCCGGCCCATCTTCGGATCGCAGATCGCCCCGTCCTTCTGGCGGTAGCTCAACAGCACGTCGAAGCCCTTCTTCACGATGGGGGAGGTGCGGTCGAAGTCAGGGTGCCGCAGCAGCGTCTTGATCACCATCGCCGTGATGGCCGGCTTCATGAGCCCGTCGCCGAGGCTCCAGCCGCCGTCCGCCTCCCGCCTGGTGAGCAGATTCCGCAAGCCGCCGTTGATCAGTTCCTGTGCCTTTGCCAGATGGGGTGCGTCCACGGCCTTCGTGGTGGCCCGAGGCGGCGAAAGCGCCAGCGACACCGGGGCGGCCCCGGGCGCCGCCGGTTTGGCGGATTCCGCCGTCGAGCTGCTCGGCTGCGTTGTCCCGGCGGGGGGCCTGTCCTCACAGCCGAGCAGGCTGCCCGCCACCGGGATCGCCGAGATCACGAGAATCAGGTATCTCCGTGCCATGTCTGACAGTCTCCTCGCTGCGCATCGCCGGTGCGAACGTACCGCTTCCCGCCCATATAATGCAACCCGCGCGCCGGGCGTTCGGATCATGGAAAACGAGGAGCTATTTACGATGTGAAAACCACTTACATCCGCTTCACAATCCGCCAGGCTCCCGCGCAACCGGGTCTCGGAGCACACTTGCTGTGCAGTTGTGCACACCTGTTGTTCATTTTCGGCGGTCAACCCGAGTTGCCGCAGCTTCTTGCGGAGCGTATTTCGATGCAGGCCACGTCCGGGCGGAGCCGGCGGAACCGCGCCAGGCCCTCCCGCCCGGTGGCCGCCACCTCGACGCGGCAGGAGCGCTGCCGGAAGTACCGGCGGAACGCGAAGCAGATCGCCTCCTCGTCGTCGGTCACCAGGATTCTCGTGGCACAGCTTTCCACGTGGTGTCTTCCCGGGCTTCCACGGCTCAGGGAGCTTTGCCCTCGTGTCACTCGATCTCCACGACCACGCGGAAGCCCACGTTGCCGGCGCGGTACTCCTCGGGGAGCCGAAGCCGAGCCGCCGAACGGCACGCCGCCGGGAGCTTGTCCCACGCCCCACCGCGGGCCAGGCGATACTTGCCCCTTTCCGGGCCCTTCGGGTCCCGGACCGTTTCCGTGGGGAAGATCCCGTAGTAATCGAGGCACCACTCGGCCACGTTGCCGTGCATATCGTACAGGCGCCACTGGTTGGGTTTGCAGGATCTCGCCTTGGCCGTCTTATCGTGCCCGTCGTCGTGCTTGTTGTCCGCGCGGACGAGCTTCATGGCCGACTTGTCGGCATAGTTGCCGTATTCGTGCAGGTCGTCGTCGCTGTCGCCGAAGCTGAAGCGAGTCACGGTCCCGGCCCGGCAGGCATACTCCCACTCGGCCTCAGTGGGCAGGCGGACCTTCCTGTGCTTTTTCCTGCTCGCCCACCGGCAGAACATCAGGGCATCCCCCCGGGTCACGCACGTTACCGGGTGATCGTCATCCTGGCCGAAGCCCGGCTTGTCCCAGCGCGCTTCCTTCGTCACTATCCACTTGCCCTTGAACAGCCCCAGGGCCCACTTCTCCCTTTCCGCGATCGTCTTGTACTTCGACTCGTCGCGGAACGCGCGGAACTGCCTCCGCGTGACCTCGGTTTTACCTATGTAGAACGGCCTGGTGATCTCCACCTCGTGCTGTCTCTCGGCCACCGAGCGGCCCGACTCGGTACCCGGCGAGCCCATCAGGAACTTCCCCGCCGGGACCCACCGCAGGGTCACGCTGCTGAAGCGGCCCAGCTCCAGCGAGCTTGTGAGCTTCTTCTCGATGTCTTTCTTCAGGCCCTTCGCGGCCCGGTCGTTCCCGCGGACGGCCAGCACCGCGTTCGCCTCCGCCATGGCCTTGTCGTAGTGGCCCTGTTTCATCAGCGCGGCGGCGCGGTTCAGGTGCTCTGTGACCTTGGCCTCCGCGGCGGCCTCCTCGGCCTCCTCGAGGGCCCCCGGCAGGCGGCGGATCGCATCCCTGTAGCCGCGGACCGCCTCGGCCGGGCTCTTCCGGCGCTCCGCCAGGCGGGCGCCGGCGAGCGATCTCTGCACCTCCCGCCACTGCCTGTCGCCGAAGGCCTTGAGCTTCTCGGAATCGACCTTCGCGAGCGCCCTTTCCCAATCGCCGCGGGCCTCTTCGGCCAGTTTCGTCAGGCGGGCCCCCACGTGCGCCTTGACGATCTCCCACTTCTGCCTGGCGTGCTCGAAGCGGCCGTCGTCGAAGGCCGCCTTCGCCGCCTCCTGCGCCTCCTGCCAAGGGGGAGTTGGGCCCTTCCCCCCGCCGGCCCGCTCCAGGGCCTCTCTGGCCGATGCGGCCTCGTCCCGGGCGGCCTTGGCCGAGACCCGCTGGGCCTCCAGCTTCTCCAACTGCCTGCACGTCGCCAGCAGTTTGTCGTACGACTCCTTCGCGGCGCCGTAGGCCGCCTGCCGGTAGAGCTCCTCCGCATTCCGGAAGAGCGTGTCGCCTTTCTCCAGCTTGGCCCCGAAGCCCTGTCCCGCATCGAGCTTCGAGACTCGCTTCCAGGCCTTCTCGACGGCCGTGCGGATCGGCACCACGTCGGCCAGCACGGTCGAATCGCGGGCGTACAGCGCCTCGACGATCGCGCTGGCCTTGAGGCCGTCCCCAAAGGCGCGGGCCTTCAGCGTCGTCCCCGGCTGGACGTGCACCGCCGTCTGGTACAGCGCCGACCCCTCCGTCGGCTCGCCGGCGTCCGTCGTGTAGTGGACCCGCGCGAGGGGCGTCTCGCAGGTGATCCGGACCGCCGTGGGCGCGGCGATGGTCCGTTCCGGCGGTGAGAAGACGGGGGCCCCGACGCGCTGAACCACGGGCGGCGGCGGGGGACGGGAGTTCCCGTCGCGGAGCCATACGGCCCAGAGAATCAGGGCTCCGGCCACCAGAGTCGCCGCGGCGACGGGGCCGCCGATCAGCCATGCCCGCGACGCGCTGACCGGCGCGGCCACGGGGATCTTCGGGCGACCGACGATCGCCTGAAGCTCCGGCATCTCCAGCCCCGTCACCTGGAAGTACGCCTGCTGAAGGTCGTCCAGCAGTTCCTTGTACGTGGCGTGGCGGTCCTGGGGGTCGGCCTGGAGCATCCTGGCGACGACGGCGGCGGTCTTGGGGTGCAGTTCGGGGCGGACGTCCAGCAGGTCCGGGGCCGGCCGCTCAACCCGCGCGTTGAGCACCTCCTCCATGCTCGTTCCCGGGAACGGGGGCGAGCCGGTCAGGGCGTGATAGAGCGTCGCGCCCAGGCTGTACATGTCCCCCCGGCAGTCCACGGGCTCCTTTCGGACGGCCTCGGGCGCGACGTAGTAGGGGGTCCCCACGATGCCGTCCTCGCCGGCCCGCGCGCCGCCGAACTTGGCGATCCCGAAGTCCACGAGCTTCGGCGTGTCCTTCTCGTCCAGCATGATGTTGGCCGGCTTGACGTCGCCGTGGACCAGGCCGATCTCCCCGGCCGCCTTCAGGGCCCTCGTCACGCCGATGGCGATCCCCAACGCGCGGTCTTCGTCCATCGGCCCGGAGCTGCTGAAGGCCTTGTCCATGGCCTTGCCCTTGATCAGCTCCATGACGATGTAGGGCTGGCCCTTCTCCTGCCCGACGGAGTACAGGCGGACGGCGTTGGGGTGCTCCAGCGAAGCGACGGCCCGCGCCTCGGCGAAGAAGTCATCCGCGCGCTTCTTGTCCTCGCCGAGAGACCTCCGCATCACCTTGATCGCGACGAACCGCCCGAGGCCCTTCTCCAGCGCCTTGTAGGTGGCCCCCATCTCCCCCTTGCCGAGCGCCTTGAAGAGGACGAACGGCCCCAGCTTGCCGGGGGCGGCGAACTTCACGTCGCACTTGGGGCATTGCACGACGGAGAACGGCGCCACGCCGGTGAGGTCCAAGACGTAGCCGCACTGGGGGCAGGTCGTCTTGCCGACACTGTCGGCCTGGATGTCAGCGTCCGGCCCGTCAGACATCATCGCCTCATAGACCCCGATGCGGCGGGATGAGGTCCGCCGCCGCCTGGCTGCCCGTGATGCCCAAGGTGTTTCAAGGAATGTAACTGCCTTCGACGAGGTTTTCAAGGCGCCGCGGGCAACTCGAACCAGAAGGTGCTGCCCTCGGGCGACGGCTGGTATCCGATGCGGCCGGCGAAGGCCTCGACGGCCTGACGGCGGATGTACAAGCCCAGGCCGATGCCCTGCGGCTTGGTCGTGACGAACGGCTCGAAGATGTCCGCGCCGCCCGTGACCTTCACGCCGCCGCCGGCGTCTGCGACCTCAAGGCGAGCGGCGCCGCCGGCGGCACGTCGCACCGATAGGACCATCCGCCCGCCGTGAGGCATCGCGTCGACGGCGTTGAGCATGAGATTCAGCATGACCTGGCGGATTCGTCCGGGCTCGGCCAGGCCGGCCGGCGCGTCGGGCCCATAACGCTTCTGGACCGTCACCCCGGCGTGCTCGCATCGCCCGGCCAGCAGGGAGACCACCGAATCGGCCAGTTGCCCCAGCGTGGCCAGCCGCGCCGAGCGCTCCAACTGCCGCCGCGCCGACGCAAGCCGCCTCAGCAGCTCGTCGAACGAACGCGTCAGCCTCACAAGCTCGGACGCCGGAGAAGGGGTCAGGAGCCTTTCCGGCTCCGACGGCCCTTCTTCCGCTTCTTCCTCTCCCCGCGCCAGGTGGTCCATGCGGTCGGCCAGCTTGCGCACGGGGCGCGAGATGCTGGTGGACAGCCAGAAGCCCACGGCGGTGGCGATGACCACGGCCGCGACGGTGAAGGTGGCGATCCGCCGGGCGACCTGCCGCTGGGGGGCCACCACCCGCCGCTCGGGCACGAGCAGATAGACGGGAAGGAATACCTGCGGGCAGAGCGGCCACCGGCGCAAGTGGAGCTTCAGAGCAAAGTTACAAGCGAGCAACTGCAAACCCTTCATCAGACGTGACTTGCCGCAACGAAACGGCAAATTGGGTTTGTTTCGTAAAAAGACATCCGTCACGACAATGCATTGCCGGATTAACATTCGACCCCAGTATATTATAGACACGGCCGCCGGGAAAGCAAGGGAATTTCACGAAAGTTTTGCAGCATCGACCGTCGCTGCGGAGCCCCGATGGGGATGCCTTTCCCCCGGGCGCTCGAAGTTACCGTCTTCGTCGTCGGTCACCGGCGAGCCGCGACCGGCGGGAAGCGGAACCATAAGGCCTGATGTTTGAACGGATTCCCGCTCGCTTACGGTCACGGGTCGCAGACCGACGACCCGTCGTTTGACGTCTGGCGGGCCACTGCTGCCCTCTTACATGTACCTCCGCAGCAGCGTCAGGCCCTTGGCGCAGATCTCCGCGCAGTTCTCGGCGTCGCCGTAGACCTCCAGCACGACGTGACCGTCGTAGCCCGCCTGGCGGTAGATGTCGTGGATGCGTCCGACGTCCACGAACTGGTGCTCGCCGTCGTCGGTGAAGTCGCCGACCTTCAGGTGGGCGTTGGCGGCCAGCGGGGCTATCCTGGCGGTCTCGGTGTAGATGGCCTCGCGGTCGCGCTCGCTGCGGGTGGTGAAGCTCGCCACGAAGTTGCTCGGGTCGGGGTTGGTCCGCAGGTTCTCGCTGCCCACGGCGCGGATGATCGAAAGGATGCCGTCGGCGTCCGGGCGGACGGAGGAGTGGTTCTCGATGCAGAGCAGCACGTCGTGCTCCTCGGCCAGCGGGCAGACCTCGCGGTAGGCGTCGATCACGCGGCAGACCTCCATGAGCGGGTCGGCGCCGGCGGCGTGGTAGCCGGTGAACGTGTTGAGCCGCCCGATCCCCGCGCCCGACGCGGCGATGATCCACTGCTTCATGTTCTCGACCTGCTCGGCGCGCTCGGCGGCCGTGGGCCGTGCGAAGTCGTTCCCCGCAATCGCCGAGGATATCTCCAGACCCAGGTCCCTCGCCTTGGCGGCCGCCTCCTTCAGGTGACCGGCCCGGTCGTCGGCGTTGACGTGCCGCGGGAAGATCTCGAACCCGTCGGCCCCCTGGCGCTTCACCTCGTCCACGAAGCCCAGCAGGTCGATCTCGCCCTTGTCGAACATCGCCCGGTAACTCCACGAACTGATCGATGCCTTCATTTCACCTTCCTTCAGCTATCAGCTATCAGCTCTCAGCATTAAGCATTCGTCACCTGCCTGCCGGCAGGCAGGTTCGTCACAGTCCCTGCTCCGCCGTGGAGACCGAGTTGTCCAGCACTTCCTGCGGCGAGACCTCGCGGCGGAGCCTCTGGGAGAGGTATACGCCCTCGCTGATGAGCATGGTCTTCAGGCCGATCTCCTTGGTCGCCAGCAGGGCGACTTCGCCCTTCAGGACGGCTGCCCAGTGGTGTTGGGGGCTCTTGTAGGCGAGGGTCTCGGGGAACACGCGGCCCAGGCGGGTCTCCGCGGCGGCGAGGTCGAACGTCGCATCGAGCTCCATGTCGCTCAGCGTGGTGTGGAACGCAAACGGCGAGAGGCTCACGCCGCCCTTGGAGCCGGCGATCTTGCTGCCGTCGGTCCCGTCCAGATTAATCGCCCAGGCCTCCTCTATGAAGAACGTGACGCCCCCCTCCAGCCGGATGAGGCCGACACCCAGCTCCTCGACGCTGTACTTGCCCTCCTGGCGGCGGTGCTCGTACATGTCGATCTCCTGGTGCGTCGCGCCGCTGACGGTCAGCACGTCGGGGCCGCCCAGGAGGTAGAGGATCTGCGCGATGTGGTAGACGCCCATGTCGTAGAAGGCCCCGCCGCCGGCGACTTCCTTCTGCACGAAGAGCTCGGTGCCGTAGCCGTCCACGAACGGCCGCCCGCGGCGGCGGTAGAAGCTGCTCTTGGCGTAGTAGCACTTGCCGAGGTGCCCGCCGTCGATGAGCCGCTTGGCGGCCTTGGTCTCCTTGGAGAACAGGCTGCCAAGCTGCATCGAGAGCATTCGCCCGGCCCGCTGCGAGGCGTCGACCATGGCCTTGGCGTCCACGTAGGACCCGGCGAGGGGCTTCTCACAGTAGACGTGCTTGCCGGCCTCCATGGCCGCAATGGAGACCGGCGCGTGTTTGTTGTTGTGCAGGCAGACGTCCACGGCGTCGATCTCGTCCATGGCCAGCAGCTCGCGGAACCACTTGAACGTGTGCGGCACGTCGTACTGCTTCGCGAGGCGCTGGGCCTTCTCGATGACGATGTCGCACAGCGCGACGAGCTTGACGCCCGGGATCTTCCGCCACCTCTCGACGTGCTTCGTTCCGATCTGGCCGTTGCCGATGATGCCCAGTCTCACTTGCTCAGACATAAGACTTCCTTCGTTAAACGAACGGGCGGATTGCGTCGGTAAGCTCGTCGAGCTTGTTCCTGGCGGCGGGGGCGACGGGCTTGGCGCCGCCGAGGGAACCGGACAGCCTGGCGCTGGTGCTGCGAAGGCGGTCGTTGAGGAGGCAGCTCAGCCCCCAGAGGACCTTGACGGCCAGCGACCGCTCGCGGCGGAGCAGGGCGAAGAAGTCCTCCCGGCCGATCGCCAGCAGGCGAACCGGCTCGGGGGCGATGATGTCCGCCGAGCGTGGGGCCTCGTCGATGAGGCCCATCTCGCCGAAGAGCGCCCCGGCGGGCAGGGCGGCCAGCACAGCGCCGTCTTTGACGACGTTGACGCTCCCGGCCGCGATTACGAAGAGGCGGTCGCTCGGGCCGCCCTGGGCAACGACGCGCGAGGACGCCTCGTAGTGCTCGACCTGGGCGATGTCCATCACGCGGAGCAGCTCCTCGAACGACAGGTGACGGAACAGCGGCACGTGCTGGAGCGCCTGGAGCCTGCGGACGACGAGGTCGCCCTTCTCGCCGGGCTCGCCCGCGATGCGCACCACGACGGCGCTGATGTTGTCCTCCCCGCCGCGCTTCTTCGCGATGCGGATCATCTGGTCGGGAATCTGCGCTGCGGGCACCTTCTCGAAGACCTTGCTGATCTCCTCGTTGGAGACGTACCTGCTCAGGCCGTCCGAGCACAGCAGGAACGCATCGCCCGAGACCAGCTCGAAGTGCAGCGTGTCGGCGTGGGCCTCGTCGTGCCGGCCGACGACGCGGGTGATCATGGCCGCCCAGCGGCTCTTCTCGGCCTGCTTGCGCGAGAGGAGCCCCATCCGGACGTACCGGTTGGCCATGTTGTGGTCCTCGGTGAGCCGGTGGACGTGCCCTGCCCGGCGGATGTACAGCCGCGAGTCGCCCGCGTGCGCGCAGACGGCGTGGTCGCCGACGATCGCCAGCAGGACGATCGTGCTGCCCATGCCCGCCCTGGCCGGGTCCGACGCCGCCAGTTCGTGGACCTTCTTCGAGGCGGCGTTGATGGCCGCGTTGACCAGCTCGACGGCCTTGACGCGCCTCCGCACGGTGGGGCGGTCGGCGTAGCTCTTGAGGGCATCGAAGTGGCCGCGCACGGTCGCCTGCACGACGCGGGCGGCCAGGCTGCTGGCCTCCCCGCCGGCCCGTTCGCCGCCGCAGCCGTCGCAGACGATGTAGAGGCCCAGTTCGCCGTCCGTGAGGATCGCGTCCTCGTTGGCCCCGCGAACCGCGCCCGGATCGGTCAGGCCGAAACTCTCGTGTTCCATCCGCCCACCTCGAAGATCCCGCGACCGATTGTCATCATGCCGTTCTGCTCTCCCCGCTGGCGATCCGGGACCAGACAGCGGCGCCGTGGGATGCGTGGTCGCCGACGTACCGCACGACGCGAAGTTGGTGCTGTCGGTCCTCGATGGGCTTGATCGACCCGCGAACCGTCCGCACGCTACCGGGAGCGAGGAGTCCCGCATCGCTCAGCGCCCGAGCGCTGTCCTTCTTCGCGATCCCCACATAATGTCGCGCGATGCGCTTGAGGATCTCATACGTGTCGAGTTTCTTCCCTTTGGGAAGCCCAGGGATCCGGATCCCTGGGCTTCTCTCCTCCCCCACGGGCGTAAACCGCGCGAGAATATGGTAATGCGCAGCGCTGACCGACAGGTCGACGAGCTCGACCCCATGACGCAGCAGCGATTGCGCCATCTCCCGACACGCGATCACCCGGTGCTCCCGGTCCAGGAACACTTCAGGATGCTTCATCAGGCGCCTGGATCGCTCGTGCAGCGCGGCGTACTTCCCCGGCGGTGGGGGGTCCTTGTAGTCCCCCTCCACGTGCTCCCGGTGGTGCCGCGCTCGCCAGCCGCGCGGGTCTCCCGGAAGCCACGTCCCGTACGTTGACCCGCCGCAATGAAACCAGTTACGCCAAGGAAGCATGCGGGAATCGTAAGTGACGGGGACACCGCTTACAAGCCAACCATTCTCCGATGTACAGCAAAGAAGCCCGGGGATCCGAATCCCCGGGCTTCCCTGCCTTCATCCAATCCTCACCCTCACCTCATGCGTCTTCCCATCCCCTTGCGGCGCAATCAGGTTGTCGGGGAGTTGCCGGAACCGGAATGGGTGTTTAGAATGCTCGCGGCCTTTTGTGACCGCTGTTGGCTGGAGGCGCCGATCATGACAACCAGAGGCGGGGTCCTTTCGCCATCGAGGTTCGCGGGCCATTTGCCGCGCTCACGGGGCTGTGTTTGCCCCGCCCGGCAGCAGAAGGTCCTTCTTCGTGCCTCGTGCCGGGAGGGGGGAGTCCCGTAGTCGGCCGGCGGGCACCTGACCTGGGGGCCGGGGGACGAGAGGCTGGAGCGCGGGAGACGCACCGGCGCGGTTTGGAAGGACGAACAATGGCGCGGAAACACGACCCGGGAGAGCGGGTCCCGGCGGGGCAGGCGGCGGGCCTGCTCGATGCCCTCCACGACGCCGTCCTGGTCCACGATCTGTCCGGGCGGTTTCTCGAGGCGAACGCGGCGGCCTGCCGGCAGCTCGGCTATTCCCGGGCGGAGCTGCTGGACCGGGCCCTGACGGACATCCTCGCGCCCGAATCCGCGATGGAAGCCGCTCAGCACGTGGAAAGGGCCTCGCGGAAGGGCGGCCTGGTCTTCGAGACCACCTACATGGTCCGCAACGGCCGGCGGATGCCTGTCGAGGTCGGCAGCCGAGTCATCGAATACGACGGCCGGCCGGCCATCCTCAACGTTGCTCGGGACATCACCCTCCGCAGGCAGGCGGATGAGGCGCTTCGGGAGTCGGAGGAGCGGTACCACGCCTTCTTCGAGCAGGCGGCAGACTCCATTGTCCTGATCGATGCGGCCACCGGGGAGTTGGTGGAGTTCAACGACAGGGCGCACGAGATGCTCGGCTATGCCCGGGAGGAATTCGCGAAGCTGAAGTTACCCGACCTTGAGGCCGTCGAGTCTCTTGGGGAAGTCGCCGAACACATCGAGAAGATCGTCAGGGAGGGAGCGGACTCCTTTGAAACGAAACAGAGAACAAAGGGTGGCCAGATCCGGGACGTCCACGTAAGCGCCCGGGCCATTCACATTCGCGGGAAGACCTTCCTTCAGGCCATATGGCGCGACATCACGGATCGCAAGCGGGCCGAGGAGGCGCTGCGGCTGACGCAGTTCTCCATCGACCGCGCGGCGGACGCCGCATTCTGGATGAGCCCCGACGGGAGCTTCGTGTACGTCAATGACTCCGCCTGTCGGTCTCTGGGATACTCCCGCCGGGAGCTGCTCTCCATGACGGTGCACGACGTCGACCCGGACTTCCCCCCGGAGGTCTGGACCGGCCACTGGGGCGACCTCAAGCAGCAGGGGGTCCTCAGCTTTGAGTCTCGTCACCGCCGCAAGGACGGGCGCGTCTTCCCCGTCCACGTCATGGCCAACTATCTCGAATTCGGCGGGAAGGAGTACAACTTCGCCTTCGCTCGGGACATCACGGAGGTCCGCCAGAAGGAGGAAGAGCTCCGTCAAGCGCAGAAGGCGGAGGCCATCGGCCGGCTGGCCGGCGGGATCGCCCACGATTTCAACAATCAACTGACGGTCATCCAGGGCTACTGCGACCTGCTGCTCGCCCGGGGCGCCGAAGAAGGCTCGCCGCGGGATGAGCTTCAGGAGATCCGCGACGCGGCCGAGCGGGCCCACCGACTGACCGACCAGCTCCTGGCCTTCAGCCGCAAACAGGTGCTGAACGCCAAGGTCACCAACCTCAACGACATCCTCCTCGAGATGGAGAATCCCCTCTCGCGGATGATCGGGGAGGACATCCGGCTGTCGATCATCCCCGATGCCTCTCTGGGCAACGTCCGGGTGGATCGGTCTCAGGTCCAGCAGGCGGTGATCAACATGGCCGTCAACGCGCGGGACGCCATGCCGGATGGCGGCGGTCTGACGATCGAGACGGCCAACGTCGAGCTGAACGCCCGGTACGTGAGCCAGCATCCGGAGGCCACGGCCGGCAAGTACGTGATGTTGGCCGTCAGCGATACGGGCGAAGGGATGGACGACGGGACGGCGGAGCAGATCTTCGAGCCGTTCTTCACCACCAAGGAGGTGGGCAAGGGCACGGGGTTGGGGCTGTCGATGGTGTACGGGTTCGTCAGGCAAAGCGGCGGATCGATCCAGGTGTACAGTGAGCCGGGGGTCGGCACGGCGCTGAAGGTGTATCTCCCCCGCGTCTACGAGCCCGAGGAGGAGCCGCTGAGGACCCCGCCGGCCGGGCCCAGTCCGAGGGGGACGGAGACCATCCTCGTCGCCGAGGACGACCGGGCCGTGCGGCAGTTGATCCTCCGGACCCTGCGAGACCGCGGCTATGCCGTGCTGGGGGCGAGCGATGCCGTGGAGGCCCTGTCGATCACCGACAGGCATGAGGGCAAGATCGACCTGCTTCTCACAGACGTGGTCATGCCCTCGATGAACGGGCCGGAGTTGGCGGCTCGTCTGAGGAGGTCCCAGCCGGGCGTGGCCGTGCTGTACGTCTCGGGTCACACCCGGGATGCCATCGCCCACCGCGGCGTCGTCGAGGAGGGGGTCTATCTGCTGCCCAAGCCGTTCAAGTCGGGGGACCTGGCCCGGATGGTCCGGCGGGTGCTGGACCGCCCGCCAGGGTCGCGCTAGGCCTCAAACAAGCGTACACCGAAAGGTTTTTCTGCGCCTCGGCGCGAAAA
>CAYRVX010000153.1:0-14628 GCA_964427875.1 uncultured Planctomycetaceae bacterium
TGAAGGTTGCGGGAAGATTGCTTTGACTTCTCGCTCTTCATAGGTGAAGGGGCGACAGGAAGTATCGCCCTGCGAGGCCTCCTTTCGCCCCTTCAGGGCTCCGGATCTGGGGCCCGGCCCTCCGGGGGCTGACGCCCCCGGCCAGATCCTCTCGCCCCCTTGGGGCTGAATACAGTATTGTTCGGTAGGCATTTACGCATGAAGGGCAGTATCGGCAAACGCGGCCACCCGGCGCGCTGCATCCCAGCCGCCGAGGCATTATTGCACAACTTTGAGGCGGTAGGCAGGAGCTGATCGCTGACAACGTGTATCAAACGTGGCATGGGCGTCTCGCCCATGTGTCCCACGGGTGTCTCGCCCGTGGATTCAGCCCGTCGGTGCAGGGCCGGGACGGCCCTGCGACGCACGGGCAAGATGCCCGTGCCACACCAAGGCCGGTTCTCATACACGTTGTGAGAGCTGATAGCCGCCCACGGGCGTCCTGTGCGGGCTGTTCGCTCACTACTGGAGTCCCAGGCGCTTCCATGCTTTCTGGCGGGCGGCGGCGACCTGCTGGCTGTCATCGACGGGCTTGTCCTTGAGCAGGCCGACCATGGCCTTGCCGAAGGCGTTGCCGATGTGGAAGAAGATGTCGGCCCGGCCGTAGTAGTGGTAGCCGCCGTCGAAGTGCGGCTTGTCCTTCACGATGTAGGGGCTCGTCTTGACGTACCGGACGGCGGACTTGAACTGCGGCATCTTCGAGACGCTCTCCTGCTGGGCGCGGAAGCTCATGTGCTTGCCCCGGTATCGCTGGGGGATCTGCTCCTCGGGCCCGCTCTGGCCCAGCTCGCCGACGACCATGGGCAGGTCGCCCACGCCGAGGTCCGTCCGCAGGTCGCGCAGCAGGTTGGCCAGGTTCGCCCCGTACTCCTTGTGGTGCGCGGCGTCGAGCATGTCGTTCCAGCCCTGGAACCACACGAACCCGCTCAGCTCGTAGCCCGCACCATCGTACTCGGGGAAATGCGTCTTGAGGTCCCTCAGCGTCTCGTGGACCAGGCGGACGAGGTCGCGGTAGGCGTGGCCGGGCAGCCCGGCGGGGTCGCCCTTGAACTTGCGGCGCTCGGCCTGCTTCTTGAGCCACTGCGGGTCGAAGTCGCCCGGCGGCGAGCTGGGCGGCCGGAAATCGAACCGCAGGCTGCGCCCGCCCCAGCAGACCTTGATCAGCAGCACGCGCTGCTTGCAGTGGTCGCCCACCACGTGCCCGAACTGAAGCTCCGCGCCGAAGCGGTTGGCGGGGTTGGCGTAGCCGACCGACAGCCTGCCCTTCCTGTCGATCTGGCCGTTGGTCTGCCGGATCAGCACGTCCTCGCGCCGCGTCCAGTCGTCCCCCGTGCGCAGGTGCCTGTACGCGCCGGCCGTCTTCTCGTCGGCCAGGAGCTGCTCCAGGTGCTTGATCGCGCCCTTGCCCTCCATGTTGGACTGGCCCGAGAGGACAAAGACCCGCCACGGCCCCGGCGCCGGCTTCTCGCCCGCATGGGCTGCCCCGATCGCGACCAGGCCCGCAAGCACGATGAGCCACATCCGAATCCGCATGTGCATTCTCCTCGCCGGAGTTTCCCGGATACTGACAGCCTCTCGCCCACGACCGTCGCGAGCTGTTGCGACGATTCTACCCCGTCTCGCGGGCTCGGCAAGCCTGTTCGCCCTTTCCGCAGGGGATGGAGGTGAGGTCTCGATCCTTTGCCTTTCGTTTCCAGACCCACCGCTCCCTGGTCGAAGCGCGCGGCGGCGACGGCGGTGCGAGCCCGGGGAATCTGCCCTCGGAAGTCGCGGTCCGGGCGGGCTCTTTGGTCGGTTCAACATGGTAAGGCCGGGGGATGTGCCCGGCCAGACGGCGCTGGCGGTGAGTTGGTGTTCCGTCAACATTGACTCTATGGGTGCCATGCCCTCACGCGCAGCGGGTGGGCATGCTCCTCGGGACGAAGACATGGCCACCTCTTCGGGCTGCGCCCTCAGATGAGGCCATGGCACCCGACCCATAAGATCGATATTGACACAGTGCTACGGAGTATCAAACATGCGACGCGACATCACACGGCGGGAGTTCCTTCGCGGTGCGGCGGGGGCGGGCGCGGGGGTGCTGATTCTCAGGCGGGCGGCGTCGGCGCGGACGTTTGCCGCCAACGAGGCGGTAGGGATCGCACTGGTCGGCGTGGCCGGGCGCGGGCTGTGGTTCTCGGGGCTGCTGCCGCGGACGAAGGGCATGGACCTCGTCGCGCTGTGCGACGTGGATGAGTACAAGGCCAAGGGCGTCTTCCAGAAGTTCCCAAAGCTGCCCAAGTTCAACGACTTTCGCGTCATGCTGGACAAGGCGGGCAAGGACATCGACGGCGTGATCGTCGCCACGCCGGACAACACGCACGCGGTCGCCTCGGCGGCGGCCGTCCGCCACGGAAAGGCCATCTACACCGAGAAGCCCCTGACGCACGACGTCTACGAGTCGCACGTCCTCCGCGGGCTCGCCCGGGAGCGGAAGGTGGCCACGCAGATGGGTAACCAGGGGACGGCAAGCGGCGCCTTCCGCCGGTCGCTGGAGCTGATCCGCGCGGGCGTGCTGGGCGAGATCCAGGAAGTGTACGTCTGGTGCATGGGCGGCGGCGGCGGGCGGCCTCGCGTCAGCAAGACCGACGTCCCCTGCCCCAAGACGCTGCATTGGGACCTGTGGCTCGGCCCGGCGAAGTATCGGCCGTATCACTCCATGTGGATGCGATGGAAGGTCTGGCGCGAGTTCGGCACGCAGTCGCTGGGCAACTGGGGGAGTCACTCGGCCAACCTGGCGTTCATGTCGCTGAAGGTGCACTCCCTGTGGCACGGGAAGGCGGCCGACAAGCCGCGGATCCGCTTCCGCGGAGGGGCCGAGAGGGTGGATACCGAGTGCTGGCCGCGGTGGTGGACGTGCACGTGGAACATCCCCGCCCGCGAGGGCCTGCCGGCCGTGCCCATCCACTGGCTGACCACCGCGGCGCCCGCGTTCGGAAAGATGCAGGAGAAGATGAAGGCCGTCAAGATGAAGCTGAACAAGTACGGCCTGCCGGCCTACGAGGGCTCCTATCACACCGGCTGCTTCCTGATCGGCACGAAGGGCGCCCTGGTCTCCAACAGCCACAACACGCGGTTCGTCCTCCTGCCGGAGGAGAAGTGGAAGGGCTTCGAGGGCCCGCCGCAGACGATTCCCCGCGGCATCGGCCACGAGCGGGAGTGGGTCCGGGCGATCAAGGGCGGCCCGGCGGCGATGTCGAACTACGACTACTCCGGCCCGCTGAACGAGCTGCTCCAGTTGGGCAACGTGGCCGACCAGGTGCCCGACGTGGACTTGGAATACGACCCGCTGGCCTGTAAGATCACCAACAACGCCAAGGCCGACGCGCTGCTTCGCCGAAAGTACCGCCAAGGCTGGACGCTCTAGCGACCGCTGCCTGGAAAAAGGGGACAGGCTACTTTTTTCTGGCCGGTCTGCCCCCCGCAAGCTGTGATGTGCATGCTCCGAGCCGCTAAGTGCCTGAACTGCAAGGGCCCAAAAAGTAGCCTGTCCCCTTTTTGAGCGCACCGGCAAGGCGCGGAACACGACAATTGCAAAGTGCCGCGAAACGAGGGATGCTGTCATCGAGACGCGAAGCAGTGAAGCTGCCGTGCCCAGATGGCTCGCATTCATATGGGGCCGGGTAGTACCGGCTGCCATGGAGAGGAGCTTCGCCCATGGACCGTTTGCGGATTGTGCTTCCGATCGTGCTGGCGGCCGCGGGCATCGCCGCCGGCCAGGACATCCCCATCCCCAAGCATCGCGCCAGGCAGATCGAGCAGGCCATCCCGGCCAAGCCGCGCGTCGCACCCAAAAAGCCGCGCCGCGTGCTCATCTGGAACACGCCCAAGCACCTGCTGCCCAGGGACCCGCACAAGGGCTACTGCACGCCCTACGGGTGCCACGCCATGAAGGCCCTCGGCACGAAGACCGGCGCGTACCAGCCGACCGCCAGCGACGACGTGACCGTCTTCCTGCCGAAGAGCATAAGGCAGTTCGACGCCATCATCCTCAACAACGCCGCCGGGGCGTGGATCACGCCGTCCGATGAGGCCATGACGAAGCTGAAGGACCACGGCGATAAGCAGGCCGTCGAGATGATGCTCCGCAAGAGCATCCTGGACTGGGTGCAGGCCGGCGGCGGCGTGGTCGCCTACCACTACGCCAGCGGCGCCAACCGCCACTGGCCTCAGTTCGCCGAGCTGCTGGGCGGCCGGCCCGCGGGGCACCCGTGGAACGAGGACGTCGGCATCAAGGTCGAGGAGCCCAACCACCCGCTGGTGGCCGCCTTCGACGGCAAGGGCTTCCGCCTCGCCGACGAGCTGTTCCAGTATCGCCAGTACGACCGCTCGAAGGTCCGCGTGCTGCTCTCGCTGGACACCGACGCCACGAACATGAACGTCAAGAACTACCGCCTCCGCGAGGACCGCGACTTCCCGCTGGCGTGGGTCAAGTCGGTCGGCCGTGGCCGCGTGTTCTACACCACGATGGGCCACCGCACGGAGATCTACTGGACGCCGCGGATGCTTCAGTTCTATCTCGACGGCATCCAGTTCGCCACGGGCGACCTGGCCGCCCCCACCGCCCCCCGGCCGCCCGGCGCCTGCAAAGCCTCCCCGGCGCCCAAGCCCCCAACGAAGGGCTGACGGCTCCATGCCACCGACGCACGCGAGCAGGAAAAACGGTTAGCGTCCCTATTTTAATATTCTGAGAGGAGAGATGAAGCAGGCGGATTTCGAGGCGCTGGCGGAGCGGTCCCGCCGTCCGGACGTGAGCGCCATCGCCCTCATGGGGAGCTTCGCGCGAGGCGATGCGGGAACGTTCAGCGACGTCGATCTCGTCCGTTTTCTTCAGATGCACGGCCCGCAGCGCGACCCCGAGACGCATTGGCTCGGTGAGGCCTTCGTTGTCGTCAGCGACGTGACCCCGTCGGAAGTGGAGGCCTGGTTCACCAGGCCGGAGAAGGCCACGGCGTTCATCGCGGGCCTGCGCACCGCGCGTGCGCTATGGGACCCTCGCGGCCATTTCCACGCGATCCGGGAGCGGGCACGAGCCTTCGTCTGGGACACGGCCATGCAAGCCAAGGCCGATGCCTGGGCCGGCGCCCGGATGGTCGGATGGATTGAAGAGGTGCACAAGGGGCTCGAGGGATTGCGAAGGGACGATGAGGGCAGGATGCTCAACGCAAGATACGGCCTGTCCTGGGGTCTGACGAACGTCGTGCGCGTCCGGCGCGGCGTCCTCCTCACGGGCGACAACGCCGCGTATCCCCAGGTCGTCGAGCACATCGGAGCCGATTCGCCATGGGCGCGCCTGAGCCGCAGGGCCTTCGGGATCGCTGACGGCCTGGCGCTTCGAGAGCAGGTCGAGGCGGGCCTGCGGCTGTACGTGGTCACGGCCACGCTCCTTGCAGATGCGCTGAAGCCCGACGAAAGGCGGCTCATCGGCGAAGCCGCCCGCCGCATCAAGGGCGAACTGGAACACCATTCGAGCGCAGGTGACACCGTCTGAACCATGTCGGCTGCGTCGGCCTCGGGCCCAAGGGCTCGCCGCCGCCGCGCCCGACCTCCTGGACCGCTGGAGCGTCTTCCCGGCCGAACCCTCCGCCCCCGCAAGCCCAAAAACCCGGTTAGCGTCCCCATGTTTAAGGTTTTCAGCGACCACTGAAACCTGGGGACGCTAACCGGGTTTCGAGTTGACAAGGCGCCTAGAAACGCTGCGAAGCTCGAAACATAGGGACGCTGGCCCGGTTTCGCGTTGACAAGGCGGGTAGGTGAAAACATGGGGACGCTAACCGGGTTTTCGCTTGACAGGGTCTGTGGGGGCGGCGTATTCTGGCGGCATGCCTCGCATGGCACGGGTCGTGATTTCGGGTCAGCCGCACCACGTCACACAACGCGGCAACCGACGCGAGAAGGTCTTCCGCCGCAGGGCGGATTACGCGCGGTATCTCTCTCTGTTGAGCCAGTACGCCTGCAAGCACGGCTTGGGCGTCAAGGCGTACTGCCTGATGTCCAATCACCTTCACCTCATCGTCGTGCCCGAGGACGCCGCCGCGCTGGCCGCGACGCTCAAGCCGGTGCACCTGCGATACGCCCAGGAGCTCAACCGGCGGATGGGCATCGGCGGCGTGCTGTGGCAGGGGCGGTTCCACTCGTGCCCGCTTGATGGAGATCACTACTGGACGGCCGTGCGCTACGTGGAGCGCAACCCCGTGCGGGCGGGCCTGATCCGGCGTGCCGAGGAATACGCATGGTCGAGCGCGGCGGCCCATTGCGGCCTGCGGGGCGACGAGGTGCTATCGGAGATGGCCCCGCCGGAATGGCTGGTGAACCTTCCGGCCGCCGAAGTTCACAAGCGCTGGTCGCTATGGCTGCGCGATAAGGACGACGAGCAGGTGCTTCGTCGCCTGCGCATGTGCACCCGGACCGGCCGCCCGGCGGGTGCGCCCGACTTCGTGGACCGGCTGGAGCGTCTGCTCGGTCGGATCCTCCGCCGGAAGAAAGGCGGCCGCCCGCGCAAACGCAAAAAACCCGGTTAGCGTCCCCATGTTTTGGGCGGGCGGACGCGTGAATCACCGAGGAGGTAAGACCATGACGGGAACGAAGGCCCTTTGGGCATGTCTCTTGACGCTGGCGGGCGGTGTTCTGACGGGCGGCTGTGCCGCGAACGAGTTGGTGGAAGAGCTGGCCGAGCGCGACGTCACTCCGGCCACCACGACCCGCCTGCGGTTCATCGGCTCGGAGGCCGACTTCGGCACCACGAAGGTCCAGGTCGCCGTCACGGACAAGGAGACGATCCAGGCCCTGTGGCAGCTCATCGAGGCGGCGGAAGCAGCGGACGTGTGGCACGCACCCGGCTATCGGTGCGTGGAGTTCTACACCGCCGAGCCCGCTGACAAGCCCGCCGCCGTGGTGAACGTGAACGCCGCCGACCTCTGTCACGTGGCGGGCTCCACGCGGTACTACTACAGCCCCGACGCCGAGAAGATGCGAGGCCTGTACCGCTGCGAGGGGCTCCACGGGCTGATCATGAGACACCTCGCCGCCGAGCACAAGCGCCGAGCGGCCCAGCCGCGGTGATCTCGTTCTGAAACTGCGGCCCTGTCGGCCGGATCGAAGAGCAGCGGCCGTTACCGGCGTTTCACGGCGAGCGCCGGCTCCCGGCGGCGGGGCCGCCCTGCTGGACCGGCTCGGCGGAGATGGCGACTTTCCGCCCGCGGAGGTGCTTGTCGAAGAAGGCCCGCAGGCGGCGATCCAACTCGGCGCTTCGGAAGCCGCCGTGGCCGGCGCCGACGACCTTGACGAACGTCACGTCGCAGCCGGCCCTGCGCAGCGCCGCTTCCAGCAGTTCAGACTGGTGGCACGGCACGAGCGGGTCCTTCGTGCCGTGGGCGATCAGGAACGGCGGGTCGTCCTTGGTGACGTACGTGATGGGGTTGGCCGCTGCGACCTTGTCCTTGTTCTTCTGGATCGGCCCGCCGACCACCAGCGACTCCGGCGACGAGGGGGAGTCGTGAACCAGCCGGCTGCCGGGGAGCATGTGGGGGTCCATCCGGCAGAAGTCGGTCGGCCCGAACCAGTCGGCGACGCACGCGACGCGGCTGCTGAGGCCGCTGTGCGGGCCGATCCGGCCTTCCATCGCCTTGACGCCGCCGCTCGTGCCGAGCATGGCCACCAGGTGCCCGCCGGCCGACGGGCCCCACACGCCGATCCGCTCGCCGTCGAGGTTGTGCTTCCTGCTGTTGGCGCGGATCCACCGGACGGCCGCCTTGCAGTCGTGGATCTGCGCCGGCCAGATCGCCTCGCCGCTGAGCCGATAGCCGATCGAGACCGCCGCGTAGTCGCCCGAGGCGACGAAGGAGGCGATCCTGCCCAGCCCGCCGGCCTTGTTCCCGCCGCGCCACCCGCCGCCGTGGATGAAGGCGATCACGGGAAGGGGGCCCGCGCCGCTCGGCTTCTTGGGCAGCACGAGGTCCAGCATCTGGCGGGGGTTCTTGGTTCCGGCGTAGGGGACGTCTCGCTCGATGCGGACGGTCTCGGGCAGTCCGGCCCGGCCCCGCGCGGCCGGGCGGCCGGGCCTTTCGGCTTTCCGCCGCGCCGCGCGGAAGGCCTTGTCCTCCGCAAGCGTGATCGCGCCGTCGCCGTTCGTGTCGATGCGGTCGAAGAGCCGCCGGAGCCGCTGGGGAAACTCCTCCCGCGAGAGCTTGCCGTCGTTGTTCCGGTCGTGCTCCTTGAAGAACCGTTCCGCCTGCTGGGCCAGGCAGCGAGCGGCGAGAAGCAGGGCAATCAGCGAAGCCCCTCCGGTTGCGAGTTGACGCAGTCTCATGACGACCTCCCACGTTGCGCCCAGGGCTGACGAGCCGGGTGCCGGGCCAGCATACTTGCCGCGCCGGTCGGCTGCAAGGTGTCCGGCGATTACGGCCCGTCCCGCGCCGCGCCGCCGGCCGACGACGACAGTGGATCAACCGGGAAAGGCGGGCTATAATAGGCTCGACCTCCGGGACGGGCGACATGAGCAGCTACTTTGTCAAGACGAAGCGGGACGGTCGCACGCAGGGGCCGTTCACGCCGGAACAGCTCAAGGCCCTGGCGGCCGGGGGGAAGCTCAAGCCGCACTACCTGGTGTCCAGGGACCGGAAGAAGTGGTACATCGCCAAGAACATCCGGGACCTGCCGGCCCCCGAGGTGGCCCGGCCGGCCACGTCCGCAGTTGACCTGGCGGCACAGGCGGCGGCACAGCACCGGCCGCCCGCCCGCGCCGTGCCCGGCGACGCGAAGCGCTTCCCGGCCGTCCTGATCGGCGGCCTCGTGTGCGCCCTGTCTGCCGTGGTGGCCATCACCGCGTACTTCCTCTACGTCGGCGACGGCACAGGTGACGATGAGGCCGACGCGGACCTGCTGGCGCTGATAGACGCGCACTCCCCCGGCGGCGGCACGAGCGGGACCGCGACCGGCGGGACGGGCGGAACGTCGTCGGGCACGTCGACCGACACGCCGGCGGGCACATCGCCACAAACGCACAAGCCCGGCACCGACGAGTCGACGCCGCAGGTCCACCGGCCGACCCCCGACCGTCCGCCGCCCAGGCCCAGAGGCAAGTTCGAGCCCCTCAAGCCGCCGGGGAGCTTCCAGGTGCTCTCCGTGAAGTACGGCGGGCAGGTGGTCAGGGCGATGGGCTCGCAGCTCACCTTCGTCCTGACCAATATCAGCGGGAAGGACATCCAATCCGTCAAGGGCCACATCAGGTTGTACGACCCGTCCGGCTCGTACCTGGTGGGCCTGCCGGTGGAGATCGCCGAGCCGATCAAGGCCGGCGCGGCCATCACGAAGAAGGGCGTCTGGCTGGAGGTGCTCGGCCTGACGCTCGCGATGCTGGACGAATCGTCGGATGAGATGAAGTTCAAGTTCGCCGCCGACGAGGTCACCTACGAGGACGGCGAGGTGAAGAAGTTCTGAGAGGAGCTCGACGTCGCGCCGGTCACTTCATCCGCCCGGCCGGGGGTGCGCCCTGCGGCAGCGACAGCCCAAGGGCCTTCTTCACCGCCTGGCTGTACCGCCCCGCGGCCTCGGGGTCCCGGGCCAACTCCACGACGGAGCAGCGGGCGCCGGCGCCGAGGACCCGCGCGCCCTTGATCTGGGCGTAACTCCGCTGCAGCCAGCGCTGCCAACGTGGCCAGTTCTCATCGTCGCGGCCGAAGGGGAAGACGTGGTACCGCACCAGCACCTTGCCCGCCTTTGAGCGGACCTCGCCGCAAAGGATCCTCCTGGAGATGTGCAGCCCGCTGTGCAGGTCCTTCTGCCACTTCCCGCCAACGGCCTTCTCAAGGAGCCTGGCCGTCGCATCCAGGTCAATCGCCGGTTGCGTGGCGGCCCGAGTGGCGGCCTCCACGCTGCGGATTGCTTCGGAAGCGGCACGGGCGACAAGTCGGTCGTCGTCGTGCATTGCGGCGCGAAGCGCCGCTATCGCTTCCTTTGAGCCCGAAGCCACGCGCCCGAGAATCCGCACTGCCCATTCCCTCATCCGAGGGTCCGGATCGGTCAGCACTTTGACAAGGCCGGGAACCGTAGCGGGTCCGATCCTGACCAACGCCTCGGTCGCCCTTGCCGCCAGATATTCGTCCTCAAAACTGAGCAGAGGCCCCTTCCTGACTTCCATCGTCCCGGTCGAGTGCACGTTGAGCGGGGTTGGGCGAACCTTGGGCGCACTCCGATAGGCGGCGATCAGCGGATCGACCGCTCGCGGATCGCGGATATCACCCAATGCCCCGGCCGCCGCCTCGCGCACTTGGCCTCGACGATCCGACAGAGCACGGATCAGCAGTGGCACGGCGTCCTTTGCCGCGGGGCCCATCCGCCCCAGGGCCGCGATGGCCTGCCATCGCAAAGACGGCCTGTCCGCCGCGGCCAGCAGCGCCTTGGTCGCCGATGGACCGATTCGGGCCAAGGCCTCGGTGGCAGTCTCGCGCACGTACCCGTGCGTCAGGGCCTCGATCAGCGGGCCCACCGCTCGTTCGTCCGGGTGTTTGACCAGCACTGCGGCCGCATGGCGCCGAACATCCATGTCCTTGTCCCTGAGCAGCTCGATCATGGCCGGGGCAATTCTCGGGTCGTCCAGATCCTCCAGTGCCGAAAGCATCATGGTCTTCGGAACATACAGATTGTCCTTCGGTTTCTTGAGGTGTCGGATCATCGGCCCGACTGCACGGCGGTCGTGGACCTTCGCCAGCGCCCACACCGCCCAGGCGTTGACCTGGGGATTCTTGTCTCTGGCTGCATCGGCCAGCGCGTCAGCCGCCGTCTTTGCCGCATCTCCCAGAAGCCCAAGTTGCCGCGCTGCCCCGCTCCGTTCCTCGACTCGCGACGACTGTAGCCGCTCGATGAGCGGCTCGATGTCCGCGGGAATTGCGCCCCCTGGCTTGTTCGCCGGCTGCGTGGCGGGCGGGGCGGATGGATGGTTGCCCTTTGACGTTTTCACCGGCGCCGGCAGTTCCCTCACGATCAGTTTGCCGTCAGGGTCCCGGGCCACCTTCAGGTGCAGGACGTTGGACGGCGGGGGCACGCGCTGCGTCGCCGGGACCTTCGGGGCCGGGACGCGCCATTGCAGCGTGTACGTTCCGGGCTTCAGGTCCACGATCTTGTTCAGGTACGCTGTGGCTGCTTCGCCCCGTACGCCCGGTTCCAGTCGCATACTCTCCGAGGCCGCCGAGGGCTTCAGACCGGGTACGTTGGTCCTATCTTCCTTCTTGATGGTAACGAACTGCCAGACGTCTCCGATCCCCTCCAGCGGAATCTTAGCGGGCGAGACGTTCCGGACCAGGAGAAACATTTCGGTGTTCTCCAGGCGCCTGCTGCCGCTGTCCAGCGCGGCGGCCAGGCGAGTCTGCAGGCCGCCCACGGCCGTGCCCCAGGTTTCCTCGGGCTGCCTGACAAGGTTGGCAATGGTGCCCTTGGTGGCAACACCTTCCAGGCGGGCCTTGTGGATCACCGGGCCCACCGGCGACCACCCTTGTCGGCCCGGGGCCGAGTTCTCGATGATCTCCAGGTCGGCTACGACCTTGAGCCTCCCACCGGCCTGGACGCGGTTGCTGACCGCCCCCGATACGGGGACGTTGCCCCTGTCAGGTCGCATCAATCCCATCGATCCCTGATAGCCACCCGAGCCGCCTCCTCTGCTTCTCATCACAGCCTTGTTGTTCAGGAGCAGATGCGAGGAGAGCCGGTACGTCAGGTTGAACCCCGGGCGGACCCGGAGCGACACCACGGCCATGTCCTTCTCGCTGAAGTCCCAGGCCAGCCGGCCGTTGTCGGAGAGGAAGACCAGGGACGCGGGGACTTTGAGCTTGACCGTTCTCGGTCGGGCCGGCGTGACGGTCAGATGCACCGGCCCGGAGATGATTTTCCCGACCCAGGCGCGGGACTTGTCCTTCGCAGGCGGATGTGCTACCTGGACCCGGCTGGGATCGACGTCGCACGTGGCCGTCACCGAATAGGCGCCCGCGGGGAGCTGTTTGCCGGCGTGGGTCAGCAGGTAGACCTCCAGATATTCCGGCTTGAGGGGCTTGCCCCTGAGAGGCACGCGGACCTGTGGCCGAATCATCCCGTTGTCAAATGCCGCCCGCCGGAAGGTCTTGCCTGTCTTGGTGTCGGTGAAGGTCAGATCCACTTTGAACACGTGCGGCCGGGTCCGGTTGAGGACGCCAACCTTCGGATCAGCCGTCTTGGGATCGAACTGGAGGTGCAGCGTGAAGTCCACCTTCGATCCCATGGGCACTTCGGGCTTGTTCGTGGTCAGTCCACACCGCAAGCCACGAACGGCCCGCCCCCATTTCACTGCCGGCCGCGTGGCCGCTCCCGCCCTGATTCGCTTCAGCGCCTCGACGGCGGCCTCGCGCACCCCCTGGTCCTTGTCCTGTGACGCCTCGACGAGCGCCGAGGCGGCCTGCCCGGCCTCCGGGCCGATCTTGCCCAGCGCGACGGCGACGTGCCGGCGCACGATCCACGGCTCGTCGTAGTAGGCGGTGGCCTGCTTGTCTCTCAGGGCCCGGATCAGCGCGGGCACGGCGGGGACGGCCGAGCGGCCCAGGTCGCCCAAGGCCACGGCCGCCCGGCCCCTGACGTCGTCATGGCGGGACGCCAGGGCCTCGCACAGACGCGGCAGGGAATGCTTGGCGGCAGCCGCGGGATCGATGTACACCAGCGCACGGGCAGCCGCCCACTTCAGCCAGCCGCGCTCGTCTCCGAGGGCAGCGATCAGAGCGGGCACGGCGTCCTTGGCCGCCGGGCCGATCTCCCCCAGCGCCGTTGCCGTCACGTACCGGACCTCAGACTCCTTGTCTGCCAAGGCCCGAATCAGGTCGCCCACCGCTGTCTTGGCCGCCGGGCCGATTCCCCCCAGCGCCTCGGCGGCGGCCACGCGCACCCGCCGATCGTTCGATCCCAACAGCTCGATCTGCCGATCCACTTCGCTCGGGCCTGTCTCGCCGGAGTCAGGCGCTTCCTTCCCCGGCTGCGTGGCGGGCGGGGTGGCTGGCTCTGGGGGCCAGTGCCTGCCTTCCGCCCGGGCTGCCAACCGGATCTCCACCGATGGCGTTACGACTCGCCCGGTCCACGGGTGGGGCTGAAGGCTACCGCGTGCCTGGTAGGGGTCCTTCTCGTCGACCTCCAGCACCGCGCGCATCTTGTACGTCTTGTTCGCGGGGTCAAACTTCTCGTAGCCATCCTTGGTTTTGCGGCCATAGGCGAATACGTAGCCCCCGTGCTTGCCGTTCAGCTTGTGCCGGTACGTCTGACCCGGTTGGAGACAACCCAGCTCGAGGGAAAGGTCGTGGAGCCTCGGCAACGAACACTGCCGCGGGTAGCCTTCGAACTTCAGCGACACGACCGGTGCCCCATCGGGGTAGACCGGGATCTGTAGAGGCTTGTGGCTGGTGTTGCGGAGCTCCAGGTACACCTGCTCGTCAAACCCGCCCGTCCGGTCCACGAGCAGCCTGGACTGCAGTCCGTTCACTGCCTCCGACCAAGCCGTCCGTTCCAGCTTGCCCGCGGGTTGGCGGCGCGATAGTGGCTGCATTGACATGGTCAGGCGGTAAGTCACCGCGGCCGCGACATCCCACTTCGGCGCGCCGCCCGTGTGGCCCGACTTCACCCACCCGGAAGCATCTTTGGGAAGGGAGCCGGAGAGCCAATCAATCCGGTACTCGCCCAGCGACTGTCCGTTCCGGTCCAGCAACTCGACCTTGCCACGATAGACGGCTTTCGGGAAGGCCTGGTACCTGTACTTCAGATCAATGTTCGGCCAAGTCTGGCGCCGCTCCAGACGAAGCGTGGTCGCCTCAAAGACCTTCGCTGGCCGGGCGGTGCTCTCGGGCGTGTGCCACAGCTCAGCCTTGAGCGCGATGGGCTTGCCCCAGACGATCTTGCCGGTCTCGGCCACATCCGCTGCCGGCTGCGTGGTGGCAGGGGCGGCTGTCGCCTTAATCACTGCCTGGACGTCAGCCACCAGGCGGGAGTACTCCGGCGAGTCCGCGGCCCAGCCAAATGGAGCGGAGAAAACGCGGTGGCCACGCCAGACGGCGATCTGCTTTGCGGGTGAGTACGCCGAGATGTCATTGTCGGGCGTGAGTTCCGCCGTTCCCCGGTCGCTGATCCAGAGCTCCGGCGTTTTCCGCCCGCGCTCCCCGGGCGCGGGCATCGGCTGGTAATGCACTTTCAGGTGGACTCCTTTCCCGCCCCTCCAGCCGTACGGGCTGGGCCAATCGCCGGACTTGTCTACGGTCATGGTCCACGTGCCGGCTAACCTCTTCCCGAGTGCGCGCAACAGCGTGTCAAGTTCTCCCTCCGCCGGCTGCGTGGCCGGCTGAACGCGGGTGGAGAGCGTCCCGATCACGCGGATAACGCGAAGGAGCTTCAGGTCCTCTTCCGAGAGGCCCACGACGGACCGCACGAGACGCAGACGGGCCTGTCTTTCCGGGTCGGCCTGGCGGTCCACCCACGCCTGGAGCAGCGCGAACACGGCCTGCTCGGTCCTGCCGCCGATCGGCTGCTCCTTCGAGCCTTCCTTGCCCGGAT
>CAYRVX010000154.1:0-13958 GCA_964427875.1 uncultured Planctomycetaceae bacterium
GCCGGCCCCGCTGGCCTGCCCGCACGTTCCGGCCGGAATGACAATCGTGGGAACCCGCGTCTTCGCCCCGGCGGCCAGCCGTTGCCGCAACGCCTTGAATTCCTCAACGGACTTCAGCTTTCTCATGAATGGTCCCTAGGCCCTTGCGGGGCATTTGGACTGCACGGCCGTCCTCGTGGCCTACGCGTTTACGCCGTCCAGGTCCAGCCGGTGCCCGCGGCACCCGCGCCGAGCGCAGACCTGAACCATCCCCCCGCCACGGACAATCATCGGGATCATGGGCGCGCCGCACTCTCCGCATCGCGACGCCCCCCCCAACGGACCGTGACAGTGCGGGCAGGAGAACTCGCAAACAGCACCCTGAGGGATCTCCGCGCCGCCCGCCCTCTGGAAGCTGCCGTAGAGCGAGGAGAGATTCACCGGGTAGAAGGCGTTCCGGAAGCCCGCCATCAACCGAATGGACGGGAGCCCATCCACCGCCGTCCCGGGGTCCATGAGGCTGTGATTGCATCGCGGACAGCTCACCTCCAGCGGAAAGGCCCTTTCGTCGTCCTCGGGCCTTGTTCCATCCAACCCGCACCGGGCCTTCTCCAGAATGTCCGCCACGCTGAACTTCTTGACGTTGCAGAAGTAATGCCCGTCCACGACAACGATCGGCCCCAGGGCGCAGGCCCCCAGGCACCGGACGGTCTCGAGGGTGAACTCCATGTCCGATGTCGTCTCGCCGGCCCGGATACCGAGTTGGCGCTCAAGCTCCTCGACCACCCTCGGCGCGCCCCGGACGTGGCAGGCCGTGCCGAGGCAAGCGGAGATGAGGTGCCTTCCCCGAGGCTCCAGCGTGAAGCAGTGGTAGAACGTGGCGATGCCGTATATATCCACCAGCGAGAGGCCGGTCTCGTCGGCCACCGTTCTCAGGGCCTCTTCAGGGAGGTAACCGTACTCATCTTGAAGGTCCTGAAGCGAGGTGATCAACTCGCCCCGGCCCCGGCCACGCCCTGCCAGGATCTCTCGGACGCGCTGCGGGTCCACTTCTTCCGGAGGCTGGGCGCCGTGCGGGTCTTGCGGTGCCGAGGTCTGCGTCATCCTACCTGTACTCCTCGCAATGCCAGATCCCTCCCTCCGGCCTGGCCATCGTGCACTCCTGGCGGTTCTCGCAGTTGACGCACAGCCCCTTGTGCTCGACGGCGCCTTGCCCGCTCGCGGTACGTTCGGGCGGCGCGGCCACCGGGGCCGCCGTCGGTGCGGGGGCGAAGACTTCGAACAACTCGCAGAACAGGATGGGGCGTTCCGGGGTGCTGCGAGAGCCGCACGTCTCTGCATGATTGCACGTCGAACAGAGGTCCCGGTACGGCCGGGGGGCAGGGGGGCCCTCGGGAATGTACGGGGAGACGTTTGGCGAGCCAGGAGCAAACTGCGCTTTCGACATGATCGTGTCTCCTGTCGCGGAAACTGCCAACCGGCTCGGCAAGTGTTCCGGTCGCCCGATGGGCACGGTGCCCGAAGTCGAATGCCGAGACTGGGCTGGCCACCGTAGTCTTCTGTTGGCAAGTCTCGTGCCGTTTGCCTTCCCGCCGGTGGACGGTGTAGCGCGATTGGCGCAAGGGCTTGCGACAAGAAGGGTACCGGCATCTCAGGGCTTGCAGGGCGGGCAGTTAAGCGGGAATGCCGAGCCCGGCCAGACAGACCATCGGTGGGGAGTTCTGGGCCACCGGGGCAAAACCACCCGATTCGGGGCGGTCACGGATCCGATTCAGCCCCCGGCTTTCTTGAGCTTCTCCCGCAGGGTCTTGCGGTCGATCTGGAGGATCTCCGCGGCCTTCGTCTTGTTGCCCCCGACGCTTGCAAGGACGTTGCGGATGTACTCGGCCTCCACGTCGGCCAGGGGGCGGGTCAGGTCCGGTCCGCGGCCGGCGGAGAACCGGAGCGGCTCCGGCAGATCGGGGACCTCGACGAGATTGCCGTCCATCATGACAGTGAGGCGTTGGACGACGTTCTCCAGCTCTCGCACGTTGCCCGGCCAGCGGTAGTCGCCCTTCAAGACCCGCAGGGCCTCCTCGGAGAATCCGGGGGTCGGCCTGCCCGACTCCTGGGCGTACTTCCTGGCGAAGTGGTGGACCAGCAGCAGAATGTCGTCCCCACGGTCTCGCAGCGGCGGCAGCTCGATGGTGATCACGTTGAGGCGAAAGTACAGGTCTTCGCGGAAGAGGCCCTTCTCGACCAGGTCCGGGAGCGACTTGTTGGTCGATGCCAGGATCCTCACGTCCACCGCTCTGCCGCGATTCGCGCCGACCATGTAGACCTCCCTGTCCTGGAGCACGCGAAGGAGCTTCACCTGCATGTTGAGGCTCGTCTCGCTGATCTCGTCGAGGAAGATCGTCCCGCCGTCGGCGGTCTGGAAGAAACCCGCCCGAGACTCCTCCGCACCCGTGAACGCTCCCTTCACGTAGCCGAACAGCTCGCTCTCGAGCAGCCCCTCCGGAATGCCGCCGCAGTTCACCGGCACAAAGGCCGCGGACGAGCGCCGGCTGCTGTAATGGATCGCCCTGGCCACGAGCTCCTTCCCCGTGCCGCTTTCGCCCGTGATGAGCACCGTGGCCGAGGTCGAGGCGGCCTTGCTGATGGCCTTGAGCACCTCCCGCATCGGCGCCGACTCCCCGATGAGCCCGTACGGCTTGCGCGGCGATTGGGCGGCGGCGCCGCGGTTGACCCGACGCGTGCGCAGCTTGTCGAGGGCTCGCCGAACGGCGGCGAGGAGCTCTTCGTCGGTGAAGGGCTTCGGCAGGTACTCCTCCGCGCCCATCTTCACGGCCTCCACCGCGCCCTCAATCGAGGGATACCCCGTGATCAGGATCACTTCCGTGTCCTTGAGGTTCTCCCGAACGTGCCGCACGAGATCGATGCCGCTCACCTTGGGCATCTTGAGATCCGTGATGATCAGGTCGATCGGGGTGCTCTCGGCGATCCGGATCGCCTCGGGAACACCGGGGGCGGTGAAGACCGTGTATCCTTCCGCCGTGAGGTTCCGTTGGAGGACCTCCACCGTATTCGGCACGTCGTCCACAACGAGAATGAGAGCCTTTTCACTCGGCGACGTCATCAGTGCGGCCTTCCCTTGTCTGCTCTTCGGTCGCTATCGGGAGCTCCACGTCGAACCGGGCGCCCTGGCCCGGCGAGCTGTCGACGTGGATCGTCCCGCCGTGGGAGGTCACAATCCCATGGACCACGGGAAGGCCCAGGCCCGTACCCTCGTTGACGTCCTTGGTCGTGAAGAACGGGATGAATACCTTCTTGAGGACCTGTTCGCTCATCCCGATCCCGTTGTCCTCAACGCTGAGCGCGACGCCGTCGCCGGATCGGCGTGTGGTGGCCTTGAGCGTCCCGCCGCCGGGCATGGCGTGAATCGCATTGACGGCCAGGTTCACGAACACCTGACGCAATTGCGAGGCGTCGGCGGTGATCTTCGGCAGTTCGGGCGACAACACCCGGACGATCGTGATCCCGTTTCTGGCGCACCGCGATTCGAGGAAATACAGCCCCTCCTCGACCACCGCGTTCAGATCCACCCGGATCTTCCGCGGGGGCTTCTGGCGGGAGAACAGCATCAGATCATTGATGATCTGCCGGGCATGGAGCGATGTGGCCACGATCTTCTCAAGGTCCTGAACGGCCTGTCCGGGGAGATCGGGATGCTTCTGTGCAAGCTGGGCAAAGCCCAGGATATTGCCCAAGGGCTCGTTCAGCTCGTGTGCGACGCCGGCCGCGAGCTGCCCGATCGTTGCCAATCGATCGGCGTGTCGAAGTTGCTCCTGAAGGCGGAACTTGTCCTCGTCGGCCTGCCGCCGCTCGACGATGAGCGCAATGTGCCGCGCAACGGCGTCGATCAGGTTTCGCTCTTCCTTCAGAAACGGCCCTTCATCCAGCTCGGGCGTTTCCTCAACGTACGTCACGTCAACGGTGCCGCGCCGCTCGCCGCCCACCATGATCGGGGCGGACTGCATCTGCTCGGCTTCCTTGAAGTTCCCAGTCGCATAGGTCCGGCGGTCGAGGGCAATCCGCCCCGCCGTGATCTCGGGATACTGCCAGGCGGGCGGCAACAGCTCCACGATGCCCTGAAGGATCTCTTCCAACGTTATGCCCGGGCGCTCGGCAAGCTGCGCCAGGCTGTACAGGCAGGTCAGCTCTTTAACGCGCTCGCGAAGGGCGGCATACTGGGCCTGTTCGTTGTCCATTCGACCTTTCTTCCCGCCCGCCGGCCGGCGCCTGTTGTCCAAGCTCAGCCGGCCCCGCTCGCGCAATGCACCAGAATACTAAACCATTCCCGCTGCACTGGTCCAGCGGTTTCCGTTCCGTACGGCCTGGGCACAAACAGGAGGTCCTGACGGCGCCGAACTGCGCGGTAACCTCCAGCCCCAACGGAGATAGCAAGGTTCCGGGGGCTTGCCCACCGGCCGGGCCGCCAAGAGCATCAGCGAGCGTGTCCGGCCGGCGAGAGAGAACGACCAGCTCAAGCAGGAGATCGGCTGGATCAGCACAGAAGCTCCCAATGAATGATGGCGGTACCGTGCAGATTGCTTACTTCTGCACGATCTCGATGGGGATCGCCGGGAGGAAGCCCATCGAGTAGCGGCGTTTCGCGCCCGTGGGTTTGCCGTCCTTGGTCTTGGGCGTGGACTCCCTGAAGGCCTCGACGATCAGGTTGTCCGCAAAGCCGCTCTTTACGGCGTCCGTGTCGGCGTGCAGGCGGAACTCCAGCCCGTCGGACACAACGGACACATCGCGGAGGCTCAGTCCCTTGGGCGGGTCATTGAGCTCCAGCAGGAGCCCCTTCACCGCCCTGCTGTTCCTGGTCTTGACCCGTACCCGTTTGGAGCCCCCGGCGGGAATGCGAATGGTACCGTCCCCTGCGATTCTCATGGGGGGCGCCGACCATCTCTGCTTTGTGACTGCGACCAACATCTCCCGCGCGGGCAGGAGATGTCGGTAGAGGAACGCCTGCATCACGTTGTCCGCGGCGCCGGCGGGGCGGCGGAGGGTCTTGCCGCCGCAGCGGGCGACCCCCTCGAGCTTGAGCGCCACCGGCTTGAACGTCTTGCCGGGGGCCGGACGGGCCGGGGCCGTCAGGGTCATCCGCATCGAGGTGCGCCCGGTGGGGATTCGCCCGCCTTCCAGCCGGAAGCCCTCCGGCGCCGCGACCTTCAGGTCGATCCGCCCGTCAAAACCGTCCTTGCGGATCGCGTAGACACTGATGGGCACGACGGCGCCGGGGCGGACCTGGATGCTGCTGGGCGTCACGCGGAGCTCGAAGTCGCCCCGGGGGCGGCTGACCCGCAGCCGGTAGCCGTGCGCGTCGCCGCCGTGGTGCTGGCTGTCGGAGACCCGCACGTAGTAGGTGCCGCCGGCCGGCACCTTGGCCGAGAGGTACGAGTCGGCGTGGTGCGTGATCAGTCCCACCTCGTCGACGTGCAGGTGCTGCTGCTTGAGCACGTGGTCGTCGTTCCAGGCGAGCACCTTGCCCGAGGCGTCCATCAGCCGCAGAAGCGAATCCATCGGCGAGCCGAGCCGGCGGGCGTGGATCTCCGCGACGATCGTCTCGCCCGCGCCGGCCTTGACGCCGAAGACGTCCACGTCGCCGGGCTTCTCGATCCGCCCGTTGACGATCTGGGGCATCTCGATGCGTTGGGCGGTTCGGATCGTGTCGTTTGAGGCGCTCTCGACGCACTCGCCCAGCGTGCCCACGGCGTAACAGACGGCGTTCGAGACGAACTTCCCGCCGCGGCAGCAGGCGTGGCGGATCGAGTCGCCCTCGGGCGCCGTGTCCAGCTTCAGCCGCCGGGCCGGGAGGTTCCAGCCGTCGATTGACGCGACCGCCTTGCCGCCGGCCCTGGCGCCCAGCGGGAAGAGACGCGTGATGTAGGGCTGCTCGCCGATCGCGATCCGGTAGACGAAGTCCTGCCGGCCGCGATAGATGGCGTCGCGGATCGCCAGCTCGTAGACGCCGTCCTTGCCGACCTCGTAGAGCAGCACGGGGTCGGGCTCGAAGTGGTAGTCGTCGGCGAAGGCCACTTCCTTGCCGTCGGCGTCGTAGAGCGTCACGGTGGCCTGGAACCAGCCGGGGACGGCGTCGGCCAGGTAAGGGATCAGCCGGCGGGCGCTGACCTCGATAACGAGCCGCTGGCCCTTCCTGGCGCGGAAAGCGAAGCGGTCGACGTCGCCGGGCATGATCTGCCCGTTGAGCTGCACGGGCAGGTCGAGCGGCTTGTCCTCGAAGAGCCGGCGGAGCTTGGGCTGCGTGCGGAGGATGGGTGCCTGAGCCAGGCCGGGGTCGCCCCGGCGGTCGTTGGGCTCCAACTCCCGGACCTCGCGGAACTGCCCGACCTGGAATACGACGGGGTTGGTCAGTCCCATCCGCGTGCGGAGCCGCAACTGCCGGTCGCCGGGCGGCGCGTCGGCATCGACGCTGACATCGATCAGCACGGTCTCGGCGAGCTGCCGGTTCAACTGGAGCTTGCTTCGCGGGAAAAACAGCAGCTCCCGGACGTGCAGCATCTCCCGGAGGCCCTTGTTGTCCAGGTCCGTCAGCAGCGGGTGGTCGGGGACCTTGATGTCCTCGATCTTGATCTTGTCCTTCGCCACCGACTTCTTCAGCGAGGCCAGGTTCTTCTCCGCTTGCGCACGAATCCCTTGGAGGACCAGGGGTCCGACGCCGGCCTCCTTGAGCCTCTTCTCGCGGACGGCGGCCATCTGGACCATGAGCTTGAGCCGCTGCTCCCGCTGGATGTTGAAGATGGGCCTCATGTACTTCACGATCGACGCCTTCACGCCCGGTCCGGTCACGTGGACCTCGACCGGGCCCATGAGGTACTGGCCCCCCACGGCGATCTGTGCCGTGGTGCCTCGCTGGACCCCCGCGGGGTAGAGGTAGCCGATCGCCGGGTCGCGTCGGGCCGACTGGGCGCCCGCGGCCGCAGTCAGCAGCAGCAAGGCCGCGGTGGGCGTCAACCTGCGTAATAAAGACATTCTCTCGCTCCGGTCACATGATCTCTCTGAGGCGGCCTTCGCCCTTGTCGGCATCGTCCATGACCTTGACAGCCAGCCCGTGCCTGCCGGGCATGGGTGCGTCGGGGTCGATCCCGAGCAGCTCGTAGATGCTGCCGAGGAGGTTCTGCGGGAAGACGGGGCGCCGGGCGACCTCGGTGCCGTACTCGTTCGACGCACCGACGACCCGCCCGCCCTTAAAGCCGCCGCCGGCGAGGACGCAGGAGAAGCACTGTCCGTAGTGCGAGCGCCCGCCGTTCCAGGGCGGGTTCCACTGGACCTTCGGCCCCCGGCCGAACTCGCCGCCCCACCAGATGATGGTGCTGTCCAACAGGCCCCGATCGGCGAGGTCCTTCAGCAGCGTAGCCATGCCCTGGTCCATCTCGGGCAGCTTGCGGCGCATGGTCTCGAAGTGCTGCTTGTGCGTGTCCCAGCCCTTGTAGTTGATCGTGATGTAGGGCACGCTGTGCTCGACCAGCCGCCGGGCCATCAGGCAGGACTGCCCGAAGGTATTCCGCCCGTAGGCCTCGCGGGTAGCGTCCTTCTCCTGCGTCATGTCGAACAGCTTGCGGGCGTCGCCGAACATCAGGTCGTAGGCCTCCTTGTTGGCCCGGTCGAACCGGCGGAAGCTCTCGTTGCGCGGCATGACCGTGCCGAGCGTGTCCAGCGAGTCCAGCAGCTTGCCGCGGGCGCGCTGGCGCTGGTCGGAAATCCCCTTTACCACGATCCCTTCCACCGCGAAGGGGTCCTTGTTGGGGTCCCCGCCGGTGGCGAACGGCTTGTACTTCGGCCCCAGGAAGCCCGCTTCGCTGAACCGCCCCTGCGGCTGGGTCAGCACGATATAGGGCGGGACCAGCCCCTTGTAGCCGCGATCGTGGCCCTTGAAGAGCGACACGACGGCCCCGATGCAGGGAAAGACCTGCCTGCCGGGCTCGTGGCCGGTCTGGACCAGGTAGGACGCCGTCTCGTGCGCGTTGATGCCGTGGGTCATGCTGCGGATGATGGAGTACTTGTCGGCCTGCTTGGCCAGCATCGGCAGCGACTCGCCGATCGTGATGCCGTCCACGTTGGTCTTGATCGGGCTCTTCAGGGGGCCGCAGTAGTCGTAGCCCGCCTCCGGCTTGGGATCGAACGTGTCCAGGTGGCTCGGGCCGCCCCACATCCAGATCTGTATGACCGACTTGGCCTTGGGGCGTGGGGCTTCCGATTTCGCCCAGAGGCGGCGAGAACCGGCCACTACCGCCCCGGCCGCCCCGAAGAGTCCGCGTTTCATCACCTCGCGCCGCGTCGAGAGTCTCATCTGCCGTTTGCTCATGTCGCTGTTTCCTTGCTTTCCTCCGCCGGGCAGCCGGGCTCAATGCCGGTACAGGAATTCCTTCGTGTTGATCAGGGCCCACGTCAGGTCGATCACGCTGTCGCGGCTGATGTTGCGCCCGCGCCTGCCCTGGGGCTGGAAGTACTTCTCGACGGCGGCCCGTTCGCTGGCCGTCGGCGGGCGCGACAGGATGGTCATGTAGACCATGCCGACGAGCTTCCGGTGATCTCTTCCCGCGGCCCGAATCAGCGCCTGGAGGCGCCGGCTTCGGCTGATCTTGTCCTGAACGCTGCTGGAGTTCAGCAGGTGCAGGCGCTGGGCCTTGCCCGGGCTGCTGTTGCGCTCGGAGTGCATCCCCGTGTCGCGCGACGGCCGGCCAAACATCTCCAGGAACTGACTGGTGATGCTGCCGTCCTCCAGACTGATGGTCCGCTCGTATTCGGGGATGAACGTGTACGGCTCGGGGATCAGGCTGCTGTAACCCTCCCGCGAGCCGGTGATCCAGTTCAGCGCGTCGATGAGCACCTCCGCGTGCAGCCGGCGGACGGGGTAACAGGCGAACAGGGCCTCGGACTCGGGCGCGCCGCCGCGGGGGACCGGGGACTGCTGGTAGGTGCTGGAGTTGAGGATCAGCCGATAGATATGGCGGAGGTCGTAGTCGGCCTCCACCAGCTCCTTCTCCAGGAAGGCCAGGACTTCGGGATGGACGGGCGGGTTGTCCGGCCTGATGTCGTCCGGCTCGTGGATGATCCCGCGGCCGAACAGCCACGCCCAGATGTGATTGACGATATTGCGGGCGAACCACTTGTTCTTCGCAGCGAGAAGCCAGTCGGCGAAGACCGCGCGGGGATCCTTGCCCGGCGGGACCTGCACCGTCTTGCCGTCGGGGAAGACCGCCTTCAGCGGGCCGGCCGGGGCCGGGTCCAGATGAACGATCTCCTCCTTCCACTCGGCGGTCTTCTTGTACGCCACGCGCGAGAAGAATGCCTCCATGCCTGCCCTGCGAGCCGCCGGCCACTTGTCAAGCCGGACACCCATGAACGTCAGGGCCACCGCCCCGGCGACGGCGGAGGGGCCCTGCCCCTGGACGGCCCGGTAGAAGTTGACCTGCGGGACGCGGAAGTTGCTGCCGCTGGAGGTCAGAAGCTCGCGGGCGAATCGATCATACGGCATGTTGCCCCGAACGGCATCGTGGATCCAGCGGGAATAGGCCTGTACGCCGTTGGGCCACAGGTTGATCGGAAACTCCGCCTTGACACGCAGCAGGTCGCCCCACCTCTGCGACCAGTAGTCGGCGAACTCCTCCCGTTTCATGAGCTCGTCGATCAGCCTCCCGCGCTTGCCGGGGCGGCGGTCCACCAGAAACCCGTGAACCCTCTTCGGCTCGGGCAGCGTACCGATCACATCCAGGTGCACCCTCCGGATGAACACCGCGTCGGAACAGAGGTTCGCCGGCTCGATCTCCTTTTCCCGCAAGGTCTTCAGCACAAGCTTGTCGATCCTGTTCGCCGCCGCGAACTTGCCGGCTTCGAACGGGCCCGCGACCCCGGGGCTTGCCCAGGCCGCACTGGCGATCGCCGAGAAGACGGTGATGACAGGCAGGATCCTCCTCGCCGCGCGAATGAACATCCCGAAGCCGTGTGTCATGGTTCTGCTAGGCCTCTCTCTCAGATAGGACGGCATGATTCACTAACAGGTTTAACGAACATGCCGGCCAGGATGTTGCCACGATAATGTGCATCAAATACACAGCGTTAGTGGATAGGAATATCCGGTCGGCGGCCGTCGTCTATTGTGTACTCCTGCTGCGAGTAGGGCAAGTGCATGTTCCAGCATGATCCGCCGGACGTGGATCGGTCCATGGCACGGTCGTTGCTGCTTCCGACCATGCAGCCTACCCATGTGTTACCTATGTGCCCGGTCTAAAAGCAAAAGCCTCCGCTCTCGGCGACGGAGCACTTCCTCAACGGACTACCGGCTGCGCCGGTGCCGGGACACGCCATGCCCTGCACTGTCCCCCTCGGACCTGCGAGATCACATGCCTCGGCCTTCTTCATTCCGTCTTCGGTTTGTCCAGAACAGGCACATTACAGAACGTCAGAGCCGCGATCCCGTTCCGGCCGACCAGCAGCCTGTCCTGGCTCCACGCCATTTCGTCCAGGTAGGTGATCGTCCCGGCCTGGATGGGCCCTTTGAGCTTCAGCGTGAGGACGTTGCCGGAGACGAGACCTGACGCGACTCTCCCCTTTGCCCCGTCCAGGCGGAACTCGTTGACCAGCGAGTCCTTCCAGACGACGGGTTGATCGAATTCCAGGGCGATGGCGTCCCTGGCGGCGGTTGTGCAGTACGCCTGCTTGAGGTCCGGGGGCGTGAGCGGCCTAGTAACCTCCCGGCCATAGAAGTCCCGTTCGATCAGAGGCTGGATCAGCCGTGCGAACTCCGCCCAGCCGGCGAGGGGGAAGTGGGCCGGCCCGGGCGGCTTGATGCCCAGCGTCGACATGATCTCCATGTTCGAGTAGAGGTGGGGGAGGGTCCTCTGCTTCTCCCGCAACATATCGCCGTTCCCGCCGCCCATGGCGCAGGAGTTCGGCCAGATCTGGAACACGTAGTATCGGCTGACGTTGGGGAAATCTCGCTTCCAGTCTGCCGACATCTCGACGAAATACCGCTGGTAGGTCTCCCATCCATATCCGCCGTCGGGACCTGCCGCGCCCTGGTCGTTCTCCCCCTGGTGCCAGATGACCGCACGGATTCCGCGGGTCAGCCGCGCCTGTCTCACCCGCCAGAGCATGCGGCCGTAGATCGTCTTGAGATCGGTGGGATCTTGATCGTTACGCTGGTGCTGGTCGATCCTCGTGCCGCCGACAGCGCCGTTGACGATGAATACCGGGACCTTCCGGCTCTCCACCAGGCGCTTAAGCAGGACCATGCCCCACCAGCCGATCTCGGTCTTGTGTTTCTCCATGGAAGCCCGACGTTCCTTGCCGCCGGCACACTTCCACACCGGGTAGCACCAGAGGTTGTCTCGCTGGTCCTCTCTGAACCACCCCGGATTGCCATAGCTGCGAATCCACTCGCTCGTGGCACACGGCGACTTCTCCCGCGTGTCGGTCGCCAGTGCGTTGGACTGGCCGTCGATCAGGTAGGCATCGCCGCAGACGATACTGTCGGCCTTGTGCAGGACCTTCTCCACGCCGGCTGCCCTGGACCCGAATTCGATGCGGTACCTGATCAATCCGGGCTTGAGCTTGGCGGAGAGTGCGTAGGCCTTGTCGGCTCGGAGTTTCTGATCGGTCGTCCGGAAGAGCTTGTTGTCCGCATAGACCCGAAGGAAGACCGAATCGGCCGCGTGATCGAGCACGCCGTTGCAGTGAAGTGTGCCTTCGTTCCTGTCGTCTCGCGCGTAGAACTGGCCATCCGCTGGTTTCTCATCCTTGCCGGGGACTCTCCGGACCCACGGGTCCTTCTCGGGTTCCGCGACGTCGATTGAGGCCCTGGCCTGGACTTCGCTCCCGCCGTTACGCAGGGCCAGGGCCACCGTGATTCGCCCGCTGTACTGCGATCGCTCCAGGATCAGCTTGCCGGGAACGATCTTCTTGAGCACGGCCCCGCCGGATACGGTCCATCGGTAGGCGAGTTTCGCGGCGCCCTTCTTCGCCATCGCCTCGAGATTGCGGATGTGCGGTACGACCTCGATGGTATCGCGACCGTTCCACCTCGAGGGGGCTTGCAGGGCGAAAACCGGCTCAGGGATGCCTTCCATGACGGTAACGGGTATGTCTCTGGTTCTGACCCCATCGGGATACACGGCTTTGAGGCGCAGCACGCGGGAGCTGTCGCCGGTCACACGGCCGGCGTGAAACCGGTAGGAGAGCCGATCCACGGCCACGACGTTCTCGATGTCGCCCTGCTTGAGGATCCAGTAGACCTTCTGCGCGCCGCCGGCCTTGGCGGCAATCTCTACAGTGTCGCCCTCGTTCATCGTCACGCGGCTGACCGACAGACGGAACTCGCTGCCGTCCTGCACCACCGGTCCCACGAGGGTCTGCAGCGGCTTTTGGTTTTCATACTCCAACCGAACCCAGTTCGCGGAACGGGCCACGGCGGAGAGGCGCACCTCATCGATATCCCCCACGAAGTCGTAGTTGTTGTACCAGCCACCGATCCACATCCTGGCAGGTCGCTCCATAGCAAGCGGCCAGGCCCGGGGGTCCCCCGTGCCCCGCTTCTTGCCGTTGACATACAGGATCGCCTGCTTGTCTCTGAAAGTGTAGAAGGCATGGGTTCAGCCCTTGGCCCGGCCGGGAATCTCCGCCCGGACATCGCCATTGGAGAAATAGCAGTCCATCCTGATCTGCGGAGGGCTTCGGTAACTCATGGTCACCTTGCCCGCCCTCTTCTCGTTCCCCCAGCACACGATCCGTCCGTTCGACGTCTCCGGCCGGAACCAGGCCTGCGTGCTGTGCGGCGCGCCGCCCGAAGGAAGCACTTGGATATCCTGGCCGCAAAACACGCCCTTCTTCCCGGGAAAGTGCCGCGCGCCGGCGATGACGCCTGCCGTTTGCGTCGTCCCTTTGTCTTGGGACTCCAGTCGTCCGGCCACATCACGCACGTCGCGCCCGAGGTGCCACACGCCAATGTACCCGTTGGCGGCGTTGAAGACGGCCTTGCCGTCCGATGCACTCTTGGCATCAGGCTTGCCCCAGTGCATCCTCAGTTCCTGCCGGCTGTTGCCCTTGATCGTGGGGATGCGCACCCAGATTGCGGCATGTCCCTTGGCAGGAGCCCATTCCTCAATCTCATAGGGCAGGGGAGTACCCTTGGCGGTTGAGAAACGGATGTCCTCGCCGCCGGGGCTCACCTGGCCAAAGTCGAAGAAGTCCCTGTGCAGCCGGACCAGGAGCGGAAAGTCCTGTTCCGACCCTCCGGTCGGCAGGTTGGCGCCTTCCGGAGTGGTGAGGATGTACATCGACCCGCGGTGTTTCCAGTCCGAGTACTCGGGGGCAGCCCGGAGGGGGCATGCCAGTAGCAGTGCAGCGCACAATGCTCTACGCAGGCAGATCGCCATCTGTCTCATCGTGGCCTCTTGTTTCGGGAACACTTCTTGTCGAGCGATTGCCCGCCATCAACCGGGATTTCCCGGATAGCCTCCGGCCGAGGACCGCCCTCGGCCTTTGCTTCGATTCTACCACCGATCGCGGGGCCCGCAAGCACTTTGGCCGCTCGACAACGGGATCATCCGGCCGTTCCTGGGCCACGGTTTCGACCCGAGCGGCCTGTGTAGAGGCGTCCGCTGCCAATGCGGGCAGACTGTCTCCGTGACCTCCGTCTTCCGGGGCTGTCTGGACGGTTCTCGCCGTCATCCCGGCACCGTCTCGGGCAGGCGCAGCCGTCGTATCCGCTCCAGGATCGCCCGGAACAGCTGCTTGGCTACGGCCACCTCAGCCATCTGGAAGATGACGTACCGCGCGTGCCTGACCACTTTCGCCCCGACCTGCCTGCCGGCAGGCAGGTCTTGATCAGCTTCTCCCGCAGTCCCGATGTACATCGGGACAGCCGAAGTGTCCGTTGTAGGCTGAGCCTTCCTGCTCGCCGTAGGTCTCGCTGA
>CAYRVX010000155.1:0-13945 GCA_964427875.1 uncultured Planctomycetaceae bacterium
TCCGCCCAGCGGTCGTGCCGGCTGGGGATGTCGGCGTACCAGACGTACCCGTTCCGCCCCGTCCCGCGGAGCAGGAAGTTATAGGCCTTCTCATGGAGGGTACGGTCGATCTTGATCCCGCAGCGGTGCATCATCGCCAGCGACAAGGCGCCCTGTCCCGTGAGCATGGCGATCGGGCCGTAGCCCTCGTAGCCGGGGTTGTGTCCCCAGCCGCCGTGCGCCCGCTTGTTGTCTTTCGGCGGGTTGCGTTTCTTGGCCGACTCGGCGATCTGCGACATGTCGGTGTACTGCGTCGTCGTCAGGAAATCCTAGACCTCCTGCAACTCGGGCAGGACCCACTTCTCGCCCGTCGCGAGGTACCACTCGGCCATCACGATCGCCGCGGCCATGTAGCGCCAGTTGATCAGCCAAGACTTGTCCCGCGGTTTGGTCGTTCGCGCGTGGTACTGCACGGCTTTCTTGATCAGGGGGAGGTAGGCCTTGTTCCCGCTGGCCAGCAGCGCCAGGGGCGCGAACGTGTTCTGCTGGGGCGGCCCCCACGAGCCGTCCTCCCCCTGCGCCTTGGCGATGTAGGCGTAGAGCTCCTTGAGAATGAGGTCCGACTTGCGGCAGCCCGTCGGGAAGGCCTTGCCGTAGCGCCCGTACTTCGTGCCGACGTCCATCGTCACGCCGACGGGCTTGCCGCCCCTCTCGACGGTCAGCGTGAGGCGCCCCTTCAACCGATCGCCCTGGCTCTCATCGAGGGCGGCCGCGAAGTCCATCATCGGCCCGTGCCCGCCGAAGACCTCCACGCTGTAGCCGTTGCGGTGCGGAACGGTGAACCGCTTGCCGTTGGCGCCGGTGATGACGTCGCCAACCTTGACCTTGCCGTAGGCCGGCGTGCCCTTGAAGACATACTTGACCAGCAGATCGGTCGGCCGATCCTTGATCAGGACGGCCCGCATGCCGGTGATGCCGAGGTTGTAGTACCAGCCGCCCGCCACGGCGTCGGGGCCCTTCTTCGCCGTGTGCTTCCAGGGCATCCCGTTGTCGTGGTAGTGGACCTGCCCACGAGCCGGCAGAGCGGCGGAAAGAACGAGAACGCATACACTGATTACGATACGTATCATGGGGTTTTCCTTTCGGGTTCGGACCGTTCGCCCCATGCGTCGGCAACAGCCTGGATCCAGTTCCGGGCGATCAGCTCGTGGCCCTGCGGTAAGGGGTGCACGCCGTCCCAGATCCAGTGCGATGGCTCGACGCGCTTGGCGGCGGCATCGAAGATGTTCTGCGTCTTCAGGAGGACCGCGTCGAACTGCGAGGCCAGCTTGGCCACGATCGGCCGAAGCTGATCGATCCGACCCCGCCACGCTGCCCACGCCGCTTTCACTCTCGTGACGGGCAGGACGAACGGCTCGAGCAGGACGATCTTCAGGTCGGGGTTCGCCTTCCGGGACTGATCCAGCAGGGACCGGTAGTCCGCCTCGAAGGCGCCGACGTCCATGGCCTTCTTCGATCGCAGCGACCGGCTGACGTCATTGACGCCGATCAAGATCGACAGCACGTCCGGCTTCAGGTCCAGCGCGTCCTTCTGCCATCGGGCCTTCAGGTTGGCGACCGTGTTGCCGCTGACGCCGCGCGTCAGGAAGTTGAGCTTCGCGGCCGGCATGTCGGTGTGAAGTCGCGAGGCGATCAGGTACACGTAGCTGTGACCGAGGTAGTGATTCCGATCTCTCTGGTTACGGCCCCATTTCATGTCGGTGATGGAATCGCCCTGGAACAGGAGCGTCGAGCCCTCCTTGATCCTGGGCAGGCGATAGTCGTAGCCGGGGATTCCCGACACGTCCGCCCGAGCCTCGGCCGGCTCCGCTCCGCCGGCAATCATGGCAGAGACGGCGCAGGCCGCCGATGACTTAATGAACGTTCTACGCTTCATCTCTCTTCTCACACATCGCCTCGCTTAGGCGGCAGGCGGTATCATACTCGTCCAAGCCCGGCTGGCAGGCCGTTGAAGAAGTTCGCTTGACAGCCATGGTATCCTCGGGGCGTCTCGATGTCATGGAGGACGTTCGATGGCGATGGGCCGACGGAAGAAGCAACGGCAAGCGGAGTTCTGGGTGGCCACGGCGGACGTGCCGCAAGGGCCCGGCCGTCCGTTCTATGCCAAACTCAACGAGCTGCTGGCGGTGTTCAACCCGCTGGACAGGCCCGTCAGCCGGACGATCCGTGTCGACCTGTACTACACGGGCCTGACCGACAACGCCCGCATCCGCCGCGGCGAGGGCAAGCCGGTCGAGTTCGCGCTGGACCGGCGGTTCGCCGTCGAGCTGTGCGTCGAGGTCGGTCCACGGGGCATGGAATGGTATGTGATCGAGTGACGCCCGCTCGGGTCTATCTGGCAGTCCCTGGACAATGCCAAATCAAGCCAGGATAGTAGCACGGCCCTGTGCCATTCAGCGTTCGAGACATAAGGTCTGGGCTGTGGTTTGGCTACCCCAATGGCCTCGCTTCTCCTCATGCCCCTGCCAATGATGCAATAGCGGAGCGGACTTTCCTGGGAAGCTCGTTCCAAGTGGAGATAACGTGAGCGAGGTCGACAGGAAGGTCGTCCTGCAAGGGATCCACGGCACTCGCCCCAGCCAGTTCCGCCTTGCTTCCCTCACCCACCGCTCGTGGCAACGACTCCACGTCGTCATGCAAGTCGGCCATGGCCACATGCGTGTAGACGTTCATGGTCAGGTCGATCGTGCTGTGACGGGCGAGAGCTTGGGCGTTGCGCGGGTGCACGCCGGCGCGGGCCAAGTTCGAGATGAATGTGTGGCGCAACGCGTGGAAGTCCGCCACGCGCCCGCTGTCGTCCTCGTAGTCAATGTCCGCCGCGGTCAGGTCGATGCGGATCATCTCCGCCCCGTGCCTCTGGCTGGCCCACTCACCCGGCCAGAGCCGCTTGTCCGCAGGCTTGTCGGCCAACCATTTCCGGACCATGCTCGCTACTTCAGACCGCAGCGGCAGCACGGCTTCCTCGCCGTTCTTGGTGTAACCCGGTAGGCAGCGGACGGTTGCCCGGCTCCCGTCGAGGCTGAACGACTTCGGCGTCAGCGACGCCAACTCGCTGGCGCGCTCGGCGAGGCCTCGTCCGTGTTCGTCCTGACGTCCGACGGGTCGCGGGCGCGCCTGCTGAATTGCGGGACGGTGGACGACTGCCGCGAGGAGATCGTGAACCTGCTGGAGGGAGGCCAGGAGGCCTTTCTCCGCCGCAAGGAAAGGTACAACTACTGATGGACACACAATGGAAAGAGGCCTTGGAGCGGGTTCGCGGCGGGGCCATGGGCGATGAGGAGCGTGCGGACCTGGCCCGCGCCCTGATGGAGGCCTTTCGAACGGGCCAGATCATCGAGTGCGCGCCGGTTGTGCGCGACCTGTTGCGGTCCCTGGGAACCGACGGCTACTGGTCGGTGCGCAAGGCCGTCGTCAACGAACTGGAGTGGGTGCATGACCGCGTCGCCGATGAGCTGCTGCTCGCGCTGGGCACGGACTGCAACGCCTACGTCAGACGAACCGCTGCGCGGTGCATCCGGCGCCGGAAGAAGCAGCGTCGCCAAGCCGAGAAGAGGCAACGCAGCCAGAAACGCATGGGCAAGCGGCTTGCGCAACTGACAAAGGCCCACGGCGAGGAAGTGGCCCGGAAGATCGTCGAGTTGAGCGACCTGCGCTACACCGCCCTGGCCGGATCGATGGCCCACGACCTGCGGAGCCTGCTCAGCCAGTTGAACCCGCTTGCCAACAGGATCGTCACCGGCATCCGGACCGGCACCGACGTGGCGGTGCTCCAGCGCAAGGCCGCGCGGCTGATGGAGCTTGTCGACCTGCTCGATCGGTGCGTGGCCGACATGGAGCGGTACACTGAGCCGCCGACGGCTGAGCGGCACCCGGAGGACCTTGCCGAGCTGGTGGGCGTTGCGTGTCAGATGGCGCAGAGGAACATCGAGGACCTCGGCTTCGACCCGCAGAGCGTTGTGTTGCGTACGGAGCTGCCGGCCGGCCCCCGAGTGCGGGTCTCGCGGCATATGCTCATCCTGGCGATCGCCAACCTCGTCAAGAACGCCTACGAGTCTTTCATGGCTGGGCGGCAGCGCCTACGACGCGGCGAGGTGACCGTCAGCGCGACGTATTCGCCGGACGCGGTACGGATAGCCATTCGCGACAACGGGATGGGCATCTCGTCCGACAACCTGCCGGAGTTGCGGTGCGGCATCCCGGCCCGCCGGAACATGGCCAAGCGCAGGAGCACGGGCTTCGGCATCCCCATCGCGAGGAGGTACGTCCAGGCCCACGGCGGAACGCTGGACTTCGCCAGCGAGGAAGACGCGGGCACGACGGCAACGATCACGCTGCCCGCGCGGCCGCCGGCTCAAGAGGAGGATGAGGAATGAGAGTCCTGGTGGTGGAAGACAACGCGGAGATCCGTGAGGAGATCGAGGACGCCCTGTTTGCCTTGGGCTGCGAACATGACTGGGCCGCGAGCCAGCAGGAGGCACGCGAACTGCTGAAGAAGAACTCCTACGACTGCGCCCTGGTGGACCTCGGGATCCCGGCCCGGCCGGGCCGGGGTTTCGCGAAGATTGATCATGGCCGGCAGCTCATTGTCGAGCTGCCGACACTCGCCGGCCGCACCGTGCCCATCGTCGTCATGACCGGCTACGGTCGGGAGGGCCTCGATCTGGCGACGGAGTTGATGCGGTACGGCGTGGTGGACTTCATCACCAAGCCGTTTCCGGAGACGGGACGGACGCTGCCTCGCGTGTTCCAGGACGCGCTCAGACGGGGCCGGGCCGTACTTCCCAAGGCCGCCCCCGCGGCCCCGCCGCAGCCCTTCAGTGGGGGCACGCTGACGTACTTCCCGGACCGTGTAGAACTCCTTGGCGAGCCCGTGCTGGAGGTCGATGGCCTGGGCCACGGCTGGGATGTGATGCATGCCCTTCGCAAGCGACGGCCTTCAGGGAAGATGCCGGCGTACAGCGGGCCGCAGTTTGCCCGTCTGCTGGGCGACGGCGTTACCGAGTCGGCCGTGAGCTCCTGCATCTACCACCTGCGCGGCAGATTCACCGAGGTGATGCGGGGCCGGCTGAACCTGGCGTGCGGGAAGTACGACGTGATTGACAACCGCGGCCGAGGCTACCGGCTGAACGACTGGATCATCGTGGAGGAGCACGACGGCGAGGCAATGCAGCGACACCAGCCGGCTACGGCGACGGTTCAACCGGTAGTGGCAGAAGGCAGCGCGCCAGCCGACCGACGAGCTTGGATCGTCGAGCGGCTACGGGCTGTCGGGCGACTGTCACGGGCGGACGTGGAAACGGAGTTCGGAATCGGCGCCAAGCAGGCCAAACGCCTGCTGTCCGAGTTGACGGGCCAGGGGCGGATCCGGTTCGTGCGGAAGCCGCATCCGGGGCATTACGAGCTGGCGAGGGAAGGCGGAAGCTGGACGCCCGATCCATGTTCCGCATGGTCCGAGACTACCTAACGTCCGCGCCAAAATGTGCGCGCGGTTGCGTAAGTCCTTGTCAATCCGCGACCCGTGCGGGAGTTGGTGCCCCGCACGTCCCTTCGCGCTTGGGCGAGATTCGGCACAACCGTGCCTTGATTGACGCGGGAACCGGCGTGTAGATGGCACCTTCGACCCGTTCGAACTTCGGCGTTGTCTTCATCGCTCCGGTGATGATGGCCTTCCCAGGCGCCGCGGCCTTGATCGTGATCGGCTTTCCCGGCTGCCCGCTCTTGTTCAGTTCGAGGCGCTGGTAATAGGTCCCCTCGGCCAGCAGCAGCGTATCTCCCGGCTGAAGCCTGTCCGCCGCCTCCTGCAAGCTCTGCCCGGGCGCCACGTCTACGGTTTCACCCAAGAGCGGCCCCGCGGCGAGCAACACGCCGACGATGATGAGCGATGGAAGGGGTTTCCCGGTTCGCTCCTTCTCGTATGAGGAATGTCCACTCGATATACGGCTACCGTTGTATCCGGCCACATCCCGTACCGGCCCGAACCACTCCAATCCGCTATTCGACCGGTATAGTCAACACTTCCTCAGTCTCGCGGCTGAACAGATCCGTCAGCGTGATCGCCCACTTGCCGATCGGGTCGTTCCAAGCCACCGGCAGGACGATGCCCTTCGGCTCCTTGCCGACCAACACCGACTTGCCCCAGAACTTCGCCGGTTGTCCGTCCGGCGTGCGGGCACGCAGTTTGACGCAATGCAGCCCACGGGCTTCAGGGATGGCGAGCTTCAGCCTGATCGCCGTGCCGCGTCGTGCCCTTTCGGGCATCGCTGCGGAGGTCCGCGGCAGCGGACCCGGCAGCAAGGCGTAGAGCGACGGGCTGCCCGGGTTGATCCGGGTGATGAACCAGCCGGGCCGGCCCACGGTCAGGCCGTTCTTGATGTCGTACACGTAAGGCCGCGGCGCATACGGTCGGCCGCCGGCCTTGCGCTGCGGGGAGACGGGCCACTTCTCGCCATCGGGAATGAACGTGCCGTACCGCATCCCGGTGTCCGTCTGCCGAAAGAAACCGACGATCTGGTAGTCGCCGCTGCGCCACCGCTGGACCTTCACATTGGGGAAGTAGGGGACCTTCTCCTTCTTATACCGGGTGAAGTTGAACGCCCGCTCCACGCCGGCGGCATGGAAGAGGTCAAGGAACAGCCGTGCAGTGTCCTCCGGGATCTCGTTCAAGGGGGCCGTGCCGGCGAGGCCGCGCGTATCGCTGCGCACGCGGAAGGTTGAGCCGGGCGTGAAGTTCAGCAGGATCGCGCGGCCCTTGCCGACGGCATGGACGATGCCGACCGGCGCCTGGCCCGCCTTGCCGAGGGCCTTGCCGGTCGTGAGCGTCACCCCGGGCTCAACCTGTACCGGTCGGTCGTGCCCCGCGCCCGGCCGGGTCAGCTCGAGCTTGCTCAGTCCCAACTCGCCGCCCAGCTTCATGTCAGCGGATTGCGCCGCCGCGAAGCCGCCCTTCACACCGAACAGATCGTCCATCGCGGCGGAGGGCCTCGGACGGGCCCGCTCGTTGTAGTGTGCGGGGCGAACGTCGGCCAGCACCGTCCCGCCGGCCTCGGCGAACTGGCGGACCGCGGCGATGGCTGCATCGCTCAACGCCCAGACCTGCGGCAGAACGAGCACCTTGTAGCCGCGTGTGGCGAAGTCGCCCGACGTGAGCGTGGTCTCGGTCACGAAGTCGTACTGCATGTTCAGGTCGTGGATGACGTTCTGCCAGGCCAGGAAAGCGGCGTAGTGCGACGGATAGGTCTTGTTTCGGTCGCTGCGCCGGTGGGCGAAAATCGACGGATACGAGTACAGCATCGCGATACCGTCATGCTGCATCTTGTATCGCAGCAGCAGGTCGCCCAGGCCGTCGCGCACGATCCGCGTGTCGTCGAGCATCGCCTGCACGGGTGCCGGCGCCGACAGGTTCGGGGCCTGGAAGCCTTGCCACGCGCCGACGGCCGACCACATCCAGTACCACACGCTGTCGGCGCCGTTGACGACCTGCCGCCAGTACCACCCCTTGTGGTTGGCGGCGTCGCGGGAGTAGCCCATCCAGGAGCTGCGGACGAAGCTACGCGGCGCGACCGACCGGATGAACTCCTCGGTGATGCCCGTGTAGGGCACCCACATATCCAGCTCGCGGCAGATCAGCTCGGGGTCGCAGGGGATCCCGGCCAGGTGGCCGCTTCCCTCAAAGCCGATGCCGGCGTTTGGGTCGTCGCCCGACTTGCGGATCCACCTGCGGTTCTTCTTGGCCATCTGGACGAAGTTGTACCCGCCGAAGTAGTACAGGTCGTAGGCGCGGGCGGCTTGCCCGGCCGGGCTGGACGGCTTGGGCGCGGCCTTCTCCTGTGCCTTCGGCTTCGCCGGGCCTCTGAGCTCATCAAGCAGCTTGCCCGTTGCGGGCCTGCGGGCAGTGAGGTCCGGCCGCTTCGGGCCGGTGGGCACCGGGGTCTTCCTGGGAACCGGCTGCGGTGCGACGATCTTAGCGTCTCTCGCTATCTTGACGGTGAGATCGTCGAACGACCGGAACGCGGTCTCCCACGAGCGGTTGAGCGAGCCGATGTCGCCGTAGACCCTGCGCAGATACGCTCGGAGTGCCGCGTCGGTCTTGGGACCGTCGCCCATACCGGAGACGCGCCCCTCGTCGCCCAGCGAGTAGCACAGCACCCCGGCGGCCCGGGAGCGCAGCACGTGATTGGCGAACCACTTGCCGTATTCCGGGTCCGGCCACTGCTCGGCGTCCCGCCCATGCACGTTCCCGCCGGTCCAGGGCACGTAACTCATGCCGTTCGCCAAGGCAGTCAGCGGGGCCGGGGTATGGTGCAGAATAGCCGTCACACCCATCTCGGCCAGCCTCTCCATCGCGTACGGCCCGAGCGTCTCGTCTCCCGGCGCATCCCACAGCACGAAGTTGAACTTCCCTCGTCGCCGGTTCGTGATTCGCTGGAAACCCCAGGCGAAGGCGACCTCCTCGCCGGCCTTCAGCAGCCGCGCCTCCACGCGCAGTAGGGCCGGAAGCCACCGCTCGGCGCGGAAGGAAAATGTCTGCTTCGCTTTCGCCGGCATGTTCTGGCGGACCAGCTCTCGCTTAAGGCAGTCCACCAGGCTGACACGCAGTCTGTGACCGTTGACGGCGCCCGCCAACGTGACGGTCCCCTTGATCGGTTCACCCGGCTCAACGTACGGCGTATACATGCCCCGCCGCTCGTCGCTCTCCTGCCGCGCCCGCGCGCGCGGATCCTTGCTCGGCTCCGGCCGGGCGGGAAGCGGCTGGCGGGAGACCAGCTCGAGCGCCGCGATCCGCTCCGGCGCGGTCATCTCAAGCGTTCTCGTTGCCCATCCCTGAACGGTGCCGTTGCTCCGGGCGAAAGCGTCCAGGTGATAGGCGCCGGCGCGACCTCGGGGCAGCTCCAGCGCCGCCTTGCCCTTCGCCTCGCGGCAGACGATCGAGCCGACCGCCACCTGGTGGTTGTCCCACCGGCGAAGCCGCACCGAGACGGTCGTCGCGCCCGGCGTGGCGCCGTCCCAGGCGATGGTCACGGTCTTCGCCGGAAGCCGGCGGCGCTCCAGGCCGGCCGGGCACTCAATCTTGAGCCGCAGTCGGGGCTCCCGCCCGGCGGCCCAAAGCACGGCCCGAACCAGCTTCTCCTGCCAGTAGTCGTACTCGACCTCCCAGCCGAGGCGATAGCCGATCTGCGGGCGAGGGGGCATCTGCACGATCCGGCCCTTGCCGAGCGTCAGAACCTTGATAGCGCTGGTGTCGGCCAGCCAAGGTGGCAACTCGGCCGCGGACTTCGCGTCCTTGAGAACCGTACCGCCTTGCGCGCCGATCAGCACCACGCCGGCGCCGGCTTGGACCTGTTTCAGAACCGGCGTGCGTGCGTCCCGCGTGGGGGGCTTGGCGTCCAGCTTGTCCGGGCCGATGTCCTGGAATATGAACACGTCGTAGCGGTTACCCATCAGCCGCGCGAGACGTCGCCGGCCGGCGTCGCCGCCAAACCAGTACTCGCCGTAGTAGCGGTACCAGTAGGCGGCGTCGAGCTTCACGTCCAGCCGCTGCATCAGCTCGACCGCCTCCCGGGCGTGGGTGTGCATCCCCTCGGACTTGCTGGCCGGCAGATACAGGCCGCGCAGTTGCCCCAAAGCGTACGGCCGCGCCCACGGCGTGTGTGGGGTCTCGTAGTCCATGCGGAGCGTACTGTAGCGCTCCAGTTCGACTTCGGGCGTGTCCCACGCCCGCGCGGGCGCCGTCGGCAGCACGGCCAGCACCAAAGCCAGGCAAACCAGCACGCCGCTTTTCCGTGTAATTCGAGGCCTACACATCCGCGCTCTCCGAAAAGTTGCGTTGGCTCCTTGCCCGCAGCCCAAACGATCCCTACTCCAGGACCACGATGCCCCAGCCGTTGGGGTGCATGCGGCTCTCGGTGGGGACGTCGTTGTTGACGCCGACCTCGGGGGTGCGGTCCGACCACAAGGCGCGGGCGGCGTTGCGCGTGCCCCCCACGTTGCCGTAGATCACGCCGGCATCGAGCAGGAACTTCAGGCTCGCCTTCGGTTCGATCGCCGTGGCGCTCCACGGGATCGTGACCTCCACCACGTAGCCGGCCTTGATCTTGCGGTAGTGCATGGGCAGGTCGTTCCACTGGGCGATCTCGTCAAAGGTCTCGCGGCCGGCAGCCGGGGTCTCGAAGAAGGCGGCCAGCGGCTTCTCCTTGGCCGTGATCTTCGGCCGGTAGCGGGTGGCGATCAGCTTGCCGTCCTTGGTGCGGGCAATTAATACGCGCAGGTCGCCAACCTGCATGGGATGGCGGTTGTTCGCCATGACTTTGCGTTCCTTCAGGTGCGGCGTCAGGCACAGTTCAAGGGCACTGCCGCTCTTGAAGAGCTGCTTGAAGTCGGTCGGCGTGTTTCGGAAAGGCACGGCCGACTGGACCTCGAAGCGGGCATAGATGTTCTTATCGTCGTAGCCGACCTGGACTTTTCCTTCTTTCTTATCCCCGATCGGCAGCACGCTTACGTCCTGCCATTCTTTATCCTTGCCATCGGCTGCGGCATTCGTGACCCGTTTGAGCACGGCGGACTTACGACCGCCGGCGTACTTTGCCTGCAGCGACAGCGCCGCGCGCTTGTTCTGCACGGCGTTCTTCTTGGCCTGCGCGAGCATCTTGCCGTCCACCTTGACCTTGACGCTTGATCGCTTGATGCTGTCCAGCCCCGTCAGTTCCCAGATGCGGCAGTCGGCGTCGCCGCCGGTGAAGTAGGTCTTGCCGCTCTTCGGGTGCTTGAAGATGTTGCCGTTGAAGTTCTCGGTCAGCACCATGGTGTGATCCATGGTGTAGGCCGAGCGCTGGTCCTGGCAGATCGCGTCCACGAACAGGCCAGTCTTCTTATCGATCAGGTAGTACTGACCGTAATAGCCGGTGATTGGCAGCAGGTCCGGATGCTGGGTCGAACTCATGCGGAAGGCAGCGACCACGAAACCGGGCGTGTAGCTGGACGAGGTCCAGGCAAAACCGGGATGCACGTTCGTATAACGCCAGACTTCCTTGCCATCCGGGCCGTACTTCGCGATGCGGGCGCCCGAGCTCTGCGCCCGCTCGCCGCGGCCGAGCAGGCCGCCGGAGAGCAAGGCGTAGGTCGAGCCATCGTCATCGGCGCAGACCCCGTTGAAGGCGCCACCCTCGTCGTCATGCACGACGACCTTGACCTTGTCAGCGTAGCGCAGTTCACCCTTGGGCCCGAACCCGAGGAAGTCCAGCCGGATGATGTCGAAGGGCTTGTCACGCTTGCCCGGTGCGGTAGGCTCCAGCCAGGTGTCGCCGACATAGGAGTAGAGGTTCAGGTGGGCGTCGATTGCGATCTGGCGGCCTTTGGCAACCAGGGAGACCCACGGCTTCTTCTCGGCGGCCTGTACTTTGCCGTCGTTGTTGGCGTCGAGCCACTCGGCTGTCTTCGCGTCATTGGGACAGGACCCGCGCGGCACCCAGACACCGCCGACTTCCTCGTAGAGTACGACTCCCGAATAGCCGGCTGTAACCAGCATGAACTTGCGGCCGTCGCGCACGACCACGGTGCCGCCGGAGTGAGCGCTGGATTCCCATATCCCGACCCCGCCTTCCTCGCGCGAACGCAGGATGGTGCCGTCGGGGCGCCAGGTGCCCTTGTCGTAGTCGACGACGTAACGGACGTTGTAGGCGTAGAACTTCTCAGGGTCCTTGGGATCGAAGTAGCCCCCCGTGGAATAGGGCAGGGAGCCGTAGAAGTCCTTGTACAGTGTGCCGTCGGGGTTCCACGCCGAGTAGCGTTTCGGCGAACGATCGTCCTCGGCAACCCAGAGGCGTTTGTTCTTGTCCACCGCAATGGCATAGGGGCCCAACATCCCGGCGGGATCAAAAGCATTCATGAGCGGCCGGCCGCCAGCCTTGCCGAACTTCTGCAGGACCTTGCCCTTGGCGGTCAGCTTCCAGACCTGCATGGTTTTGCCCCGCAGCGAGACGTAGACGTTGCCGTCCGCGTCGCAGGCGAGCATCTTCGGCTCATCCAGGTTCGTCGCGATCGGCTTGAATGCACCGGACTTGACATCGATCCGTCCCACCGCCTTCTCGCTGACAGCATAGAGGGTACCCTTACCGTCCGTGGCCAGGCCGCTGGTGAGCGGAACCTGCGTGGCCACCTCCTTCTTCAGTTTTCCAGTGGTGATATCGATGAGGTAGAGCTTCTTCTTGCCGGTGGCGCTCACCAGGGTCTTGTCGTCGAGGACGGCCAGGCCGCGGTCCACCGGGGCAGAGGCGTTGGGGCGGCCATCGGCGAAGGGGGCGAGCTGGCCATTGTCCAGGCGGAACTTCGTGAGGGTCCCCGTGGGGTTCCCCTTGGCATCGGGCTTGCCGGCCCGGCCGAAGTAGCCTAACTCCTTGTGCAGAGCCAGAACGATCCCTGCGGCGGTGGTGCCGTAGATCTTCTTGCCCGTCAGGTCGGTGCCGATGGTCGGCTTCTGCGCCTCGGCGTTGCAGGTGCCCATAACGATCCGGTCGCCCGCGGCCGCCGTGTAGGTCGGAGACCAGTAGTCCCCGGCCCAGCCGCCGGTGCCGTCCTCGGTCTGCCAGGGCGGCGTGCCGCTCACGCCCACGTTGCAGACGACCTTCTGGCCAATGCCGTCGTGGGTGAGGATCTTCGCTGTGTAGGTGCCGGCCGGAACCGGCTGGTCGAAGTCGTCAGGCCCGTCCCAGAGCCACACCTGGTCGCCCGCCTTGTAGGGCACGGCGCCGATGCCGGTGCGGATGGTGCGGCCTGCCGCGTTGCGGATGGAGAGGCTCGCCTTGCCGGCCTTCGGCATGGTGAACTTCACTGGAATATGACCCGTAGCCCGTTCGAGAACCGTCTTCTCCTTCGGCGGCAGGTTGCCCTCCTTCATGAAGATGCCGGTGCCCCAGGCGGCGGGGCCCATGTAGCCGAGGGTGTTGCTGTTGGGGTTGCGCACGTCGGTGATGCCGGCCTTGAGTTCCGTTCCTTTCTTGTTGCCCCAGTGGATCTGGAATTGCATCTGCACCTTGTCGCCAGCCTTGTAGGGCCGCGGCGCGCGCAGGACCGAGAGCGGTATGCGGTACTCGAAGGTGCAGCCCTTGCCGTCGGCATCCCGCAGGAAGACAGCCTGAACGCCCGCCGGATTAAGCGTCCCGTCCTTGAGCTTGAGCGTGTAGCAGGCCTGGTAGCCGGCCTTCTTGTCCTGGGTCGAATACCAGAGATTGATGTGGTTGACAAACTTCTGCTGCTCGGCCGGCATCCGCCCGCCCGTCATGGTCGACGCGTCGGACTTGATGCTGGGGTCGGAGACGAAGCGCATCTGGATGGCGTCCGCGTTCCAGGCGTTCTGTACATCGCCACCGAAGTGGGTCTGGTTCCGCATCGGCGTCGGGTCTTTCCATTGCCCGCCGACGTAGATGTAGTCCTTGTCGTACATCATGGCCGCGCGGACGTGGTGGGTCCTCTTGCTCGCCTCGTCCAGGAACATGAGAATGGCGCCGCTCATATCCCAGTCATCGAGCTTGCCGTCGATCTTCACCTTGCCGGGCGCCGGCACGATGCGGATCTCGGTATTGTCGGCTTTGTTCTGGATGGCGGAATAGCCCAGAACCGTCGATGTGGAGGCCAGGCAGAGCAGAACGCCGGCCGTCAGCATGGTGTAGAGTTTCATCGCTTACGACTCCGTGGTTGTCATCCGCATGCTCCGAGTGTAGCGTCCTGATTCACCGGTAGACCGCCTTGCCCCAGGTCTCGGCGTTCAGGAACGTGAGGGTTTTGCCACGACCTGCGTAGAGCGGGTTCTTGATCTCGACCAGCTGGCCTTTCCATCGCTTCCCGCTGGCATCGCTCCAGTTGACGGTCCAGCAGAGCCCCAGCTCATCGCCGGCCCGCGGCGGATCGCTCCCCG
>CAYRVX010000156.1:0-13878 GCA_964427875.1 uncultured Planctomycetaceae bacterium
GCGGGCTGCGGGCGAAGCGGCGGCGGAATGTTACCCGCATCTGAACCATGCCGAAAACTGCGATCCGACGTCGGGAAGACCGGCCCGGCCGCCTGGACGCACGGGAGAGGAGATCGCGCAGCGACGGCTGAGTTGACAAACCACAACGACGTTGCCTTGCGGCAACACGCGGTGGATTCGGCAAACTTCTCTTGCCCTTGGGGCCCGTGGGGGGCATCGAGCGTATTCGGGGCAAGCCGGACGTTGCCTGGCGGAAACATCGCGGCACAGACGGCACATGTTTCCCCGTCTAGCAGGGGCAGGCCGAGCTCCACAAGGTCTTTACTTTACGATTCTTATGATCCGGCCTGGCTTCCGTTGCCGGTGTTGCGAAAGTGGTACGAGCATTGCTCTTGACTCCTGTGCCGGGGCTCTCTGTCGCGGAGTATGCTGTTGAGCCCCACCGTAAAACGGAGACCGCTGCCATGAACGAGGCGGCAATGACGGAAAGGCTGACCCAACTCATCAAGGCCATCACCTCCTCGCCCTTCGCCGACCAGACGCCCGCAGGCTCGTTACAGGCCGTCTGCCCTTCCGAGGGGTCGGCCCGCAAGCCGTCACCCGACACATGCCTCGATCACCTGCGGCTTCAGATCAAGTATCTGCTGTTCGATCTGGAGGCGACGCGGCGGGAGAACCGTTACTTGCGGCAGATGATTGAGACTCGCCACAAGCGCGATATTGACGATCTGAGAGGAGACGGCCCCGAGGCCCTGTAGCCCCGGGCGATCCTGCAAAGAACACCATGAGCCTTGGAAGGTTCCGTCCGATCCTACCTCCCCCGGAAGCCAACAGGACGGAACGTGACGCAGTTGGCGGCATGGCGCACTTCTTTGTTCCGTGTGCCATGCCGCTCCCCCATTGTCCGCCCGGCACGTTGAGAGCCCTGCCGCCAGCCGCTCGAGGCAAGATTCGGTAAAGAGATTCCTCTCGCCGGGTCGATACAGGGTATGCCACCGTTAGTACCCGGGCGGGCGATGACCCTCAATATGTTGCATCCGACGGCTTCCGGGTCACATCGCCCGTCGCCCGTCGGGCACGCACGAGGCCGGAAAGAATTCCAAAAAAAGCTAATGTTCGTCTTGACGTTAGGCCGATGTTAGGATAGACTCGATGCTAACAAGAACCGAAAACGAATCGCCGCCGGCAGGCACGCTGGGAAGGTGCCCGTCGCCGCAGCCGAGCACGGCGGGAGCAGCGGCTTGCTCCCGTGCCATGGACGGCACGGGGGCATACGAAGGCTCGGCCGATCGGCGAGGGAAGGCGGTCGTCCCATGAACGAGGCGCCGTTGTGCCAGTTTGGTCCCGGCGGGGACTTCGTGCGTCCGTGGCCGAGGTCGTGCCGGCCCTTGCCCCATAGGCCGCTCGAGCCGAACGCGGCGGAGCTGGTCGAAGAGCACGGGCTGGAGATTCCGCTGATCAGTATCGGCCCGGGCGGGATTCGGCCGCCGCACGTCGGCGCGTCACAGAAGCGACGGCGGTCGCCGGCTTCGCTGGTGACATCGGCGTTGTCTTCGCTGCTGGCGTGGGGCCGACATCTGGCGAGGAGAAAGCAGCGGGGCGTGGGTCGCGGCCTTTCGAGCGGCCCCGGCGCGCCGGTGAGCGAGGACCCGCCGGCCGGCGGCGTCGAGGTGCTCGCCGAGGCCTCCGCCCGGCTGGACGACGTCGCGATGGCGACGGAGCGGCCGGGGCGACTTGCCGCCGGCCGGGGCTATGCCCTGGCCAGTCCGGTCGCCAGGAAGGAGACGGAACATGCAGAACGTCACGCCGAGACAACTGGACATACTGCGGCTCATTCGAGACTACCGCAGCCGCTGCGGCTATTCCCCGACGCTCCAGGAGATCGGGGATGCCCTGCATCTGACAAAGGTCACCGTCTTCGAGCACGTAGGGGCGTTAGAAAAAAAAGGAGCGCTGCGTCGAGGAGCCAAGCACAAGGCCCGCTCTTTGCAGGTAGCTCCTGACTTCGACTTCCCCGAGGACCGGCCGACGCGATTGCCCCTGGTCGGCCGCATCGCCGCCGGTGAGCCGATCGAGGCCATCGAGGACGTCGAGGCACTCGACCTGGAGGAGGTCTTCGATCGGCCGGGCGAGACGTTCGTCCTTCGCGTCACCGGCGAGAGCATGATCGACGAGCAGATCCGCAACGGGGATTACGTCATCTGCGAGAGCAGGACCACCGCGCGGAACGGCGAGACGGTGGTGGCCCTGCTGGAGAACGGCGAAGCAACGCTCAAGAGGCTCTACAGGGAGCGAGGGCGGATCCGCCTCCAGCCGGCGAACCCGAGTCTCGGTCCCATCTACGCCGACCACGTCGACGTGCAGGGCGTGGTGATCGGCGTGTTGAGGAGGCTGTAGCAGGTCTGTCGCGCAGCCGTTGACACAAGCCCAGCCACTCCAGATCCTTACCTTCGACGCCGGGCGTGGCGAGATTTGAACTTGCGGCCTGCCCTTGCGGGCCGCTGCGTCTCTGAGCTACGCCGCCCGGCCCGTCATCGGTATGTGTCTCCCGGCCGTGGATTGGGAGCGCATCATTCTCAGGTTTCCGGTCCGGCCTTGAGGGACGAACCGGCCGGAACGATGGAGTCGCCTGGCCGCGGCAGCGGACGGGTCCCGGCGCGCCCCCCAGTGACCGCCCCTTTATTTCTACAATTTTAGAAATTACGGGTTGACCCGGGCTTTGCCGCCAGTTATAATTCTACAGGTCTAGAAAACGAGCATTCATTTTAGGCGGGTGATTCATGGCTGCGGAGAATCCGACGGCGTTGGAGCTGCTGATCTTGAAGGTGCTGTGGGAACGGTCGCCTTTGACGGCGCGGCAGATCCGCGAGGTGTTGGCTGAGCGTGGGCGAAAACTGGCGCATACGTCCGTGATCACGATGTTGCAGCGAATGGTGGACAAGGGACAGCTCGACCAGCTTGATCCGGACGTCGGAAAGGCGTTTCGCTTTGTGCCGTTTCTCAGCAAAGCGGACGTCTCGAGGCGGATGCTCGGCGACTTGGTCGATCGGGTCTTCGACGGGTCCGCCGAAGCGGTGATGCTGAGTCTGTTTGATGTGTCCGATCTGGACGACGATTCGCTGAAGAGTCTGCGACGCGCGTTCAACCAAAAGGTGCGGGAGAAGAACAATGGCTGATCGATTCGAGGGCCTCTTGTCTCTTTTGGGCGATGACGTCAGTGTTCGCTGGCTCATCACGCTCCTGCATTTCGTGTGGCAAGGTGCCGTTGTGGGTGGCGTCGTCGCAATCGCTGGAAAACTCCTGCGGGGCGCGTCCGCTCGGCCCAGATACGCGTTGTATTCGGCGGCGCTACTCATTTTGCCGGTTTGCGTGGCGGTCACATTCTGCGCTGTTGACGTGCCGGCGAGTCTGCAATCGAGTTCCCATCTGGCGAGTCCTGCCGACCTCCCCGCCAATTCGTCTGCCTTGCCATCGCAAGCGCCAGCGCCGGCCGCAGCAGTTCGAATGGAAACCGCGGAAGCACCTGACGCACCTGCGTTCAGTGAACGCGTTGTGACAAACGCGGCGACCGTGAAAGCCGTTGCCGACGACAATTCGGAATCGCTGTCGCGTTCTTCACTGGCAATGCTTTCACGTTCCGCTCCGTGGATCGCGGTGGCTTACGTCGTCGGTGCTGCTTGCTTTCTGTTGCGATTGTCAACCGCTCTTTGGGGCGCCCATCGTTTGCGGACCCCAACGGCGCGTGTGACGGATGAGAAGCTGCTCAAGCTGATTGCCGATCAGGCGGATCGCCTGAAGCTGAAGTGTGTGCCGGTGGTGGCCTATTGCGAGCGAGTCGCAGTGCCAACGGTGGTGGGCGTGCTGCGTCCGATGGTCTTACTGCCCGTGTCGCTTATGGCCGGGCTGACTCTGGATGATCTTGCGGCGATCGTCCGGCACGAGTTGGCTCACGTTCATCGCTGCGATCTATGGATGAACCTGCTGCAACGAGTCATCGAGTCGCTGTTGTTCTTCCATCCGGCCGTGTGGTTCATCAGCCGCCGGTTGAGCGCCGAGCGCGAGCTCTGTTGCGATGACCTGGTCGTGTCGTCCGGCCACGAGCCGATGCACTATGCCGGTGCATTGCTGCGGATGGCGGAATTGTGTGCAATCTCGCGGCAGCCCGGTGCGCTGGCACTGGCCGCCACCGGTGACAGGGCGCCGCTGTTGGAGAGGCGTATCGAGCGATTGATGAACTGGGGGAACACGCCACGGCTGCAATTGACTCGCGCCGGCATGGCCGGCTTACTGATCGCCTTGGTCTCGCTGATCGTCGTGCCCGGCATCGCTCACACTTGGGCGCAAGCTCAGGCACGGGAGGTCGTGCAGCCGGATGATCCGCTGCCCGCCGGCAGCGCGCTTCGCTTCGGGACGTCCCGCTTCCGGCTCGGAATAGCCGTATCAAACATGGCCGTCTCGGCCGACGGCAAGATCGCCGTTGCCGCAAACGGCAGTCATATGGGGACCACTCGTGTCTTCGACCTCGCCTCGGGCCGCGTGCTCTACTCCATGGGCCCGGGGATTGAAGCCGCCGCGATCTCGCCCGACGGGCGGACGATCGTCACCAAGCAGGACTTCAGTCTGCGCGTCCGCGACGCCGCCACCGGAAAGGAACTTCGAGGGATCGGTCTGCAGCGCGCCAATCCGTACAGCAGGAACGAATGGGTCGCCTTCACGCCGGACGGCAAGGCCATCGCAGTGACGTCCCAGGGGAAGGTCATTCACCTGATCGACTTCGCCAGTGGAAGGAAGATTCGGGATTTCTCGAACGACAATCCGGAGTCGAGTCTCAGTAAGCCCTTCTCGACGGTCCTCGGAATCGCCTTCTCGCAGGATGGCAAACTGATGGCGAGCGGCGGCTTCGCCAACGATCAGGGCACCTACTTCGCACGTCTCTGGGAAGTGAAAACGGGCAGGGAGATTCGCCGATTCATGCACAGCAGAAGAAGCTACGGCATTCGGAGCCTGGCGTTCTCTCCCGACGCAAAGACGCTGGCCACCCGTTCGCACGACGGTCGTCTGCGGCTCTTTGACGTGGCCACCGGCAAAGAACGGAAAACGTTCCCCAAGGATGGCGGCGGGAGGAGAGCAGGTACCGTGGCCTTCGCGCCTGACGGCAAGACGGTGGCCGCCGCCGGCGATTCGATCCGTTTGTATGACGTGGCGACCGGGGACGAACGGCTGCGCATCGACCGAAGGCAAGCCAGCCACCTTCAGTTCACCGATGGCGGCAAGACGCTGACGGGCGCCTTCATGGGGGCCATCTACCGCTGGGACACGGCCACCGGAAAGTCGCTGACACCTGAGGCCGGGGATAGTGTCGTCGAGCAGATACTCGTCACTCCGCACGGCAGCCTGGTTGTCACTCGCGGCCAACGCGGCGACGTCCACATTTGGGACGGCACGAACGGCACGCATCTCCGCAGAATCAAGGACACGGTTTGGCAGCGAGATTTGGCGATGAGCCCGGACGGGCGGTTTCTCGTCTGGCCCGTCGAGGACCGGAGCATCCACTTCGTCGACCCCGTTAATCCCAGAGTGGGCCATTACGGCTCGCGCATCCGCTTGTACGCCATTGCCGCCAACAGATATGTAGACCGCTTCCCCGGTTTCAAGGGGGATGCCGGCGACCTGGCGTTCACCAAGGACGGCAAGAAGCTCATCACCGTCGATCATCTCGACGGCATGGTCCGATTGTGGAATTTCGAAACAGGCAAGCAAGAGCGGAGCTTCCGGGCCGTGCCGGATGCCGAGATAAACCAGTACCGGCAGGTAAGTCATACCGCGCTTTCCCCCGACGGCAAGACGCTGGCCGTGGCTTACCACCCAGAGGATTCAAGGATGGGATGGGATCCCAGAAGGCTGGGCCGCCTGACATCGCGTCCCCGTCCCGTCCGACTTTGGGACGTCGCCACCGGGAAACAACGGCACGAACTGAAGAGCGCCCATGGCGACATGGCGTTTTCACCCGATGGCCGATTATTCGTCACCGCCAGCCGGATTGTCTGGGAGACGGCCACCGGAAACCGGGTCGCGGCATTGCCCGACGGGCCGGATATCAGGGCCCTCGCCTTTTCGCGCGACGGCCGTTTTCTGGCGACCGCCGTTTCCGGAGACGTGATTAAGGTCTGGAAAGTGGCGACGTGGACGAAGCAGGCCGAATTCAAAGGCCACCGCGATCGACTGACCACCCTGACGTTCACACCTGAGGGGCAGCTCCTTTCCGGAAGCGTTGACACAACCGTGCTGGCCTGGGACCTCGGACGACGATCGGTGTCGCGATAGCAGCAGCGGGACCTCCCCGTCCCCGCCCCAATCGCCTCACCTCTCCGGGGAGTGAGACGTGGGTACAGGCCGAACCGCCAATGAACGCTGAAGGGGCTTGAAGTGAAGTAGCGCCGGCGCGCTACCGCCCGCCGGGCGCCTCGTGGGGGCCGGCGAGCCATCGCGACGCCCACGGTTCGCCGACGAGGCTGATCGGTGTCCGCGGGCGGCCCAGGAGCGCCTCGGGCTTTGCCTGGCCGTGGAAGTCGGAGCCGCCCGTAACCAGGAGGTTCAGCCGCCGGGCCAGATCGAGGTAACGCCGCGCCTGCTCGTCGGTGTGGTCGGTGTGGTAGACCTCGATGCCGTCGAGGCCCACGTCCACGAGCGAACGGATGACGCGTTCGAGGTGTCGGCGGTCGCGGCACCGCATCTGGACGGGATGGGCGGCGACGGCCGCCCCGCCGGATGCGTGAATCGCCGCGATGACCTCGCCGGGCGAGAGTCGCTCCTTTGCCACGTAGGCCGGCCCGCCGTCGCCGACGTACCGGGCGAACGCCTCGGCCACGCTTCTGACGAACCCCTTCTCTTGAAGGGCTCGTGCCATGTGCAGGCGGCTGATGATCCTCCGCCGCCCGTCCGGCGGCCGAGGCGCCACGGCCCGCACGTCGTCCAGGTCGATCCGCAGGCCCATCGCCTGGAGCCTGGAGATGATCTTCGGGTTGCGCGCCTCGCGGGCGGCCTGGAAGTGGGCGGTGAGCTCCCGCAGGGCCGGCGCGTCCTCGTCGATGCCCAGGCCGAGAACGTGCAGCGTGCCGGGCGAGAAGATCGCGGAGACTTCGACGCCGGGTATCAGGCTCAGATCGGGGAACTGCCCGGCCGCGGCGCGCGCGTCGGGCAGCCCGTCGGTCGTGTCGTGATCGGTGAGCGCGACGGCCGCCAGGTGCGCGGCGTCGGCCAGACGTACGACCTCCGCCGGGCCGAAGCCGCCGTCGGAGGCGGTACTGTGCGTGTGCAGATCGACGAATCGGCGCATGTCGGTCAAGGCGTCGCTGCGCCCCTCGTACCGGCCACGCCGGGCAGGCCGTCGATGGCCGGGTCATGCCAGTCTAGATCGGCGCGCCTAGCCGAGACAAGGGCTTCTCGCTGCGGGGCGGGAACTTCCGCCCGGCGGCGGCGTCGCAATAGGCGGCGGGCCGCCGCCGTTATGGGTTAAAGCCGGCGGAGCTTGTGAAGTATAATGGAGAGTCGCCTCGCCCGGCCGGTCCGGGGCGAGAGGGAGACTGCTGAGATGGCCGAACGAAGAAACCACCGTCCCGTCCTGGCGGCCCTGATGTTCTCCGCGATGCTGGCGGTCTGTCAGCCCGCCGCCCTTGTGTGCCTTGCCGATACTCCAGGCGCGACCAGGAAGGAGAAGGCCGACGGCGAGAAGCGCCGGCCGGGGGTCCTCAAGCTCGATGCCCTCTCGAAGGGCGTAAAGGCCGTCGTCGAGCGGATCGCGCCGGCGACGAAGCCCGCGGAGGCCGCCAAGGCCGAGCCGAAGGAGGCGGCGCGGTCCGGCACGCTGGAGGGCTGTCGCGAGCTTTACATGAAGGGGCGGTACGTCCCCGCCGCCGACGGGTACAGGAAGCTGCTGGCCGCCGAGGAGCTTCGCGTCTCGGCGGCGATCGGCCAGGCGAGCGCGCTGGCGATGGTGGGCAAGTACGACGAGGCGCTGGAGGCCCTGAAGAAGGTCGAGGCGGAGGCGGCCGGGCGGGCCGAATGGCACCTCGCCACCGCCGGGCTGCTCCACACCGTGGGAAGGTACGATGAGGCGCTGCGGCGCGCGGCGAAGGCGAACGAGCTTCGCCCGACGTGGTCGCCGGCGATCTTCCAGCACGGGCGGGTCCTGGAGACGCTGGGCAGGAAGAAGCAGGCCATCGCCGTCTACCGGTCGATATCGAAGACGATCGAGACGGACGAGTACCGCAAGGACGCCCGCAGCCTGGTGGCCCTGGGGAGGATCATGGACCGCTACGCCATACTGACCGGCCAGCGGGCCAGCGAGCAGGCCTCGAACATCCTGCACAACTACCTCCAGGAAGCCTACCTGAAGGTGGACCGGAAGTACTGGCCCGCGAACGTCGCCGCCGGGATGTTCCTGCTGACGAAGCACCGCCCGAAGTCGGCGGTCAAGGAGTTCTCCCTCGCGGCGAAGATCAACCAGAACATCCCCGAGGTCTCCGTGGGACTCGCCGCCATGGAGCTGGGCAAATGGCGGTTCGAGGGGTGCCTCCAGCACGTCGGCAAGGCCCTCAAGATCAACCCCAGGCACGCCGACGCCCTGCTGCTCAAGGCCGTCTGTCTCATGCAGTGGCGGAAGTTCGATCAGGTCCCCGCCGCCGTCGAGAAGGTCCTCAAGACGAATCCCAACCACCTCGATGCCCTCAGCCTCATGGCCGCCGTTCACATCCGGACCGACAACGAAGAGAAGGCCAGGCCCTATGTCCAGCGCGTCCGGAAGGTCAACGCCGGCTATCACGGGCTGCCCAACACCATCGGCCAGTGGCTGGCGGCCGGGCGGCAGTTCAAGGCGGCGGAGAAGTACTACCGCCAGGCCATGAAGCTCGCACCGGAGCTCGGCGGGCCCGTCACGAACCTCGGGCGCATGTACATGCAGACCGGCGACGAGGACAAGGCGATCGAGGTTTTCAAGAAGGCCCACGAGATCGACAACTTCCGCTCCGACGTGGTGAACTTCCTGAACCTCCTGAACAAGATGAAGAAATACGAGGTCGTGGAGACGGACCACTTCATCGTGAAGGTGGACGGCAAGTACGACGCGATCCTGCTGGAGCAGGTGGCCGAGTACATGGAGCAGATCCACAACGAGGTCACCGCCGACTTCGGGTATGCGCCCACCGAGAAGACGATCGTCGAGTTCTTCCCGACGCACGGCGACTTCTCGATCCGCATCACCGGGCGGGGATGGATCGGCACGGTGGGCGCGTGCACCGGGCGCGTCATCGCGCTGGTGGCGCCGAACACCGAGCGGAGCCAGTTCGGCACGCACAACTGGGCCACCGTCCTCCGCCACGAGTACACGCACACCGTGACCCTGGCGGCCACGGAGAATCGAATCCCCCACTGGTTCACCGAGGCGTGCGCGGTCTTCCAGCAGCCGGACAAGCGGAACTACAAGTTCGTCCGGATGCTCGTCCAGGCGACACGGGCCCGGCCCGGGCGGACAACACGCCTCGCCCCGCGGGGGCTGTTCGGCATCAAGGAGCTGGACTGGGCCTTCATCCGTCCCCGGCGCGCGGGCGACCGGTCGCTGGCCTACGCCCAGAGCGAGTGGGTCATGGAGTACATCATCGAGACGAAGGGCTACGAGACTATTCCCCGGATGCTCAAGGGCTTTCGCGACGGGCTCTCGCAGGCCGAGGTGTTCGAGAGGATCGTCGGCGCAAAGGAGAAGGACTTCGACAAGGCCTTCCGCGGGTGGGCGAAGAAGACCGTCAAGGAATGGGGCTTCAACCCGGACCCGCCGCCGGACTACGCCAAGGCCGCCAAGGAGGCCAAGGCCAAGCCCGAGGACGCCAAGGCCCAGGCCGCCCTCGCCGTTGCGCTGTACTACCGGCGCAACCTCCCCCAGGCCGAAAAGGTCGCCCGAAAGGCCCTGGAGCTGGATGGCCGGAACACCAGGGCGCTGTCCGTTCTGGCCGTGGCCCTGGCGGCAAGGAAGCAGTACGACGAGGCGATCGAGACGGCCGAGAAGCTCGAACGCCTCGATCACACGACCAGCTTCGCGCCCAAGGTCCTCGCCCAGTGCCACATGGCGAAGAAGAACTGGGCCGAGGCGGTCCGCTGGCTGGAGCTCCTCCAGCAGCGCCAGCCGCTCGACTCCTACAGCTACGATCAACTGGCGAAGATCTACACGCAGCTCGGGCAGCCGGAAAAGGCCCTGCCGAACCTCATCCACCTTCACCGCCACACGATGAAGGACCCCAAGTACGCCCGGCAGATCGCCGAGATCTACCGGACGATGAAGCAGAACGACCAGGCCCTGGCGTACTTCGAGCAGCTCACGCACATCAACCCGTATCAGCCGAACGCCTACGAGGCGATGGCCGCCATCTACCGCTGGCAGCGCGATTACGACAAGGCGCTGGCGGCCATCGAGAACGTCCGCCTGCTGGAGCCCGACAGCGCCGACGCGTGGGCCAAGACGGCCATGATGCGCTACCTCGCCGCCCGGGCCGCAAAGGACGCCGACCGCCTCCTGGAGGCCAAGCAGGCCGCCGAGAAGGCCCTGGAGATCGACCCCGACAGCCGGGCCAAGCAGGTCCTGGATCGGATCATCACGGCCCTCGAGACCATGGAGAAGGAATCTTGAGCCAGGAGATCACCCTCGGCGACTTCCAGGAGTTCATCCGCGCGAAGTATTACGCTCGCGACAGCGAGCGCGGCACGGCCGGCACGTTCATGTGGTTCATCGAGGAGATCGGCGAGCTGGCCACGGCGCTGGCCGGCGACAACCAGGACAACAAGGCGGAGGAATTCGCCGACGTACTCGCCTGGATGTGCACGCTGGCCAACATAAACGGCGTGGACCTCACCCGCGCCGTCGAAAAGTACACCACAGGCCACATCGAGGGGTTCAAGTAATCCAGGCGGCCGCCACGGCGATCCTGGACCGCTTCCTGCACCACGCAGAGATCATCACCATCAAGGGCCGCAGCTACCGGCTCAGGGACAGAGCCAGGAAAGAAGAGGTTGTTCAGAGCGAGCCAGAGGCAGGAGGCCCTCGCCGCTCGTGGAGGTCCCGACCCAGGAGCGTTGCCCCCGAGCCCCAGACCGGGGGAGAAGGCACTTGCCCGAAGGAGGGCGAATGAGCTATAGGAACACGTACACGACTGGCCGGTTTTGAAGTGCCCACCCCTGGCCGGTTTCGGGGTGCCCGGTGACATGTGTTTCACGACGTCGGCCCCGCCGTTGTCGTAGTCGCGCCACCACTGTTGCTTGACGCGCCCGAAGCCGACGTAGGGGCCCGACGCCTGGCCCCAGAGGTCCAGGCGAACATTCGGGTCTTCGTAGTCCTCGGCAGCGAGCCATGGCCAGGACTGTAAGTCCTTGCAGCACAGGGCCGACGGAGTTTTCGGGACGGACAATGACCCCGCCCGGATCAAATGCGTGGGAGATCCCGCGGCGCACTATCCCTTCGGTCCGACCGTCGGGCCGCAAGAAGACAGTTCGTCGACCCGCAATGACCGGCCAGTTCCGCCAAGTGCCCGCATATCACATCCTTGCGGCCGGCAGTGGCATTCAGGCAAGGCCTGCATCCATGATTACTGAATCCCAAACGCCGTCGCATCTTCTTCTAGGTCTCGCAGCGCTCGTTCCACGATGCGCCGGATCTCCGCTTGGATGGCTCCGACGCTCTTCTTTTCGTCAGGGAACGTCAACCAGCACTGGTTGATGGCCTGACGAATGAGGGAGTCCACACTCCCGGGTCCCATCAATTTCCCAATGTTCTCAGGCTTCTCTTTGGATATCACGGGACGTCCTCCATCACAAGCAGCTACACTCTATCCCAGGGCCGTAGGTGCTGCGCACGATCACTTGAACGCGGACCCCCATCATAATCGAATTGGCCGGATTTCTCTTCTGGGTGGTGCAAACTCCAGGACAGGCCCCGGTAGCTGCGGATTTCACAATCGCTGCGAACGCTCCCTGCGTTGGCGTGAAGGCGGGGCATCCACTACACGTACACCACCCGAAACACAACGTTGTGCTGCCGGCAGATGACCAGCAGGAATACCACGCTGTGGCGCGCTGGTAAGGTGGGGGATTCGCGATGAGGCCCGATGGGTCGGCATATGCGACGGGATTCCCTCGTGCGTAGGCATACAAGTTCATCCCGTCGCCACACTGCTTGGGAACGGCCTGCCGAGACGAATCACCTGTTACTTTGGACCTCCGACGCGGCCTTGCGAACAACCGACGCCATTCATACACCTTTCCGGCTCGCACGACATCCTGTGGGGGCGCAATTGCATACGACTGCCCAAGCCGATCTCCTCCGCCGATAGAGTCTAGCCATGGAGGTGAGCTCGAGTCATCCTGCGTGTTCTCGCCAAGAAGACCAAGCATGTTTCCGGTCCGAACACCGTCCACCCAAGGGGATGTCAAGGAAAGCCCTGTGGACGTGCTCGGGGCGCGCCCATGCATGCGTTTCCCACCAGGCAGGGGAGCAACGGGCACCATCCGAGTAGCTGCCTTGACCACGACGTGTTCCGGATCGGGCCGCGTAAACGGGGGCGAGGATAGGTTCCTCGTGGTGCTCGGCCGCGCCGAGAGCGCCAGGGGCGCGGCGTAGGGCGTGCCGATGGGATCCCGCTGCACCCACCTCCCCAGCGTCGGGTGGTACATCCGGAAGCGGACGTGGTAGAGGCGGGACTCGTGGTCGTAGCGGTAGCCGCAGTAGAGGATCTCGTTCTGCTTGCTATCGGCCCAGTCCACCGTCGCCGACCAGGTGGGGTTGTAGATCGTCACCTTGCCGTACGGGTCGTAGACGTAGCGCTCGGCTATCGTGCCGTCCGTGTTCACCAGGGCCGTCACGTTGAACTGGGCGTCGTGCGCGTAGTACAGCCGCTCGTCGTCGCAGTCGCCGTCCGTGTCCGTGTCCTCATCGCGCAGCACGGCCGCGTCGATGTAGCGAATGTCCCAGACGTACTGGTACTTCGGGTCCGTCGCGACCGTGTCCTGGTCCTCTTGGTCGGGGGCGAAACGCTCCTCGATGACCTGCCAACTGACGGTGTGGTAGTAGTCCGTCCGGTCCCACTTGGTGGCGTCCGGAATGAGCTTGGCGATCCTGCGGTGCAGGCCGTCGTAGCGGTATTCAGCCAAGACCTTGTCGGTGCCTTCCTCGGTCCCGTTCTCGTTGGTATCTTCCACGACCTTCACCAAGCGGTTCCAGGCGTCGTAGGTGTAGAACTGCCGCTTGCTTCCATCCGTCTCGCTGCCCGGGGCTGGGCCTTCGGTCATGTTCCCGGCTGCGTCGTAATTCGGGTCCGCCCAGTTCGGGCTGCCGGTGGTGGCATCGTCGCCATCGCCGTGCGCGTTGTCCGTGTCGATCTCGTTCACGTCGTTGTGGGCCCGGCCCTGGTCGATCTCCCACGGGGAACCGCGGTCCCTGGCCGAGAAGACAGTCTTCTGCCCACGGTTCCCCCGTTGGGTGGCGTGGTGCGGATATCCCGGCGCCACCACTCTTGGCACTCTTGGCATGACAGCAGCATCGCCCGAGCCTTCGCGCCTGTCAAGGGCCACCCATGCCGCCCCCGGAACGCGGGACCTCCCGAACCTCGGACAATACGCCGCCGGGCAGATCGAGGGGTTCAAGCAATCCGAGCGGCCGCCACGCCGACCCGGATCAGGCCACGTGGATCGAGACCTCCTCCTGTAGGCGACTTTCAAGTCTGTCGCGAGCGACTTCCGGCCTGGTTCAGATCCGGGTAACATTCCGCCGCCGCTTCGCCCGCAGACCGCGGCGCCGCCCGGGGGAGGCCCAAAGGGCCGGAAGGATTTGGCCGGCGGCGC
>CAYRVX010000157.1:0-13867 GCA_964427875.1 uncultured Planctomycetaceae bacterium
CGAGGGCCACGATGTACCCGCTCTCGTCCTCGATGTCGCGGATGTTCACGTTGATCAGCATGAGGCCGATCTTCTCCAGCTCCAGCGACACCGCGTCGTTGACCTTCGCCAGGAACGCCTGGCGGTCGCTGTTGATCTCCTCGATCTTCATCGTGGCGATGACGGCGCGCATCTGGCCGAGGATGATGTCCTGCGCCTGGGCCTGGATCTGCCCTCTCGTCAGCCCCAGCAGGCGGATGGCGGCGTTCTCCATCACGCCCGGCTGGTTGGAGATCGCCGCCGTGACCGTCGTCGGCACCGATACGCGGATGTTCTCCTGCGACAGGGCGTTGGCCAGGTCGATCGGCACGACGAACGGCTCGAGGTCCACGTAGTCGTAGGCCTGGAGCAGCGGCCAGACAAACGCCGCCCCGCCGTGGACGCACTTGGCCGCCCCCTTGCCCGTCTTGCCGTAGATCACCAGCACCCGGTTGGACGGGCACCGCTTGTAGCGGCTGAAGAAGAACAGCATCAGGCCGACGCCGACTACCAGCATGATCAGGATGAGGATCGTGCCGATGTTCTCCGTCTTGGCCAGGGCAAACGCGAGTGAACTGAGATAAGCATTCATGGTTGGTCTTCCTTTCCCTTTCTTTCACACTGGGGTCTATCGATCACGACGAGGCCGCATCCGGGCCTCCGGTTCTTATGTCCGAGACGCTCTCGACGTCGCTGATATTCACACTGATCAGTTCCAGGCCGATCTTCGCCAGCCGGCTGCTCAGGGACTCGCCAACCGCGGCGATCAGCCTCGCGCGGTCTCGACCGATCTCCTTGGTCGTCATCGTCGCAAGGGCGCCGGGCACCTGCGCAAGGGTGATCTCCCGCACCAGATCCGCGACCTGCGTGCCCGTCAGGCCCAGCAGGCGGCTGGCCGAAGCCTCCAGCATGTCCTGCTCCAGAGAAATCGCCGCCGTAACCGTCGCCGACATCGTCACCGCTCCCCCGCCCTGCAAGGCCGTTCCCGGCACTTCGACCGGCACGACGAGAGGTGCGAGATCCAGATAGTCGTACGCCTGAAGCAGCGGCCAGACGAACGCCGCTCCCTCAGCAAGGCACTTCGTTCTGCCTGTCTCCGTCTTGCCATAGATCACCAGCACCCGGTTCGACGGGCAGCGCTTGTAGCGGTTGAAGAAGAACAGGATCAGGCCGAACCCGACGACCATCATGATCGCCAGCAGGATAACGGCGGCATTGTCGCCCGCAGCCAGCATGGACGGGAGCGAACTGGGGTAAACGCTCATTGCTGCTCTTCTTCCCGCTCGTCCGCCGGCCTGCCCTCGACGGCCTGGACCTCGACGGAGCTCCCGTCGAGCATGCGGACGACCTGGACGGGCGTGCCCGCCTTGATCTCTCTTCCTCCGGCGGCGCGGGCCTTGACCATTGAAACCACGCCGCTGACGTTGACGCGGACCTCGCCCTGTCCCTCGGCGGGGATGTCCAGATACACGCTGCCTCGCTTGCCGACGCAGGTCACCAACTGCTGCGTGCCGGTCTCGGCGAGCTTGCGGAGCCAGTGGATCAGGACGGCCACGAACACCCACGCCGCCAGGCCCCAGGCCAGCGCGAGGATCAGCGTGTTCGTCAGCGGCTTGCCCGCGTCCAGGTACATCGCGCCGGCCCAGAAGAACAGCGTGAAGAACGCCAGGATCGCCCTGACGCTGAGGATCCGGAACGCGTGGATGCTCTCGGCGGCGTCCTCGATGGAATGGGCCTCAATGTCATCGAGGTCCATCCCGTCGCCGGCATCGATGTCGGCGTCCACGTCGGCATCGGGGCCGGCCTCGACGTCCACGTCGCCGCCGCTCAGGCCGATCAGCGACGCGATGAACTGCCAGGCGAAAATGAGGCTGAAGAACGCCGCCGCGCCGTAGAACACCTGGTTCAGAGTCGACAAGTCGTTCCACCAGTCCATCATGGTCGAGCCCTTTCCGCAGGACGATCACCGGTCTATACGCGTGATTTGCCGTGCCTATTCATCCGGTCGCCGCCGAAAAGATACCTCCCGTCGCCGCAGGGCACAATCCCTAAAACCCGCGGGCTGCGTTTCATGTTGATGCAGACATACCCTGCGCGGTATCTTAGTCGAAGGACGGCCGCCATGATTTCTTCGGATCCGAAGAAATGCCGTCTGCCCGCGGCCCTGCGCCCGGGCGGACGGCCCGACAGGCGACGTGAGACCATGAGAGGCAGCAGAGACATCCTCTCGGCCGGGCCGCGTGCCGTGCTGGTGCTGTCGCTGCTCGTGCCCTGTGCGGGCGGGCGGGCGCAGCTCGCGGAGCCCAAGACCGTCAAGCTCAGCTTCAGGACGGGCGGCCAGGTCGGCAGCGTCTACACGCCCGCCAAGCTGCTCACACAGGGCACCCGGTTCCGCTTCGGCGAGTCCTACGGCAAGATCAAGGTCGCCGGCGAGAACATCATCGTGGCCGGGCGATACGTCGGCGACGGGTACATGCTCGGCGTGGACTGCAACGGCGACGGCAAGGTCCTCGGGGCCGAGTGGGTGCGGCTCAGCATGATCACCCGCGCCGCCAGGTTCCTCTTGAGCCTGCCCGCCGGCGAAGGCAAGCCCAGACGCGCTTACGCCCTCCGCTTCGTCCGCGTCACCGTCGGCGTCCGCCTCAATCAGGCCACCAACCTCTCCGGGCACGTCATGATCGACGGCTGCATGGCCGGGACGTTCGACGACCATGACATCTGGCTGTACGACGACGACCTCGACGGCAAGTACAGCCAGGACGGCAAGGACGCCATCGCCGTCGGGAACGCCTCCGGGGCCATGCCGCTGATGAAGTGCCACCAGATCGGCAAGCACCATTACGTGTTGGACGTGGACTCCGACGGCACGAGCATCACGTTCCAGCGCGTGGACGACCTGAAGCTCGGCCGCGTCGAGACGCTCGTCCGCCCGTCGCTGCTCGGCTGCCTGATGCTGACCGACGAGTCCAACGGCCGATCGTACGACGTGAAGTTCAGCGGCGCGGTGGGCATCCCGGCCGGCACGTACAAGCTGGCCTACGCCGTGCTGGGCGGCGGCGGCCGCATCGTCGTGGCCGGGCCGTCGGCCAAGTCGCTCAGCTACACCATCGCCGAGAACGCGGTCAACATTCTCCGGTTCGGCCCGCCGGTGAGGCTCGTCTTCAGCGCTTCCATCCGGCGGTGGCCCACGAACTACCGCATCATCGTCCGCACCGACATCACTCCGTACGGCACCGGCGGGGAGCGCTACCACATGGACTTCGCCGGATATCATCCCTACGGGGAGAACCCCAACGTCATGTTCGCCAACGGCCAGGCCGTCCTCACCAACACCGACATGGGCTACGACGGGGCCAACCGGCTGATCCAGGTCGACGAGTGGGCCCCCGCCGGCCTCAGCCGAAAGGCCGGGAGGATCCTCCTCACCTGCGACCTGCCCATCCTGGGCCGGGCCGTCGGGACGCGGTCGCTCGACGACGTGGTCAAGGGCGAGAAGAAGGAGGTCCCGGACCCCAAGCAGCCGGCCGTCGCCACGCGAAAGCTCCCCGAGGGCACGCGCGTGGGCGTTCGCCCGCCGGCGCCCAAGCCGGCCCCGAAGCCGAAGCCCACGCCCGTCGCGCCCCAGCCGCCGCGCCCGAAGCCCGCGACGCGGCCCGCCAAGCCCGTGGCCGAAGACCCCGAATACCAGGCCCAGCTCATGCTCCAGATCGCCAAGGCCTTTCTCAAGCAGGGCAAGAAGGCCATGGGCGTCGCCAAGCTCCAAGAGATCATCAAAAAACACCCCAAGACCGCCGCCGCCAGGAGCGCCGACGACCTGCTCCTCGACATCGAGCTCGACGAAAACGGCAAGTAGCTCCGCCGTCTCTCGCCGCGGGGGCCAATTCCCATCCTCCGCCGACCGCACGTCCGCGGCCGGGCCCCCCTTGCGCTGCGGACCCCAAGCCCGCCCGGGCCGGACGCCGCAGCCCGCCTCCCGTCACTCATGCCCCCTCACTGCGGCGCACCCACGCAGTCCGGGCAGTCACCCGCAACGGGTGACCCCACCAACAAAACCGTCATGGACAAGCAACCCAAAAGTAAAAAATCAGGCCTGGTTCAGATGCGGGTAACACTGCGCCGCCGTTTCGCGCACACGCCGCGGCGCTGCCCGGAGGCAGGCCCGAAGGGCCGGAAGGTTTTGGCCGGCGGCGTGAGCCGCCGGAACCCGGCCTCCTCCTACCCCGAGCCCCGAAGGGGCGTAAGGAACTTCCTTAATGGGACTTGTCTTTCGCCCCTCCGGGGCTCTGTGTTGGGGGGGGCGGCCTTCCGTGGGCTCACGCCCACGGCCAAAACCTTCCGGCCCTCCGGGCCTTCTCCCAAGACTCGTGCACCTGCCTGCCGGCAGGCAGGCTTGCGACATTCCCCTGCACTGTTACGTCCGAGCTACCGTTTCTGAACCAGGCCAAAAATCAAGACCTGACCCCCATATGCACTAATCACTAATCAAGACCTGACCCCACCGCATGCTTGGGGCTATTGCTGGGGTCCGAGCTCGAAGTAGGTGTGCGGGCCCGTCGTCATGCTCCCCGTGGTGCAATAGGGCTGCAGCACGAGCTCTGTGTTCTTGATACGGAAAGTCGGCATGGCCCCTGCGGCCGCGGGGAGCTGCTCAAGCCATTCTGATGCGGGCCCGGCGGCGACCTTCTTGCCGATGAGTGGTTCCTGGAACCCGTCGCCCGGGGTCCGTTTTACGGCGAGGGCCCATGGACCATTGGTGAATGCAACCCAGTGCTCGTGCTCGCTGAGTCGGACGATGTGGCTTAGAAGCTGGTATTCAAAACGGATCGCAATCTTATCGCCGGTCTTCCATGGGTGACGAAGTCGGTGGAATCCGCGTTCCGTTCGATTCGCCTCCGCCTTCTTGCCGTTAATCTGGACCGATGCGAGTCGCCCACCGATAGGCTCCCGAAACTCCACGGCAAAGGTCCGCCCGTCCGCTTGCTCAAAACGGATTCCCGCGGAGGAGCCGACCGGGTAGTTCCCCTCGACCCTGATCCTGGCCTGGCCGAACGCCTTCGAGAGGGTCGAGCGACAGGGAACCAGGCTGGCCAGGGAAACGGCCCCGTCCACTTCACCGATCAGATGGCGGGCAAACATCTCAATCGCTCGCGGGCCGCTGGACGCACAGCAGCAGATTCTCGAGTCAAACCGCTGTTTCGGGATATTGGCTTTCGTGAAATAGCACCATTTGATTCCATCGACGCTCTGTGCGGCGAGGAGAGCGTTGAAGAACGCGCGTTCGGCTTCCGCCGCGTACCTGGCCTCGCCGGTCACCTCCAGCAAATGGAGATTCATCTGAATCCAGGTCGTGGTGGAGCAGGTTTCCACCTGTGTGAGCGTGGGCGAGAAATCCCCGGGCAGCGCAAAGCACTCCGTGTTTCCGTTGTAGGGTCTTTTCCGGCCCCAGGGGCCGCCGGTGGTGTAGATGTGCAGCGAGCGGATGGTCTCCCACGCCCGCTGGACGGTTTCGAGGTACTTCTTGTTGCCGGTGCAGACATACAGCCGGAGGTAGCCCAGCAGGTTTGCCATCATCTGGTAGGCCTTGCCCTCACCCGGTTTGGTCAGGCTCCCGTTCTCCAGCGCAGTGCTCATCAAACGCAGGCCGGGGTTCGCTTCGCTCATCGCCACGATGTGAAGCGCGAAGTCCAGGTATTTCTGCTCCCCCGTCCGCTCGTAAAGCATGACGATGGATTCGAGCAGGGTCGAGGCGGAAATCCCCTTGCGAGTGCCGTACTTGGTCAGGTCGTACTTGCCCTCGCCATACACCTCGATCAACAGGTCGGCCATTCGCTTGCACGACTCGACAACCTTCGGGTCGGGGTGGAACCGCTCGTAGGTCAGCAGGCCATAGATATTGTAGCGCAGCGTCCAGGTATCCCACCCGCCGCTCGGCTTCGATTTGCGCCGCCTGGACGTGCCCTTCTTCTTCCCTGGTTCGATGTCATCCGCAATATCCGAGAGCTTGACGTTTTCCGGCCTGGCCATGAACGTATTGTCCGCGCCATACGTTCCCATGTAGCCGTTCGCATCCTGCGTGGCCAGCAAGCGTGCCACGACATTCTGCAGCGCCTTCAACAGTTTTACATCGCGGGTCTGCTCGTAGGCCAGCGTTGCCGCATGCAGCCACTTACCGACATGTTCGCCCTGCCAGGGATGGATCCCCGGCCTTGATTCGAAGCCCGACAGCAGATAACCGTTCTCCGCTTTGAGCATATACCACATCCGCCCACGTCGCCATAAACCGACCCTTTCGCAAAGCAGCCCTTTCACCTGCGAACAGGGAACTGACCGCCAGGCGTGGGCGAGGATCTTGCGAGACTCTTGTGCCGACGAGCTGATGGATGATGCACTCCAGAGAACCGCGCCGATGAATACCACGCACCATGCCTTCATTTCCATTACAGCTCTCCTCCCACCCCGTCGTGCTTCGGGGTCAGGTCTTGATGTTTTACTTTTGGCGGAGGGTCTCTTCGACGTTGCGGAGCCTGGCGTGCAGGGCGCGGCTTCGCTTCCTCGCCGCCCGGATGTTTTCCACGGTGCGAGAGACGGCCGCGGGACCCACGCCGCCGAAGTAGGCCCCGATTCTACGGCAGCGCCTCGAGGCAGGAAGCCAAAAGTAAAAAATCAAGACCTGACACCAAAGAGAAAGGGCTTGTCCGAACGGGGGCGTTTGAGCATGATACGCCAAGCGCGCGGGCGCATGGAGCGGAGGGAGTCTTGCGTTGCGGCGATGCGTTTACCCGAAGAGGCAAAAGGGCCTGACCCGTGGCGGAACGCCTTCTCGAAGAGCAGCGGGAGAACTGGGGAACGCGGGCGGGGTTCGTCCTGGCGGCGATCGGCTCGGCCGTCGGGCTGGGCAACCTGTGGGGCTTCCCCTACAAGGTGTACGCCAACGGGGGCGGGGCGTTCCTCGTGCCGTATGTTCTGGCGATGGCGTTGATCGGCATACCGCTGCTGATCCTCGAGTTCTCCCTCGGCCACATGACGCAGCGGGCCGCCCCCAACGCGTTTCGCGGGATCAACCGGCGGACCGAGCCCGTCGGCTGGTGGGGCATCCTCCTGAGCTTCATCATCATCACCTACTACGCCGTCATCCTCGCCTGGTGCCTGAACTACCTCGTCATCTGCCTCCAGGGGATCTGGTCGGGAGGCGAGCTGCCCTGGGCGGGAAAGGGGCTGGCGGGCGTCCAGAAGGCGAAAGACTACTTCAAGTACGCCTATCAGACCCGCTGGACCGCGACGGACCTGGAAGCCGGTGTCAGGCCCTGGCAGTTCGGCAGACTGGTCACCCCGATCACTATCAGCCTGGTGATTACGTGGGCACTGCTGTACCTGTGTATCTTCCGCGGCGTCCGGGCGGTCTCGAAGGTCGTCCTGCTGACCGTGCCCCTGCCGTGGATCATGCTGATGATCCTGACCGTCCGCGGACTGACCCTGGACGGGGCCGCGGACGGCCTGAAGTTCTACCTCGAGCCCAAGTGGGAGGAGCTGCTCAAACCCGAGACCTGGCGGTGGGCGTTCGGGCAGATGTTCTTCTCCATGAGCCTGGCCTTCGGCGTGATGATCACGTACGCGAGCTTCCTGCACCGCAAGAGCGACATCAACAACAACGCGGCGATCATCGGCCTGGCCGACGTCGGCACGAGCTTCATCGCCGGCATCGCCGTCTTCGCGACGCTGGGGGGAATGTCCTTCGCCGCTTCCGTGGGCGGACAGGGCGTCCCCGTCGAGGAGGTCGTGGACGCCGGGCCCGACCTGAGCTTCGTGGCCTTCCCCTACGCGCTGGCGCAACTGCCCGGGTCCGCGTGGTTCGGGGCGATCTTCTTCATCGCCCTGCTGACGCTCGGGATCGACTCGGCCTTCTCCATCACCGAAAGCGTTCTCGCCTCGCTGGTGGACAAGACCGGCTGGAACCGCAACTGGACGCTGATCGGCCTGAGCCTCGTGGGACTCGCCGCCGGCCTGGTCTACTGCACCCGCGGAGGCATGGCCTGGCTCGGCGCCATCGACGACTTCATCAACAGCGCCTGGGGCGGGATCGCGCTGCTGGGGATGCTCGAGTGCGTCGTGCTCGGCTGGGCCTATCGCATCGGGCGACTTCGCGAGCACGCCAACGAGCTCAGCGACTGGAAGATCGGCCGATGGTGGGACGCCATCATCCGCTATGTCGCGCCCGTCGTCCTCAGCACTCTGTTCGTCTGGTCCCTGCTGGAGAAGGCCTCGGCCGCGAGCGGGTTCCTGCACGACGAGGCGGGCGATCTAAACGTGCCCGTGGCCGTCGGCCTGGCGCTTGCCATCCTCGCGCCGGCCTTGTCCGTGGCCCTCAGCCTGATCCGTTCCTCCGGCGCCGACACCCATGCGGCGCACGTCGGCCAGCCCCGCCTCGGCCGCGCCGTGGGAATCGTCGGCACCGTGCTCGTGGCAATGGCGATCGGCGGCATCGTCCTGTGCTTCGCGCTGGCCCGCAGCGCGATCCTGGGCGGAGGCGGCAATGTCCCGTACACCTTCGCCTGGCTGGTCGTCGTTCTCGTTGCCCCCGTCTCGCTGCTGGCACTGGCCGCGACGGTCATCGGAGGGATCATCGTCCATCGGGCCGAGAAGACCGGGCATCGGCCGAGCGCGTTCGCCCGGATCTCCGCCGGGTTGGGCGTGATGGGCGTGGGCGCCTGCATCGGCCTGCTGATCCCGATGCTCGTCTTCATCCGCGGGACCCTCTTCCCCGCGTCGCAGCCGGCCGGGGAGGAAGAGGCGCTCGCAGAGATGACCTGGGTCTCCTACGCCGTGTTGACGGGCATGCTGGCGCTGCTGGTAGCGGGGCTGGGGTGGTGCTTCTACAGGGCGATGAAGGCCGCCGGCGCGCAGGCGCCGACGCAGGTCTCCGAAGGAATGGACTAAGCCGCGGCGCGGATTCGCGGGCACTTAGCCCGGATTCTTCACCGCAGAGCCTGCCTGCCGGCAGGCAGGATGCAGAGATCGCAGAGGTTCTTAAAACACAAGACGTTATGGCCGATTATGCACGTTTGCACCGAGGCACTCCGTTTATTCCGATTTTCAGGCCCCCCGCGCCCCAGGGCGGACGCCTACACATAAATCCCCCTGTTTGCCAATCTTAAGGCAGGGGATTTCTCTGTGGCCTCTGCGGTGATTCTTCGTTGCGGCCCTTGGCAGCGGGCGGGGCCGGCAGTTTTTTTGCAATCTGCCGATTTTCGTTGTGCAAAAGGGCCCGCGAGATGTATATGCCTGCTACGGGGGGATCATGTATCACAAGGAAACGTAGGCCGCAGGAGGCAAAGGTCCGGCGAAAACGCCGTAGGTCTTTTTACGAAACAAACCCATTTTGGCGAGAAAACTGCCATAAACCCTTGATTACATGGAGCTTATGGCGATGGTTCGGCGAACTTTGCCGCGGCGGGCTCCGGCGGCCACTTGGCATCGTGGCGGACGGCGTAGAGGCGGCGGGTCGTGGCGGGCTTAGCTCCGCCGGCGTCGGCGCATCTCGCGGGCCATCTCACGCTTCTGGTCGCGCTTCTTGATCGACTCGCGCTTGTCGTACTGACGCTTGCCGACGGCCACGCCCAGCTCGCACTTGGCCCAGCCGCCCTTGAAGTAGATCGCCAGCGGGACCAGCGTCCTGCCCTTCTGCTTGACGTGCGTCTCGAGCTGGGCGATCTGACGGCGGCGAAGCAGCAGCTTCCGCTCCCGCAGCGGGTCGTGCTGAAGCGTGCCGGCGGCGCTCGGGTACGTCGCGATGTTCACCCCCACCAGGAACACCTCCCCGTTGCGAACGCGGGCGTGGCCCTCGTCCACCGTCGCCTGCCCGCCGCGAAGGCTCTTGACCTCCGTGCCTCTCAGCGCCAGGCCGCACTCGATCTTCTCGAGAATGTGGAACTTGTGCCTCGCCTTGCGGTTGGAGATCCGGGCCTTCTGCGATGCGTTCTGTTGCTTCTTCTTCGCCAAGCTCATCCGGCCTCGAACACGGCAACGTATCCCCCGTCATGCCACCGGGTGGTCTCGTCGGCGCCGTCGGGCAGCGTGAGCTCCTCGCGGCTGACGTGCATTCGCGCCTCGCTGCTCTGGTACCACATGGCGACCCGCGAGCATTCCTCCGGCTCGATGCTGCACGTGCTGTACACGAGCCTGCCCCCCCGCCGGACGAACTGCCCCGCCGCACGCAGGAGCATCTTCTGATCGCGAACCGCGGCGCTGAGCGAATCCGCGCTGAAGCGCCATCGCGCCTCGGCCCGCCGGGCCAGCACACCCGTGTTGGTGCACGGCACGTCGGCAAGCACGAGGTCGAAACCTCCGGGCTCCAACTGCCCGGCGTGCCCGGCCAGTCTGGTCGATACGATGTCCGCCGACATTCGCCGGCAGTTTGCCTCAATTCGCTCGAGCTTCTCCTGCGAGACGTCCAGGGCGACGATGGAGCCCCGGTTCTGCATCCTCTCGGCCAGGTGCGTCGTCTTCGTGCCCGGCGCGGCGCAGAAGTCCAGCACGTTCGTTCCCGCTTGCGGGTCGGCGACGACCACCGCGGCCGTTGCCGTCGGGTCCTGCGGCTGCACCAGCCCCCGCTGAAAAGGCCCCAGCGAGGTCACGTCGCACCAGTCGTCCATCACGACGCTCTGCCCGTTGACGTGCGCCCGGGCCGGAGACCCCGCCGACGACAGCTCGGCGACCACGGAATCCACGTCGGCCGCAACCAGGTTCACTCGAAGGATCAGCGGCGCGCGCGCGTTGGAATGCGTTGCCACCGCAATGGCCCCCTCCAGCGAACCGAACCGAGCCAACCAGCGTTCGGCCAGGTCCGCCGGCAGCGAATAGGCGGCCGCGAGGTATGCGGCCGGTTCGGCCGCGGGATCGGGAAACACCGTCCGGCTCAGCGTGCGATACCTGCCGACGCCGCAGGGGACCACGTCCCGCTCCATCGGCACCGGGCCGGTCTGCTCCTGCGAAGCGCCACGCGCCACCGCCCGCAGCACGCCGTTGACCATGCCGCTCTGGCGTCTGTGCCGGAAGCGTCCGGCCTGCTCGACGGCCTCATTGACGGCCGCAAAGTCCGGGACCCGCTGGAGAAGAAGGATCTGATACAACCCGACGAGGAGGATTTCCTGGAGTGCCCCGGGCGGGCGCCGATCCGGCCGGGCCAGGTACGACCGCAAGACCGCCCGCAGCGTCGCGCGGCGCCGGGCGACACCCAGGGCCAACTCCCGGGCCAGCGCAGCATCCGGCGGCGACAGCCCCGCCTGCGCCAGCCGGCTCGACAGGTGCGCAGAAACGTTGCCCTCCCGGTCACGAAGGGCCAGCACCGCCAGGTCACGCGCGTTGGGTTTCGGGCCGCTCATCCGTTCTCCGCCCCACCGCAGCGGTCGCCCGGCTGGGGGCGGTACCCGTTGACGAAGTCACGCCATTCCATCAGGCGTTTGCCGGCCGGTTGCACCCGGACGATCCGGACGCGCCCTTTGCCCGTCGAGACACACAGTTCCCCGTCCAGCGTCCCGGGCTCGCCCTCGGCCGGGCCCGGCGCCGCCCGGGCCAGCGCGATCGTCAACGCAATGTCACCGCCGCCGCCCCTGCGAAGCACCGTCCGGGCCCCCGGCCAGGGCCACGTGCCCCGAATCAGGTTGCAGACCGCCGCGCCGTCCGCCGCCCAATCCACGATGCCGTCGGTCTTCTTCATCCGCCGCGCGAACGTGGCCTGCGAGTGATCCTGCTCTCTCGGCTCGGCCCGGCCGCTCTCGATCAGGTCAAGCGTCCGGCAGACGGCCTCGGCCCCCATTTCCGCCAGCCGGGCCTTGAGCTCCTCCGCCGTCTCATCCGGGCCGATGTCCGTGGCCGACTGAAGGTAGACCGCCCCGGCGTCCATCTCCTTGACGATGCGGAAGGTCGTCACGCCCGTTCGCTCGTACCCGCGGATGATGGCCCAGTTGACCGGGGCGGCCCCGCGCAGCTTCGGCAGGAGAGAGCCGTGCAGGTTGAACGCGCCCCGCGGGGCACACTCCAGCACGTTGCGGCGGATCATCTGCCCGAAGTCCACGACGCAGATGACGTCCGGCTTGGACGCGCGGATGCGGGCCGTAGCCTCGCCGGCGTTGATGTCGGCGCACTCGATCGCCTCCCGGCCGGCCTCGCGGGCCGCCCGGGCGATCGGCGTCGGGCGGACGCCGCCCTTCCTCCCGGCCGGACGCGCAGGCTGGGTGAACACCCCAACCACCTCGTGCCGTTTCGCCAGGACCGCTTGAAGAGAGGGCACGGAGAATGTACCGCTGCCGAAGTAGACGACTCGCATGGTTTGCCTCGACAAACTCATTCTGCAACCCCCGCGGGGCGCAACCAAGCGAAAAATGGCCTCATCCGCCGCCGCAGCCCGCCCCATCCGCGCCGGCCGACAGGCCGTACGACGCGAAAACGGCCTCCTGGCAGCGAAGGAACGCCTCCACAACCGCCGGATCGAAGTGCCGCCCCTTCTCGTGAAGGATGATCCTCAGGGCCTTGGCCTTCGGATAGGCCTCCTTGTAGCACCGCCGGCAGATGAGCGCGTCCAGGACGTCGGCGAGCCCCACGATCCGCCCGCTGAGCGGGATGGCCTGGCCCGCAAGGCGGTTCGGATACCCCCGCCCGTTCCATTTCTCGTGATGCGTCAGGGCGATGTCCCGCGCGACAGCGATGAGATCGTTCTGCGGCCCGGCCAGGATGTCCGCCCCGATCAGCGGGTGGGCCTCGACGATGCGCCGCTCGGCCGGCGTCAACCGGCCGGGCTTCAGCAGGATCGAGTCCGGTATGCCGATCTTCCCGATGTCGTGCATCGGACTGGCCGCCCGAATCAGCTCCACTTGCGCCGAGCCGAGCCCCATCTCTCGCGCAATCAGCTCGCTGGTGCGGCTGATCCGGCGAACGTGCTCCCCCGTGTCGTCGTCGCGGAACTCGTTGGCCACCGAGAGCCGGATAATCGTCTCCAGGTGGGCCTCCTTGAGCCGCTCCTGGAGCAGATGGTTCTGGATGGTCACCGCCGCCATGGCCGCCAGCGAACGGATACTGCCGTGCCCCGGGTCCGGGAACGGGCCGACCTCACCGGCCGCATCCACGTGGTTGATCAGCTCCAGCACGCCTACACAGCACCCGTCCGGGCAGGTCAGCGGAACGGCCAGGAGGCTCCGCGTTCGGTACTTCGTCGCGGCGTCGAAATCCCGGTCTATCCGAAACGGCGTGCCGCTCGGGAGGTCGTACGAGTCGGGGATGTTGACCAACCGGCGGGTCTGGGCGACATACCCCGCCAGAGAGGCCGTCGACGCCGGTATCCGCCTGCCCAGCAGCTTGCCCCGGATCTCCGAGAGGTTCAGGCGGTCGTTCTCGGCCGCCACGAAGTGAAGCTCGTCCTGATCGACGATGAACAGTGAGCCGGCCTCGGCCCCCGCCAGCCGCCGCGCCTCGTGAAGCACCACGTCGAGCATTTCCTGACGGTCGGACATCGCCGACAGGCCTACGGCGACCTCCAGCAGGCTGCTCAAGACTGCCGTATCATTTTGCAGAATGCCAGGTTGCACACCTTCCTCCCGCTGTCCGCCACGGGGGCGCCGCTGCCCACAGCTTTTCTCGGCACTTTCCGCGCCCGCGTTCAGTTTGTCCCCACGCTTCGGCGCCCCCTCCGCCCGTGCCCTTCAGCCTTGCGCCCGGGGCACTTTTTGCCGAACCCCTGCCGAACCCCGTTGGGGCCCATGCGTCTAAGACTCCAGCGACACAGGGCCCTTCCACCATGAACGAGCAAGGAGAGTCACCATGAGAGCCATTCGCTTCGCAGTCGCCGCGGTCCTCGTCG
>CAYRVX010000158.1:0-13773 GCA_964427875.1 uncultured Planctomycetaceae bacterium
TCCCCAGCCGCGCAGCCGGCGGACACGGGTGTTTCCTCGCCGCCGCCCCCGACGGCCGCCGATCTCCTTTCGGTCATCCCGGCCTCCCCGCAACCGGTGGACGCGTTGGCCGCGCCGACCGAGGGCGAAGCCGAAGGCGCCGATCCCGCCCCGTCAAGCCTGGACGTGGACCTGCTGGACGTCCTCGCCGCCGGCAGGCTGCCGATGCCGCTGGCGGAATGAAAGACCCCGTCTCTGCCAGTCGCGGCCGCTCTCCATCGGGCCTGCCGGCTGTTTGAGCACACCGATGTTACTTCCCCGGGGGGAGGCAGCGTACCGTCACGAAACGGGGTGGGTCTGAGAAGCTGTGGCTACGTGGCCCCGGCCTGTTGCTCTTCGTGTTGCTTGAGTTCCTCGATCCGGTCGCGGAGGCGGGCGGCCTTTTCGAACTCGAGCTCCTCAGCGGCCTGGTACATTTCCTCTTCCAATCGGCGGATGAGCTCGATTCTGCCGTATTGCTGCTCGTTGACGCGGATGGCCTGGCGCGCGACCTGGCGGGCGCGCAGTTGGTCGGCCAGCGCCGTGCGGATCTCTTTGCGGACCGTCTCGGGGGTGATGCCGTGCTCGGCGTTGAACCGCAGTTGCGTTTCGCGGCGGCGGTCAGTCTCGTCGATGGCTTTCCGCATTGCGTCGGTGACCGTGTCGCCGTAGAGGTACACCTGGGCGTTGACGTTTCGGGCACACCGGCCGATTGTCTGGATCAAGCTCGTGGACGACCGCAGGAAGCCTTCCTTATCGGCATCGAGAATGGCCACAAGCGACACCTCCGGCAGGTCGAGGCCCTCTCGAAGCAGATTGACGCCGACCAGCACGTCGAATCTGCCCTCGCGCAGCTCCCGGAGGATGTCCACTCGTTCCAGGGTGTCGATCTCGCTATGGAGGTACTTGCAGCGGAACCCCTCGGCGCGGATGTACTCAGAAAGGTCTTCGGCAAGGCGCTTGGTGAGGGTGGTGATCAGCGTTCGTTCCCCCGCGGGCACACGTTTGCGGATTTCCGCAATCAGATCGGCCACCTGTCCCCGGGCCGGTCGGACTTCCACCGGAGGATCCACCAGGCCGGTCGGTCGGATGATCTGCTCGACCACCTCGCCCGCGCTCTGCTGGAGCTCGTACTCAGCCGGGGTGGCGGAGACAAAGACGACCTGCTTCCACATCCGTTCGAACTCCTCAAAGGTGAGCGGGCGGTTGTCCAGCGCGCTGGGCAAGCGGAATCCGTGCTCGACGAGGACCTCCTTTCGGCTGCGGTCGCCGTGGTACATTGCGCGGATCTGGGGGACCGTCACGTGGGACTCATCGATGATCAAGAACAAGTCGTCGCCGAAGTAGTCGATGAGCGTGTAGGGCTTTTCGCCCGGCTGGCGGCCGTCGAGATGGCGAGCGTAGTTCTCGATGCCGGGGCAGTAACCGACCTCGACCATCATTTCGATGTCGTAGCGCGTGCGTGCGGCGAGGCGCTGGGCCTCGAGGAGCTTGCCGGCGTTGCGCAGCTCGATCAGGCGCTGGTCGAGCTCCTTCTTGATGGACACGGCGGCGCGTTCCAGCGTGTGTTCCTCGGCCACGTAGTGAACGGCAGGGAAGATGAACACCTGCTCAACTTCGCTGAGCGGCTCGCCGGTCAGCGGGTTGATCAGGTGGATCGCGTCGATCTGGTCGCCGAACATCTCGACCTGATAGCCGAACTCTTCATAGGCCGGATGGATATCAATGGTGTCTCCGCGCACGCGGAAGGTGCCGCGTTTGAAGTTGACGTCATTCCGGTCGTACTGAAGGTTAACGAACTTCCGCAGCATTTCGTTTCGATCGACGATGTCGCCGACGCGCAGGGCGGCCACCATCTTCTGATACTCCTCGGGCGAGCCGAGGCCGAAGATGCACGAAACGCTGGCGACGATGAGCACGTCCTTACGGGCCGACAGGCTGGTCGTCGCGGACAGGCGAAGGCGGTCGAGGTCGTCGTTTCGCGAGGCGTCCTTCTCGATGTAGATGTCGCGTTGAGGGATGTAGGCTTCCGGCTGGTAGTAGTCGTAGTAACTGACGAAGTACTCCACCGCGTTATTCGGGAACAGTTCCTTGAACTCCTCGTAGAGTTGAGCGGCGAGCGTCTTGTTGTGGCTGATGACGAGCGTGGGCTTGTTGATCTGCCCGACGACGTGAGCCATGGTAAACGTCTTGCCGCTGCCGGTCACGCCGAGCAGGACATTGAATCGCTGTTCGCGCCGGACGTTCCGGACCAGCCTCTCGATCGCCTGCGGCTGGTCGCCCTTCGGCTGCATGTCGGAAACCACTTTGAAGTGAGGCATCGCTTCCCTCTTGCGCCAGCCTTGCGTTCGCGCCGGTTTCTGATTATACCGCGCGGCCTCAGGGATTCGACCGGTTTCTCCTCCGATGGCTGGTGGGTACGGGGGGGAGGGAATTGCTTTCGTGCCCGCCTCGGCGCGTCTATAATGAGAACCGGTCGGCGCGAATGGCTCTGCATGCGGGTTTCCGGACCGACTGCAACGGCTCAACGGGCCTGGAAAGTAAGCTTCTCATGTCCATCAACATTCTGTGCGTGGGCGATGTCGTAGGACGGCCCGGCCGCATGGTGCTGGCCGATCATCTCGATCAGTTGATCGAGCGACGTCAAATCGAGTGCGTCGTGTGCAACGCCGAGAACGCCGCCGGGGGCAGCGGGCTGACGCCCCAGATTGTGACGAAGCTCTTCCGCTACGGGGTGGACGTGATCACGCTTGGTGACCACACGTACCGCAAGCGGGAGATCATCGCGACGCTGGAGCAGTCCGACCGCATCGTGTGCCCGGTGAACCTGCTGCCGGGCGCCGTGGGCAGGCGTTGGACGGTTGTGGAGACCAAGAACAAGCGTCACCGGGTCGGCGTGACCTGCGCGTTGGGACAGATGTTCATGGGGGTGTGGAACTCCCCCTGGCCGGCGCTCGAGAAGGCCCTGGCGGAGATGCCCTCGGACGTGAATATCCGCGTGGTGGATTTCCATGCCGAGGCAACGAGCGAGAAGGTCGCCATGGGCTGGTACCTCAACGGCAGGGTGAGCGTGGTATTCGGGACGCACACGCACATTCCGACGGCCGACGCGCGGGTGCTGGGCAAGGGCACGGCGTACATTTCCGACGTGGGCATGACCGGCCCGTACGACAGCGTGCTCGGGCGGCGGACGGACCGCGTTCTCAGCGCGCTGACCACGACGATGCCCACCCGCTTCGAGGTCGCCAGCGGCGATCCGCGGCTCTGCGGCGTCCTCGTGGCCGTGAACGCCGATACCGGGCGGGCCGAGTCCATCGAACGTATCGAGATACGGGGTCGCGTCACCGAAGGGGGCCCCTACGACGCCGACGACGGGCAGCCGGGACCGCATCAGAAGGGCTGAGAGCCCCGAAAGGACGTCCTACAGGTGCGTCTTTGGCCCTGCAAGGCCCCGCAAGAGGATTGCGCGTCGGCTCCGGACCTCAGCGTGTTACCCGGGAGATGTCGGGCTCACCGACTTTCTCCGGGTTTGCGGGCATCGCTCAAATGGGTGACATGGACAAGCCGCCGGACGGCTCAGAACTCCAGGGACAGAGGCCTGGTGAACTGGACGGCCACGCCCGCCAGCGTCTCGGATTCCGGGAGCGTGCGGATGACCTTGCCGGCCCCGCGAACCTTGCCCGCCGCGCTGGAGTACCCCTCGCCGGGGGGAATGCTCAGCTCGAATGACAGGGCCGTTCCAAGGCGCGGCTGCGAGGCAAGCGGGACGTGAAACAACATGCCCCCGGCGGAGACATCCGACGTCCAGGATTCACCTTGGTGCGGGGGGGGGGCGAGGCCTTCGAGGCGCGCAACGCGCAGGCGCAGCCGCGTACGACGGTATTTGCGGCGATTATTCGGGGCCATGATGTTTCTCCACAGCCGCAGTGAGGGCATCGCAAATGCAGTGCCGTGGGTGGCCTGCGGAGAGGAAGGACACACGCCAGCCTCCGGAATGCACTGGGCGCAAAGGCAGTTGCGCCGAAACGAAGATATTGCCAACAGCCGCCCGGAATCCCGCTGCCTCCCCACGTGTTGATAATGGGCAACTTCGTGTTGCCGTGGGGCATCATGAAGGCGCGGCTACGCCGGGCCTAGCCCGTTTTCGAGAACCACGTTCGCCCCGGTCTCTCCGGGCTCGAAGACATGGGCCTTCTCCATATCGATATGGAGGTTGGCCTCCTGGCCGGCCTCAACGTCGCGCCGGGCATCCACCCTGGCGACGATGTGTGAGTGCTTCGCCGTGGCTGCGTAGATGTCCATCTTCTCGCCCAGCGGCTCGACGACGCTGATCTGGATAGGCAGGACGTTGTCGGTCCCGCCGAAACGCCCCTCGGGGCTCAAGGCCATGGCCTCGGGGCGGATGCCGAGGACGGCCTGCTTGCCGGTGCGGCCGGAGAGCTTCTGGGCCTGCTGCTCGCTCAGGCGGATCCGCGCGGTTCCCTCATCGAAGAGGATGGCCCCGTCGTCCTCCACGAGCTGCCCCTCGAAGAAGTTCATGGGTGGCGTGCCGACGAAGCCGGCCACGAAGCGATTCTTGGGCGCGTCGTAGACCTCCAGGGGCGCGCCGCACTGCTGAACCAGCCCGTCTCTCATCACCACGATTCGGTCGCCGAGGGTCATGGCCTCTTCCTGGTCGTGGGTGACGTAGATGGTGGTGGTCTGGAGGGCGTGATGGAGGCGTTTGAGCTCGGCCCGCATCTCGACGCGGAGCTTGGCGTCGAGGTTGCTCAGCGGCTCGTCGAACAGGAAGGCCTTCGGCTTGCGGACGATCGCGCGCCCGACGGCGACGCGCTGCCGCTGGCCACCGGAGAGGGCCTTGGGCTTGCGGTCCAGAAGCTCCTCGATGCCGAGGATCTTGGCGGCGTCGCGCACGCGGGTGTTGATCTCCGCCTTGGGGAAGCGGCGCAGCTTCAGAGCGAAGGCCATGTTCTTGTACACCGTCATGTGCGGGTACAGGGCGTAGTTCTGGAAGACCATCGCGATGTCGCGGTTCTTGGGAGGCACGTTGTTGACGACCGTCCCGCCGATGCTGATCTGACCCTCGGTGATCTCCTCCAGGCCGGCGACCATGCGGAGCGTCGTGCTCTTGCCGCACCCGCTGGGGCCCACCAGAACGATGAACTCCTCGTCGCGGATGTTGAGGTCCATGTTCTTGACGGCCTCGACACCGCCCGGGAAGATCTTCGTCACGTTCTCCAGGATGACCTCTGCCATGGCTGATTTCCTATGTTGCGGTCCTCTTTCGCAGCGTCCAGTATCCCATTTGGCGGATCGGCGTCAAGGGCGAATCCGCCCACGTATGACATCGGCGGGGTCAGCCCTTGATCGACCCCGCCGCGATGCCGCGGATGAAGAACCGCATGGTGAAGACGAACAGGATGATCAGGGGGATCGCGGCGATGGCGTAGGCGGCCATCGTGGGGCCCCAGTCCCGCACGTAGGCACCTTCCAGCCGGTACAGCGCGACGGCCGTCGGCAGGCGCGACGGGTCCCGGAGCACAAGCAGCGGGAGCAGGAAGTTGTTCCACGCCCCGACGATCGACAGGCATGCCAGCGTCGCGATGATCGAGCCGTTCATGGGGATCACGATGTTCCAGATCCGCCCGAGGTGCCCCGCGCCGTCGACCTCGGCCGCCTCAAAGAGCCCCTCGGGCGTGTCCTCGATGTAGTTGCGCAAGATGTAGATGTTGTAGATCTGCCCGCCGGCACAGCCCGTGACGATCAGCGCCGTGTACGTGTTCAGCAGCCCCATCCAGCGCAGCAGCGTGAAGAGCGGCACGAGGTTCGCCACGCCGGGCATCAGCATCAGGATCATCAACGCCGACCAGAACAGCGTCTTGCCGGGGAAGCGGTAGCGCGCGAAGACATACGCGGCCAGGATGGCCACGACCAGGCGTCCAGCCGTCGTCGTCACGGCCAGGAAGATCGTGTTGGGGATGCTAGCGCCGATCGTCGCCCAGCCCCGGACGTAGTTGGCCGCGATCGTGTCCGTCCAGCGATTCCAGCCCTGCGAGGAAGAAGGGAAGTCGGGCGTCCAGGTGTTCCTGTAGAATTGCCTGTTCGTCTTGGTAGAGATATTGGCCACCATGTAGAGCGGGTAGAAGGCCGCCGAGAGCACGAGGAGGATGAAGGCGTGCTTGGCGATCTCGGCGGCGGGGTTTGCGGCCCGGCCGCTCACGGTCTTTGCGCCGCGGCCTCTCATTTGCTCACTCGCACGTAGCGGTTGTTGATCACGGTAAGGTAGACGATCAGGAAGAACAGCAGCAGTCCGATGGCACAGGCATAGCCGACCTCCATGTCCCGGAACGCCTTACGGAACATGTACAGGCCCGGCAGCATCCCGACCCCGCCCGTGCCGCCGTCGTCCCCCAAGAGGATGAACACGAGCCCCCAGCCCTTGAGCGTTGCGATGACCATCAGCACGAGGTTCAGCCGGATCTGCGTCATGATGAGCGGCAGCTCGATGTTCCAGAATTTGCGGAACGGCCCGCAGCCGTCGATGTCCGCCGCCTCGTAGACGCTCTGGTCGATGTTCCCCAGCCCGGAGAGGTACAGCAGCACGCTGACCACGCCGACCCACGGGAAGCCCCAGAAGATCAGGGCCGGAACGATCAGCACGTAGTCACTCAGCCACCCCGGGTCGCGGTCGAAGGCCTTCGTCGGCTCCGTCCACGTGGCCGAGGTCACGACGAGCAGGGCGAAGACCGCGAGAATCAGCGAGCCGGTCCACTTGATGGCCGTCCGGCCGGCGGGGCGACGGCGGACGAACTCCGCAACGCAGCCGACCAAGACAAGCAGGAGCGCCATTCGCATCAGGCCATGCCGGAGCCCGGGCTGCCGCAGCATGTTCTGCCAGAAGCCCCATCCCCATCCCCAGAGCGAGACACCTTCCGCCGGCGGTCCCCACAGAAGCCACGCGCCCGCAAGCAGTCCCAGCCACCAAAGCCAGCCCTTGACCACGCCTCGCAACCCGCCCAGAAAACCCAGCACTACCGCCCCAAACAGCCCGAAGCCCCACAGACTGCCAAAGAGCGGCTCCAGCACGGCGTCACGGTAGGGGATGATCGCCTGCGCCAGGCCAGGAGCCGCCGCGTCCAGCCGCTGGAGGACGGCCATCGGCCTGCCACGCAGCATGCCGTTCAGCACACCCACCATCGGGTTGTAGAAGAACTTCCACATCAGCAGCCAGACCATCTGCGGGATGATCATCGGAATCACGAACGCCACGCGGTAGAGGTACCGGCTGCGAGCGCTCGCCAGGCGATGGATGACCACTGCCGTGATGATCGACGGCACCATCTTCACCAGGTTCGCCGCCAGGAGGATCATCACCAGCCGGAAGCTCTTGCCCAGCACCGGATCCTCGAGAGCCCGCTTGAAGTTCGCCAAGCGGATGTACTCGGAGATCTCGTCCCCGTTCCATCGGAAGAACGCGTGGTATGTCGCGCTGGCGGCCGGGAAGTAGCTGAACGTCAGGATCAGAGCGACCGCCGGGAAAATGAGCAGGTAGATCGGCCAGAAGTGCCGGAGTTGCCCGAACGTTATCGTTCTCATGGGCCGTCCCCCTTCGGCCGCGCCTCCAGCGCCTTGAGCCGCCGGTACACCGTGCCCTGGCGCACGTGGGCATCTATGCGACTTGTCTGCCCAAGCGTCCGTGAGACATAGGTCCGGCGGATTCTGCCTGTCAGTCCCTCGCGCATGGCCGCGGCGCGCGTCTGGGCCAGCGCCGCCTCCACCTGCACGACCTGGTGATACGTATCGACGTCTGTCCGCCGGAAGTCGGCCAAGGCCAGTTCCTGGTAGTCGGCGGCGAAGGCGCGGATGAACTCATCATAGTGCCAGTCGCGCCAGCGCCGCCGATACTCCGCAAACGCACACCGCCGATGCTCCGCCGGGTCGCTGCCGAAATCGGCGAGGAACTGCCTCGCCAGGTTCTCGAACCGCTTGACGAAGTCCTCGCGGTCCCCGGCCGCCGCCGCCAGGAACCCCGCGTAGTCCTTCGGCTGCGGGTCCCGCGCGCTGATGTACTTCTTGTACTTCTGGTCATACCGCAGGTGGGTGTCTCCTCCGCGGAACCAGATGTCGATGATCCTGAAGATGCCCTCCACCCGCGGGCGGAACGGCCGGAGGATCTCGTCGGTCCGGGCCCCGCGAATAGCCGGGAACCACCGGAAGGCCCGGTTGATCTTCTCGTTGATTCTCCGGCTCGTCAGGAAACGCATGAAGTCGATCGCGATCTTCTTGTTCATGCTGACGCGCGTCAGCCCGAACGAGAACCCCGCGCGCTGCCCCGCCTCGGTGATCCGGTGGCGGATGTACCGGCCGTACTTCTGGTCCGGCGCGGGGATCGGGAAGTCGAAGACCATGATCTCGAAGTCTCCGGCGATCTGGCGCCAGAGACTGCCCGCGTCCCACGTGCCCGTGGCGATCATCGCCGCGTTGCCCTGGGAGAACAGGAAAACCGACTCGTCCCGCCGGGCGGCCATGAAGCCCGGGTTGAAGTACCGGCTGATGTCGTAGAGCACCTGGTGTCCGGCCCGGATCCGGGGGTCGGTCGCCAGGTTCAGCCGCCCCGTCAGGATGGCCTCGACTCGCTCGTCGTCGCCGAGCCAGCAGTCGAGGTTCGTGTCGTAGTCCTCCACGAGGTCCCACGTCGCCATCCCCCAATAACGGTCGCGGAACCTGATCTCCGTGTAGTCGCTGCCGGCGATCGGCACCAGCCGGAAACTCGGGTCGCTCTTCTGTCGCTGGCGCTCGTAGGCTTTGATCCTCTCGCAGATCTCGAAGAACTCCCCGAGGTCCTTCGGCGGCTCGGTCACCCCCGCCGCCTCGCGGATCAGGTCCTTGTTCGCGAAGCAGCGGACCGTGAACAGGCTCAGCGGCATGCCGTAGTAGCCCCGCAGGTTGTCGTTCCAGCCGCCCAGCATGTTGTCGACGTACGTCTCCCGCCACGGCAGGCCCTTCAGGTCGGCTGCACAGGGGTCGTCGTCGTTGTACGGATTGGGCTGCTCGACGTATTCCCCCAGCGGAACGAAGTAGCGCACCAGCAGGTTCGGCCACCAGCGGGTCTCGATCAGGTCCGGGGCGGTCCGCCCGATGAGCTGTGTGCGCGTCCACTGCTCGTAGGCCCGCTCGGGGACCTCGATCTGCTGGACCGCCACGTCCGGGTGGAGCTTCTCGTACTCCCGGCAGGCCTCGTTCAACGCCTCGACGCACCGGCCCTCCAACTGCCAGTGGGCGAAGCGGATCACCTTCTTGCCCGCCAGCAGGGCCGTGTCACTCTCCGAGCCGAACGAGTGGATCGTCACGTGAACGACCGACCACCCCAGAGCCGCCAGCAGGATCGCCAGTCCCAGGTAATTGCGCAAGCGCGCCTTGCGCTCCCGGCGCTTCTCCAGCTCCGCGGCGCCTTCGACCGTCATCGCTCCGCCCCCCCGGTGTCCGCCGGCCTTGAGGCCGCTTTGGCGGGCGCCTGAGCCGCCAGCTTCCGGCAGCGCTCGGCCGAGACCTTCGCGATGTAGTAACGGTTCTCACGGCGGACCTCGGTGACGATCTTCTCGTACCACTTCGCCGCCGTGGCATAGTCCTTCAGGTGCTTCTCGCTGACCTTCGCGATCCTGAAGTACAGCCCCGCCCTGGCGACGGTGCTCATGGCCCGGCCCTCCGGGGCCTTCGCGTCCAGCGTGTCGGCGGCGATCCACTCCCGAACCGCCTGGCGATGCTCTTTGCGGTTGAAGTGCAGGTCCCCAAGCTCCCAGCGCATCACCGGGGCCAGGAAGCTCTCCGGCTTGCGGGCCAGGAAGTCTGTCAGGAGCTTGGCGCCGAAGTCCTCGACCTCGGCATTGCCGAGCTCTTCGAGGTACGTCATCGCCAGTCGGAGCACCGCCTCTTCCGCGACGAAGTGATCCGGATACCGGTCGATGATCTGGCGGTACAGCCGCCTGGCCTCCTCGCGAAGGCGGTCCTTCTCGTAGGGCGGAGTGTCGGCCATGCGGGCCAGTGCCAGCGTCGCCAACGGGCCCGCCGGCGTGTCTCCCAGTTCGCCGGCCACCTGCTCATACAGCCGCTTCGCCTTGCCCAGGTCGGCCCCCGGCTGGCGATACTGCCACAGATGCCCCAACGCAAACAGCGCCTCGGCCTTCCGGGTGGCCGTGGGACGGCGCGCGAGCGCCTGCTCAAACGTCTTCTGAGCCTTGCGGTAGTCCACCAGGTCCAGCTCGTTCCAGCCGGCCGCGAGCAGCTTGACGACTGGATCGGCCGCTGCGGTCGCCTGCGCTCCAGGTGAAGTCCTCTTCGCTGGAGATGCGTCTGCCCCTTTGTCCTTGTCCCCGACCGCAACTACCTCCACCAGCCGGATAGTCCACAGCATCGCCGCCGAGGCGAGAATACAGACGATCGCAACTCTTCTCGTTCCGGATCGAGACATAAGTGCCGTCCGCGAGGCGCTGTCCGATGGTCCGAAGCCCCCGCTTCGAACGTCCGGCTGCTGTTGCGCGCAGCCCTTCTCGATCGCTTTGCGGGACCTGGGAGCCTATCGGAGACTGCCACGCACCGCAATAACAAACGCCCCGGCACTGCACTGCCGGGGTGCCCACCGACGCAGCCGATGGGGTCACTGCGACGCACTGCCCGCGCCGGGCATCTTCAGTTCGTAGCAATAGAAGAACTTCTCGTCGCGAATGTAGATCCTCCCGCCTGTCAAGGCCGGATGCGCCCACGTGTCCTTACACAGCTTCGACGTCCCAAGGATCGTGCACTTCTTCCGGTCGGCCTTCACCAGCGCCATCGTTCCGTTCGAGCCGAAGACCAGCGCGCGATCCCTGCCTGCGACAATGTGCGACAGCCCGTAGAAGGCGTCTTCGTTCTCCTCGATCCACAGCGTCTTCAGCTTGTTCTTGGAGTCCAGGCACACCAGCCCCTCGCAGATACCCAGGATCAGGTCCCCCTGGATGGTCGGCGTGGCCATCTCGGGCGCCAGGTCCTCGCTCTCGGCTTCCGGCAGCTCGATAAGCCTGCCCTTCTTGTCGAAGCCGTAGAGGCGAGTGTCTTCATCCTCGCTGGCCACCAGCAGCTTCTCGCCCAGCACCACGGCCCCGGGAACGATGTAGCCCTTGGAGTTGTCCACCTCCAGTTCCCAGACGCGCTTGCCGGTCTTCACATCCCACGCGGCAAGGCTGCGGCCATCGTAGCCGATTAGCTGCTTGATGCCGCCGAACGTGCCGACGGCGAAGCTCGAGTAGTTCGGTCCGTAAGCCTTGCCCCGCCACACCGTCTTGCCCGCGGCCGGGTCGAGCGCAACGACGTCCCCCGGATGAACGATCAGCTTGTCCTCCACGATGAGAGGGGCCGTGCTGTGACCCCACGTCGGCACGCGGCCCGCGCCGAAGTCCTTCTTGTAGTCCTTCTCCCAGATCACTTTGCCGGTCTTGAGGTCCAGGCAGTGCAAGTCGCCGGCCGCCCCGATGCAGTACACCTTGCCTCGATGGATCGCCGGCGCCGCGCGCGGCGAAGCGCCGTAGTCCATTTCCAAAGCGTTGGGGACGGAAAACGTCCAGGCCTCCTTGCCCGCAGCGGCGCTGTAGCAGCGGTAGTAGTCCGTCTTCTTGGCGTGATCGGCCACCACCACGTACCCTTCCGCCGCGGAAATCCCCGCGCTGCACAACCCGGCCATCGGCTTCTTCCAGAGCAGCTTGACGGTCGGCATCCTGGTCGGGACCTCATAGCTCAGCCCGTTGAGCATCGGCCCTCGCCAGGCGGGCCAACCGGCCGAACGCCCCTCGCATCCTGCCGCCGACAGCGCCCAGGTCGCGCACAGGCAAACACAGATCAAGCTCCACGTCTTCCTCGGTGTCTCCATACGACACGCATTCCTTCCCACTTGCCTCGATGCTGTTCGGCCGGGTCAAGCCGAAGTCGCCCTACCCGCCGCCGATGCAGTACATATTCTCCAAGGTCCGCAAGTACATGTGCTTCCCCGCGAAGACGGGACTTGACCGCGTCGGCTCCAGCTTGTTGCGGGCGACCTCCTTCACCTCCACGCTCAGTCTGTCGTCCAGCTCGCGCATCACCGACGCCTCCAGCACCGCCATCGTGCCGTCATCCGTGCCCAGGAAGATGTACTTGCCTCCCAGGGCCGGCGAGGAATACGCCGAGCCGGTCAGCCCGAGCCGCTTGGAGCGGATCTGACGTCCCGTGGCGGCGTCCACCACGCTCAGGACGCTGTTCTTGTCCCACAGGAACACGCACCCGTCGTGGTACAGCGGCGAAGTGTAGTACACCCCCTCGAACGCCCGCCCCGATGCGAGATTCTTCAGCCGAACGTCGCCCGGGCCCTCCGAAAGCAGCATGTCGATCATCAGTTGCTGCCCCGCGCCGAGGATGTACAGCACTCCGCCGCGGATCACCGGGGCGCTCAACGACATCCGCGCCGGCTGGCGCGCCCTGTCCAGGAACTTGCCGTCCGATGCTCGCACCACGCTGCCCTCCGCAGTCACCACCACGTGCACGTCGCCGATCTTGGCCGCGGCCAAGCCACCCGATGGCCTCGATGTCGGACGCCGCCAGAGCTCCTTCCCGGTGGTGGCGTCCACGGCCAACAGCTCCTTGTCGATCGCCATCACCAGCGACCGGGCCGCCAGCACCGGCGACATCGAATGCCCGAAAGGCATCTTCGCCCGGCGGATCGTGCGAATCCACCTGCATCTGCCCGCCAGGTCGTATACGGCCCCGACCCCGTTGCCAAACAGCGCGAAGAGGCCCTGGCCGTCCGTCACCGGCGTGCAGTTCGAGTGACCTATCGCCAGGTCCACTCGCGGTGGGCGATACTCCTCCAGGGACGCGAGCTTCTTCTCCAGCGACTCGATGTTGCGCTTCAGAGAGCCCTTCTGGCTGCGAAGGAAAGGGTCCTCCCGCATGGCTTGCAGCTTCCCGGTGACCTGTCGGAGCTTTCGCTTCAGCGGGTCCAGCTTGACCTTGCGGATCCTGGCGGCCGCCATCAGGTCCTTCCTGACTTGGGCCCTTTTGCTCGCCGGCAGCGTGTCCTCCAGATTGTGCGTCTTCTGCCACAGGATCTTGCCGTCCGTCCGGCTCAGGCACAGCAGCGTGGTCGGCTCGGCCGTCGTGAAGACGTACTCGCCCACGACGACCGGCTGCGAATGTCCCCAGTCCGGCATGGGCGTCTTCCACACCACGTTCTTGGTCCTCGACCATTCCGTGACCGGCGTGGCATCGGGAAACCGCCCCGACCCGTCTCCTCGCCAGCCGAACGGATTGTCCGGGCCGGGCTGAAGCTGCCCGGACGCCCGAGACGCCGGAAAAAGCGTGATGCTGCCCAACACTGCCGCCACAAGAACCGACCTGGTAGCCGATGCGGGAATTCCAACCATGATCTCGCCCTCTTCCTGGAGAAGAGGCCTGCTGCCCGACCAGCGCAGCCGGGCGGATAAGCGTTAAACACAGCCGTGAGCCATTTGTCCCGGCTGTGTCGCTCAGACCGCGGCTATCACTGCTCGATGCGCCCGCCTTGCCAGGAGGGACCCCTCAAGAGAAACCGCCGCCGTTATCATCGTCCGCGCGTCAGTGGGGCACACTTCAGGCTGGGACCGGCTTCGGCACTTCCGGTCTCGGACCGGTCATTGTCCCAAGGGCATCGTGAGCAGGCCGGCGGCGAGGACGTCCAGCAGGTCCACGTCCAGGCTTGACGGGGCGGGATCG
>CAYRVX010000159.1:0-13577 GCA_964427875.1 uncultured Planctomycetaceae bacterium
CGGCCGGGTGGCTGTTGGGATATCGCGTCGGGATGTACCCGTTGTCCAGCACGTGGTCCCGCTGGGCCTGCCTCAACCAGTCATTCGCCCGGCCAGCCATAGTGTTATTGTAGCGAACGACCGCCGCTCCGGCCACGAAAACGCCAGGTGCCGGGTGCCATGGCCTCACCGGCGGCCAAAGGCCGACGGGGTGGCCATGCGCGCGTCGAAGGTGCCCCCGAGGAGCATGCTCACCCGCGTCGCTGCGCTCCGCGTGAGAGCATGGCACCCAGCGAGACAGACGGGTCGTCCGAGGTCCCCGAGTGCCATGGCGTCGTTGTCCCGCACGATCGGCTTGCTGCATACGGAAGATGCGGGTCCTCTCAGGCCAGACGGCCGGCCAGGCCGGCGGCGACGGCGGCGCGGCGGATGCGCTCATGCAGGGCGTCGAGATACCCGGCGCGGTACTTGCGGTCAAACAGCACGCGGCGGTACAGGTCGAACTGATCGGGGCGGTGCCGGCGGAGGAACTGCTGCACCGACGGCCAGACGCGCGGGCGAGGGTTCAGGGCGTCGGTCCAGATGCAATCGACGTCGAGCCCGGCCGCCAGGGCGAACAGCTCGTCCAGCACGTCGGCGGAGTCGCTGATGCCCGGCAGCAGGGGGCCGAACATCACGGCCGTCTCCAGCCCCGCCGCCTTGGCCTCCTTCAGCACGCGCAGCCTGGCCGAGACGCTCGATGCGTGCGGCTCCCAGAGCCGGGCCTGCCTCTCATCGGGGGTGGTGATGGTCACGCCGAGGCGGACGTCCCGGCCGGTGAGAATGTCCAGGTCGCGCAGGATGAGCTCGCTCTTGGTGAGGATGTTGAGGCGAAAGCCCGCCTCCAGGAGCATCCGGCAGCAGCGGCGAGTGAGGCGGTAGTGCCGCTCGACGGGCTGCCAGCCGTCGCACGCGCTGCACGTGAACACCGAGCCGGGCGAGAGCCGGCGGAGCTGGCGGCTGAGGACCTCGGCGGCGTTGATCTTCACGTCCACGAACCGCCCCCACGGCTCGTCGTGCGGGTGGAACCGCTGCATGAACCGCGCGTAGCAGTACACGCAGCCGTGCCCGCAGCCGGTGTAGCAGTTGAAGGAGTATTCGCCGATGCTGCCGCGGTTGAGCAGGCTCTTGCAGGTCACTTCCCGGACCACCACGCCGTCCGCGGCGGGCACGCTTGCCGGCGCAGGCGCGTCGGGCGGCTCGAACAGCCTCGGCTGTCTTCGCTTTGGCATGCGCCAGGTCCGTAAAGGTGCAGGAGGCGGGACAGCAGCCACGAGCCGGCACGTCCCGGGTGAGCTGCTGCCCGCGGCCATCGAGGCATCGGTACCGATTGTATCGCCCGGGCAGCCGCCGGCAAGTGCGCGCCATGCTCGGAGTCGGGAGCATAGGCGTTTTGGGGAAGCAGTCGCTTCTGGAGGGCCGTAGGCCCGACTGCCGGTAGCCTCGGGCGCGAGCCCGTGGAGCTGGAGTTGCCATAGTAGAGAGCCCCCGTACGGGGGCGAGTGAAGGCCTCAAACGCCCCCGTGCGGGGGCTGGGCTGATAACGGCCTGCATACCACGGGCTCGCGCCCGAGGCTACCAACATATGCCCCGTTCCGGGGCTATACCGCCCGCGCCCCCAAAACGCTAATGCTCCCTTTCCCGTCGCCGAGCTTTGCGTCGCGGTTCCGGCCGTGATAGAATGCGGTTATGTCGAAGGGTGAGCTTCCTGACGGGGCGCCTTCGGCCCGCCCGTTCGTGCGCCGCAGGGCCGTGCTTCTGGCGGGCGTCTTCCTTCTGGTTGCCCTCATCGCGGCGGAGAGATCTCCGGCGACAGCCAGCCGTAGATGTTCAAAAGCGTGCGACGGAAAACGAGGCAGACGGCGGCGCCGATCGCGATGAGGACGAGCCCGACGATCCCGGAGACCCTCCGAGTCCCTATTGCCCACTTCGCTTGACGTCATCGGGGCTCGGCATTCGTTGACACCCCGGCTGGGCACCGATACGATAGACGGCAAGTCGGGACAGGAACGGGTAGCAAAGCCGTGGCGAAGCAGGCGCTCAAGTGCTGGAAGTGCGGGAATCGCCTGGAGATCGACCGCGCCGGGGAAGAGCAGATGATCTGCCCGTACTGCCAGGCGAGCCTGCCCGAGCCCGCCAGGAAGAGGATTTCCGATGGAATCGACCCCCTCATCGGGCAAACCCTCGGCGAGTTCGAGATCATCGAGCTTCTCGGCCGCGGCGGCATGGGCGCCGTCTACAAGGCCCGTCAGGGCTCGCTCGATCGCTTCGTCGCCATCAAGGTCTTGTCCGGGTCCCTGTCGGCCGACGACAGCTACGTCGCGCGGTTCAGCCGCGAGGCCCGCGCCGCAGCGGCGGTCAGCCACCCCAACATCATCGAAGTCTATTCCATCGGAGAGGACGGTGGCCGTCAGTACATCGCCATGGAGTTGGTGGATGGCGTGAGTCTGGCGGACGTGCTCGAGCGGGAGGGCCGCCTGGCGCCCGACCGGGCCCTCGACGTGATGAGGCAGACGGCCGCTGCGCTCGCCGAGGCCCATAACCGGGGCATCCTCCACCGCGACATCAAGCCTGCTAACATCCTGCTCGATCCGAAGGGCCGGGTGAAGGTGGCCGACTTCGGGCTGGCCAAGCGGCCCAAGACGGACGTGACGCTTACGCTGGGCAGCCAGACGCTCGGCACGCCGCTGTACATGCCGCCGGACGCGGCCCGGGGCCGGCCGCTCGACGCCCCCTCCGACCTGTACTCCCTCGGCGCGACCCTATACCATGCCGTCGCCGGCCAACCGCCCTTCGACGGCCAGACCCCGACGGAAGTCATCCTCAAGCACGTCGAGGCCCCGATCCCGCCGCTCCAGGAGCTTGCGCCCGACGCGCCGCCTGCACTGTGTGGGATCATCCATCGCCTGCTCTGCAAGGACCCCGACGACCGCTACCCCAGCGCCGAGGCCCTGCTCGAGGCCCTGGACGGTGTCGAAGGCCGGGGGGGACGGTCGCCGTCGGCTCTGCGGGCCGTGACCGTCACAACGACCATGGCCGTTCCCGCTCGCCCTCCGGTGGACGACCGCCGCGCCAACCGGCAACGCCGGCGTCGCCTCGCCCTCGCCGCCGGCATTGTGGGCGCCGCCGGCATTGCCGTCGTCCTGGCGCTGATGCTGGGCGGCCGGGGGGAACGCGGCCCCGTGCTCGTCTACACGAAGTGGCCGTTCGACGTGGTGGAGGCCGGGCGCCGGCAGCAGGCGACCGCCGAGGCCCTGGGAGTCAACGTCGATGAGGACGTCGATCTCGGCAACGGCGTGAAGATGACCTTCGTCCTCATCCCCGCCGGCGAGTTCCTCATGGGCAGCCCGCCCACCACCAGCCCGGAGCAACTGGAAAAGCTCTACGGCAAGGACCGGTACCTAAGCTACGGGGGGGACTTCCCCCAGCACGGGGTCAGGATCAGCCGGCCCTTCTGGCTCGCCAAGACGCAGGTTACGCAAGAACAATGGCAGGCCGTCATGGGCGACAACCCCAGTGAGTTCCCTGGTAGAGATCACAACCCGGTGGAGAATGTCAGTTGGGAGGACTGCCAGCAGTTCCTCCTGAAGCTCAGCGCAACGACGGAGAAGAAGCTTCGCTTGCCCACCGAGGCCGAATGGGAATATGCCTGTCGGGCCGGCGCTGCCACCGCGTTCTACTTCGGCGATAACCCGGCGGACCTGGATGCCCACGCGTGGCATAGTGGCAACGCCGTCGGCACTACCCGGCCCGTAGGCACAACGAAGCCGAACGCCTGGGGCCTGTACGACATGGCGGGGAACGTCTGGCAATGGTGCGAGGACTGGCATGGCCCGTATGGAGAGGAGGCCGAGACGGACCCGAACGGACCCGGCGCCGGCAACGCTCGCGTCCTGCGGGGCGGGTCGTCGCGCGGCGGCGTACTGGGCAACTTCCTGAACGCGCATCGCGGCTGGAACTCCCCCTCGTACCGCTCAGGAACTGACGGGTTCCGCGTGGCCTCCAGCGGCCGGGGGGAGCCCGTCGGGTCGAGCATGATCGGCGGAACGTGCCCGGCATTCACGCACTCCAGTCTGCCACTTGCCGGTTCGAAGAACGCCAGAACCATGGTCACCAACATGTCCTCCGATGTGTTCGCCTGAAGATACCTGTTGACACTTTCCATAAGCCAGGAAGGCGTGAGCACTGGGGACGTGTTCGCCCGTATCGCGGCGTGGAGAGTGGCCATGACCATCGCGGCAGGGAGCCCGTGGCCTGTGACATCACCCACCGCGAAGGCCAGCCGCCCATCCAGGAGCCGCCAGATGTCGCAGTAGTCTCCGCCTACCCAGGCTGCGGGCTCATAGTGCCACGCGACATCAACGCCTGGCAGCAATTGGACGTCAGCGGGAAGCAGGGCCTGCTGGATCTCCCGAGCCATCTCCAGTTCTCTGTCCAGCATTCGACGCTGAAGTCTTTCCTCTGCCAGGATGAGATTCGTTCTGAGCAGCTTCGTCAGGCGGGCAACAGCTTGGACGAAGTCCAGTGTGTCCGGCCCGGCCAGACCGGATGGCATATCGAGGTACAACGCTTCCATCGACTCGGGTGATTCGGCGATGGAGGCGCAGAGCACCGCTCGCGGCTGGGCCGACGGAGTGATCGTCAACATCAGGTCCCCTCCGCCGACGGGATCACTGCGGGCCATCGCCGCCCCAACGCCGGACCGGGCAGCCTCCAGCACGCGTCGGGACAGGTGCATGTCCACGACGGCCTTGGCTGCCAGTCCGTTGTCGCCGTCCGCAGCGTGAAAGGCGAGAAGCGGCGGGGCTGGCGGGACCGGATCCGTGCTGCACGGCAGCCGGAGAACCAGCGCAGTCACGCCCGGCGCGCGAGACACATCCACCAGGGCTTCACACAACTCGGGATACAGTCGATCGGCCTTGGAGACTCCGGCCAGCCTCTCGCTGACGCGGTTCAACTGGTTGATCCGGCCGATCGAAAGCGTTTCGCCTTCGGCGCGTCTTATCTCGATGTCGCCCGCCCGGCACACATCGGTGGCGAGAGATGCCGTCACGGTCAAATCCGGGGCGGGCCCTATTGGCCTCTCGCTGTCTGGCGCCAACCACAGCGTGTAGGGTCCAATGGTGACCTCCTCGCCCCACAGCAAAGCGCGACTTCTGACACGTCGCTGGCCGACCCACACGCCGTTCTTGCTCGCCAAGTCCTCGATAATCCAACGTCCGGCAGGATCCGGGAAGAGCCTTGCGTGCCGACCCGACACGTGTTGGTCGTCCAGCCGGACGTCGCATTCCTCGTCTCGGCCAATGAGTGCGCCCTCCCGGGGCAAGCTGGCCTCCCACTCACCCCCTTCGTCAGTCACTTTCAGCTTCGCCACGTGTCAGGCCCTTCTCGCGTGACTGGCTACTCGTTGGCTCTCCACGATCGCAGGAAGCGGTCGCGGCGACCGGAAACGAGCATTCTCGCGTCTTGCGAAGCTGTTGCCCGACATGCCCCAGATAGGCTCCGGCCCGGCACCATCGTGGGCCTCTTCCATTATTCTATCGTGTCTCCAGGCTCCGTCAAGGGCGTCCTCGGTCCTCACAGGGCTCCGTCCGCCTGCACTGCTCTGCGAAGTGCCGCCACGCAGCAGGAGCCATCGGGCCGTGATTCTGCCCGAAGCGCCCGCCGGCGTCCCAGGGGGGCTTGTCGTAGTACCCGAAGAAATGCGCCTTCGGCCCGCATGCCCGCGCGAGCAAGGCAGGCGCCGACATGCCAGGCATGGTACACCGCGGGGGTGCGGCACGCGAGCGTCGCGCAGCCGGCGTTGCACGCGCGGGACGAAGCCGGTATGATCGCGCCGGCGCCGGCGGACCGCTGCTTTGGTCCGAGGGATGATGGGTGCTGAGGAGGCCCCGGCCGTGGCGAAGATACGCATATCCGCGAGGCACTTCGGCGGCGATCTCGAGGCGGCCGGGCAGGCCGGGCTCGACGGCGTGGAGATCGGCGTCGGCGACCCGGCGGACAGGCTCCGCATCGCCGATCCCGCCTGCCGCAAGACGATCAAGGAGCAGATGAAGGCCACGGCGCTGGCGGTCTCCTCGCTCTCGATGGACCTTCTGAACGGCAACCCCGTGGCGACGCATCCGAAGGGGCTTGCCTGGCTGGAGCAGACCGTCGACGCCGCGAAGGACCTCGGCGCCGCCGGCATCCTGGTGCCGTTCTTCGGCAAGGCGGACCTCCTGGAGGGCAAGGAGCTGAAGAGGGACGCCGTCGATGCCCTGGTCGGCCGCATGAAGGAGATCGCGCCGAGGGCCCAGAAGGCCGGCGTGGCCCTGGGCCTGGAGAACACCTGCTCGGCGAAGCAGAACCTCCAGATCCTGGACCGCATCGGCAGCGACGCGGTCGGCTGCTACTACGATATCGGCAACTCGACCTGCGCCGGCTACGACGTGCCCGCGGAGATCCGCCAGCTCAAGGGCCGCATCTGCATGATCCACTTCAAGGACGGCCATCACTACCTCGGCGAGGGGAAGGTCAAGATGCAGCCGGTGGGCGAGGCGCTCAAGGAGATCCACTACGCCGGCTGGATCGTGCTGGAGACCGCCTGCCCGTCGAAGAACGCCGTGGCCGACTGCAAGCGCAACGCCGATTTCGCGCGGAAGCTGATGGGCTGAGCCGCCTGAGGGCCTTGGTGGGCCGAGCTTCCTCCAACGAGGCGCGCGGAACGCCAGGCTCCGCGAGCCCGGAGAAACGGGACGACGACCATGGCGACAATCGAGGCGAGGCTGCTGCTGACCGTGCTCCCCGTGCTTCTGGCGGCGGGGGGCGCGTTCGCCCAGGCGGACCGGGCGGTTCGGCCGGTCCGCGTGACCGTCCGCGACAAGGTCCTTCACCGGATCGACCCGCGGCTGTTCGGCCAGTTCATGGAGCGCCCGAGCTGGGGCGAGATCGGTCCGGAGGGGGCGCTCGTGCCCGGAACGAACCGGCTCCAGCCGGCCGCCAAGGCGCTGATTCGCCGGATGCGGATACCCATCGTTCGCTTTCCCGGCGGGACGGACGCGGACTACACGGACTGGCTGGACATGATCGACAACGTTCCCGGCCGCTCGCCCGGCCGGCCCGTCACGGTCGGCCACAAGGGCCACAAGGTCACCAATCGCTTCGGCTACGACGAGTTCCTCCGGCTGTGCGAGGAGCTGGAGATGAAGCCGATCCTGGTGGTGAACTTCCGGCGGGGCCTGCTGGCGGAAGGCGGCCTGGAGGACGGCGCGGCGCACGCGGCCCGCCTGGCGGCATACTGCAACGCGCCCGTGGACGCGAAGCTGCCCGAGCACCTGGGCGCCTGGGCGAAGCTCCGCGCCGCCAACGGCCGGCGGAAGCCGTACGACGTGGGCTGCTTCCAGATCGGCAACGAGACGTGGGCCTTCGCCGGCAAGGTGAGCGCCGACCGCTACGTCCGGGCCGTCCGAGCGTACATCGACGCCCTGCATGCCGTGGACCGCGACATCCGGATCATCGCCGACGGCTGCCCCGTCAAGCTCGCCGCCCGAGTCCACAGGGAACTGGGCAAGGACATCGACTACTTCGCGGTGCACCACTACCAGCCGTGGGCCATGCGGGAGGCCTTCCGCGGCGGCAAACGCGTGGACGTGGCCTCCCTGAGCCCGCGAGACATCTGGTACGCCTGGGTGACCGTGCCGGCCGTCGACGCCGACGGGCAGTGCGTATTCAACAAGCCCGAGCTCGATCAGGCGCGGAGGCTCGGCTGCAAGGTCGCGATGACCGAGTGGAACTGGAACGGCTGGTGGGCCGACGGCACGCGGGCCGCCGCCAAGCTCAACTCGGCGCTGGCCAAGGGCCTCGGGGCCGCCGGCATGCTCCACGCGATCATGCGCGACGGCGACCTGATCGCCCTGGCCACGCAGTCGATGCTCATCGGCAATTCCTGGGGCATTCACGCCATCCGCGCCGATCGCACCGCCCGAACGCCGCCCTACATGATGCCCAGCGGGCAGGTGACCTCGCTCTACTCCCGGCACCACGGGCCCAGCCGGCTTGCGATCGACCTTGCCGACGTGCCGCGCTACGACCAGCCGTACCGGCTGGCGGGCATACGGCCGGCCCGGCGGGCGGCGCACGTGGACATCCTCGTGACGCGCGGCGAGGAGGTCCTGTTCCTGCACGCGATCAACCGGCACTTCGACCGCGCGCTGCGGGTTCGCGTGGACATCTCGGCCGTCAGCGCCAGGCCCGGGCGAAAGGGCACGCACCACGTACTGGCCGCCCGCCTGACAGACCGCCCCGCCCCCGGCGAGGAGCCCCCGGCGGCCCACGTCCGTCAGCGCGAACTGCCCATCGGCGGCAGCGTATTCGAGGTGGAGCTGCCGCCCCGCACCGTCAACGTCGTCGAGGTCCCCCTCACCTGACCCGCTCCCTCGCACGCCCGGGAACCTCCGCCACGCAAGGAAGCAACCCACACCGAAAATAGGGACGCTAACCGTTTTTGACCCTACGAAACCCGGGGACGCTAACCATGTTTTATATGCAAAACCGGTTAGCGTCCCTATTTTTAAACCCGGGGACGCTAACCATGTTTTATGTGCAAAACCGGTTAGCGTCCCTATTTTCCCCGGTCTCCGTCACGGCATGAGCCGGATGATCCCGTTGACGAGCATGTCGAGAAGGGGCCCGACGAGCGGGACGCGGCTGACCTTGACTTCGGCCTTGCGGTCGGCCTTCGCGAAGGCCTCGTGTATCCCCGGGCCGTGCTTACTGACGTCTTCCGGCACTTCCTCTTCCCAGGCCTCCACGAGGGCCTGGATCTTCTCCAGCTCCTCCTTGTCCAGCCAGAACCCGCCGCAGGATGTGCAGCGGTCGATGACGATGCCGCTGTCTCCGCCGTAGTTGAGGGCATCAGTGGTGCCGCCGCACTTGGGGCAGAGAAGATCGTGATCCACATCGTCGAGGACCACGGCGGTGCGCACCGTCGAGTCCGCGATGGCGCGGCGCTGCTCCTCGGTGAACCTCTCCTCGCGGATCTTGACGATCTTGCCCAGCTCTTCGGAGTCCAGCCACTCTCCGCCGCAGGCGGGGCAGGTCTCCACGTCAATGCCCTCGTACATGACCGTCGACAGCTCGCCGTGACAAGCAGGACATTCCATCGTCAGCTCCTTCATGAAAAACCTGGGGACGCTAACCATGTTTTGTCTGGGAATCCGTTGGCGTCCCTATGTTTCGGCCAAACAAACCGGATCAGACACCTGACGCCCGACCTCGGTTCTTCAGATGAGCTTAGTCTTGCCCGGCACGGCGACGGGGCGGACGGGGAGGGGGCCGAAGCGGAACTTCCTCGGCATCAGGTCGAGCCGGGAGGATTCCATCGCCCACTTCCAGGAGACCTCGCGGCCGGTGTAGGCGGACATGCGGCCGATGATCGCGGTCATGGAGCTTTCGGCGATACGCCGGCCCTCGTTGAGCGGCTCGCCCTTGCGGATGCCTGCGATGAGGTCGGCGTGCTCCTGGACCTGGGGGTTGATCGTCTTCTCGGCATACTTGAAGGTCTCGGCGCCCTTGTGGTCCTCGATGGTCCCCTCGCGGACGGAGCATACGCCCTTGGCGCCGACGAGGCGCGTGCCGGTCCTCTGGCTGGTGCCCCGGATCTGGCGGCACATGCACATCGCCTTCGCGCCGCCGGGGTAGGTGTACTCGACGGCGAAGTGGTCGAAGATGTTCCCGTGCTCCTCGCCCCTGCGGACCTCTCGCCCGCCGACGCCGAGGGCCTTGACCGGCGGGCCGCCGAAGCCCCAGTTCAGCAGGTCGATGTAGTGAACGCACTGCTCGACGATGTGATCGCCCGACAGCCAGGTGAAGTACAGCCAGTTGCGGCACTGCCACTCCATGTCGGACCACCCCTCCTGGCGCCTGCGGACCCACAGGAAGCCCGTGTTGAACCAGCACTGCCCGCCGGTGATCCGGCCGATGGCCCCCTCGCCGAGCCGCTTGATGACCGCCAGGCAGGGCGGGTGATGGCGAAGCTGCGTGCCGGCCACGATGGCCAGCTTCTTCCTGGCCGCCAGGTCGCTGGAGGCGATGACCGACCGCACGCCGACGGGGTCCACCGCGACGGGCTTCTCCATGAAGACGTGCTTGCCCTGGCGGACGGCCTCGGCGAGCTGCATCGGGCGGAAGCCCGGCGGGGTGGTCAGCAGGACCACGTCCACGCCGCAGCCGATCACCTGCTTATAGGCGTCCCAGCCGACGAAGCAGCGCCCGTCGGGCACGTCCATCTGCTCGGCCTTCTTGTACTTCGCCGACAGCGTCGTTCGCGAGCGGTCCAGGCGGTCCTTGACCAGGTCGCCCATCGCGTAGAGCTGCACGCCGGGCGACGAGTCGATGCAGTTCCCGGCCGCACCCGTGCCGCGACCGCCGCAGCCGATCAGGCCGACCTTGATCGTGTCGGCCCCGGCCGCGTGTGCGCTCGGCAGCCGCGCCCCCGCCGCCAATGCCGCGGCTGCGGAAGTCTTGAGGAACCCTCGGCGCGTCAGCGCGCCGCCGCATCTGCTTCTGCCTGCTTTGTGCTGCCTCATGATCGACACCCTTTCTTTCCCGGTGCTTCCGAAACGCGCCTCATCCAGGGCCCCCGGGAGTTGCCCGCCCGCAGATGATACCACGTCGGCCACCATCTTGCCCCGCGCCTCTTCGTCCGTCAGAAGAGGTTTGTAAGAAACCGTCGGGCCGGGGCAACTATAGGGACGGACCGACGGAATGTTATCGAGGGCCCTGTCGGCCCGTCCACCGGGTGCAAACCGCAGCGGAAGGCATCGAGCGCGTCGTGGCAAAAGGCCGGGGACTCACGCCGCCGAAGCGGCTGAAATGCGGATTTCGCCTTTCCTGGGGGCGCCTGCTCAGGTTACACTGCCGGGGAGATATCTCACGTGGGTCGTGGCCACATTTCGCTGAAGGCTTCGTAGCGGGGGTAGGAAAGGAGTTGTCATGAGGAACGCGGATCGATCGATCGGTGTGATAGCCGGCTGTGTGATTCTTCTCTGCGCCGGCTCGGCGTTAGCGCAGGATTGGCCTCAGTGGCGGGGGGCCAATCGCGACGGGAAGGTGGCGGGGTTCACCGCGCCGCAGACCTGGCCGAAGGCGCTGACGCGGAAGTGGCAGACGAAGGTCGGCTCGGGCGACGCGACGCCCGCCCTGGTGGGCGAGAAGCTCTATGTCTTCACGCGCCAGGGCGGCAATGAGGTCATCCTGTGCCTCGAGGCCGGAAGCGGAAAGGAGCTGTGGAAGGACCAGTACGCGGCGCGGCCCGTGACGGGGGCGGCCAGCCGGCATCCGGGGCCCAGAAGCTCCCCCGCCCTGGCCGGGGGAAAGGTCGTCACGCTCGGCGCCAGCGGGATCCTCTCCTGCCTGGACGCCGCCAGCGGCAAGGTCGCGTGGCGCAAGGAGCCGTTCCCCAAGGCCGTGCCCAGATTCTTCACCGCCATGTCGCCGATCATCGTGGACGGGATGGCCATCGTGCATCTCGGCGGGCAGGGCAAGGGGGCGATCATCGCGTTCGACCTGGCCAGCGGCGACGAGAAGTGGAAGTGGGATCGCGAGGGCCCGGAGTACGCCTCGCCCGCCCTGTTGACCGTGGACGGCACGAAGCAGATCGTCACACTGTCCGAGAAAAGCGTCGTGGGCATCGGCGCGGCCGATGGAAAGCTCCTGTGGCAGATCCCGTTCGTGCCCCGGAGAATGGCCTACAACGCCGCCACGCCGATCGTGGACGGGCAGACCGTGATCTTCACGGGGCGGGGTCGGGGCACCAAGGCCGTCAAGATCGAAAAGCAGGACGACGCCTTTGCCGTCAAGGAGCTTTGGAGCAACGGGGACGTCGCCGTGCAGTTCAACACGCCGGTGCTCAAGGGCGGCTTGCTCTTCGGCCTCTCCGACCGCGGCAACCTCTTCTGCCTCGACGCCCGGACGGGCAAGGCGGCCTGGACCGACACGGCCCGCCACGGCCGGGGTTTCGCGGCCGTTCTCGACGCCGGCTCGGCCATCCTGGCACTGCCCAGCACCTCCGAGCTGATCGTCTTCAAGCCCAGCGGCACGGAGTACGCCGAGCTGGCCCGGATCAAGGTCGCCGACACACCGACCTACGCCCACCCGGTGATCGCCGGCAAGAGGATCTTCGTGAGAGCCCAGGACACGGTAGCGATGTTGACGCTTGAATGAGCGGCCCGCCCGCCATTGGGGTCAGGTCTTGATTAGTGATTAGTGGGCTCACGGATTCCGCGGGATCCACTGCTAATCACTAATCAAGAGCTGACGCCATCTTGACCTCTTGAAGGCTGTTCGAAAGCAGGACACCAGCAATGGCAAGGCGTCGATGGTGGCCAGTCGGCGAAATTGTCGTTGGTGTGGGGCTGGTGTGCCTTCTTACCTACTTGCTTCTCGTAGGCTTCGGGAGATCTGACAGGTCGCCCCTCCAGGATGATGTCGCGAGGTCGCCGGGAGCGGCCGGCCCGCGAGGCCGGCCGCAGACCTCGGCGTCTCTCCCGGCCCAGGATACCGACATCAGCGATCCTCGGGTGCGCGACCCCGTTGTGGAGGGAAAGGACACGGCGGTCGTCGAAGCCATGGTCGAGTTCCCTGTAAACCGTTGGCAGAAGGAACGCATTGGCAACATACGCAAGGAAAGGCTAACGGAAATTCTCGAGAATCTCGCAAATTGGGATGATGACCATTTTGCGACAACTGTAAGCGGCGCGGGTCACATGAACGGTGACCCACGGTGCGAAATGAGACGATTGGTCAATCTGTCTCGGGTCCGTCGCCTCCTGGAGACGGGACGAGAAATGCCGGAGGCGATCACCCCCAAGCTTAAGGCCATCCTCCGCCAATCGCTTGCTGATTGGCCAGGCGCATATCAGCACGAGAAGAAACGTGTGCTACAGACGAAAGGCTTTATCTCGTACGGGGACGGTCCGAACGCGTACGAGAAAGCTCGTGTGAAAGCAATGGTCGCAACGTACCTCTTGGCCGAATTCCAGGATTATGATGCGCTTCCCGTTTTGATGGAGAGCCACGCCCTTCATGCGAAGTGGATCGCCGAGTGGCCGGCTTGCTGCGTCACTAACTGCGCCGTTCCTCCGGCGATAAGTCTGTACGCCATACATCGCTTGGTGTCCAGCTATCCCCAGTCGAAGCTGGGTGCGGAGGGGCGTGAGGCCCATGAAGCGTATATGGAATGGGCGGAGAAACACGTTCGCCCCCCGGTGAAGTTCAAGGGGACGGCCTGGGACGCCAAGCGTACGGAATCGGACCCGGCACTCCGGGTGGCGGCCGCCGCAAACCCCAAGCTGCCGGCGTTGGCGTTGCGTGGTGAGCGGATGATGGAACTGGTTGCGTATCCAACGCGGTTTGCTGATGGAGGACCAGTGCAAGGAGGCCGAGGACGATCTCAAAACCATCTCAGCGACCGAGCGAAGGAATGGTTCGTCTTGATGGAACGATTCGTTGCAGCAACACATAGGACGGGGTCAGGTCTTGATTAGTGATTAGTCGACTGACGGATTCCGCGGGATCGACTG